>CAZRAL010000001.1:0-135417 GCA_964598005.1 uncultured Burkholderiales bacterium
GTCATTGGCTTTCTTAGCGTTACTGCTACGAAGATTATGAACACGTTCTAAGGAACCTTAAACCAGTTTGCCTATCAGGACGAGGTCATCCTCCCGATAATGCTGCCACAATGATGACCTCGTCGTATTTATTCAATGGCACTTGCAGCGAGCGCTGTAATGTTGCGTTGACAAACAAGCGGATATGCGGCCTCACACTTCCTTGTTCATCGATCATGCGAAAACGGATACCCGGATAGCGCCGATCAAGATCCCAAAGCAACTCATCGAGTGACTGGCCGTCGGCCTCGATTTCTGCGCGCCCACCGGTGTAATTCTGCAAGGGGCTGGGCAATCGTACTTTCATAAACAGGGCTTACGCAAAACCGTCCCAACTGCGTTGCAGCGCCTGGTCGTACAACTTGTACGGCCTGCGTCGCTTTGCCTTACTGGAACAATTTTGCGTCAGTTCAAACGAAAAAGTGCTCATAGCGTGTACGCTTCGACCGAATAAATATGCGGTAGATGCAGCATGAGGCATTGCCATGTTTCACCCTCGTCGAAACTCGCCCATACTTCGCCGCTGGTGGTGCCGAAATACAATCCCACTTTACGATGCTGATCGGCGCTCATCGCTTGACGCTTCACCGTGTGCCAGGCCTGCATTGCGGGCAAACCTTTATCTTGCCGCTGCCAGGATTCACCGGCATCGGTTGAACGATAAACAGCAGGTTTGCCATTTATGGCAGTACGAGGCCAGACCGATGTGCCATCCATGGGGAATACCCATAGCGTTTTAGGGTCGCGCGGATGCAATACCAGCGGAAAACCAATATCACCAATCTCGGAAGGCATATTCAACCCAATACGTGTCCAGCGATTTTGGGTGCGTTCCAAACGATAGATACCGCAGTGATTTTGCTGGTAAACCACATCATTTACAGCCGGATGCACCCGCAGGCAATGCGGATCGTGACCATATTCCGGATCAGGCGTCGGGATAGAATCAGCGGCACAACCCTGATTCAGCGCCCGCCAGCTTTTGCCACGATCGTAACTTTCGAATACGCCGCCTGCCGACATCCCGATGTAAAGATGATTGACATCAAAAGGATTGACATTGATAGAGTGCAATGTCGCCCCGTCGGGGGGCGATTCATTGTCAGGACCCGTCCATTTGCGACGATCCGGATGGGAATTAAAACCGTCTACTCCCTTCCACGTCACACCATCATCTTCGGAGCGAAACAATCCCTGCGGCGACGTACCCGCATACCAGATACCCGGCTCGGAAACATGGCCTGGCGTCAACCAGAAAACATGATTGACTGTGCGCGGATCGACTGTGGATTTCGCAAAAGCGGGAGGCGACGTCGACTCGACCCAGGTTTTACCCAAATCGGTAGAACGAAAAATGGTATGCCCTAAATGACCCGCTTTGGCTGCGATCAACAGCGTTTTGCTATCCGGCGCAAACACAACATGGTTGATTACTTGACCGAAACAATGCGGCCCATCTACGCGCCATTTTTTTCGCTGTGCATCGGCATGCAGAAAAAAAGCGCCTTTGCGGGTTCCTACCAGTATAAGCAAACCGGTTTTAAAGTTGTCCATTATTTCCTCCCAATCTTTTTTACACCCATAATTTATTATGGCGCATTTTGCACAATGGTAGTATTTCGACAATTCACTTGATGTACCTTGCACATGACCTCCATCCTGGCCCTCGATCAGGGCACTACCAGTTCCCGTGCCATTTCGTTCGGCCATGATGGGCGCATTCTGCATACGGCCCAGCGCGAATTCCGGCAGTTATTTCCTGCCCCCGGCTGGGTCGAGCACGATGCCAATGAAATCTGGACCACCCAGCGCGATATGGCTGCGCAAGTGATCGCGGCGAGTGCCGCTCATCCGGTCCGTGCCATTGGCATTACCAATCAACGCGAAACGACGGTGATCTGGGAGCGCGCTTCGGGACAACCCATCGCCAACGCCATCGTCTGGCAAGACCGGCGTACGGCCACCTTTTGCGACGAACTAAAAACTGCCGGGCACGGCCCGCTTATCAAGGAAAAAACTGGCCTGGTGATCGATGCCTATTTTTCCGGCAGCAAAGTAAAGTGGCTGCTCGATCATATCCCGCATGCCCGCGAGCGCGCAAAAGCAGGTGAACTGGCGTTCGGCACCATCGATTCATGGCTGATCTGGAATCTTACTAGCGGTAAGGTACACGTCACGGATGTAAGCAATGCCTCGCGCACGCTGCTTTTCAATATCCATACTTTAGCGTGGGATGAAGAATTGCTGGGGTTAATGGAAATTCCCCGCGAAATATTGCCGCGCGTGGTGAGTTCCAGCGGTGTCATCGGCGAAACAGCATGCAGCGGATTGCCTGCCGGTATCCCCATCGCCGGCATCGCCGGTGATCAACAGGCGGCTTTGTTCGGACAGGCGTGCCAGCAGGCGGGCATGGCTAAAAATACCTATGGAACCGGCTGCTTCATGTTGATGAACACAGGGAATAAACCCGTCGTTTCCAAAAATAATTTGTTGACGACCATCGCCTGGCAGATAGGCACACATACCGAGTACGCACTGGAAGGAAGTGTCTTTGTGGCAGGCGCGGCGATCCAGTGGCTGCGCGATGGATTGGGAATCATTGCCCACTCGAGCGAAGTCGAAGCACTGGCCGCCAGTGTTCCCGATTGCGGCGGCGTTTATCTCGTTCCGGCATTCGCCGGTTTGGGCGCGCCTTATTGGGATCAGGATGCGCGTGGACTCATTTGCGGACTGACGCGCGGCTCTACGCGTGCGCATATTGCCCGCGCTGCGCTGGAAAGCATTGCCTTTCAAAGCGCTGATCTTTGTACGGCCATGACCCGCGATGCGGAGATTACCCTAAGCGAATTGCGCGTGGATGGCGGCGCCGCAGCTAATAATCTGTTGATGCAGTTTCAGGCTGATCTGCTCGGCGTACCCGTTGTGAGGCCCGAGATTACCGAAACCACTGCGCTTGGCGCGGCTTATCTGGCGGGATTAGGGGTAGGATTTTGGTCGAATCAGGATGAAATCGCTGCGCGCTGGCGCAAGGAACGGACATTTACTCCCACTATGCCACATACAGAGGCTCGCGATCATAGGCTTCAATGGGTCGAGGCTGTTCGACGAGCCCGAACCACTTGCTGAATTTGTCATATCACATTGCATTCGATGAAACGCATTGACAGGCTCATCGATTCATAATAAGTTGCCCTGCGCTTTCCACACACTTCCAACAATCGATAAAAAATTCCATGGGCCTCATTTCCCAAAAATTTCTTCTGCCTGTCGTAGTTACTGTGTCTTTTTGCGGTGGCTGCTCCCGACAGGAAGTACCGGCCCCTGCGCCCCGCCCCGCATTGACTTACACCCTTTCCACCAATACCGCGATGGATAGCGTGCTTTACCCGGGTGAAATTCTCGCCCGTCATGAAGCCGATCAGGCTTTTCGTATCGGCGGAAAAATCACTGCACGTTTGGCAGATCAAGGGACAACCGTCAAAAAAGGTCAGCCTCTGGCACGCCTCGATCCGTTGGACGCCAGCCTGGCAGCCGATGCCGCCCATGCCAGCGTGACCGCCAGTGAAACCGACGCCCGCTATGCCGAAGCCGAATACAAACGCTATCAAAATCTGTTTGAAAAAGGTTTTATCAGCCAGTCAGCGCTCGATCAAAAGCGCAGTCAGTCACAAAGTGCCAACGCCCGCTTAGCGTCGGCACAGGCGCAGAGCCGCATTTCCACCAACCAGTCTGCCTACACCACGCTCAACGCCGGTCAGGACGGCGTGATCACTCAAGTCCTGGCTGAAGTGGGACAAGTCGTTTCACCCGGCCAGGCAGTGATGCGCCTGGCTAACCCCGCAGAAATGGAGTTGGCAGTCAGCATCCCGGAATCCAAAATTGTCGCGTTTCGCGAAAATGCACGCAAGGCGGTACAGATATTTTTATGGGCCCAGCCTGGCAAACCCTATGCGGCCAACGTGCGCGAAATCGGTGCAGCGGCGGACCCTGTCACCCGCACCTATCCAGTACGCATCACACTGCTCGATCCCGACGCTAACGTCCAGCTTGGCATGACCGGATTTTCCGCTTGGATGGATCAAAATGAAAATGCGGCATGGGCTGTGCCTTTATCTTCGCTCTATGTCAAAGATAAAACAACAGGTGTCTGGCGCATTGCGCAGAACGGCAAAATCAGTCTGCAACCGGTCACCGTTCTGCAATACCGGGAAACGGTAGCATTGATCAAAGGCAACGTGAAGGCAGGCGATGTGATCGTTGCTGCAGGCGTACATAAATTACGCGAGGGCGACATTGTCAAACCGGTAACGGACCCGCAAGTCACCGGTAGCGGACTGCCTGCGCCCGTTGTCCCGTTGCCACGTTAAACCGGCCGCATGAAAAATTTCAATCTGTCCGCTTGGGCGTTGCGACACCAGCCGCTGGTGCTGTACATGATCATCGTCATGGGACTCATGGGTATCTTTGCCTATGGCCGGTTGGGGCAATCGGAAGACCCGCCGTTTACTTTCAAATTCATGACCATCCGCACTCTCTGGCCGGGCGCATCGGCCACGGAAGTCGATCAACAAATCACCGACCGGCTGGAAAGAAAATTACAGGAAGTCCCGCAGGTCAGTTATTTACGCAGCTATTCACGCCCAGGCGAATCGCTGATTTTTTTCGCCATCAACGATGCGGCACCGGCAACAACCGTGCCGGAAACACTGTATCAGGTGCGCAAGCGCATCGGCGATATACGCCAGACACTCCCCGGCGGCTCGCAAGGCCCGTTTTTCAACGACGAATTCGGCGATACCTTCGGCAATATCTTTGCCATTACCGGTGAAGATTATAGTTATGCCGATAAAAAGCTTTACGCCGAGCGGGTGCGCCGCGAATTGTTGCGCCTGCCCGACATCGCCAAGGTCGAGCTAATCGGCGAACAGGAAGAAAAAGTTTTTATCGAGCTTTCCAATATCAAACTCTCCACGCTAGGCATCGATGGCGCATCTATCGTGGCCGCCATGCAGGCACAAAATGCCATCGCCCCCGGCGGGGCATTTGAAACCGCCAGCGACAAAATTTTTGTGCGCGCCACCGGTGCATTCGACAGCCTGGAGGCCATTCGCAACTTCACCATTCGCGCCAACAACCGTGTTTTCACGATCGGCGATATCGCCACGGTTAAACGCGGCTTCGCCGACCCCCCTTTTACCAAAATGCGTTTTCAGGGCCAGGAGGCACTGGGGCTGGGCGTATCGATGCGTCAGGGTGGCGACATCATCGCGCTGGGCCGCAATCTCGATGGCGCGCTGCTGCACCTGACGCAAAACCTGCCCGTCGGCCTTGAACTGCATCGCGTCAACGACCAACCCAAGGCGGTGCACGACAGCATTCAGGAATTCATCCGCTCGCTGGCCGAAGCGGTGATCATCGTGTTGGCCGTTACCTTTTTCAGCTTGGGCCTGCGCACTGGGCTGGTCGTGGCCTTATCGATTCCTTTGGTGCTTTCGCTCACCTTTTTCTTCATGTTTCTGTTCGACGTGGGGCTGCACAAAATTTCCCTGGGCGCGCTGATTCTGGCACTGGGGTTGCTGGTAGACGACGCCATTATCGCCGTCGAAATGATGGCGATAAAAATGGAGCAGGGCTGGGATCGAGCACGCGCTGCCAGTTTCACCTATACCTCGACCGCTTTTCCCATGCTTTCCGGGACACTGGTTACTGTGGCCGGTTTTTTACCGATTGCCACGGCCAAATCGGGCACTGGCGAATACACGCGTTCGATTTTTCAGGTCACCTCGATTGCCTTGATTCTCTCCTGGTTCGCCGCCGTCATCTTCATTCCCTATCTCGGCTATCATTTGCTGCCTAATTATCGCAACGGCGTACCGGTGACTTCAGCGCGCATGCAACGCCTGCACAGTTTTTTTCGCAGCTTGATTCCACGGCGTTTTAGAAGCGCTCCCGCTTTAAACACGACACAGCCTGCCAACGCAGATCGGCAGGCCGCTTCCGTCGAGCACGACGTATATGACAAACCCTTCTATCGCCGCTTCCATCGTGCCGTTACATGGTGTGTGGTGCACCGCAAGACGGTCATCGCGATGACCATTTTTCTGTTTGCGGGCGCGCTGTTCGCCTTCAAATTTGTGCAGCAGCAATTTTTCCCTTCTTCAACGCGTGTTGAATTGCTGGTCGATCTGAAACTGGCCGAAGGATCTTCAATTGCAGCTACGGAAGCTCAGGTCAAAAAACTTGAAAAATATCTGGAGTCGCAAAAATCGCTGTTCGTCAATTATGTCAGTTATGTCGGCACCGGCAGCCCGCGCTTTTATTTCCCGCTCGATCAGCAATTGCCGGCCACCAGTTTTGCCCAGTTTGTGGTCACCCCCAACAACATTGAAGCCAGAAACGAGTTGCGTTACAAACTCATTGCGCTATTCGAAACCGATTTTCTGGAACTGCGTACCCGCGTGCTCGAGTTGCAAAACGGCCCGCCAGTCGGCTTTCCCGTACAGTTCCGTGTATCGGGCGAAAATATCCCCACCATTCGCGCGATTGCCGTACAAGTCGCCGACATCATGCGTACCAACCGCGGTCTTGCCAATGTGCAATTCGACTGGGACGAACGCGCCAAGGTCATAAAACTTGAGGTCGATCAACCCAAGGCGCGGTTGCTCGGTGTTTCCTCGCAAGATCTGCTGACCTTTCTCAATACCTCACTCAACGGTCTCCAGGCCACCACCTACCGCGAGCGCGACAAACTGGTGGAAGTGTTAATCCGCGGCCCCGCTGACGAACGCGCGCGCCTGCATCTGCTGGAAAGCCTCGCTGTGCCAACCCGCACGGGCAAAGCCGTTCCGCTCGCGCAAATCGCCAAAATCCGTTACGAATTCGAGGAAGGCGTGATTTGGCGCCGCGACCGCCTCCCCACCATCACCGTACGTGCCGACATCTACCAGGCAGGGCTGCAGCCCGCTACTGTCACGAATCAGGTAGAAGCGCTGTTGGGACCAGTTCGTGCGGCCCTGCCCGCCGGATATCGCATCGACATTGGTGGCGCGGTTGAAGAAAGTGCCAAAGGTCAATCTTCCATTAATGCGGGCATGCCGCTATTTTTCCTCACGGTGCTAACCATTCTGATGATCCAGTTGATGAGCTTTCAGCTGGTGATCATGGTCTTGCTGACCGCCCCATTGGGTCTGATCGGGGTGGCTGTCTTCCTGTTGATTTTCAACAAACCGTTCGGTTTTGTCGCCATGCTGGGAACGATTGCCTTGTTCGGCATGATCATGCGCAACACAATCATTTTGCTCGATCAAATCGAACAGGACATTCAGGACGGCCATCCGCCTTTTAACGCCGTTGTCGAAGCCACCGTGCGACGGCTGCGGCCCATCGCGTTAACTGCGCTGGCAGCCATTCTGGCCATGGTTCCGCTGACGCGCTCGGATTTCTTTGGCCCCATGGCCGTCGCTATCATGGGCGGCTTGTTCATCGCAACATTGCTGACGCTGTTATTTTTACCCGCGCTGTATGCGGCGTGGTTTCGCATCCCGAAAACCGTTTGATAAAATGCACAGGCCAAAACACAAAAGTTGAGAGAAAAATGATTCCTGCAAGCGAAGCATTCAAAAAATTAAAGGAAGGTAATCTCCGCTTTGCCGCAAATGTGCGTGGCACTTATGCCATATTGAACCAAGCCCGGCGGGTCGATCTGACTGCGCCACAACAGCCCTTTGCAATCATCCTCGGCTGTTCCGATGCACGTGTTCCTGCGGAAATCGTGTTCGACCAAGGTCTCGGAGACTTATTTGTCATTCGTGTTGCCGGCAACATCGTGGCCCCCTCGCAAGTGGGCAGTGTCGAGTTCGCCGCGTCTCGTTTCGGGACGCGATTGGTTGTTGTGCTTGGTCATTCGCAGTGCGGAGCCATTCTGGCCACCCTCGAAGGATTGCGCCAGCCCGCTGAAAATCACTCACGCAATCTGCATGCGATTGTCGACCGGATACGGCCTTCTGTGGAAAGTTTGGTCGAAACCGACCTCAAAAACAATCCAGATGCTTTGGTCAAACATGCCGTTCGCGCCAATATTCGCGCCTCGGTAAACCATCTCCGGCATGGATCGCAGGTGCTTGAACGGCTAATTCAGAACGACGGACTGCTCGTTATCGGTGCGGAGTATTCTCTGGAGACTGGAGTTGTCGATTTTTTTGACGGCGTACCGGATAGTCTCTAGATGCTGCCTTTATTGATAGTGCTTTTATGATCAAGGCAGCGCCTGTCGTTATCACGGACTACTCGAACCAGTGGCCGATTCTTTTCGCGGCAGAATACGCAGACCTTCTATCGATTTTCCCTGATTGCACCATAGAGCACATCGGTAGCACCGCGGTACCGGGTCTGGCTGCCAAGCCAATTATCGATATCATAATTGGTGCCTCATCATTGGTGGAAATAGAAGGTTGCATTCAGCAACTGGCACTCTTGGGGTATGAATATTTTCCCCACCACGAACACGTTCTTCCACAAAGGCGCTTTTTTAACAAGGCTGCATCCGATTCCCCCGCCTGCCACATTCACGCGGTGGTAAAAGACACGCCCTTCTGGTTAAACCATCTGGCATTTCGCAATGCGCTGCTCGCAAATACAGAATTAGTTACCCAGTATGCACAGCTTAAACAACGCCTGGCGACAGAATTTCGTGAAGACCGGGCAGCCTATACTGATGCCAAAGCACCATTCATTCAGTCAGTTCTTGCGACTCTAGTGTAATTTCTAAAAAATATCGATAAGCGACTTTAAAACACGGACAGTCTTGTTAACCATTTCCGTCAGACTCCCGCCAAAGAGTCGAACCCCTGCAAAAAAACTTCAAGTCACCACCACGGGAACTCTTTATTTTTGAAAATTGCACGGTATGCAAACTGTTGTTCAAACCTTGTTGCGTTAAAATAGGCTAGTGTTTGTTTCCAAACTCTTTCTGACTCCACCCCTTTGCATGTTTTCCCAGCTCCTGATAATAATTACTCGCAGTCTGCCCATTTTCATTTTTGCCTTTCTATCGTGCAATGGATGGACGCAATCGGAAATTAAAACCGAAGCGCTTGCGCGGCCCAAAATTTGCCTCGTACTCTCCGGCGGCGGTGCCCGGGGCGCCGCGCATGTCGGGGTACTGAAAGTGCTTGAAGCGTTACACATCCCGATCGATTGCATTGCCGGTACCAGCATGGGTGCCCTGGTCGGCGCGGCGTATGCCTCGGGCACGCCGATTAAAGAGATTGAAGAACGGCTCACCGAAGCTGATTGGGACGATTTGCTGACCGATACGTCGCCGCGCGCCGACCGCAGTTTTTTGCGCAAAGAGGAAGATCAAGTTCGTTTACTCAAGCTGGAGATCGGTGTCAAGGATGGCACGCTGTATTTGCCCCCGGGAGCCATTTCTGGGCAGAAACTCGATGTTTTATTCAGCAAAATCACCCGCTATTCGCAATCGGTGTCCGATTTCGACAAACTGCCTATTCCATTCCGGGCTGTTGCAACAGATGGTGAAACCGGGCATATGGTGGTATTCGACCAGGGACGTTTGACCGATGTGATGCGTGCCTCCATGTCTGTACCGGGAGCGATTGCCCCATATCAAACCAGTGAACGGGTTTTTTTCGACGGCGGCCTGACGCGCAATCTCCCGGTAGATGTAGCCCGGCAAATGGGTGCAACTATTGTAATTGCCGTGAATTTGGGTACACCTTTGCTGAAACGCAGCGAACTACGCTCGATCGTCGATATCAGCTTGCAGATGATCAACATCCTGACCGAACAAAATGTAGGGGCTTCGTTGGCGGCACTTAAGCCGAACGATATTTTGATTTCTCCCCCACTTGAAACCATTTCAGCCGGTGACTTTTTCCGTATATCCGAGGCGATCGCTATAGGAGAAAAAGCAGCTCGGGAAATGAGCACTACACTTTCCCAATACAGCCTCCCGCCGATGGTCTACTCGGCCTGGCAGACGAATATCGCTCAACGAGCGCTTCCAGACGGTCAAGTTGACCAGCCTATCGATGAAATCCGCATTGCTGGGGCGGAAAAAATAAACCACGATAGTATCCGGCGCGCGCTCGATATCCAGCCCGGTGAAAAAGTTGACTACCCCCGTATCAATGAAGGCATCAGCCGGGTTTTCGGGCTGGGCTATTTTGAACGGGTCAATTACAGCCTGCTCAGCGAAAATAGCCGCCAAATATTGACTGTCAATGCGCGTGAGAAACCATGGGGACCTAACTACCTGCGCTTTGCCCTGAATATGTCAGCGGATTCCACTGCGGAAGGCCGCTTTAATCTGCTGATGCGTTACCAGCAAACGCAGCTTAACGAGGCTGGTGCTGAATGGCACCATAGTTTGCAAATCGGCCGCGACCGTCGCCTTGCCACACAGTTTTATCAACCCCTGTGGAACGATAGTTTATTCAGCATCCGGCCCGGCATTGAAATTTCCCGCCGTCCGATCGATGTTTACGATAGTGGCCGACGCTTTGGCCAATATGAAATTGCCTCGAGCACCATAGGCACCGATCTGGGCATCAACCTGGGGCGTAATGCCATTGCAACACTAGGGGTGACGCGCGGCAACGCCAAGGCTAAGGCCAATATCGGCTTTTTGTTGCCAGAGCGGCAAACCAAATATGGCGCAGTGCGCTTGCGTAGTGTATTCGACAATTTGAACGACCTTAGTTTCCCCCGCTCCGGACGCACGCTGAGCCTGGATTATTATGCCAATCTCAAATCGCTTTCCGCTTCCAATGCGTATCAAAAATTGGAATTGAATTATGCTGACCATTACTCTTGGGGTGCACATACTTTTGCACTTGCTGGCCGGTATGGCAAAAGCTGGCGTAAAGAAGATGAGCCATTGCCCGTTTTCGATCAGTTCTCACTGGGTGGATTTCTGCAACTTTCAGGTTACCGACCTGGGGAGTTGCTCGGCGAATCAATCAGCTTTGGGCGCCTTTCCTATTACCGGAAAATAGGTGACCTGCAGAACCCGCTTGGCCGTAGCCTCTATCTCGGGTTTTCAGCAGAAATGGGCCGGGTATCGGAAAATTTCCAGTCGTTATCGGGTACAAACAGCAAGAATTCACTGAGCATTTTTGCCGGCTTTGATACCTTCCTTGGTCCGCTTTATCTGGGTTATGGCCGTACGAAGGAACGCAGTACCATGTTTTACTTCTTCCTTGGTCAGCCTTAAGAAGCCGCTCTTCAAATTTTCCATGAGCCATGTTTTGCCAATCCCGCAGGGGGATCTGGTAAGACACAACCAATTTCTAGGAAAATCTGGAAGATGCTTATTTTTCCAGCAACGAACGTAACATCCATGCTGTTTTTTCGTGTATCTGCAGACGCTGAGTCAATAGATCTGCAGTGGATTCGTCGTTTGCCTTTTCGGCAGCGGGGAAAACCTTGCGTGCAGTACGTGCCACCGCTTCATGCCCTTGCACCAGCAGGCGGATCATCTCGGTGGCTTCAGGCACCCCTTCGCTTTCCGGAATCGATGATAGTTTTGCGTAAGCTTTGTAAGTTCCCGGCGCAGTATAGCCCAATGAACGAATCCGCTCGGCGACCGAGTCAACAGCCAGCGCCAGCTCGTTGTATTGCGTTTCGAACATGAGGTGCAGCGTCTGAAACATGGGGCCGGTGACATTCCAGTGAAAATAGTGGGTTTTCAGATAAAGGATGGAGGTATCCGCCAACAGATGTGACAATCCACCAGCAATTTTTTCGCGGTCCTTTTCGGCGATACCAATATCGATGGGAATGGATGTGTGTTTGCCTTTCATTTTTAATCTCCTTATTCAGCCATAAAATCTACTTTGCCGCACTTCTTCCGCTGTGGCAAATAAAATTTTTCAATACTTGCAATAGGTCATTTCAATCGACTATACGTATTGCCTTTAGAGATCATCATCAAATTGTAGCCGGAGGGGCAACCTTCAATACTTCTTCCAGCGTCGTTACCCCCTGCGCCACTTTCATTGCGCCAGAAATACGCAATGCTTTCATACCCGATTTATAGGCTTGCTCGGTAATTGCCGCAAGGCTCGCCTTGTCGGTAATCAGCTGTCGCGTAGGCGCATCCAGAACCATAATTTCATAGATGCCAATGCGGCCCATATAACCGGTCATGCGGCACTCGAGGCAGCCTACGGGCCGGTATATGTCGCGCGGCGGTTCACCTTTCCAAGGTGTGACTACATCGCTCCACAAGCGGTGATCGGTAAAAGGCACCTTTTCCTTGCAATGCGGGCAGAGGGTGCGCACCAGCCGCTGCGCCATGACACCCAGCAGGGTCGAATTAAGCAGATATGCCGGCGCGCCCAGATCGAGCAATCGCGTTACTGCTGTGGGGGCATCATTGGTGTGCAGGGTGGAAAGCACCAGGTGGCCGGTCAGTGCGGACTGGATGGCCATTTCCGCAGTCGACAGGTCGCGAATTTCACCGATCATGATGATGTCCGGATCCTGGCGCATCAAGGCCCGCACACCTTCTGCAAATCCAAGCTCAATCGCCGGTTGCACCTGCATCTGATTGAACTGCGACACCACCATTTCAATCGGGTCCTCAATCGTACAAACGTTCACTTCGGGCGTCGCCAACTGTTTCAGGGTGGAATAAAGCGTAGTGGTTTTACCTGAGCCCGTTGGCCCGGTTACCAGAATAATTCCTCCCGGGCTTTTAACCAGGGCCTGCCATTTTTCGTTATCTTCTGGTGAAAAACCCAATTCTGAAAAATCGCGTACCAGTACATCGGGGTCGAATATCCGCATGACCAGTTTTTCGCCGTGTGCTGTCGGCAGGGTGGAGAGCCGCAATTCCACTTCACCGCCATCTGCAGTGCGCGTTTTGATTCGTCCGTCCTGCGGGCGGCGTTTTTCAACCACATCCATGCGGCTCAAAATCTTGATGCGAGAAGTCATGGCCGCCATGACCGTGGCGGGAATTTGATAGACCTGATGCAACACGCCATCGATGCGAAAGCGGATCAAGCCAAGTTCGCGGCGCGGTTCGAGATGAATGTCGCTGGCGCGCTGATCGAAGGCGTATTGCCACAGCCAATCGACGATGGTGACAATGTGATGGTCGTTGGCGTCAAGCTGGCGTCCTGCCTTGCCCAATTCCACCAGCTGTTCGAAATTATTGATGTTGCTGACCGTGGAGCCGGTTTTTTCCGCGCGTTTTACGGAACGCGACAGGTTATAGAATTCGCCCAGATAACGGGCAATATCAACCGGATTGGCCAGTACGCGTTTGATCTTCAGATGCAACATTTCGGCCAGATCGCGCTCCCAACTGGTCACAAAGGGTTCGCTGGTGGCAATGACTGCATCGCGGCCATTGACTTCAACCGGCAAAATGGCGCGCTTGGTCGCGTAGTCCGAGGACATCACGTCGGTCACTGCCGACAGGTCAATTTTGAGCGGATCGATATGGTAATAGGCCATATCGACTCGCAGCGCCAGCCACTGCGTCAGGGTTTCGATGTCGAGATTGCGTTGTGGCGGTTTTTGTGAGCGAACCCGCGCCTCGCTGATGATAACCAGCGGGTGCGCTTCCGAGCGCCGCGTCTTTTGTTCATCGAGGATCCGGGTGGCATCGTTTTTTGCCAGCATCCCGTCTTCATTCAGCGCCTCCACCACCTCCTGCAGTGAAAGGCGACGATCGTATTTCGAAACAGCAAAGCGGGCAGGAGTGGAAGTGTTCATGGCCTCAACCATACGGGGAGTTTATTTTCTTCTGGATGAGCACACTGCCGGGAGGTTTCCAGCAACAAACCTGTTCAATCCAATTCTTGAGCAGCCGAACCAACGGCGCAGCCTGCTGTGCATTGAATTCATGCGGCCTAGACTCATCCATATAACAGGATTGTGCCAGTTCAAGCTGCAACGCGTGTACGTTTTCTTCCGGCCGCCCATAATGACGGGTGATGTACCCCCCCTTGAATCGCCCATTTTGTACAGCGGTAAATTCTTGCATTGATTGCATTAAAGAAAATGTCTGCGCAGCCAGCGAGGAATCGCAGCTTCGGCCATCGGCAGTTCCCAGATTAAGGTCGGGCAGTTTGCCGGAAAAAAATCGCGGAACCCGGCTGGCAATCGAATGGGCATCGATCAGGATGCAGTAACCATAGTGGGCTTTGATCCGGTTTACTTCGCTCTGCAAGCGCTGATGATAGGGGCGCCAGTACTGATCTATCCGCGCTTCGATTTCATCTGCCTGGGGTTGTTGTCCCGCTATGTAGATCGGTGCTTCGGAAAATGTTGAAGTCGGGCAAATTTCGGTATTGCTGGCCCCGGCATACAACACCGTGCCGGCAGGATCGCGATTCAGATCGACAACGATGCGCGAATGGGTTGCACACATCAACGTCACGTCCAACGCCGATACAAATTTATAGAGTTTTTCGACATGCCAGTCCGTATCGGGCATCGCCCGCCCGGCCTCGGTCAGCCGGGTTTCGAGGGCCGGTGGTAAAACAGTGCCAGCGTGCGGCATATTGACGATCAAGGGCGCGGCCCCGGTTTGAATAGTGAATAATTCAGGCATGTAAGCACCTCCCTCCGCGCACCACTTGTTGGGGATGAATGCCACCCATCCAGTAACAAAGCTCTGCGGGGGAATCGATATTCCACAGCACAAAGTCGGCGCGCTTGCCCGCTTCCAGCGTCCCGCAAGTTTGCGCCAATCCCAGCGCGCGCGCCGCGTGAATGGTTACTCCGGCCAGCGCTTCCTCAGGCGTCAATCCAAACTGGGTGCACGCCATATGCATGTTGGCCAACAAGGAAACGATGGGCGACGTACCGGGATTCAGATCACTGGCCACCGCCATCGGTACGCCATGACGGCGCAACATATCAATTGGCGGCAAGCGGGTTTCGCGCAAAAAATAAAAGGGGCCGGGCAACAACACCGCCACCGTCTGTGCAGCAGCCAGGGCCACAATGCCGGCTTCGCTTGCGTATTCGAGATGATCGGCAGACAAGGCGCGATGTTGTGCGGCCAATAATGCCCCGCCGCCATCCGACAATTGATCGGCATGTAACTTGACCGGCAACTTCAATCGCGCCGCACAAGCGAATAAACGCGTGACCTGTTCGCGATTAAATGCAATGGACTCCATGAATGCATCGACCGCATCCACCAAGCCCTCTTGTGCAGCAACCGGCAGCACCGCTTCGCACAGATAATCGATATAGGCATCCGCTCGCCCGGAAAATTCTGCTGGAATTGCATGTGCGCCGAGAAAAGTGGTGCGAATCGTGAGCGGGAAACGCGCTGCCAGCTTGCGGGCGAGACGCAACATGGCCAATTCATTGTCCAGATCAAGACCATAGCCACTCTTGATTTCCACGGTTGTCACCCCCTCTGCCATCAAGGTTTGCAACCGATGCGCCGCCGATGCAAATAACGTGTCTTCAGTCTGGGCGCGTGTGGCCCGCACGGTAGAAAAAATGCCCCCGCCCGAACGAGCTATTTCTTCATAACTGACCCCATTCAGACGCTGCTCGAATTCGTGCACGCGATTGCCGCCGAATATTAAATGTGTATGACAGTCGATCAAACCTGGCGTTATCCAGGCATTGTTGCAGTCGTGCGTCTCCGCAGTCGGCACGTCGGCCGGAAGATCGCTCATCGCGCCAATCCACGCAATGCGATCGCCTTGCACAGCCAGCGCGCCTTGCGGAATGATGCTGTAGCGGCCGCCACATAAGGTCGCAATGCGGGCGTTAATCCATAGCGAATCAAAGACAGGGGAAATCATCAATTCAGCAGTTTGCGTAACGTTTGACGATAGGTTTTAAACACCTTGTCCTCTTCGGCGTGCCGCCCGTCTTGTACTACCCAGCGGCCTTGCACCATCACATCACGCACCGGGCGCCGCGCCGGGGCAAAAATAGCTGCATCGAGCAGATCATCTCCATGGCGTTCCGCAAGTGCGGGATCGTCACCATTCAGCACCAGTAAATCAGCATGACACCCGGGACGGATTGCGCCGGTGCGCTGCCCTAATGCCTGCGCTCCACCATCCAGCGCTTGCCGATACAGCCCGCTGCCGATAGAAGCGCAGTGCGGCGTGGTGAGAATGTTGCGGCGCATGTGGCGAAGCCGCTGCGCATATTCGATCAGCTTCAGTTCCTCAAAAGGTCCGGCTCCCACGTGACTATCGCCGCCAATTCCCCATTTCCCCATTTCCCCATTCCCCCCCCCCTGCATAAAATAATCACCTGCATTGAAAATGCCATCCCCCAGATTGGCTTCGGTAGTGGGACATAAGCCCGCCACCGCCCCACTGCGCACCAGACGAAAAATTTCGTTGCTATCAAGATGCGTGGCATGCACCACGCACCAGCGCGCATCCAGTGATGCATGATCGAGCAGCCAGGCGACGGGGCGCTGTTGACTCCAGGCGAGACAGTCGTCTACTTCCTTGATCTGCTCGGCGGCATGGATATGAATCGGCGCGGTATTATCGAGCGCGTGGAATGCAGTAGTGACCGCTTGCAATTCAGGCGGCGTTACCGCACGCAAGGAATGCGGCGCAATACCCACGCGGCGCAGCATGCCTGTATCGCGTTTTTTTATCAGCGCTGCAACGGATGCGTTATAGTTATCCAGCGTCTGCACAAAACGCTTTTGCCCTGAATGTGGGGGAGCGCCGCCGAATGTAGCGTGGGCATAAAAAACCGGCAACACAGTCAGCCCTATGCCAGCCCGCTGGGCGGCCGCCACAATACGCCAGGCCATCTCATTCGGGTCTGCATACGGCTGGCCATGATGATCATGGTGCAAGTAGTGAAACTCGGCGACACTGGTATAGCCCGCTTTCAGCATCTCGATATACAACTGCGCCGCAATCGCCTCGTTATCTTCCGGCGTAATGCGCTCAAGAAAGCGGTACATCAATTCGCGCCAGGCCCAGAAATTGTCTCCGCTTGGCCCTGCACGTTCGGTCAGCCCGGCCATCGCACGCTGAAACGCATGCGAATGAAGATTGGGCATACCGGGAACCACTGCCCCCTCCGCACATTGTGCTGAACCGGGCAGTTCATGCACCTTCACGGACTGGATCAGGCCATCTTCGATTTCAATCAACACATTCTCGCCCCATCCCTCGGGCAACAGGGCCGATGCAGCAAACAGGGTTACCGCACTATTACTCACACCTTACCCGCTTGGCAACAAGAATGCGCAGGCAGGCCGGAAAGTGGCAGCCTGCACCAGCGCTTGGGCTGCTTCAATATCCGGCGACAACAGCCGGTCGTGATCGTAATAGGGCACCTTGCTGCGCACCGTGCGATGCACCTGTTGCAGCGCAGGCGAAGTTTGTAATGGCGCACGCAGATCGATACCTTGCGCGGCGACGAGTAATTCGATGGCCACAATCCCGGCGCTGTTATCCGCCATCTCACTCAGCCGCCGTGCAGCAAAAGTGGCCATACTGACGTGATCTTCCTGATTAGCCGAAGTCGGCAACGAATCGACGCTGGCCGGATGGGCAAAAGTCTTGTTTTCCGAAGCCAGGGCTGCAGCCGTCACTTGCGCCATCATGTAGCCTGAATTGAGGCCACTTTCCTTGACCAGAAAAGGAGGAAGCCCGGACAATGCCGGATCAATCAGCAACGCGATACGCCGCTCCGACAACGCACCGATTTCCGCAATCGCCAACGCCAGTTGATCTGCCGCAAAAGCAATGGGCTCTGCATGAAAATTTCCACCAGAAAGCACTTCACCGGATTCTGCAAACACCAATGGATTATCCGTGACGCCGTTGGCTTCAATTTCCAGCACGGTTGCGGCACCGCGCATCACATCCAGACAGGCCCCCATTACCTGCGGCTGGCAACGCAATGAATACGGATCCTGTACCTTGTTATCCCCCACCTGATGCGAGCGACGAATCTGGCTATCCGCAAGCAGCTCACGGTAGACATGGGCCACATCGATTTGCCCTCGCTGTCCACGCAAAGCATGAATACGCGCATCAAAAGGCGCGTCGCTGCCCATTGCCGCATCGATCGACAACGCTCCTGCCGATACCGCCGCCGCAAACACATCTTCAATCGCAAACAAGCCCTGTAACGCCAGGGCCGTCGAAACCTGTGTGCCATTGAGCAGCGCCAACCCTTCCTTCGGCGCCAGCGTCAAGGGAGCAAGCCCGGCTTGCTGTAGCGCTTGTGCAGCTGGAATGATTTGCTGGTTTACTCGCGCCTGCCCCAGCCCCATCATGGCCGCCGTCATGTGCGCCAGCGGCGCCAGATCCCCACTGGCTCCGACCGACCCTTTAGCGGGAATGCATGGATAAATTCCGCGGTTGATCAAGGTGAGCAATGCCTCAATAACCAGCGGGCGTACGCCAGAATATCCACGCGCCAGACTGATCACTTTGAGAATCATCAACAACCTGACCGTTTCATCCGCCAACAACGGACCCACACCTGCACTATGTGAAAGCACCAGGTTTTTTTGTAGCGATTCGAGCTGATCGCCGGGAATATGCGTACTGGCCAGCTTACCAAAACCGGTATTGATCCCATAGGCTGGAACGCCGCTGGCAACGATTTTTTCAACCGTCGCTGCGCCCGCAACAATGGCCGGGATACATTCTCCAGCCAGCTCGACCGTTACCTCTTCGCGCAACAGCTTGCGCAATGTAGACAACGTCAGTTGGCCGGGGCGCAGAATCATTTTGTTTTTCATTGCCACATTATAATCGCGCGCTTTTGTTTTAATTTTTATAGGACTTACGCAAAACCGCCCCAGCTGTGTTGCAGCGTCTGGTCGTACAACTTGTACTGCCTGCGTCGCTGCGCCTTGCTGGAACAGTTTTGCGTAAGTCTTGTTTTAGAGCAGAAACATGCAAATTTTGTAACGGGTTGAACCGCCTAATTCCTGTTAGTTACGCCACGTGAATCAAGTTCGCGATCCAGCTTTTCCAGAAAGGCATAAAAGCGCTGCACTTGCGCTTCGCTTTCAAGTTCAGCCGCGTAGCTATGGGAAATACCTTGTGCCTGTCGTAGTTCAGGGTAACGCTTCTGGAAATCTTCCGAAGCGCGCTGCCAGGTGGCATCGAACTTGCCTTCCGAATAATGAACAATGCGCAAATTCGGCACCACGGCCAACTGGCAGCCGGCGCGATATAAGGCATAAGTAAAATCGATGTCGTAGAAGTGGAATCCTTTTACGGTTTCGTCAAACTGAAATCGGTCAAACAGGGAGCGTTTTGCGGCAATCAATACACCATCCAGCGCCTGCATAGAAGAAACGGGCTTGTAATTCAAGGTATATGTCAGTGCGCGAAATTTGGTCCTGCCCCCTTCGCTTTGCGCTACCCAGCCATGGGTGTGAGGATGACCGCTCCAGAATACAGCCGGCCCAGTCAATAAGGTGGTACCCGCTACGCCGACCGCATCGTATTCCGCAAGATGAGTGGCCAGTCGTGGCGCAAAGTCATCGTTCAAAATCGCTATGTCGTCGTGGGAAAAAATGATGATGTCTCCATGACTGGCGCGAATGCCACGGTTATAGGCTTCGGTTAATCCGCGCGCATCGTGAATACCGATGATTTCCAGTTTGTCGGCAGGGATCAATCGGCGGTAGTTGTCGCTGACGTTTTTGAATTTTTCAGTATCAATACTGCAAATGACGATCGAAAAACGCGGCAAATCATCGGGGATGCGTTGCAATTCCGCGGACGGCAAGGGCACATCGCTGCGCGCCAATTCGCCCAATAGCCCTACCGCTTGTTGGGCTGCGTCGAACAGCATGGGATCAAATCGCGACGCGCGCGCAAAGCCCAGCAAGGCTTCCCATGTATTTCCCAATGTACGTTGACAGAGTGCGGCGTTGTAATGCGCATCGGTAAAGGCCAGACGTGTCGCAATGGCCTGATTGAAAGCCTCCAGCGCCTGCTGCACCTCACCTGTCGCTCGCAGGGCATTGCCCAATCCCAGCAGTAAGGCAGGCTGGTGGGGAGCGAGGGTCAATGCATTTTTATAGCAACGAAGCGCTTTTCCAGCTCGATCCGTGCGCAGATAGATGCGGCCCAATAGATTCAGGGCATTGGGATTGTGCCCACATTGCGCATCGCTAACCAGCAGCTGCTCAGCAGCAGCAAGCTGGTTATCCTGAAATAGTGCCAGCGCGCGTTGCCATGACTGCATGATTACACGGTGAATTTGCAAGCGCTACATGAAAAATCCACGCACCGTTTTGGCGCACGAGCGCTAAAATTTGTCGCCCTCGCCCCCGATAAAAGCATTCGAGGACAGGCTGCAGCGGGGGCCCAGTGGCGTTTGTAAATTTTGCTATAGCGAATGCCCCACAAAGTCGCTGGATTCCCGCTTTCGCGGGAATGACAATAGTGGTTTGTTGCTGGAAAAACCATTTTCATGAAATGTTTGCTTTGCATTTGCATTAACATCAATAAGTAAAATACCGACAGGCGATGTATCCGCATCGCCTGTCGATTTTGTTTCTCTCCGCTTGAATCAATCTGCCTGTTTGCGTAAAAATGCCGGGATGTCATACATCTCCACGCCGGATTGCTGCATGGCGGAGATGGTCGCGTCGCGACGGCGGCGCGTGACGGCCGGCGTATCCAGCTCGCTGTAGTTGACAGCCGCGCCGACCGGTCCGATGGCGCCCACTGCATCGTCGGTTCCGGTGCGGGCAGCCACCACCAGCTGGGGCTTGGGCTGCTGGCGCGTCGCCGATCCTCCCAGCCCTGTTGCAACGATGGTTACGCGCAATTGATCGCCAATGCTTTCGTCGATGACGCTGCCGAAGATCACGGTCGCGTCTTCTGCGGTGAAGCTGCGAATGGTGTTCATCACTTCGTGGACTTCCTTGAGTTTCAGGGAATGGCTGGCAGTGATATTGACCAGTACACCGCGCGCGCCGGACAGGCTGACATCTTCCAACAACGGGCTGGCTACCGCGCGTTCCGCGGCGACCTGCGCGCGATCTGCGCCGCTTGCCATGGCCGATCCCATCATCGCCACACCGTTTTCACTCATGACAGTGCGCACATCGGCAAAGTCGACATTGACGAGGCCGGGGCAGTTAATCACTTCCGCGATGCCCGCTACGGCGCCATTCAGCACATCGTTCGAGGCTTTGAAGGCATCCTCGTAGCTCACATCATCACCCAGCACTTCCATCAAGCGGTCGTTGGGGATGATGATGAGTGAATCGACGTGTTCTTTCAATGCATCGATGCCCATTTCGGCGATTTTTTTGCGCTTGCCTTCAAAGCTGAAGGGCTTGGTGACCACCGCCACAGTGAGCACACCCATTTCACGCGCCACTTCAGCAATAATCGGCGCCGCACCCGTACCGGTGCCGCCACCCATCCCGGCCGTGACAAAAAGCATATCTGCGCCATGGATCATTTCCGCGATACGTTCGCGATCCTCGATTGCAGCCTGCCGGCCTACATCGGGATTGGCCCCCGCGCCCAATCCTTTGGTCACCGTTGTTCCCAGTTGAAGGACGGTTCTGGCCTGATTGCGTTTCAGTGCCTGTGCATCGGTATTGGCGCAGATGAATTCGACACCATGTACGCCATTGTTGATCATGTGATCGACCGCATTGCCGCCGCAGCCGCCCACGCCGATAACTTTAATCACTGCTTCCGGTTGTTGGGTATCCAATAATTCAATCATGTTTGCTCTCCTTTGCTGTAAAACAACTTAAAAAATGATGCTGCCCCATTCGAAACAAGAAAAAAACTGTTGCCACTGCTTTTCACGATCTAGAAATTCCCCTTGAACCACGACGCCATGCGCTCAAACACCCCTCTGAAATTGGCTGTATGCAACCGCACGTGTTCGTTGCGCTTGCGCTGTTCCAGCTCTGAAATCAACAGTCCTACCCCAGTCGAAAATCGCGGGTTGCGGATGACCTCCGATAATCCGCCGTGATAATGCGGCACACCCAGCCGCACCGGCATATGGAAGATTTCCTCGCCCAGTTCGACCATTCCTTGCATCGCTGCACTGCCCCCGGTCAGCACCACACCGGAAGACAGCAGCTCCTCAAATCCGCTTTGCCGCAGTTCGCGCTGGATCAATGAATAGAGTTCTTCAACCCGCGGCTCGATGACTTCAGCTAGTGTCTGGCGTGAGAGCTGGCGCGGCTCACGATCCCCCACGCCCGGCACATCGATCATTTCGTTGACACTGGCCAGCTGGCGCAAGGCGCATCCATAGGACATCTTGAGGTCTTCCGCATCGCGGGTCGGTGTACGCAGCGCCATGGCAATGTCATTGGTAATCTGGTCGCCTGCAATCGGAATCACGGCAGTGTGGCGAATCGCCCCACCGGTAAAAACAGCAATATCGGTCGTGCCGCCGCCAATATCGACCATGCACACGCCCAGATCTTTTTCGTCCTGCGAAAGCACGGCCATGGCTGAAGCCAGCGGCTGCAGCACCAGATCGCGCACTTCCAGCCCGCAACGGCGCACGCACTTCATGATGTTCTGCGCGGCCGATACAGCCCCGGTGACGATGTGCACCTTCACCTCAAGCCGCACCCCGCTCATGCCAACCGGCTCGCGTACGTCTTCCTGACCGTCGATGACGAATTCCTGCGTCAAAATGTGCAGGATCTGCTGATCCATTGGAATGTTCACCGCGCGCGCCGTTTCGATGACGCGATCGACATCGAATTGCGAAACTTCGCGATCCTTGATCGCCACCATGCCATGCGAATTGAAGCTCTTGATATGCGATCCGGCAATGCCGGTGATGACATCGCGAATCTTGCAGTCCGCCATCAATTCGGCCTCTTCCAGAGCGCGCTGAATGCCGTTTACGGTGGCTTCGATATTCACCACCACGCCTTTTTTCAGGCCGCTCGAAGGATGCTGGCCCATGCCAATCACTTCAATCGCATTATCCGGCGTGACTTCGGCCACAATCGCCACAATCTTGGATGTGCCGATATCGAGCGCAACAATCAGATTTTTGGTTTCCCGAGGCTTGTTCATGAATTCAACCCTTGTTGGAATCCGCGCGGGCCAGGGAAACTCTGATTAGGTCCTCCATGAGCCGCGTTTTGACAGGAATAGTCCAGATTCAAGGCATGCGACGCAGGTCGTATCCGTTGATACGAAGCCAAGGAGCATAACGCCGAAGATGGACTATTCTTGTCAAAACCCGCATGGGCGCTGGTTTTCCGGGCAGTCTGCTGTGTTGCGGTGCTTGCGAAGGGGGTTGACCATTCGCTGCGCACCGCGCCTTGCAGCCCATCCCGGAAAACCGAGCGCGCGGCCATGTGGGACTTAATCAGAGATTCCCTAGGGATGCGACGCAAGGCAAAGCCGTTGGCATAGCGCACATCGATATGCATGTTGGCCGCTTGCAGCGCCGTGACTTTGGGCCAGGCGCGAACCAGCCGCGCCAGCCGGCTATCTTGCTCGTTACGTCCCAATTCCAGCCATGCCCCGTTATCCAGGCTGACCTGCCAGGCCCGGCGTGCCGACAATCGCACGGCTACCGGACGCCGCCCGGTACTTTCCAGCATGCGGGTAAATTCGCCGTACTTTTTCACCACCTCTGTGGCGCTGTCAGGCGGGCCGCTGAGCACCGGCAGGCTGGGGGAATCGGTATCGAAACCGGCATGAAAAACTTCACCAAACGTATTAACCAGCATGGGTTCCTCCGCTTCCCAATACGCGAAGGGTTGATGTTCCTCAACATGTATTTCGAGCCGCGCCGGGAAACGGCGCTGCACCGTGACCTCGCGTACCCACGGAACTTGCCGTACTGCCTCGCGTACCTCAGCCAGATCAATCCGCCACAGGCTGCCGCGCATCCCCAGCGCCAGCGCATGCAGTTGGTCTGTACGCGCGTGTCGAATCTCTCCGCTGAACACCACTTCGCGAATGGGCAGTTCAGGCAGCTGCTTCCAGATGAAATAAGCCAGCCCCATGGTAAGCAGCATGGCCACCAATGTCGCCACGATTACCCACACCCGGGTGCGAGTCATGGAGTGGAAAGACGATTCGTCGATTTCTGATTGAGATTTCATGGCGTTTTCAATGCGGCGCTTTGCAAAATGTGGAGGCACAAATCCGCGTAATTCATTCCGGCTGCCCGCCCCGCCATGGGTACCAGCGAATGGCTGGTCATACCGGGAGATGTATTCATTTCGAGGAAACTGAAGCGGCCATCGGGAGACAGGATCAAATCGGCCCGCCCCCAACCTGAGCAACCCAGCACCTGAAATGCTTTCAACGTCATGGCGCGGATCGCTTCTTCCTTATCGGGATGAACGCCGGCAGGGCAGTGGTACGTGGTGTCGTCGGTAAAGTATTTATTTTTGTAGTCGTACTTGCCTTCCGGGGCTTCGATGCGAATCAGCGGCAGCGCGCGGTCATCGACGACAGCGGCCGTCAACTCCTGACCGGCGATAAATTCCTCGGCCAGTACCAGCGAATCAAGTCGCGAGGCCAATTCAAAGGCATAGGGCAAATCATTCACGCTACAAACTTTGGTCACCCCGATGCTGGAGCCTTCGCGGGCCGGTTTGACGATGAGGGGTAACTTCAAATCCGCAATCACACGCGTCCAATCGCTGTCCTTGGTCAGCAAGTGATAGCGCGGCGTCGGAATACCCGCTGCAGTCCAGATCAGCTTGGTGCGCCATTTATCCATTGCCAATGCCGAGGCCATGACACCACTACCGGTATAAGGGATTTTCAGCGTTTCCAATACGCCTTGGACCGTCCCATCTTCACCAAAGCGGCCGTGCAAGGCAATGAATACGCGCGCAAATTTTTCGCGCGGCAAATCGAATAGCGCGTTCACGACGGGATCGAAAGCGTGGGCATCGACGCCTTTTTCGCGCAGCGCCGCCAGTACGCCATTGCCGGAAAGCAGCGAAATCTCTCTTTCCGAAGAGGGACCGCCCATCAGGACTGCAACCTTGCCTAGTGTTTTCACATCTATCGTCATGTATTTTTTCCCACAATTCGCACTTCACGCACCAGTTCCACCCCTGTTTTTGCCTGTACTGTCGCCTGCATATGATCGATCAAGGCCTCGATATCAGCGGCACGGGCATGACCCAGATTGATGATGAAATTTGCGTGCTTGGGTGAGACCTGAGCCCCACCGATGGTATGCCCCTTCAGCCCGCATGCCTCGATCAACCGCGCCGCATGATCGCCGGGCGGATTGCGGAAAGTCGATCCGGCATTCGGTTTATCCAGCGGCTGTGCGGCCATGCGTTTTGCCAGCAATTCCTTGATGTGCTTTTGCGCGGTGGCGGCCTCTCCCTTTATGAAACGAAAACGGGCAGCGATAAACCATTCTTCACGCTGGGTGTTTTTCGCTGCAACGTGCCGGTAGGCGATGTCAAAATCGGCCGCGCTGCGCTGATGCTGGCGTCCCTGCCGATCCATCGTCGTGCAGCTCACCACTTGTTCCCACGTTTCGGTGCCATAACATCCGGCATTCATGGCTAGCGCGCCGCCTACGGTACCCGGCACCCCCGCCAGCCACTCCGCTCCGGCCAGATCGTTTTTGGCGGCAAAACGAGCCAGATGCGGCGATGGCACCCCGGCCCCGACCTGCACCACCGTACTATCTTCAGCGTCCAGCGCCAGCCCGCCCAGTGTTGGCGTGGTCAATACAATCGTTCCGGCAAATCCACCGTCGCGAACCAGTAGATTGCTGCCTAACCCGATAAACAGAATCGGTTCATCGGCGGGGACTTGCGATAAAAATAGCGCGAGATCATGCAGGTCAGCGGGCTTGTAAAAATGTTGGGCAGGCCCGCCTGCACGCCAGCTGACGTGGCGCGCCATTGGCTCGTCCGCACGCCATTCGCCGCGCAATGCCGTATAGGTTGGGTTGTTCACAGGGCCGCCGGACAACGTATCGCCAGCAGGGTGGAGGAATTCAGCACCGGTCATGCCCCGCCTCCCTGATGATGAGCCAATACGGGCGCCACGGCGCCAATGCTCCCCGCACCCATGGTGATCACCACATCCCCATCCCGCACACGGCTCATCACCGCAGCGGGCAAATCGGCTACCGCCTTCACGAACAGGGGCTCAACCTTGCCCGCTGTTCTGACCGCCTGTGCCAGCGTCTGTCCATCGACCGCTGCAATCGGCGCTTCTCCCGCCGGATAAATATCCGCCAATACCAGCTCGTCCACACTCGACATAACCGTGACAAAATCAGCGAACAAATCACGTGTGCGGGTAAAGCGGTGGGGTTGAAAGGCCAGCATCAACCGCCTTCCGGGAAAAGCCCCGCGCGCGGCAGCCAGCGTGGCCGCCATTTCCACGGGATGATGACCGTAGTCGTCAACCAGCGTGAACGCTCCACCGCCCGCGAGGGCAATATCACCATAACGCTGAAAACGCCGCCCCACACCGACAAAACTGGCCAGCGCGGCTGCAATCTGCGCATCGGCAACCCCGGCCTCGCGCGCGATGGCGATAACCGCCAGCGCATTGACCACATTGTGCCGGCCCGGCAAATTGAGCTCGATAGCGAGCGCTGCGTGTCCGCGCGAATCAAGCGCAGTGAAACGCATCTTTTCCTGCACAGCCGTTATATTGACCGCGCGCAGATCGGCAGTGTCGTTCAAACCATAGCTCAGAGTGGGGATCGAAAGCCGGGGCATCAGCTCGCGTATGGCCGGATCATCGCTACAAACGACCGCTAATCCATAAAACGGCAACTGTTGGAGAAATTCGACAAAGGCCGATTGCAGCTTGGCAAAATCGTGCCCATAGGTATCCATGTGATCACGATCGATATTGGTGATCACGGCCATAACGGGTCGCAGGCAAAGAAACGAGGCATCCGATTCATCCGCCTCGGCGACCAGAAATTCCCCCTTGCCCAGCCGGGCATTGGCCCCAATCGAATTCAGCTGCCCGCCAATGATAAAAGTCGGATCGAGGCCCGCTTCGCTCAACACATGGGCAATCAGGCTGGTGGTGGTGGTTTTGCCGTGCGTGCCGGTTACGGCAATGCCTTGTTTGTTGCGCATCAATTCGGCCAGCATCACTGCCCGCGGCACCACCGGGATAGAGGCGGCATGGGCTGCCATTACCTCCGGGTTATCTGCGGTCACCGCACTGGAAGTGACCACCACATCGGCACCGGCGATGTGGGTTGCCCGATGCCCAATGGTGATGGAAGCACCCTGCCCACACAAGCGTTTCACCACAGCACTGTCAGCCAGATCCGAACCACTGACACGGTAACCCAACGCCATGAATACGTCGGCAATGCCCGACATGCCGGCGCCGCCGATACCGACGAAATGGATGTGTTTGACTTTATGTCGCATGGTCGTCGACCTTGCCATCAATACACATCGCCACGCATTGCATGGTGGCATCCGGTTTGCCCATCGACCGCGCCGCACTGGCCATCGCCTCCAGTTCCGCACGCTGTAATCTACTCAGCAGTGCGGCAAGCTGTTGCGGTGACGTTTCTTTTTGCTGAATGATGCGCGCCGCACCACGGTCGGCGAGAAAACGGGCATTGTGGGATTGTTCGTCTTCCACCGCATAGGGCAGCGGCACAAAGATGGCGGCCACGCCTGCCGCCGCCACTTCGGAAACCGTCAATGCGCCCGCGCGGCAAAGCAGTACATCGCACCAGGTGTAGCGATCCGCCATATTGTCGATAAAAGGCAATACTTCAGCGTCAACGCCCAGCCGACCATAATCCGCCCGCAGTTCATCGAATAATTTGGCCCCGCTTTGATGCACCACAACCGGTCGTGCTGCGACCGGCAGGGCAGCCAGCGCTTCCACCACCAGTTTGTTCAAGCCCTGCGCGCCCAGACTGCCGCCCACCACCAGCAGGCGCAGTGGCCCATTGCGTGTGGCATAACGTTGCAGCGGTGCCGCGATGGCTGCGATGTCCGCCCGTACGGGATTACCGCTCCAGATCACTTTTTTCGGTTTCGGCAAGAATTGGGGCAGCACGCTCTTTATCGGCTTTTCAAACGCATCCGGAAATCCCACCAGAATCACATCGGCCACCAGCGCCAGCACCCGATTGGCCAATCCCGCCACCGCATTCGATTCGTGCACCACCACGCGCTTGCCGAGCAGCGCCGCCATCATGCCGCCGGGAAACGTGACATAGCCGCCCATCCCCACCACCAGAGCGGGCTTCACGCGCCGCATGATCTGCAGGGCCTGCCAAAAGCCGCGCAACAACGTAAACGGCAGCAGCAACCAGGTAAATAGCCCCTTGCCGCGCACCGCCGAAAAATGGATACGCGCAATGGGGTACCCTGCTTTTGCGACCAGCTGATTTTCAATGCCGGTTGTTGTGCCCAGCCAGACAATGGAAAAACCGCGGCGCACCAATTCTTCCGCAATGGAAAGTCCGGGGATCACATGCCCCCCGGTCCCGCCCGCCATAATCAGTGCGACGTGGCTCATGGTTGCACCTTGCGTCGACTTAAAACGCGATTTTCAAAATCGATACGCAGGAGAATGGCAACGGCCACGCAATTGACAATGATCCCGCTGCCGCCATAGGAAAGAAAAGGCAGCGTCAGCCCCTTGGTAGGCAGCAGCCCCATGTTCACCCCCATGTTGATGAAGGCCTGCACGGCCAGCCAGACGCCAATGCCTTGCGCGACCAGGGCAGCAAAATATTTTTCGCGCATCATCGCTTCACGACCCACGGCAAAAGCCCGATAGATCAGCAGCGCAAACAAAATGAGTACTCCGCTCACCCCGACAAAACCCAGTTCTTCTGCAATCACCGCCAGCAAAAAATCGGTGTGCGCCTCGGGCAGATAAAACAGTTTTTCGATACTGGCGCCCAGCCCTACGCCCAGCCATTCGCCGCGCCCAAAGGCGATCAGGGAATGCGAAAGCTGGTAGCCCTTACCGAACGGATCAGCCCAGGGATCCATAAACCCAAGAATGCGTTGCAAACGGTACGGTGAAGAAATGATCAACACCACAAAGGCGGCAGCAAGCAGGATCACCAACCCCGCGAACACCCGCCAGTTCAACCCGCCCAGAAACAGAATGCCCATCGCAATGCTGGTAATGACGACCAGCGCGCCGAAATCGGGTTCCCGCAACAACAAGCCGGCAATCAGGAACATCACGGCAAACATGGGCAGAAAGCCCTTTTTGAAATCGTGCATGAATGCGGCCTTGCGCACGGTGTAATCCGCCGCATACAGCACCGCGAACAATTTCATCAACTCGGAGGGCTGCATGGTCATGAACCCCAGCGAAATCCAGCGCCGGCTGCCGTTCACTTCGCGCCCGATTCCCGGAATCAATACCAGGATCAGCAATATTCCGCCACCGATAAACAGAAGCGGCGCAAAACGCTGCCACTGCGCCAGCGGTATCTGGAACACCAGCAAGGCCGTAATCAGTGCGATGCCCAGATAAAGCGCATGGCGCAACAAAAAATAGTAGTTGCGGTAACCGGATATTTTTTCCGCCTCGGCCATGGCGATCGAGGCCGAATACACCATGACCAGGCCAATCGATGCCAGCAATACCACGCTCCAGAGCAACCACAGATCGAGTTCGGCGCGCGGACGGGTGGGGCTATACAGCATGGACCTCCCGCTGCTTTACCGCCTCGATCAGCGCCTCGACACACTGGGCAAAGACTTCGCCACGGTGTTTGTAATTGCGGAACATATCGAAGCTGGCGCAAGCCGGCGATAACAACACCGCACTGCCGGGGCTGGCGTGGGCAAACGCGGTTTGCACCGCTGCTTCCATGCTCGTTGCGTGCAAACAGGGAACGCGCGCCGAAGCTATTGCACTTTCGATGAGCCGTGCATCCTTGCCAATCAGCACCACCGCCGTGGCTCGCCGCTGTACCGGCCCGGCCAATACGGAAAAATCCTGCTCCTTGCCCTGCCCCCCGGCGATCAGCACGACGGGTTGGGTCATGCCGTTCAACGCGGCCACGGTAGAGCCCACGTTGGTGCCTTTGGAATCGTCGTAAAAATCCACGCCATGAATGCGGCCCACATGCTGGGTGCGATGCGGCAAGCCGCGGAAATGGCGCAATCCGTCAACCAGTGGCTCAGCGGGTAATCCTGTCGCCCGACACAAGGCAAAAGCCGCCAACGCATTCAGTGCATTGTGATGACCGGTTACCGGCAATTCCTCGATACCGATGAAAGGATCGTGCCGTTCGCACAACGCATTGCTTTGCCGATCAAGCCGGTAATCGCTGGCAGCCGAAAAGCCAAAAACCGAACAGGCCCGCCCCGCGACCCGCATCGCCATACTGGCCGGATCGTCGCCATTCAATACCTGATGGCGCGCATGCAAAAAAATGCGCTGCTTGGCCGCCGCATAATCGGCCATGGTGGCATAGCGATCCAGATGATCCTGAGAAAGATTCAGCATGGCGGCGGCATCGAGCGCCAGCGATGAAGTGGTTTCCAGTTGAAAGCTGGATAGTTCGAGCACGTATACATCGGGCATCCCGCTCGCTTCCGCATCTGCCAGTGCATCCAGCACCGGCAAGCCAATATTGCCCGCTTCCACCGTCTTCCTGCCCGCTGCACGACACATCGCCCCGGCCATTGCCGTAACGGTCGATTTGCCATTGGAGCCGGTAATGCCGATCACGTCGGGTTTCTTTCCTTTTATTTGGGACAACAGCCGGGAGAAAAGCTCGACGTCCCCAATGATGTCCTGCCCCGCCGTGCGGGCGCGCGCGACGGCCGGGTGACACGCGGGCCCTGCAATGGCCACGCCCGGGCTTGCGACAATGAGTTCGGCGTCGCGGAACCACGCGTCGAGGTCGCTGCCATGCCAATCTCCAGTGCGCGCGACAACCCGAGGATGGCGCTCAAGCAGTTCATCAAGGCCAGGTGGTTCGACACGGGTGTCGGCAATTCGCATGCGAGCACCCACACGTTCACCCCAGCGCACCATGGAGAGTCCGGTGTCGCCTGCACCAAGCACAAGTATGTTTTTGTCATGCCAGTTCACCCCTTAGCTCTTTTTCATCGCGGTTTTAGTGTCGAGCTGATACGCACCGCTACGTAATCAATCCTGAACTTGTCATACGAAGCAAATTCTTTATATCTGCTGCAAGAAGGATCCACGCACCGTTTCGGCGCACGAGCACTAAACAATTCGTCGCCCCCGAGAAATCGGGGGCCCAGTGGCGTTGGTAAATTTTTGCCATGATTTTTGCCATGATTTTTGCTGGCACCAGCGCCCCACAAAGTCGCTGGATTCCCGCTTTCGCGGGAATGACGGTGACGGTTTAGGGTTGGGCAAGCCATTTTCATAGTTTGGCTTCGTAACATCAGTATCAAAGTCAAAATTCTCATCGCAATTTCAATGTTGACAGTCCAAACAACACCAACAGCATCGTGATAATCCAGAAGCGCACGACGACCTGATTCTCCTTCCAACCCTTGAGTTCATAGTGGTGATGCAATGGCGCCATACGAAAAACACGTTTGCCCGTCAGCTTGAAGGAAGCAACCTGAATCATGACCGACAGCGTTTCGATCACGAATACGCCCCCCATGATGATCAACACGATTTCCTGACGCACGATAACGGCGATCAACCCCAATGCCCCGCCTAAAGCCAGCGCCCCCACATCGCCCATGAAAACTTCAGCGGGATAGGCGTTGAACCACAGAAAAGCCAGACCGGCCCCGGCAATGGCGCCGCAAAAAATCGCCAGTTCTCCCGCCCCGGCGATATGCGGAATGCCCAGATAGGTGGCAAAAATCTTGTTGCCGGCCACGTACGCAAAAATAGCCAGCGCCGAAGCCACCATCACGGTGGGCATGATGGCCAGTCCATCGAGGCCATCCGTCAAATTGACGGCGTTGCTAAAGCCCACCACCACAAACCAGCCCAGAATGATGAAGCCCAGCGTACCCAGCGGAATGGCGACGGTTTTGAAAAATGGCACGATGAGATCGGTCTGTTGCGGCAATTCGGCGCGGTAAGCGAGGTACCACAGGGCCATTGCGGCGATGACGGTTTGCCAGAAAAATTTGGCGCGCGCGGAAAGTCCTTTCGGATTCTTGAATACCACTTTGCGGTAATCGTCGATCCAGCCAATGGCGCCAAAACCGAGCGTGGTCACCAGACAGGCCCACACATAACGGTTTTCCAGATCGCCCCATAGCAATGTGGTGATGGCCACAGCAGTCAAAATGAGCGCTCCTCCCATCGTCGGCGTACCGGCCTTGACGAGATGGGTTTGCGGGCCATCGTCGCGTACCGACTGGCCGATTTTCATCTGCGTCAACTTGCGGATCATCCACGGCCCGATCACGAACGAAATGGCCAGCGAGGTCATGGCCGCCAGCACGGTGCGCAGCGTGATGTAGCTGAACACGTTAAACACGCGAATGTCTTTGGCCAGCCATTGAAACAGCTCGAGTAGCATCAGTGATTTGCTCCTGTATAGGCGGGAACCAGTTTTTCCACCACGCGCTCCATTTTCATGAACCGCGATCCCTTGACCAGAACACTGACGCCGGCAACGGCTCGGGGCAGCAAGGCGGCCGTCAAGGTTTCGATGTTTTCAAAATGGCGGGCGGTGGGACCAAAAGCGCGCGCGGCTTCCTTGCTGAATTCACCAATGGCAAACAATTCATCGATTCCCGAAGCAACCGCCAACCGGCCAATTTCACGATGCAAGGCAAGCGCATCGATACCCAATTCGCCCATATCTCCTAACACCAGAATGCGGGGCGCGGGACGCGCGGCCAACACACCAATCGCCGCTTTGGTCGATTCAGGGCTGGCATTGTAAGTATCGTCGATGATGGTGGCCGAATGATGGCCTAAAAAAGTACGCAACCGGCCGGACACCCCTTGGAACGATTCCAGGCCGCGCTTGATGTCGGCAAGCGGAACATCCAGCGCACACGCGCCTGCCGCTGCAGCCAGCGCATTGCGTTGATTATGTTCACCCGCCAAACCCAGCCGGACTTCGATATGCTCATTGTGATAGGCAATGGTTTGACTATCCAGCGCATAAGTACCGTGCACGTCGTCTTCGAGGGCGATGCCAAATGCAACGATACGGTGTTGTGCTGCAAGCTCTCGCCAATAGGCCCCAAAGCGATCCTGCATGTTGATCACGGCTATTCCACCGGGCTTCAGGCCGGCATAGATTTCGCCCTTGGCCTGAGCAATCGCCTGATGACTGCCCAGTTCCCCGATATGCGCGCTGCCGGCCATGGTGACCAATGCAACATCGGGTTCCGCCAGCTGGGTGAGGTAGCTGATTTCTCCCATGTGATTCATGCCCATCTCCAGCACCGCGTAGCGATGCTGCGGGCGTAAACGCAGCAAAGTCAAAGGCAGGCCGATATCGTTATTCAGGTTGCCCTCAGTGGCCAGCACATTTTCGGCGGCCCCCGTGTGGACGGTCAGGATGTTGCGCAACATTTCCTTGACGGTGGTTTTGCCATTGCTCCCCGTCAAGGCCAGCACCGGAAGGGAAAAACGCTGCCGCCAGTTTTGCGCCAGTTTTCCCAAGGCAAGGCGGGTATCGCTGACCACGATCTGCGGCAGGGCCACCTCCATTTTCTGTGAGACCAGCGCTGCGGCAGCCCCGCGCGCAAGGGCCTGCGCAAGATAGGCGTGGCCGTCGAAATACGCGCCTTTCAAGGCGACGAATAATTCGCCCTTCTGGATATGGCGTGAATCGGTGGAAACGCCGCTGAAAGCGGCATCGCCTCCCCGCAGCTTGCCGCCCAGAATCGCTGCCGCTTCAGCCGCCCCCATCATGGGTTCAGTGCTCATGGGCTGCCTCCCTGCCACTGCGCCAACGCTTCATGGGCCACCTCTGCATCGCTGAAGTGGTGACGAACATCGCCCATAATTTGATAATCTTCGTGCCCCTTGCCTGCAATCAACACGATATCGGCTGGTGTTGCCATTTCCAGCGCCGCAAAAATGGCGGCCCGGCGGTCGACTATGCAGCGGTAAGGCGCATGCCCTCCTCCACGCGCTTCCATGCCTGCTTCGATATCGGCGAGTATGTGTTGCGGATTTTCACTGCGCGGATTGTCACTGGTCAGCAGGGTGAAATCGGCAAACCGCGCCGAAACGGCTGCCATTTGCGGGCGTTTGCCGCGATCACGATCGCCGCCACAGCCAAATACGGAAATCAGTTTTCCACTTTCGGGAATAATGGCCGCAAGCGTCGTCAGCGCTTTTTCCAGCGCATCCGGCGTGTGCGCATAATCGACCACCACCAAAGGTTTGCCGGTCTGCCGCGCGGTTTGCATGCGTCCCGGAACCGGCCGCAATTCACTGGCCCGACGCGCCGCTTCGTTCAGTGAAACGCCGCTCGCCAGCAATACGCCGATCACTGCGAGCAGATTGGAAACATTGAATGCTCCCAGAATATCGCTTTCAACAATGGCTTCACCGTATTTCCCCGTCACGCGGAAGCGCAATCCCCCGGCGGTAATCGCGATATCCGTGGCGATCAAATCGGCGCCCCCACTATTAATCCTCGCAAACGGGATAACCGTCACACCGCGCGCGGCCACGCGTACAGCCAGGCTGCGGCCAAAAGCGTCATCGACATTGATGACTGCTGTCTTCAAGCCCGGCGCATCGAACAACCGTGCTTTGGCTGCGCCATAGTTTTCCATGGTGCCGTGGTAATCGAGGTGATCGCGGGTCAGATTGGTAAACACCGCCACATCGTATTTCAGCCCCGCCACGCGCTCCTGTTCCAGCCCATGACTGGATACTTCCATGGCGCAAACCGAGAGCCCTTGACGCAGAAAATCGCGCAGCAGCCGTTGCAGCACAATGGCGTCGGGCGTGGTGTTGGCGGAAGCGGTCAAACGGCCGACCGGGCCATTCCCCAGTGTCCCGATGATTCCTGCTGGCCGGCCCATCGCCTGCAAGGCTTGCGCCACCCATTGCGAGACCGAGGTTTTGCCGTTGGTGCCGGTTATCCCAACCATCCACAACTGTTCGGCGGGATGGCCAAACACCTGCCCGGCAATGGCGCTGGCCTGCGCTTTCAAATCCGCAACAGCAAGGTTGGGAACCCGCCATTCCGCTCGCCAGCTAAATGGCGGCACACCTCGTGGCGGCACACCTCGCTGCCTTTCCCATAGAACGGCTGAGGTGCCGTGCGCGATGGCATCCGCAATATAGTCACGGCCATCGTGCGCATGACCGGGGTAGGCCAGAAATGCCGTACCTTGCTGCGCCTCGCGACTGTTTGCAGTCAGATTGTCGATGCGTACCGGCAGCCTCGCCAAAAATTCGCTGATTTCCACCATACGTGCGGGGTCGAATCCGGTGCCGGAATGCGTTGCGCCAGCGGCTCCGGATAGTGTTGACGTATTCACCCTCATCCCCTGCCCGGTTGACCCGGTTTATCTGTTTGGGTTGATGCCGCCTCGTGTAACGGCACATCCGGCGCAATGCCCGCCAGGCGTAGCGCCTGCGCCATCATGCTGGCAAATACGGGGGCTGATACTGCACCGCCATAGTGTTTTCCCGCTGATGGCTCGTCGATGGTTACCGCAATGATATAGCGCGGATTTGACACGGGACCATAACCAACAAACGAGGAAAGATATAAATCTTCCGCATAATGGCCATTAACCAACTTATAGGCTGTACCCGTTTTACCCGCAATCCGATAACCCGGCACCTGACTTTTGGTAGCAGTACCGCCAGCCTCGGTTACCATCTCCAGCATTTGTGACAGGCTACGCGCTGTTTTGGCCGACAAAATCTGCTTGCCGATGACATCACCGTCGCGCTTCAAAAATGTTACGGGAACCAATACACCATCATTGGCAAAGACAGTATAAGCACGTGCCAGTTGCAGCAGGCTCACTGAAATGCCATAGCCATAGGACATGGTGGCCTGTTCAATGGGTTTCCAGGTTTTAGCAGGCCGTAACCGTCCGCTGGCTTCACCAGGGAAACCAGTTTTGGGAAGCGTTCCAAAACCCAATTCGTTATAGAAACTCCATAGTTGTTCTGGCGGTAGCTGAAGTGCGATTTTCAATGTCCCGATATTGCTCGATTTCTGGATAATTTCTGCAACAGACAACTGCGTATAGGAATGAATGTCAGTGATGGTATAACCTGCTAGCGAAAACCCATTGCCGGTCTTGATTACAGTTTCTGGTTTAACAATTCCCGCTTCCAATGCAACGGCAACAGCAAAGGGTTTGAAGGTCGAACCGGGTTCAAAGGTATCGGTCACGCTACGGTTGCGCATTTGCTTCGGTTGAAAATGGGCGCGATTATTGGGATTGAAATCCGGCTGGTTAACCAGCGCCAGCACCTCGCCCGACTTCGCATCCAGCATGACCAGCGCACCGCCCTTGGCCTTGTTGGCTTCCACAGCCGCCTTCAATTCGCGGTGGGCAATGTATTGCAGCCGTTCGTCGATCGAGAGTTTTACCGTCTGCCCGTCGCGCGGCGCACGCACGGCATCGATATCTTCGACGATGCGCCCCTTGCGATCCTTGATCACCCGGCGTTGCCCCGCTGTTCCCGTCAGCAAGGTTTGTTGGGCGAGCTCGATGCCTTCCTGCCCATTGTCATCGACGCCGGTAAAGCCAATCACGTGAGCAGCCACATCCCCCGATGGATAAAAACGTCGATACTCGCGCTGCTGGAAAATGCCCGGAATACGCATCGCCATGACTTGCGCGGCCTCCTCGGGTGGAAGCTGCCGCTTTAGCCACACAAAACCCTTGTCTTTATCCGCCAGCTTGCTGGACAGCGTGGATTTGTCGAGGCCCAGCGTGCGCGCCAGTTTCGCGGTCTGGGCGGGCTCGATTTCCATTTCCGCTGGACTGGCCCAGATGGACTCCACGGGCGTTGAAATGGCCAGCGTCTTGCCATTGCGATCGGTCACCACGCCGCGCGAGGCGGGCATATCAATGATGCGGGTAAAGCGCGCCTCGCCCTTGGCTTGCAAAAAATCGTTGTTTAGCCCTTGCAAGTAAAAAGCGCGCCCTGCCAAAACAAAAAAGCTGCTGAGCAACGCAATCAGTACCGTTCGCGAACGCCAGCCCTCCAGCTTGAGACGCAGTTCCGGCTGGATACGTGTCCTGGAAAAATTCATCGCGCCCCCCCTTTTGTTTCTACAGAACCCGGAGGATCAAGCACGATGATGATGGTTTTTTTCGGATCAGGAAGCACCATGCCGCTTTGCTGCACGGCCTTTTGTTCGATGCGCTTGCCCGCGCCCAGTGTCTGACTTTCAATTTGCAGCTCGCGCCATTCCTGATCGAGCTTGCGCTCGCTGTCCTGCTCGGTTTGCAAATCGATAAACAGCTTGCGCGACTGGTGCTGCGCAGCGACAACCAGCAGGGCAGAAGCCATCAGTATCAGCAACAGCAAGGATTGCAGGCGACTCATGCCCTGCTCCGCACCGCTACGGCCGTACGCTCTGCCACCCGCATCATTGCGCTACGCGCACGGGGATTCAGGGCAATATCTTCAAGCGCAGGTTTCACTGCCCGGCCGATTAAACGCAAGGTAGCGTTATCGATTTCACCAGCACGGATAGGCAGATTTTTGGGAAGATCATCCGCCTGTGACGCACGCTTCATGAAGCGCTTCACGATCCGGTCTTCCAGTGAATGAAAACTGATCACCACCAATCTGCCTCCTGTACGCAGCACACTGACCGCCTGCGGTAAAACGTTGCTTATTTCTTCAAGCTCCTGATTGACGAAAATCCGAATAGCCTGAAACGTGCGGGTTGCGGGATGCTGGCCCGGCTCACGCGTACGGACGGTTTGAGCCACGAGTTCGGCAAGCTGGCGCGTCGTCCGAATACCTCTGTCGCGCCTTGCCGCAACAATCGCTCTTGCAATCTGTTTAGCAAACCGTTCTTCACCATAGCTTTTAATCACCTCCGCCATATCCTGCTCTTCAGCCGTGTTTATCCACTCTGCTGCCGTGATGCCAAATGTGGTATCCATCCTCATATCCAGCGGCCCGTCAAAACGGAAACTGAACCCACGCCCTGCTTCATCCAGCTGCGGGGAAGACACCCCCAAATCCATCAACACCCCATCCACCTCTGCTACTTTTTGCCGGGCCAGAATATCGGCCAAATGACTCATTGCCGTGTGCACCAGAACAAAGCGTTGATCGCTGATTTTGTTCGCCGCAATGGCTACCGCATCGCGATCAATTGCAATTAATCTTCCCCTCTCTCCCAGTTTTTCCAGCACCGCCCGGCTATGACCGCCACGCCCAAAGGTGCAATCCACATAGATGCCGTCTGGCTTGATAGCGAGCGCTTCGACCGCTTCATGCAACAGGACGGTGACGTGCGCATTGCCATCACTCATATCCCATCACAGCGAAAAATTTTCCGTTCCCGCCGGCAGACCCGTCGTGCCGCTGGTAAGCGCCTTGAGCTGGGCGTTCCACGCTTCCACATTCCAGATTTCGAAATGGCTGCCCTGCCCCACCAGCATGATCAGTTTTTCGATGCCCGCGAACCCGCGCAATTCAGGCGACAGCAACAAGCGCCCGGAAGCATCAAGTGCAACTTCTTCGGCAAAACCGATCAATAGGCGTTTCCAGACACTGGCCGTGCGATCCATGCTGGGGAAAGTCATCACCCGATCACGAATCGGCTCCCAGGCATTAAAGGGATACAACAAAAGACAACCTTCAGGATGCGCCGTCAGGATCAATCGCCCGGCAGTAGGTTGCGTCAATGCATCACGATGCTTGACCGGCACCGCGATCCGGCTCTTTGCATCTAGATTTATTTGTGACGCGCCCTGAAACATGGCTTTCCCTATTTTTTGTAGCGAAATGCGGAATATCCAATAAATCCCACTTTTTGCCACTTACAGCCACTATAGATATAAAAAAACCCGCAGTCAAGCGGGTTTTTAAATATTTTCTATTATTCTTCAGGGACTTACGAACGTTTTTGCATAAAACTATGAAACTGAAAACTATTTAATAATTAATGAGATAGAAATAATACTAAAAGTAAATTCGAGATTAAACGGAGTAATTTGAGCGAAATTTATCAAAAATTGTGAAATCGAATCGATTTGATTCCAATAGCACTTTAATTTTCCTGAACTGCTTCCTCGCGTTTTTTACCAATAGCGGGCATAGCAATAACCACCAGTAATAGCGCGGCGATCAGCAACAAGGAAAAACTAAGCGGCCAGGTAAAGAAAACCGCGGCGTCACCGCGTGAAAGCAGCATGGCCCGCCGCAGATTTTCCTCCATCATACTAAAAGACGGTAAGATACTTTCAGCAATTTAATCCAGATACCGATCAGCGGCATATTGAGTATGGCCAGCATCAAATTGCTGATCCGCATACTGATAATCTGCCCCCCAGTATAGGCGCCATGACTAGATTGGAAGGAATACTCAAGGCAGCAGGGCAACCCTCTTCTTTACAGCCATTCGCCTGTTACCATCTGCTATGGCAATATTTACACAAATGACGAAATTGGAAAAACCAGAGGCCATCTTGTCGCCTTATCCTCATCTGCTTACCCCACTCGACCTGGGTTTTACCACGCTCAAAAATCGCGTCCTGATGGGTTCAATGCACACTGGCCTTGAGGATCGCAGCAAAAATTTTCCTCGCCTAGCCGCTTATTTTGCCGAGCGCGCGCGCGGCGGCGTGGGCTTGATCGTGACTGGTGGTTTTGCACCCAATATCGAAGGCTGGCTATCGCCCTTTGGCTCGATGCTGGCTACCTCGGGCGGCGCACGTAAACACCAGCGCATCACCTCGGCAGTTCATGCCGAGGGCGGAAAAATCGCTCTTCAAATTTTACATGCTGGTCGCTATGGTTACAGCCCTTTCTCGGTGGCGCCATCGCGTATTCAATCGCCTATTACACCTTTTACACCACGCGCCCTTTCGAAACGGGGTATCGAGCGTCAGATCAAGGCCTTCGTGCGGGCGGGCCAGCTGGCCCGCGAGGCCGGCTACGATGGCGTCGAGGTGATGGGCTCCGAAGGGTATTTCATCAACGAATTCTTAGTAACTCACACTAATCAGCGTCAGGACGAATGGGGCGGCACTTACGAAAACCGCATGCGCCTGCCGGTCGAAATCGTGAGGCGGCTACGCGAAGCAGTTGGCAAGGATTTCATCATTATTTACCGTCTGTCGATGCTGGACCTCATTCCTGATGGGCAAACATGGGATGAAGTGGTAATGCTGGCGCAACAGATCGAAAAAGCTGGTGCCACGATCATCAATACGGGTATTGGCTGGCACGAAGCACGCATCCCAACTATCGCCACCTCAGTCCCGCGTGGTGCGTTTGCCTGGGTTACGCAGAAGCTCAAGGCCAACATCGGCATTCCGCTATGCGCCACCAACCGCATCAATACCCCCGAAGTGGCCGAGGAAATTCTGGCGGGCGGCAATGCAGATATGGTGTCGATGGCACGACCTTTCCTGGCCGACCCGCAATTCGTGAACAAGGCTGCGCAGGGCCGCGCCGACGAGATCAATACCTGCATCGGCTGCAACCAGGCCTGTCTCGATCATGTTTTTAATGAAAAACTTGTTTCCTGTTTGGTGAATCCTCAAGCATGTCACGAAACCGAACTGATCTATGTTCCATCCAAGAGAAAAAAACGGATTGCCGTGGTCGGGGCCGGGCCTGCAGGCCTGGCCTGTTCGACCGTGCTTGCCGGGCGCGGCCATGAGGTTCATCTTTTTGAAGCGACCAGCGAAATTGGCGGCCAATTCAATATGGCCAAGCGCATTCCGGGCAAGGAGGAGTTCCACGAAACCTTGCGTTACTTCCGCAGAAAAATCGAATTGACCGGTGTTTATCTTCATCTGAATATGCGGGTCTCTGCGCCCGACTTGCTAGCCCAGGGTTACGACGAAATTGTGCTAGCCACCGGCGTGGTGCCGCGCGATCCACACATTCCAGGGCAAGAGAATCCCATCGTGCTGTCCTATATCGATGTGTTGTTACACCAAAAACCGGTCGGCGCGCGCGTGGCGATAATCGGTGCCGGGGGCATCGGCTTCGATGTAGCCGAATATCTGGTTCACAACGGCCCGTCCGCGACGCTGGATAAACAAACCTGGATGAAGGAATGGGGGGTAGCTGATCCGGCACAGGTACGTGGCGGTGTGATCAAAGCTGAACCGGCCTCATCTGCTCGTCAGATTTATTTGCTGCAACGCAAGGCAAGCACCTTGGGGAAAGGCTTAGGTAAAACGACGGGGTGGATCCATCGCGCTACTCTGAAAAAGAAACAGGTAGAAATGCTGGCGGGCGTGCATTACGAAAAAATCGACGCACGCGGCTTACATATCAGCTATGGCGAAAAGCATAGTAACCCTACCTTGCTGCAAGTGGACCACATCGTTTTATGTGCGGGACAAGAACCACTTCGTGCGCTTTTCGATGCAATTAAAGCCGCAGGGACATCGGTACATGTCATCGGTGGCGCGGATGTCGCGGCCGAGCTGGACGCCAAGCGTGCCATTGACCAGGGCAGCTGGCTCGGCTCGGCACTTTAAAAACGATTTTCTAAGCCAAAGACATGTTTGTGGAAATATTTTTCTCGCAGTTCATCGCATAAATAGACTTCTTTCGAAACTGTCGCGAGCGCAGACAAAACAAGCGGCTGGATCGGACAGCTCTGACAGTTTCTTCTTTAGCCGCTTTGGTCTAACTATGTCTGTCAGATTAAGTTGCGGCTAGCGTGCGCTATTATGCCCACCCGTTGAAGTAGACGAAAAACCAAGGCAACTTCAATTTTGCCCATTTTTATTTCGTCTTTCGCATCATGAGTAACCGTCTATATGGACGCCTCTCATTTGCCAAGATCAATCTGCTGTGTTTTGACGAACAAGATAGGCTGCAGTTTTATATCCGGCCTGTTGTGCAGGACATGCCTGCTGGCCCTGATGGATTTCGCTGACCCACGCCTCATTTCCTGGATGGACTTTCGATGTCCTATTTTCTCATTCTAAATGCAGTTCCGAGATTACCTGGATGGTTTAGAGCGCGGCGGAGCGGTGTGTCCAAATCTCATTTTCCGTATCTCCTGTAGTACTTTTGTCGGCTTCATACCACTCTCCTCGGGTAATATGAAATCCGGACAGTTTGCGTGCTGCAGAACCGGACAATTCAAAAACTCCCAACAATGCCATTGGAAGAGGCTGTTATTGGTTTTACGGCGTGATATAATAAATATTGATATGGTTCGCTAAGCATTCCGTAAATAGTAATTTTTTATATTTGCGTGGCATGCAAGTGGTTGGCGGTTCGATCCTGCCTATATAAGCCATAGAAAATATTTTGTTTCATTTGTCCCCATCGTCTAGAGGCCTAGGACATCGCCCTTTCACGGCGGTAACACGAGTTCGAATCTCGTTGGGGACGCCACGCCCTAGCAATCTGCGGATATTGGCTACCATAAATAGTAGTTTATTTGTAATGCAAATTGGAATAAGCCCGTAACCTTCTGGGCTTGTGAGTTACGCGCGTAAAATGCGCGCTCTATGTCTGCCCCCGCATCTCCCATATCCCCTCGCTTTTTATTCGATAACCTGCTCGCCGCCGATCGCGGCAAGCTGCTTGCGCTCGAAAAAAAGCGCCGCGATTTGGCTCGGCAGAATAAGCCGCACGCGCCGCTTGACCAACAGATCGAGGCTTTGCGCAGCACAGCGCAAGCACGTTTTGCGGTGCGCCAGGAACGGCAGCGCCTGCTCGCATCGCCGGATTTCGACGATGCGCTGCCCATTGCCGGGCGACGCGACGAGATCGCCCAGCTGATCCAGAAACATCAGGTGGTGATCGTGTGCGGCGAAACCGGTTCCGGTAAAACCACGCAGTTGCCGAAAATTTGTCTGGCGCTTGGTCGCGGTACACAGGGCATGATCGGCTGCACCCAGCCACGCCGCATCGCCGCGCGCAGCCTCGCTTCGCGGCTGGCGCACGAGTTAAAACAAGCCGGCAATCATACGGTCGGCTACAAGATCCGTTTTAACGATCGCACCGACGACAATACGTTTATCAAGGTGATGACCGATGGTATTTTGCTGGCCGAAACGCACTCCGACCGCTGGCTGAATCAATACGACACGCTGATTATCGACGAGGCGCACGAGCGCAGTCTCAATATCGATTTTTTGCTGGGCTATGTGAAACGTTTAATACTCAAGCGTCCCGATCTGAAGGTGATCGTGACCTCGGCCACTATCGATCCGCAACGCTTCTCGGATCATTTCGATGGTGCGCCGATCATCGAAGTCTCGGGCCGCACCTACCCGGTGGAAATGCGTTATCGCCCCGAGCATTTTCTCGACGATGCCGAAGATGCGGTGGAAATCGAAGACGCCGTGGTCAAGGCGGTGGACGAGATTTTTGCCGAATCGCATGCGGGCGATGTGCTGGTGTTTTTGCCCGGCGAGCGCGAAATTCGTGCCTGCGACGAGGCGTTGCGCAAGCATCACCCGCAACATACCGAAATCCTGCCGCTGTATTCGCGCCTTTCCAATACCGAGCAGGATCGGGTGTTTCAGCTTTCCAACCGGCGGCGTATTGTGCTGACCACCAATGTGGCGGAAACGTCGTTGACCGTGCCGGGCATTCGCTACGTGATCGATACCGGCGTGGCGCGTATTCATCGCTATTCGCCGCGCTCGAAGATCAATCTGTTGCAGATCGAACCCATTTCGCAGGCTTCGGCCAAGCAGCGCGCCGGACGTTGCGGCCGGATTGCCGAGGGCATCGCCATCCGGCTATACAGTCAGGAAGACCACGATGCCCGGCCGCTTTTCACTACGCCGGAAATCCTCCGCACCTCGCTGGCTGCTGTGATCCTGCGCATGAAGGCGCTGGGCTTGGGTGAGGTGGCGGAATTTCCGTTTATCGAGCCGCCCTCCGCGCGCATGATCGAAGACGGTTACCGGCAATTGTTCGAATTGAACGCGGTCGATGACAGCCGCAATCTGACTCCGCTAGGCCATCAACTGGCCAAGTTTCCCGTCGATCCGACGATTGCGCGCATGCTGGTGGCCGCCGAAAAGGAGGCCGTGTTGCCCGAGGTGCTGATTATCGCCTCCGCACTTTCCGTGCAGGACTCGCGCGTACGCCCGCACGACAAGCAACAGGACGCGCAGGTTGCGCACGAAAAATTTGCACACCCGCAATCGGAATTCATGACTTTCCTGAATTTATGGCATTTCTACGAGGCGGAATGGAAGCACAAAAAGTCGAACCGCAAGTTCGATCAATTGCTGCATGAAAATTTTCTCTCGCCCTTGCGCATGCGTGAATGGCGCGATGTACACGCACAACTTGCGGAATTGGTGACGACGTTGGGCATGCAGGGGCAAATCAGGGCAACGAGCGCTGCCTTGCCAACGACCCGAAATCCCCCGCGCGCTGCGCTTGCGGCCCCCTTTATCAAAGGGGGCGAGGGGAAATTTGGCAAGGATCGCTCGCATGCCATACCGCTTCTGGCCTCCTCGGCCACGCCTGCTGCGTCCAGCCCGGCGCGCTATGAAAACATCCATCGCGCCTTGCTGACCGGCCTGATCGCCAATGTCGGCACACGCGATATCGAGGGCGATCAATATCTCGGCACACGCGGGGTAAAGTTTCACCTCCCTCGTCTGCTGCGCGATTACGCCAAAGCCAAACAAACGCGCTTGAAGTGGCTGCTGGCTGCCGAACTAACCGAAACAACGCGCATCTACGCGCGCACCGTGGCCGCCATCGAGCCGGAATGGATCGAGCAACTGGCGGCGCATTTGCTGACGCGCACGCATTTCGACCCACACTGGGAGCGCAAAAGCGGACAGGTGGTCGCTTTCGAACAGGTGGCCCTGTATGGGCTGGTTATCAATCCGCGCCGTCGCGTGCATTACGGCGCGATCAACCCCAAAGAAGCGCGCGAGATTTTCATTCGCCAGGGGCTGGTCGCGGGCGAAGTCAATACGTCCGGCAAATTTTTGCAGCACAATCTGCTGCTGATCGAAGAGATCGAGGATCTGGAAGCCAAGGCGCGACGGCAGGATGTGCTGATCGACGACGATGATATGTTTGCGCTGTACGACGCCGTGATCCCCGCCGAAGTGGTCAACATGGCCGGCTTCGAGCGCTGGCGCAAGGATTTTGAGAAGGCACAGCCGCAGGGGCTTGCGTTCAGCCGCGAGCAGTTGATGCGCCACGCCGCTGCGGAAATTACCTTCGATTTATTCCCGAAAACCCTGAAGCACAAAGGCGCGGCTTATTCACTGCAATACCGCTTCGAGCCGACCCACCCGATGGATGGCGTGACGGTGACGCTACCGGTGGCGGTGCTGAATCAGGTCAATGCCGCGCGTTTCGAGTGGCTGACCATGGGCATGCTGCGCGACAAGGTAGCCGCGCTAATTAAAACGCTGCCGCAAAAATTGCGCAGCCCGCTGGTACCCGTGCCGGATACCGTATCGGAATTTATCGGCCATCTCGCCAAACAGCCGAATATGAACGATCTTTCCGGTGCCGGGCAGCCTTTGATCGATGCGCTGAGTGCGTTCCTGAAAACTGCCAGGGCCATCGAGCCGCCGCGCGAGGCGTGGGACCCGGCACGGCTGCCGCCACATCTCAACATGAACTTTCGTATCGTCGATAACGATGGCAAGGAACTGGCGATGTCGCGCGATTTCGCCGCTTTGCGTGAGCAGTTTGCCGATGCCTCGCGCACCGTTTTTTCCACCCTGCACCGCAATCGCCTCGAGCAACAAGGCTTGCTGCACTGGCCGCCTGATACGGCAGAATTGCCTGAGACCATCAACTTCGAGCGCAACGGTATTCGCTACGAGGGATTCCCCGCTTTTGTCGATGAGGGCACCCGTGTTGCGATACGCATTTTTGATGAAAAACTGGCGGCACACACCAGCCACCGCCGCGGCCTCGTACGCTTATTCATGCTGGCTTTGCCCGAGCAGGCCAAAGCGTGCGAGCGCATGCTTAAAATTTCACCTGTTGCCGCCTTTCAGTATGCGCAGTTTTTCCCCGAAGCCAAAAATCATGCACAGGATGCCTTACGACATGAGCTGGTATTTGGCGCTTTTGCTATGACCTTCGTTGATCGCGAACTGGTGCTGATTCGCGATCGGGTTTCGTTCGACCGTGCGCGCGACACGATGAAAGCGAATCTCATCGCTCATTCGCAGACGCTGGCTGCCGCCATCGACGAATCGCTTTCACTGGTGGCGGACGTGAAAAAGCGCCTGAACGAACGCTATGTAAAAGACTGGGAACATATCGGCCCGGATATCGAGGAGCAAGTTCGACACTTATTTTCCATGGAATTTCTGCGCGCGATACCTGCCGCACTATTGCTGCATTACCCGCGTTACCTGAAAGCCATTGCCCTGCGGCTGGACAAGGCACGCCAGGGCGCCATGGAGCGCGACCTCGAGCAGTACAAGTCGATCCGTCCGCTGTGGCAAAATGTGCTGCGTAGCCGCGAGCGCCTGGAACCGGCCGTGAGCGAATATCGCTGGATGATCGAGGAGTTGCGCGTGAGTTTGTTTGCGCAGGAATTGCGCACACCCTACCCGGTCAGCGTCAAGCGTTTGGGTCGGGTTTGGGAAGAAATTGAAAAAAATTTGCCTTTATGAAAATTGAAAACATCCAGCGCCTGGCTTCACGCATGGCGCATATTGCGCCGTTCGAAGTCATGGAAATTCAGACGCTTGCACGCCAGCTTGAAGCGCAGGGTAAGGATGTCATTCATATGGAAATCGGCGAACCGGATTTCAGGACGCCCCAGCCGATTGTCGATGCGGCCGTACGGGCACTCAGTGATCAGCCGATGTTCTATACCTCGGCCTTGGGATTACAGCCGCTGCGCGAGGCCATTGCGGAATTTTATGCAAGCCAATACAAAGTACAAATCGATCCGTCACGCATCATCGTCACAGCCGGATCGAGTGCGGCATTGCTGTTGACCTTCGGCGTATTGCTCAACCCCGGCGATGAAGTATTGATGGCCGACCCCAGCTACCCCTGCAACCGCCATTTCGTTCGTACCATGGAGGGCATCCCTCACACCATTTCAGTGGGCGCAGGATCCGCCTACCAGCTTACCCGCGCACAGGTGGAAGCGCATTGGCGTGCGCGAAGTGTGGCCGCGCTGGTGGCATCGCCGTCGAACCCTACCGGCACATTAATTTCACCGCAAGAGTTGGCCGGCATACATCACGCCGTAGGGACACGCGGCGGCACCCTGATCGTCGATGAGATTTACCAAGGGTTGACTTACGGCGTTGAGCCCTCAACCGCATTGTCGATTGCGGACGATCTATTCGTCATCAACAGTTTCTCAAAATATTTTCAGATGACCGGCTGGCGACTGGGCTGGGTGGTGGTGCCGCCCGCGTATGTACGCGAAATGGAAAAGCTGGCGCAGAATCTCTTCATTTCCCCTTCGGCACCGGCGCAACATGCCGCACTGGCTGCCTTCTCGACCGAAACACTGGAAATTCTGCAAGCTCGCCGCGAAGAATTTGATCGTCGACGGCAATTTTTGATCCCGGCCTTGCGGGCTATCGGTTTCAATATTGCCGTCGAACCGCACGGTGCATTTTATATCTACGCCGATTCATCACAGATTGCGCCGGACAGTTTTGAACTGTCACGCAGGATACTGAAGGAGTCGTTTGTCGCCATCACCCCCGGCAAGGACTTCGGCACCAATCACCCGGAAAGGCACATCCGCATTGCCTATACGCAACCTGTCGCCCGCCTTGAAGAAGCCGTTGAACGCATGAGAAAAATTATTCACGCTTGATCGTCAGTTCGTTTTTATCGATACTTTTTTTACACATACCACTGTTCATCATCCTTGGAGAATCAAATGAAAAAATTTGCCGCTTTATTCACCTTGCTATTGGCTTTGCCATTAGCCGCACAGGAACGCGCCATCAACGAAAAAATTATCGTCAAAGCCAGCGCAGAGGAGGTCTGGAAAGCCTGGACCACTTCCGAGGGCATCAAAACATTTTTTGCACCCGATGCTCATGTCGACGCACGGGTCGACGGCCCTTTCCATATCTACATGAACCCCTTTGCCCAGCCCGGTTTGAAAGGTGCAGACGATATGCGTTTTCTGGCCCTGCAGGATAAAAAAATGATTTCATTCACTTGGAACGCACCCCCTTTCTTACCCGAAGCGCGCAAGCAACGAACCGTCGTCATCGTGCGCTTCATTTCACGCGGTGATCAACTCACCGAGGTGACGCTGCATCATGTGGGCTGGGGCGAAGGCGGTGAATGGGATAAAACCTTCGATTATTTTTCCAAGACTTGGCCCAATGTGCTGAAGAATCTGAAAAAACGCTTCGACGATGGGCCGATCGACTGGAAAAGCTGGCTGGAACAACTGAGGTCTGCATCACAACCTGTACCAGCCGTGGAGAAGAAATAACTTGCGCGCTTCCTGACTTTAAGGCCACGCAAAGGCTAGCTGAATAGCGATTAATTTTTGCGTTTGATAAAAATAATTTTCACCAGCGGATGGGGATTGGGTTTCACGATCCCCAACTGGTAAACGTGAAAATACGCGTATCGCCTTTGAATTCTTCAGTGATGCGGTAATCGATGAATTGTGATCTTGTTCGTTGGATTTTTTCGCCATTAGTTTCGCATTTTTACTTCGTCTCCAATACATATTTTGCCCAGCCTGGTTGGCAGCAAATTGATGCCAAACATCACGTCACCTAGCCTATTACGATACGTTGCCAGCGTCTGCAGAGGCTGCGGCCCGCGTATTTCACCAGTCGCCTGATCGGTTGTCGTAACCTGGCAGCGCGCGCATGCTTTTACAGCACGAAAGTGCGTATCACCGATGATGAATTCTTTCCAGTTGTCTTCGGCGAACGGCTCGCTACCTTGCACCACCAGATTTGGACGAAAACGATTCATCGGCACCGGTTGTCCATTCTGTTTGATGATGCGTGTATTGAGATCGTTTAGTGAAGCTTCAGAAGTCAATAAAAATGGATAACCGTCAGCGAAACTGACAATCTCACCATTTAACACAAAAGCAGGATTGACGCGCCGTTCGGCATGGTCAGGCATATATACCAGATGAACTTGTTGGCCCAGATAAGCAGAAATCCACTCATCCGCTTCAGGGGTAACAGTCTGTGCATGCACATGGCTTGCCCATACCTTTACCGTTCGCCCAGGCAAGGGCGCAGGCTTGGCGGGAAACGAAACCGGCTGGCAATCTGGTGCAGAGAGCGTGATTAAATCGTATTCCATCTCTACCCACACGGTGGCCATTTTCGGATATTCACGCTGGGTGAGAAATTCATGCCTGGCGTCAACCACCATGAAACGCCGGTCATGCGCCAATCCCCGGGTAGTGCACTCTGCATGTTGCAGCGCAATGTTCCCCAGCGATTTAATCGGGTAAATGTTGATTTGCGAAAGTGTGATCGTCATGATGATGTACAAAGTAAATAAACGTGCTAACGTATTGCAGCGCAGCAGGCAGTATAGCGAGATTTCCTATCTGGACTGTGCGTGGTTAAGTCTCTTTAAAGGAGCCCTACAGATGGTTGATTTATGGAAAAAATTCACCGGCGAATTCATCGATATTGTTGAATGGCTCGATGATTCAAACAATACGCTGGTTTACCGCTTCGAGCGGATGAATAATGAAATCAAGTACGGCGCGAAACTGACCGTGCGTGAAGGCCAGATGGCGGTATTCATCAACGAAGGTCAGCTGGCGGATGTTTTCAAACCCGGCATGTATACGCTCACCACGCAAAACTTGCCGATCCTCTCTACGCTGAAGGGCTGGAAATACGGTTTTGAGTCGCCCTTCAAAGCCGAGGTCTATTTTGTCAGCACGCGCAAATTCACTGATATGAAGTGGGGCACGCCCGGGCCCGCTACGATGCGCGATAAAGAATTCGGTATCGTGCGTGCTACGGCATTTGGCCTTTACACCATTCGCGTCAAGGATCCGGCCTTATTTATCAAAGACGTTTCCGGCACCGAAGGCCGTTTTACCACTGATGCCATTCAGGAAAACCTGCGCGGCAAGATTGGTTTGCGTATCAAGGAAGTGATGCCCGAACTGGGACTTTCGATCATTGATCTCGAAGCACAGGTTTCGCAGATCGGCAGCATGCTGCGCGAGCGCATCGCACCCGATTTCGAAGGGCTGGGGCTGGAGCTTTGTGAAGTGCAGGTACAGGATGTCGGCTTGCCTGAGGAAGTTGAAAAAGCCATCGACAAACGCGGTGCTATTGCTGCGGTGGGCAATTTGCAGGCGTATACACAGTATGAAACTGCCAGCGCCATCCGTGACGCAGCAACCACTCCCAATAGTGCGGCAGGCATAGGAATGGGGTTAGGCGCCGGTGTGGCAATGGGCGCCAATATGGTCAACCAAATTGGCGGGGCATTTGGCGCAGGGAGCGGAACAGCTGCCATGCCCCCACCCATTCCTGGTGCCGTTGCTTTCCATATTGCATTGAATGGCCAGCAAACCGGGCCCTTTGACATGATCGCATTGCAATCCCAAGTGAGCAGCGGGGCACTGAAACGCGATTCGCTGGTGTGGCGCGCCGGTATGGCACAGTGGGCAAAGGCGGGGGATGTGCCAGAACTGGCCACGTTGTTCGCCAATATACCGCCACCGGTTCCGCCAGCAGGTTAGTCGCCAAAGTTGTAGCTACTCCGAGCTTTACAGGGGGTCTGCTTTTTGCATTTAAAAGAAGCGGATTCCTCATCTGACGTTCGGAATGACATCTTTTTTTAGAAATTCATTCGCTTATGACGATCGCCATCCGTGCCGCCGAGCCATTCGACTTTGAGGCCATACGCGAAACGATGGCGCAGTCTCAGGTGCAGGCTAATACTATGCAACTACCGTTTCCTTCACTAGAGATATGGAAAAAGCGCCTCGCCGAATTTCCGGCAGGCGATCACATGCTGGTCGCAGAATACGAGGGCAAGGTCGTTGGCAATCTTGGCTTGCATGTGGCTAGCAAGGCGGTGCGCCGCCGTCATGCGGGCATGATCGGCGTGACTGTGCACGATGCCTATCAAAGAAAAGGTATTGGCTCTGCCTTGATGAAAGCGGCACTTGATCTAGCAGATCACTGGATGCACTTTACGCGGCTCGAATTAACTGTTTTTACCGATAACGCCGCGGCCATCGCGCTCTACAAAAAATTCGGTTTCCAGATCGAAGGCACATTTCACCAATATGCATTTCGCAACGGTATTTTTGCCGATGTCTATAGCATGGCAAGAATTCGCTGATAACGAAATCAATTTCCTCTAGAAAACGAGCCGCGCGTGCGGCCCTTCTTACAACATGGAAAATCCCAATCCTTCTCAAACCACCCTCGATCAAATGACCGCCACCGTGCGGGCTTTTCCTTGCGCCTCGTGCGGAGCCAAGCTCTCCTTTGCCCCCGGTACGGAAACACTCAGCTGCCCGTATTGCGGCGCCGCCAATGACATTCCGGAATCCGAAGATATTGTTGAGGAGCTCACACTTGAAAGCTGGCTGGCCCGGCTGGAGAGCGAACACGAAACGCACGAGCAGGAACACATCAAATGCAACAACTGCGGCGGTGAGCAAACTCTTCCCGCCAATTTGTTTGCTGCCGGCTGCACATTCTGCGGCTCGCCCATCACTTCGAAAAGTTATGCGCAACGCCAGATCAAGCCGCGCGCGCTGGTGCCATTCAAAATAACCAAGTCGCAAGCGCGGGAAAAGTGGCGAAAATGGATACAGGGATTGTGGCTGGCGCCGGGTGCGCTGAAAAAATACGCGCAAAGCGATGGCGGCATCAAAGGTATTTATGTGCCTTATTGGACATTTGATGCCAACACTTACACCCGCTATACCGGGCAGCGCGGCGACGATCATAGCGAAAGTTATACCACGACCAATTCAAATGGCGAACGTGTCACCTCCACTCGCACCCGTACTGACTGGACCCATGTTTCCGGCGATGTATCGTTTTTTCACGATGATGTGCTGGTCTGCGCCAGCCGCACTTCTGGCAATACGAGTAACCCGCAAAACGAAGACGTGCGACGCGCGCTGGCACAAATCCCCGGTGGCCTGGGAAATAAGCTGATGAACGCCTTCTCGACCACGCTGTGCACCTGGAACACCAAGGAATTGGTGCCTTATCGGGAGGAATACATCAGCGGCTTTCAGGCCGAGGCGTACCAGATCGGCTTGAAAGAGGCATTCGGGCAAGGCAAGCAATTGATCGATAGTAAAGTCGAAGAGCTAGTCCGTGCGGATATTGGCGGAGATCATCAACGAATCACGACACTCAATACCCAATACAGCCACCTTACTTTCAAGCATATCCTGCTGCCGATGTGGGTCTCGGCCTATCTGTTCGGTGGCAAGACTTATCGCTTTGCGGTCAATGGTCAGACCGGCGAAGTACAAGGCGAATCGCCCAAGTCAGGGTGGAAAATTTTCTTTCTGGTATGCGCAATATTGCTGGCGTTTTTTATTATTTTGGCGCTGTTCGGGAAACGATAACGGCTATTCGGCTTAGAGGTGCAATAAATCGATACCGCATCACCCAGCGTGCTGCATTTCGCCAATCATTAACTGCGCTTGAATATTGCCAACGCCCCACCTGCCGCAACGAATAAACTGCCCAAACCACGATTCATCCAGCGAATATGGTTTGGGTCTTTCAGCAAGCACAGCACCTTGGCTGCAAGGCCGGTATAACACGCCATCACCACCCAATCCACCGCATTCAGGGTAAAGGTCAAAATAGCGTATTGAAGCGCGGTCGGCTGTGCTGGGTCGATGAATTGGGGCAGTACCGCTAGCAGAAATACGAGGCCTTTTGGATTGGTGAGATTCACCAGCAGCCCCTGCATGAAAATACCGTGCGCTGACGTATCCTTAAATTCGGTTTTTGCCGCGATTTCCTCAAAAGATACGGGTGGCTCGCGGAATTTTTGGATGCCCAACCAGACCAGATAAAGCGCTCCACCCCATTTCATGGTCTCGAAAGCTAGACTGGAGGCCATCATGACCGCCCCCAAACCCAGCGCGATGACGAGGGCATTGATCACGATCCCCACCTGCAGTCCCAACGCATTCCACATACCGCGCGACCAGCCGTATTTTATGCCGGCAGACATCGACGACAACGCGCCCGGACCGGGTGAAACACAGAGAACGATCGCCGCAATGAAGAATGTAAACCAGGTGGTAAAAGTCATGGTGGGCAAAAGGTGATTTCTTCAAACCCGGCGGATGGGCTTATCCCGGGCAAAGATTGAAGCCGCACAAATGCGCTTTCGTCCTGAGAAATAAATTTCAAATTGTTTCGCTATCGGCGGGCCTGGCTTTTTTTTCGCCTAGCCGCGACTCCGTCCCCGCCAGCAGTTTCCTGATGTTCTCCCGATGGCGCCAGACCAACAGCACCGCCATGATCCCCATCGCAGGCAATAAAGGACTGATGCCGAACAAGAAAAAAGTATAAAAAGGTACAAAAACGCTGGTTACCAATGAGGCTAGCGATGAATAACGGAAAAAGATAGCGATAATCAACCAGGTTGCAAGCGAGGCCAGCCCCAGCCACAAATTAAGAGCAAGCAAAATTCCCAAAGCCGTTGCTACACCCTTGCCGCCTTTGAAACGGAAAAAAACCGGAAACAAATGGCCCAGAAATACGGCGACCGCAACACCGGCTATGGTCTGCGGCGTTAATCCGAAATCGTTGGCGTAAAAGAGCGCGAGCCAGACCGCAAACCAGCCCTTTCCGGCATCGCCCAACAAGGTCAGCAACGCTGCCCATTTTTTGCCGGTGCGCAGTACATTCGTGGCACCCGGATTGCCGGAACCATAGGTATGGGGATCAGGCAACCGGAATACCCAGCTCACAATCACGGCGAACGACAGCGAACCGATCAGGTACGCCAGCAAAAGAGCGATCAGGGAATTTGTCATACCGTTACTCTACAATACGTCAGCCTCAATCGAGAAGATAATCAATGGACATTATTTTTATCAAAGATTTTCGTGCCGATGCCTGGATCGGCATTTATGAATGGGAAAAGCAGCGCCCCCAAACGCTGGAGTTGCAAATCGAAATCGGCGTGGATACGCACAAGGCTGCTGGCTCGGACAATATTCACGATACGGTGGATTATGGAAAGGTTGTCGAACGGGTACAGGCCGATCTCGCGCAAGAGCACTTCAAGCTGCTCGAAACATTAGCCGAACATATCGCGCAAATTATCCTGAATGACTTCAAGGGCCAGTGGGTCAAAATCAGCGTGGCTAAAATTGCGCATTTACGAAATGTGCGTACGGTGGGCGTCACCATTACACGGCCGTAAAGAGATTTAATCAATGGTTCTCCCTATACTATGACTGATTTAGCTCTCTTTGATGATATCTGGCTTGCCTTGCCTGATACGATTGACGGCGATGTACCGGCCTTGTCACTGTCGCGCGATAATCTGCCCGCTCCACCACAATCAATACATACCGATCAACTTTGCCTCTTAAAGTATGTGCATTTTTACAACGATTTCCCCGTTGATGCGGTCTCGTTCGAAGCAGACAAAGCTACTTTTGGAAAACTTGGCCTTCTTCTCCTCTCAGCAATTTTCCATCGCCCGCAAAACCGCATCACCATAGAATTAACTCACCCACGTTCCGCAATCAACCAGCTTATTATCGATCCGCTATGGGGATACACTCAGGCTATGCCAGGCCTGCATCTTTCTGCAGCCCAGCTCAATTACTACCCCGAGCCTGTTTCCAAGCATCCTTGGCATTGGCATTGCTATAACTTGCAGCCTTCCGAACTTCCCATCCTCTATCTCACCAATCAAAACGAAATGTTGGCGACAGCACAAGATCTTGAAAGCCGGAATGTCGCGATTGGCTTTGGCAGGCTCGAAGGTTCTTGCCGCTTCGCCGAGTTGTTGCTTAATTGCAGTCGGCCATCCAATAATCAGCTTGAGTTTGCTCTAGAGGGCGAAATTGGGTTCCGTGGAGTCGGCCCAGGCAGCGCTGAAATTATTATTTGGTTACCGGGAAGTATTGGTAATCTCGATTACCCGCCACAGTTTTCTGCATAGTAGATTTTGCAACCGTGTAGTAACTGCGCAATACAGAAAAACACCTACCCGCGTGGATGATGCTGGGCATGAATTTGTTTCAACCGCTCGCGTGCCACATGCGTATAAATTTGTGTCGTCGAAATATCGGCATGGCCCAACAGCAATTGCACTACGCGCAAATCGGCACCGTGATTGATCAAATGTGTGGCAAAGGCATGTCGTAATGTATGCGGTGAAATAGCAGTGCGAATACCTGCACGCAAAGCATACCGCTTGATAAGGTGCCAGAACATTTGCCGCGTCATCGGTCCGCCGCGCCCGGTCACGAACAGCGCATCAGTTTTTTTTCCTCCCAGTATCTGGGCACGCGCTTCGGTCAAATACTGCTGAATGTGCGAGGTTGCTTCCTGCCCCAGTGGCACCAGCCGTTCCTTGTTGCCCTTGCCCAGAATACGCACGACACCCATATCCAGACTGACCTGCGCTACATTCAAAGCAACCAGCTCGGAAACGCGCAATCCCGAGGCATAAAGCGTTTCCAGCATCGCCCGATCGCGCAACCCCAGCATTGTGTTTTCTTCCGGCGCACCCAGCAGTGCTTCCACATCGGCTTCCGAAAGGGAATGTGGCAAAGACTGCGGAATTTTGGGCGAACCCAACTGAATCGCCGGATCTATTGCGACTTCGTTTTCACGCAGCAGATACTGATAAAAGCGCCGGAGCGCGGAGACCAGCCGCGCCGTCGAACGCGGCCTGGCATTTTTTACATTAGCCCGATAGGCAAGGTAATCCCGTATATCTTCAGTTACGACTTTCGGCAACGTGAGGCCGCCCCGCTCGGTACGCAGCCAGGCGGAAAAATCAGCGACATCGTGCCCGTAACTATCCAGCGTATTCCGCGCCAATCCATCAGAGAGCCACAGACTATCGATAAATTGATCGATCAACGGCTCGGTTAAGGGAGCAGCCAACTACAGCACTCCTTCGTGATGCAACAGCCAGCGCTTGATCGCGAGTGGATCGTCGCGCTTGCCACCCATGAAGCCGCCCAACCCGTTGGCTGCGACGATACGATGACAAGGCACCACAATAGGGAGGGGATTGCGGCCGCACGCCGTGCCCACCGCACGCGCCGCCGAATCGACTTCGGCGGCGATCTCGCCATAGGTGCGCGTTTCACCTGCTGGAATGCGGCACATGGCCTGCCATACCGCAACCTGATGGTGCGAACCGACGAGCTTATAGGGAAGATCAAACTTGAATGCCGGTTTATCGAGATACGCCATCAATTGGACGCAGGCCAGATGCGCCAGCGTATTGCTCTTCGGCGCTTTTGCCGGCACATCGACGGGCAAAAAAACAATCTCCTCGACATACCGGTCGCTGGCCTTGATGCCCAGCGTGGCAAAGGGCGCTTTCACACGCGCGTCGAAACGATCGATCTGCTCGTGATCTAAATGCGCCCTCGCCGCCGCGCTGCTCATCGATCAGCCTCAATCGGCAATTGCCAGTACCCTTGGTTATTCAAATTTGATCCTTTTGTATGCACAACACGCTGTTTTTTTCGTATTCCGTTTTAATCTGCACAGCAATGAGTTGAAGGGGGCAACTTTGGGGGAATATTACACCTGGTTGATCGGCCGGTTTTAACAAATTACTCACTATAGTTGTCCTGCTTTGACAAACGGCGCACTGACACGCTGGCCAACAGGGATCGGAATCCTTTGCGCTTGGATCAGGATACTCGACCACTTCACATCAGCCACGAATCCATCTACCCGCGCTCTATTCCATGCGCTCTAGCGATCGAATGAAACCGCTTTCACCAAAGCATAAATAGCCTGCCCGGGTTGGAGGGCGAGGCGGCCGATCGACGCGCGCGTAATCCGCGCAATTAGCACGATTTCGCCGACCGCGATGCGGACGTTGGCAAGCGGCCCCGACTCGTCGCTTATTGCCAGCAGCATTCCCAGAAGAATATTGTTGATACTGATCTGTTGCGGCTCCTGAGTAGCCAGCACCACGTCGCGCGCGCGGATACGCACCCGCAGGGTTGTGCCGGGCGGCATATTGAGAGAGGGAACAACCAGCTCGCCGCCGCGAAAGCCCAAACGTGTAAGGCTGCCATCAGCATTGGGGCCGATAACTTGTGCATCGACGATTGTTGCAGCTTCGTAGTGTTCCAAAGCGGGCACCAGATCGCCTCGATTCAGAATGTCAGTTACATTGCCGGTTGCTTTCACCGTGCCCTCGGCTAGCAGCACTACGGTATCGGCAAGGTGTACCACTTCTTCGACCGCGTGGCTGACCAGCACCATAGGGATATGAAATTCGTCGCGCAGCTGTGCGATGTATTGCAGGATTTCCGCTTTGCGCGGATTATCCAGCGAAGCCAGTGGTTCGTCGAGCAACAACAGGCGCGGTTGGGTAAACAGCGCACGGCCAATGGCGACGCGCTGGCGCTCGCCGCCGGATAGCGTGGCGGGCATACGCGTCAGCAGGTTTTCCAGACCCAGCAAGGCAATCACTTTGCGTTCGTCGATGAAGGCGGATCCATCGTGAGGAAGACCGCGCGGCTTGCCGTAAAAGAGATTTTGTTCGACGCGCAGATGCGGAAACAGCAATCCATCCTGAAACACACAACCGATGCGGCGTTTTTCAGGTGGTAAAAAAATACCGGCAGCGGAATCGAAAAATATCGTGTCATTGAATGTGATCGTGCCACGCACTGGTTTGGCAATACCCGCAATAGCGTTGACGATGCTGGTTTTGCCTGCACCAGAAGGGCCGAATAGCGCCACAACCGGGGCAGCCGAGGAAAAGGCTGCTTTTAGCTGGAATGCGCCGAATTGCCGTTCGATATTGACCGCAAGCTCGTTCATGGAGATTTGGCCCGGCGCGTCAGCCATTCGGAGCCTACCAGTGCGGCGATGGAAAGCACCACCGCGAGCAGTGACAGCCGCAGGGCCTGCGCTTCGGCCCCCGGTACCTGCGTAGCGGTATAGATCGCCAGTGGCAGCGTCTGGGTTTCGCCAGGAATATTGGAAACGAAGGTAATGGTGGCGCCAAACTCGCCCAGACTGCGCGCGAACGACAGCAATGCACCGGTAACAATGCCCGGCCAGGCCAGTGGCAGCGTGATGGTGGCGAAGACACGCACTCGATTAGCCCCCAGCGTGCGGGCTGCGGCTTCCAGGCGCGGATCGATGGCGGCCAGCGACAAGCGCATGGCGCGCACCATCAACGGAAAGCCCATGATGGCTGCGGCCAGCGCGGCGCCGGTCCATTTAAAGACCAGCACGATGCCGCAACACTGATAGAGCAATGCGCCCAGCGGGCCGTTGCGCCCAAGCAATAGCAGCAATACGAAACCAATCACTACGGGCGGCAGCACCAGCGGCAAATGAACGATGGCGTCGAACAACGTTTTGCCAAGGAATTCAAACCGTGCCAGCAGGTAAGCGGCGGCCAGCGCGGCGGGAACGCTAATGGTGACGCTCCAGAAGGCAACCTTGAGACTGAGCAGGATGATCTGGATTTCTTCCGGCGAAAGGGGGGCAAAGAACGTAGGCATAGGGCGCATTGTGCCGTCAAAATGGCAGGGGCACTATAAGCTGCAACAAGGGCTATATATTTTCAGCAAGCGATATCAGGGTTGCGCTTTACCTGCGATTTGCAGGGTATCCGTGCCACGAAATTCGATGGGAACGCCGCCTACCTTGATGTGCGCCATCACCGTAATTTCTGCGGATAAATCTACTACGGCGCCAAATTGCTGCAATTCGTCTTTGCTGATCACCCACTCGATGGTGACCGATTTTGTGGGTGCAATCGTCGCCCATTTTTCCAGCAAGTCCGGATTGGCAGGATTGGTGCGAAGATACGTTTCCGCCTTTGTGGCACGATCAATCAGCTTGACAACAGGTCCGGTTTGCTGCCGGAACGCCAGTGGAAATTCGACTGGGACTTTTTGATTGTTGACGATATGAATGGTCAGGAACAGATCGCGCCCCCTGAATACGCAATCGTGGTTGCCCTTGTTGTCTTTGCAAGTGGTTTTAAGAGAAAGCAGAGGAGTGGGCATGGGCAAAATCTCTAGCGGCGCATAGGCGCGGGCTGTGAAAGCAAGGGCCGCCAACAGAAAAAGGGGAAGCCAGGACTGTCGAGAATTCAATCGAAATATAAGGCCCACCATAAAATCCTATTATTGCGTTACCAATCCGAAACCGTATTTCTCCCAGATCGTTTTGGTATTGGCATGATTGAGGTAACTGAAAAAAGCTGCCGCCGCTTCCGACTGGCTGGTTGCAATGCGCGTCGCCGGATAAACGATGGCCGGATGGCTGGAAGCCGCAAAGGTATCGACGATTTTCACGTTGCGTTCGGCCAGTGCATCGGTTTTATAAACAATGCCGAACGGCGCTTCGCCACGCGCCACCAGCATCAACGTGGCGCGCACGTTTTCGGCAGGCACGATTTTTGTGGCCACGGCAGGCCATACGCCCAGCTTCTCCAGCGCGGCTTTGCCATATTTCCCTGCCGGTACGCTATCCGGTTGCGCCAACGCCAGCCGACCCGTGCCTAGTGCCGTAGCAAGCGGAAATTGCGGCGCAATTTTGAGCGATGCGTTGCTGGAAATCGGTGCAATCAATACCATTTCGTTGGTCAGCAAATTTTTACGGCTGGCTGACACAGTCAGTTTGCGCTGTGCCAGATATTCCACCCAGTCGAGATCGGCGGAAATAAAAATATCCGCTGGCGCGCCGGCCTCGATCTGCCGTGCCAGCGCCGAACTGGCGGCATAGGAAATGACCACCTTATGGCCCGAGCCTGCTTCAAACTGACGGGCGACGGCATCGAGCGATTCTTTAAGACTAGTCGCCGCAAAAACCATGACGTCTGCCGCTTGAGTCGCCGGGGTTGTCAGGCAAAACAAGGCAGCAAAAAACAGGCGGCGCAAACTTTTCATCGTGTTGCTTCTAAAAAAATAATTTCAGATGTTCCCCTCTTTTGCAAAGAGGGGCGGAGGGGAGATTTGGGATCGCTGTGCCAGTGACGGGTGCCGAAAATCCCCCTCGATCCCCCTTTGAAAAAGAGGGAAGTCGGGTAATGGATGGCTGAAGTAATGAGGTTACGCAGAGACAAAGCAGCTTCCTTGTGAAAAGGGCTTTTCCGGTGAAAAATTTCTGCGTAACATCGGTTAAAGAAGAAAAGCAAGCCGCCTTGCGTGATGTATTGCTTACTTTTTGGCTGAATCAAGCAATGGTTGTAACTCGCCCGATTGATACATTTCGCGCAGAATGTCTGCGCCGCCGACGAATTCGCCGTTCACATACAACTGCGGGATGGTGGGCCAGTTGGCGTAATCCTTGATGCCCTGACGGATTTCCGGGTCCTGCAATACATCGACGCTGAAGGGTTTATCAATGCCGCAGGCTTTCAGTATTTGCACGGCCGAGGCGGAGAATCCGCACAGGGGTGCCTGTGGCGAGCCCTTCATGTAAAGCACAACCGGGTGAGAGGTGACTTGCTCGCGAATTTTGTCCAGTACGTCCATAACGGGGCTCCAAAAGTAAAAGGTCTAAGAGGTATGTTTTGTATTTTCACTTGCAGCAGAATTGCAACAAGCATAAAAAGAATTATAGCCATCTTCCTCCCGCCACACGTGGAATCGCCGCGAGATCGTGCAAACTGATGAGCGATTGAAAACCACGCGCAATCAACAGGTCGCGACAGGTCGCGGCCTGACCGTAACCATGCTCGAACAACAGCCAGCCCCCCGGACTCAAATAATGCGGCGCCTGTTCGATCAAATGAGCGATGCAGGCTAGTCCTGCTGCGCCGGGTGTTTGATCGGTCAACGCCAGCGCAGGCTCGAAGCGCAGATCACCCTGCTTAAGATGCACATCGTTGTGCGCCACGTACGGCGGATTGGATACGATCAGATCGAAAGCCTGGCTGGAAAAAGCGGTAAACCAGTCACTCTCTAAAAAATGAATATTGGCATCCCATTTTTTTGCATTTTCGCGTGCGACATTCAGCGCACCGGGCGATATATCGCAAGCGGTAACCTCGCAGGCCGGGTGCTCCAGCTTCAGCGTGATGGCGATAATGCCGCTACCGGTGCCGAGGTCGAGCACACGTTGTGCGCGATGATCCGATTTTGAAGGTCCGCTACCAGCGTGGCTTTCAGGCCATTTTTCATTGTTAAGGCGCGCCAATGCTTGTTCTAGCAAAATTTCTGTTTCTGGCCGTGGGATCAGCACGTGTTCGTTCACCCCGAATTCGCGCCCGTAAAACTCGCGCGTCTCGATCAGATAGGCTATGGGCTCGCCAGCCGCTCGGCGCGCAAACAAACTTTGCGCAAGCGTCACCTGCGCGGCGTCGAGCATGTATTCAGGATGCGCGATGACCGAGGCACGCGACATTTTCAAAACGTGGGCGATGAGCATTTCCGCTTCACGTTTATTCAGGCCAGACTGTTGAGCTTGCTTGGTGAGGGAAGAAATAGTGTGCGTCACAACCTGGAAATTATTTATTCTGAGCTGCGAAGCGAGGTAGCTCTTCAAGCAGGCTCGCTCAGCGCCGCCAGTTGTTCGGCTTGATGCTCGGCCATCAGCGCATCGGTCAACTCGTATAAATCGCCGTCCATAATGAAATCGATTTTGTACAGCGTGAGGTTGATGCGGTGATCGGTCACCCGGCCTTGTGGAAAATTGTAGGTGCGAATGCGCTCGGAACGGTCGCCCGAGCCAATCAATGACTTGCGCTCGGCGGCCTCCTTGGCCTGCTGCTCGCGCACCTGTTTATCCTTGATGCGCGCCGCCAGCACACGCCAGGCTTGTTCGCGGTTTTTGTGCTGCGAGCGGCCATCCTGACATTCGACCACGATGCCGGTCGGGATATGGGTCAAGCGCACTGCCGAATCAGTCTTGTTGATGTGCTGGCCGCCTGCGCCCGAGGCACGGAAGGTATCCATGCGCACGTCGGCGGGGTTAATGGCAATACTGGCATCGTCAGCCTCGGCCATGATCGCCACAGTAGCAGCAGAGGTATGGATGCGCCCCTGCGTTTCGGTCTCCGGCACACGCTGCACACGGTGGCCGCCCGATTCAAATTTCAGTCGCGAATAGGCGCCCTGACCGACAATGCGCGCAATAATCTCTTTATAGCCGCCCACCTCGCCCGGTGATTCGGAAACAATCTCGACCTGCCAGCCGTTGCGCTCGGCGAAGCGGGTATACATGCGAAACAGATCGCCCGCGAACAGGGCGGACTCATCACCACCAGTACCGCCACGGATTTCCAGGAAAATATTTTTATCGTCGTTGGGGTCCTTGGGCAGCAGCTGTTTTTGCAAATCGATTTCGAATTGCGCCAGCCGTGCCTTGCCCGCCTTGATTTCCTCTTCAGCAAACTCACGCATTTCCACATCCCTGAGCATTTCCTGCGCGGCGGCGATATCGCTTTCGGTTTTGCGGTAATCGTTGAAGAGGGCGACAACGGGGGAAATTTCCGCGTGCTCGCGGGTGAGTTTGCGGTAACTGTCCAGATCGTCAACGACCCCCGGGTCGCCCAGCAAACGATCCAGCTCGTCGAGGCGCTCGGCCAGCGACGCCAGCTTTTTAGCAATGGATTCTTTCATTGATCGGTGTCGCTATCGGGGTAAAGCCGGGCCAGCGTTTTCGCCAGCTCGTCGCGTTCGGAATCTTCCGCGCGGTTGAGCGCCTGCAGGGGATGGTGCAGAAATTTATTGGTCAGCCCCTGGCTCAGGCTTTCCAGTACCTTTTGCGGGTCTTCGCCTTTGGCCAACAGTTTTTGCGCACGCACCAACTCGGTCTGCCGGTATTGCTCGGCTTTGCCACGCAGTTGCTGGATAACCGGCACGGAAGCACGCGCATTCAGCCGCGCCATAAATTCGGCCACGCGGCGGTCGATGATCGTATCAGCCTCGCGCACCGCCGCTTCGCGTTTCTCCGCGTTCTGCTGGATGATCGTGCCCAGCGTATCGAGGGTGTAGAGAAACACATCGTCGAGGTCGCTGACTTCGGGCTCAATATCGCGCGGCACCGCCAGATCGACCATGAACATTGGCCGGTGTTTGCGCAGCTTGAGCGCGCGCTCGATCATGCCTTTGCCGATGATGGGCAGGGTACTCGCGGTCGAGGTGATCAGTGCATCAAATTCATGAATGCGCTCGGGTACTTCCTTGAGTGTAATGGCCTGAGCCTGGGCGCCGAAGCGCTCGGCCAGCGCCTGGCCGCGCTCCAGCGTGCGGTTGGCGATAACAATCCGCCTCGGGTGCTGAGCAGCGAAATGGGTGGCGGCCAGCTCGATCATGTCGCCCACGCCGATCAGCAGCAGCGTGGTGTCGCGCAAATCGCCAAACAATTGCTGCGCCAGCTTGAGTGCGGCGGCGGCCATGCTCACCGAGGCCGCGCCGATGGCGGTTTCCGAGCGCACCTGCTTGGCGACAGCAAAGGTTTGCTGAAACAACTGGTTCAGCAAACTGCCCAGCGTGCCCGACTCACCGGCCATTTTTACCGCCAGCTTGACCTGGCCGAGAATCTGCGGCTCGCCCAGCACCATGGAATCCAGCCCGCACGCCACTCGAAACGCGTGGCGCGTCACGGCGCTATCCTGCAACAGGTAAAGATGTGAAGCAATATCGACGGGTTTGTTTGCCGTTGAAACCTGCCGCAGCCAATCGGTTGCCCGGCTCATCACCGCAGCATCGGCTCCGGCCAGATAGATTTCCGAACGATTGCAGGTCGATACCAGCACCACTTCCTGCGCGCCCGAGGTAGCTTGCAATGCCGACAGCGCCTGACGCTGGCTTTCGAGCGGAAAGGCGACCGTCTCGCGTACCTCAATGGGCGCGGTGCGGTGATTCAAGCCTAAGGCATACAGGGGCATGAGAGGGAAAAATGTGCTCGGAAAGTGTAAAAAAACCAACCTAAAATTATAGCAGGCGAGGTTGGGCTTTCCCTATTAAACCGGATGGAAAAATTTGAATAGACTTCTTTCGAAACTGTCGCAAGCGAAAACAAAACAAGGCGCATGGCAGCGAAAAACCGGCGTTTACAAGGCAGTAAATGAGGATTTTGAGCCACCGTGCAACGCCGTTATGTCAAGCGCAGCAAGTTTCGAAAGAAATCTAATTGTTGTAGTGGACTATTCATGATGGCAGCATTGCCGTTGATCCAGTGCTTCGATCAACCGGCAATGCTCGGCATTCGGACTTTGGCATGCGGCCAATTTTGTCAGAACACCACGCATGGCCAATAAATCCTGGATTTTGGCTTCGACTTCAGCAAGATGAGTTTGTGCCAGCCGATCAGCCTCGCAGCACGGTTGATCAGGGCGATCTGCCAGTTGCAACAGGGCCTTGATCTCGGCCAGCCCAAAGCCGATTTCGCGGCCCCGACGAATAAAACGCAGGCGCTTTGCAGTTGCTTCGTTATAACGCCGATATCCGCTGGTGGAACGTGGAGGGGCGGGCAACAAACCGATGCGTTCGTAGTAACGAATCGTTTCTGCATTCACACCGGATGCTTTGCTCAACATACCGATGGTATATGTTGTCATAAATTTGACCCCGTATTGACCCTGTAGCGGCTACAAGGTTCAGCATACACCTATCTGTATAACTGGAGCATCCTGTGAGTGCACATTGCCACCACCATCATCACGAACCCGGCCATCAGCCCAAGCATACTGGATACCGCAAAGTGCTGTGGATTGCCTTGATTGTGAATGGGTTCATGTTTGCCCTGGAAACTTTCTCTGGAATAACAGCGCATTCGGTATCGCTGTTGGCCGATTCGATGGATTTTCTGGGCGATGCGGCCAATTACGCGATCAGTTTATGGGTATTGGAAAAGGCCATTGCCACACGCGCCAAGGCATCGCTTTTCAAAGCGATATCGATGGCACTTTTTGGCATCACAGTGCTGGGTAACACCGTTTGGTATGCGCACTCCGGGAGCATGCCTCACGCGGCCACCATGGGTGGAATTGGAGCACTGGCCTTGGCGGCCAATCTGGGGATGGCGGCGCTGCTGTACGCCTACCGCGATGGCGACAGCAATATGCGCAGCGTGTGGCTATGCACCCGTAATGATGCCTTGGGCAATGTCGCAGTCATGCTCGCGGCGCTGGGGGTATTTGGCACCGGGACGTCCTGGCCCGATTTGATTGTGGCCAGCATTATGGCGGGGCTTGCTTTGTCGACGGCGGTGCAGGTTATTCGTCATGCGCGCCGTGAACTGGCAGCGATGGATATGCGATAAACTCTGTCAGAATAAATTACTGATGTTACGCACTGGCAGAAACACACTATGTCTGATTCCGTCGTTATCTTCACCGCGAAACACAATCCCATCGGCAGCATGATGCATAAGATTCATGCCCGCGGGTCCTGCCTCTGTGCAGGCGGGGCCTAATTTGGCTATGGTATAGCTTAGGGAACCTCTGAATAAATCCCACATGGCCATGGAGGACTTAATCAGAGGTTCCTTAGACAAATCCTGATCGTTTTATGCAGAATCAATTTTATTTACTGATGTGCACGGCAGAGGCAAAAAATTTTCACCGAAAAAGCCATTTTCGTAGGGAAGCCACTTTGCCTCTGCGTAACATCAGCAAATTAGAAAAGGGCTAATAATGGGAATGAATTGCTTGGCTAAAATAGCGTTAGCTTGGTTTTTGCTCCTTATACCGGTCGCGCTGGTTTGTGCGCAAACACAGAGTCCGCCACTTGATCAAGCATTCGCGCAATCGAAGATATTTGATGTGCCCGCAGTCATTACGGCAGGAGAAGCCTTTGTCATCGGTTTCCGGGTGCGAAATAATGGCGAAGCAACCACGTATACACGTGTGACGTTCGATCTGCCCAGCGATATTCTGTTGGCAACCGCCCCACAGGAATGTTTTGCCCGTTATGATGCAGAGGCCCGGCGGTGGGTATTTGAAGGCAGTCTTGGTAAGGGATGGGAGCGGCAATGTATCGTTAACCTGATTGCTTTACGCAATGCTTCCAATCGGGCGAGCTTTTCGTTAACAATCAATACCCCACCCAGCCGCTGGGCGGGAGACGTAGCCTCAGTCGACATTATTACGCCGCCAGCAGCGGGCATGATTACGATTGGTGGCCGGTACCACATCACGCGTGTTGGCCTCGTCGTACTGGGGTTCCTGGCCCTGCTTGTCATCGCGATCGGACTGGCGAAATGGCGTACAAAGAACATTTCTACGACTACAGGCTGGTTTTCGTCACGGCAGCGGGCGGTATCGGCGGCAATTGGGGCCGTCATCAGCCTGGGCTTTCTGACGATTTTTAGCTATATGGCGTGGGACGACAGACGTAGCCTGACGATCTTTCGTGAAACAACGTGCGAGGTCATCGATTCGACCTTGAAGTATGTGTATTCTTCCCCTTCCCCCTCCCCTCCGCCTTCTTTTTCTCAACGTAATATAAAAAGAGGAGCTTATAAGCCGATGTTCTCGCTGAATTACACGCTGGATGGCGTGAAGCGGCAGTCGCTTGGCTTTTCCACTGAAAGCCGACTGGATTATTCAAGAGTTGCTATGACAGAAATCATGGATGCTTATATTCACGGCAAAACCGTTCCCTGCTGGGTTGATCCCGATGATTTGCAACGTGTCGTTTTGTTACGAGGTTTTGGTGGCGCTTATTTTTTTGCCACGTTTCCTCTCTTGTTGCTCGGGGTTTCTTTCTGGCTATGGCCGAAAAAACCCCAGCATTGAAGAAAAATCTTGCCGATGAACGATTGCTTGCTGAGTTGGAGCCCGATTATCCGGGCTGGGGCGTATAGTCATCCGCTAGCAGTGACTGCGAAGATGCTATGCATGGATATTGCGTAACAGTGTTTTTGGCTTCGCAAGGTGCACTACATAGAAGCAAAAAACCTCCCGGTTATGACCTTGATCGGTCATAACCGGGAGAACATTCAGGAACGTACGATACTTGCTTACGGGACTACGTTAAACTCAGCGGACTCCACATACCAGGTGACATCCCCCAAAGTCTTATATTCCAGGCGAACCTGCGTGGTATAAGGCATCACCAGCTGGGAGGGGAACACAATTGCGGGGAATACTGCCTTGCTACCCGGCGCCCCATATTCGACATTGAGCTTCCGCCAGCTAAACCAGGGATCCCTATAAGAAATCACCAGCGAAAAAAACTTGGCTTGGCTGGCTGCAAAATTGGGCAACCAGGTGATATCGTAGGGCATCCCTGCCGTGAGCATCTTGTTAGCCTGTGGAAAAATAAACCAGGGCTTGTCACCGTTTACTGTCACCGGCACGTCGGCTGATACAAAAGCCGGGAAACCGGCGCCAGCATCCGCATTCGTATCCCAGGCGGTAGCGCGAAAGGTTAACTGTGCGGCCTCAGTCATCAATGGATCCCATTGCGTCCCTAGCGGCGTCTTTTTATTGGGAAACGAGCGAGAATAATATTTCAAATAATGAAAGGGGATTGGAATAATAAAATTGTGGTCGGCAATTTGAGGCGGGAAGGAGCGATAGACAGGGCCTGGATTGGTGCCGAACAGATCGATTTGTTCCCAGTTGACTCTGCCAGCGCCTTCCAGCTTGGCCTTCTGGGGAATAAGAGAGGGGTCCTTATTTTGAAAAGCGGCCGTGACCAGATCGTCCAGCTCGGGGTCAGACAGATGGGCCGTCAACGTAAAGCGTACACCTTTTGGAACGACATTGAGTTGGGGGTTCTTGCTGACCGTTAAAACGGGAGGCCTATTTTTGGTGGATGCATGGGAAATACAGGCATTGGAGATTTCCAGGGCGGTGAGAAAATCGTTGATTTTTTCGATCGATTTGCCGTGGAAGTACCTGAATTTATAGGGGTCTTTAGGCTCCACATTATCCGGCGCACATTTTCCAGTATATGCCATACGCGTGCTGCCGCTGCCAGGTTCGACGGCGCTAGGGGGGTTAAAGTTAGGAGGTGCACAGCTACCGCTCTGTGAAGAAAAGGTATGAAGAGCCCCCATCAAGTGCCCCAGTTCGTGCACTGTGGATTCTATATGGGTAGGCGCGCCAAACAGCTGCTTTTCTGGAGCGCTATATGATTTACCTTTATGGAGGGGATCACATAGTGCAGAAAATACAGATACAAAATAAAGCGGATCACCGTCGGCGATCCCTAACACCATTCCTACATCCCACCAGGCAGCCAAATTGGGCTGTCCACTGACAATCCAGGTTTGAAATTCATGATTGGCGTCTGCCCATCCTTCGAGAGTAAAAGGAACGGTGAGATCATCAAAAATACTGTAGTTGGGCTGCCCCGAAAACCCCCCTTTGGGTTGCACAATAAACCTTACCCCATCTTTTTCGGGCTCCAATAGCTCTCCATTGGGGCCAAGAGCACTAATCGGATCAATCGTAACGCCAAGCTCCGCCATCAGCAGGGCATTGATCTGCATGGAAAAATTCGTTACCCAATCGACCACCTTCTGGTTGATCACCACAGGATTAGCCAATGGATCAGGATCGATGGTGCGGAAAAGATTCTCAGTCACGGTAAAAAACAACCCGATATGGCGCAGTCTCACCAAGCCATTGACGTCTACGGGCGATTTGAAATCAGCGGACTGGATATCAGGCTTCAATTTTGCAGAGTAAGATTCCACGGCTTCCACAACAGCTGAATTGCCAGAACCTGGCTTGCCATCGCCAACTTGTAATGACTTGGATTGCACCAGAATTCGCCCCGCTTCGCTGCTTTGCACAATCGCACTGAAACTCTGGTCACTGATAAAACCTTGCACCCGATCGCCGTTTTCTGTCGTACCTGCAAAGCCGAGATAAAAATGTTGTACGGGAGCAAATTGCCTGCCTGTCCACATAACTTGACCAATATGCTTGGTCACGCCTTGTACCGTAAACTCGACAACCCCCTGATTGCCGAGCGGGATAACAATAACAGTGGGGGCTTTTTTATCCCGGCTTTCCTGAAGAAGCGCGTAAACCTTGTTAAATTCGAACGATACCTCTTCAGTCGGAAGGGATGAAGAAGGGTCTGTGTGTATCACCGTAACCGTCGTCTGCAGAGCTGAGCGCGGAGTTTCGGCATAGGCCTGGAAAATAGCGAGTGCTGCTACAACAGCCCCCCATTGTAAAAGTTTCATGGTGTTGTGTCCTCCTGAAGAAAGGGTTAATTAAAGTTAAATAAAATTTAATTATCATTAACTTATAGCGATTGATCGTCGCAAAATACAAGTCGAAAGTTTCTTCAGAAAGGTTCATTTTTTTATTTTTTATTGATATATATAAATAACTGTTATGCAGCAGTAACCATCTTTTGCTCCTATTTTGGGGAAGCAGGTTGAGCGGGCGCTTTGATGTGATGTATTTATAGGGAACTCAATAACGTTATTACAAAATCACATGGTTTTAGAAAGAGAGTATTTTCTGGCACGCATTGCTTTGAAGCGTGGGGTAAAATCTGCACATGCTAGAACCAGATCGCCTGATCTCTGCTGCCAAGGAATCATCGCATGAAGAGGCCCAGGAACGTGCACTGCGTCCCAAGTTGCTGAACGAGTACATTGGGCAGGAAAAAATTCGCAGCCAGTTGTCGATTTTTATCGAGGCGGCGCGAGGCCGCAAAGAGCCTCTCGACCACACCCTCTTGTTTGGCCCGCCCGGATTGGGCAAGACAACGCTGGCGCACATCATCTCCCGCGAAATGGGCGTGAATATGCGCCAGACTTCTGGCCCGGTGTTGGAGCGTGCTGGCGATCTCGCTGCGCTGCTGACTAATCTGGAACCGAACGATGTACTGTTCATCGATGAAATCCATCGCTTAAGCCCGGTGGTCGAAGAGATTCTCTATCCGGCCTTGGAAGATTTCCAGATCGATATCATGATCGGCGAAGGGCCAGCGGCACGCTCGGTCAAGCTCGATCTTCCGCCATTCACGCTGATCGGTGCTACCACACGTGCGGGGATGCTTACCAATCCCTTGCGCGACCGTTTCGGCATCGTGGCGCGGCTTGAATTTTATGAACCCGAGGAATTACGCCAGATTGTTTCGCGCTCGGCGCAATTGCTTAGTGTGGCCGTTGATAACCCTGGCGCTATGGAAATTGCCTTGCGTTCGCGCGGCACACCGCGCATTGCTAACCGGCTGTTGCGGCGGGTGCGCGATTTTGCCGAAGTCAAGGCCAAGGGCAGCGTGGATCGCGATATCGCTGATGCGGCATTGAAAATGCTCGATGTCGACAAGCTGGGGTTGGATATGATGGATCGCAAAATGCTGCTGTCGATTATCGAAAAGTTCAGTGGTGGGCCGGTGGGTGTGGAAAATCTTGCTGCAGCGATTGGCGAAGAGCGCGATACTATCGAGGATGTGCTGGAGCCGTATCTGATTCAGCAAGGCTACTTGCAGCGCACGCCGCGCGGGCGCATGGCCACCCTGTTGACTTATCAACATTTCGGTATTGCAGCGCCGGGCCGCAGCACAGGGCAGGAGCTTTTTTAATGAAGCTCTCTCTCAAAAATGCGGCACAACCCGAGCTTTTCACGTTTTCGTTCCCCGCCCGAATCTATTTTGAAGATACCGATGCAGGGGGCGTGGTCTATCATGCGCAGTACCTTAAATTTCTGGAGCGTGCGCGCACCGAGTGGTTACGTCATCTGGGATTTACCCATGGCGAACTCGAGCGCAAGCACAAGGTGCGCTTTGTGGTTAGCGATGTCACATTGAGTTTCCTCAAGCCGGCGAAGCTAGACGATACCATTGCAATCAATGTAAATATTGAAACGTTGGGCCGAGTGCGTGCTGTTTTTTTGCAGGAAATCCGCCGTGGCGAAGAGGTATTGTTGAGAGCGCAAGTGACCATCGCCTGTCTTGCCTCGGAAGGTATGAAGCCGGTTGAAATTCCATCTGAAGTCAAACGCAAAATGGAAGCCGCGCAGAACACATAAGGAAAATAATACGATGAAGGCAGCCTTATGAATTTTTCCAGCGACAGCAGCATTTTTCTGCTGATTCTGCAAGCCTCGGTGATCGTCAAGATCGTCATGGGTTTGTTGGCGGTGACCTCGTTGATGTCATGGTGGTACATTTTTCTGAAGTTGTTTTCTCTACGCCGCGCGCAGCGGGCGGCAGAAGAATTCGAGCGCGAATTCTGGAGTGGTGCGGATATTGTCAAACTTTATAATCGCACCAACACGGCCCAGTATGAAACCACGGGTATGGAACGTATTTTTGAAGCCGGGTTTCAGGAATTTCTGAAGCTGAAGGCCCGTCATCATTCGGATATCAGCGCACTTATGGACGGCACCCGCCGTGCCATGAAGGCCACTTTCCAGCGGGAACTCGACGATCTCGAAGCGCACCTTTCTTTTCTGGCGACGGTAGGCTCGGTTAGCCCCTACGTCGGACTTTTTGGAACAGTGTGGGGCATCATGAATTCATTTCGCGGGCTGTCGAATGTAGCGCAAGCGACGCTGGCGCAGGTGGCGCCCGGCATTGCCGAGGCGCTGATCGCCACGGCGATGGGGCTGTTCGCCGCGATTCCCGCAGTCATTGCCTATAATCGTTATGCTGCACAAATCGACCGGTTGGCCAATCGCTATGAAAGTTTCATGGAAGAGTTTTCCAACATCCTGCAACGGCAGGCAGCGGTTTAAGGAGTTTCACGATGCGTCGTCCACGCCGTGTCATGGCCGAAATCAATGTGGTTCCGTATATCGACGTGATGCTGGTGCTGCTGATCATTTTCATGGTGGCCGCACCGCTGGTCAATCCCGGGCAGATCGATTTGCCGAGCGTGGGCCAATCGCTTAATCCTGCAGTCGCACCACTTGAGGTGAGACTTACATCCGATGGTTCGATTCTGCTGATCGATCGGCAACAGGGCGGGCGCGAACAATCGACGACCCGCGAACAACTCATTGCCGATGTACGCAGCATCCAATCTCATCATCCCGAGCAGGCGGTGGTGATTTCAGCGGATAAAAATCTGCGTTATGAAGAAGTGCTGCGCGTGCTTGATACTATGCAGCAGAATAAAATCAAGCGTATCGGCTTGTTAGCCAAGCCGGAAAAATAAGTCGAACGCACACCATGACGGCCATTGCGGTTCCCCCCCCACCGTTCCAGTCCCGGCAAGAACCGGGGCGGATTCCTGCTGGCGTGTTGGCGGTTCTGGTTCATCTCGCCTTTTTTGCATTGATCGTATTCGGCGTTTCCTGGCAGGTCAAACCAACCGAACCGATTACCGCCGAGCTATGGGATAACCTTCCCCCGCAAAAGATTGTTACGCCACCATCAGAGCCAGTTTTGCCTCCAGCGGTTAAATCTGAGCCTCCTCCTATGCGGGTGCCGGAGAAAGTTGCACCCAAGGAAGTGATAAAGCCAGACGCAGCCGATATTGAGTTAAAGGCCAGAAAAGAACAGGCAGAAAAAAAAGCCCTTGAGGCGCGTGAATTAGCTCAAAAATTGGCTGAAAAAAAGAAACGGGAGCAGGAACACCAACAGGAAATACTCAAGAAAAAGCAGGCCGACGAAGCCAAGCGCAAAGCCGATGAGGCCCGAAATGCCGAGATTGCCGCCAAGCGTGCGGCGGATGAAAAAGCCCGTGCCGAAGTGGCGGCCCGCGCGATGCATGACGCGGCGTTAAAGGGTTACGCACAGCGCATTGCTGATCTGATTCGTAACCGGGCCAATATCCCCGATACCGTCACCGGCAAACCGGTGGTGCAAGTCAAGGTGCGCTTGCTGGTGAATGGCGTGGTATTCGATGCCCAACTGGTGAAACCGTCGGGCAACCGCGTGTATGATGAAGCTGTGGAGCGCGCGATCAACGGCATTCGGCAGTGGCCTTTGCCGGAAAGTCCTGAAATACTGGGCTCGCGTCGCGAATTGATTCTGAATATCGAACACGAGAAATGAGATTTATGCGCAAATTTCAATACTGGAAATTTGTTTTTTTTGCATTCCTAATCTGCACCAGCGTACGGGCGCAATTGACCATCGATGTGACCACCAGCGCAGGTCGGCAGGTGCCAGTGGCGATTGTGCCTTTTGCTAATGAAGCCCGGGCGCCACAAAATATTACACCGGTAATCAATGGTGATTTGCTGCGTACTGGTCTGTTCAAAGCCGTCCCCACTACAGGCGTTACGCCGCAGCCTAGCGAACCCTCGGAAATCAATTTTGCAAACTGGTCAACCCGTGGTGCAGAAGGTTTGGTAATTGGCAGTATCAATGGGCAGCCTGATGGTCGCTACGAGGTGCGATTCCGGTTGTTCGATGTAGCCAAGCAAACTCAGTTGACCAGTTTTTCCTATATGGTGATGCCTGCGCAATTACGGGCGACGGCGCATAAAATCGCCGATGAAATTTATGAAAAATTGATTGGCGAGAAGGGTGTTTTTTCCACCAAGGTTGCGTATGTGCTCAAGCGCGGGCCGCGCTTCGAGTTGCAGGTGGCCGATGCCGACGGATTCAATCCGCAAACGGTATTATCGTCACTGGAGCCGATTCGTTCACCGAAGTGGTCGCCCGATGGCAGTAAGCTGGCCTATGTTTCCTTCGAAAGCCGCAAATCCACGGTGATCATACAGGATTTGGCCACTGGGCAACGGCGTACCGTGGCTAATTTCAAAGGCGATAACTATGCGCCTAACTGGTCACCGGATGGCAGCCGACTGGTGGTGGCGCTGTCGAAAGATTCGATCTCGCAAATTTATACCCTCCCCGTCGCGGGAGGTGAGCCTATGCGGGTGACCGAAAGCAGTGCCATCGACACCAACGCCACGTTTACACCGGATGGTAAAGACATCATTTTTGTTTCTGATCGTTCGGGAGGGCCGCAGCTTTATCGGGTCCCCGTAAACGGGGGGGGCGTTCAACGCCTGACCTTCGAAGGCTCGTACAACGTTAATCCGCGCATGAGTCCCGATGGCAAACTGGTGGCCTTTGTGCACCGTGAAGGCGGCCAGTTGCGTATCGCCACCCTCGAACTGGCGAGCGGGCAAATGAACGTGTTGACTGATGGGCCGCTGGACGACTCACCCAGTTTTGCACCCAATGGCCGCACCATTCTTTATGAATCGAAGGCTGGCGGACGTGGTACGCTAGGCGCTGTATCCGCCGATGGGCGGGTGCGGCAGCGCCTCTCTTCGCAGGCTGGCGATGTGCGCGAACCCGCCTGGGGACCTTACGGAACGAAATGACGCTGACCGAAAACGCTAACCCGCTTACCATTTTTTTACCAAGGAGAGACAAATGAAAAAAATCCTGATCGGCATGAGTGTATTGTTATTGTTGAGCGCATGTGCCAGCAAAGAGCCGGTGAAAGATGTACCGGTAACGGATACCAAAAAACCGGATACCACCACGGCCACCCCTAAAACCGATACTTCTACTAGAACCGATACGGTCAAATCGGATCCTGTTTCAGGTAATCCCCTGAAGGATCCAGGAAATATTCTTTCCAAGCGCGAAGTGTTTTTTGATTACGACAAAGATGTTGTACGCGATGAATTTCGCAGCTTGCTTCAAGCCCACGCCAAGTATCTAGTCGACAACAAGAATCGCCGCATCCGCCTCGAAGGCCATGCCGATGAACGCGGTTCGCGTGAATACAATATGGCGCTTGGCCAGCGGCGGGCTGACGCGGTACGCAGGGTGCTGAGCGTGCTGGGCGTTACCGATACACGTATCGAGATGATCAGCTTTGGTGAAGATAAGCCCAAATCGAATGGACACGATGAGGGCTCATGGGCGCAAAATCGCCGTGCGGAGATCGTATACGACGGCGAATAACCGTTAGCACTTGTATGCATTGTTTCCGAACTTTCTCGTTATTAATTGCCACTGGTTTCGCCGCCTATTCATTTCAGGCGGCGGCTGGGCTTTTTGACGATGAGGGGGCGCGGCGTGAAATAGCTGAACTGAAAAAACAATTTGAGCAGCAGCGCATCGATAATGAGTCGCGCTTTGCCAAGCTCGACGAGGCAATCAAAAATATTGGCGTGATTCAGTTATTGAATCAGATCGACATACTCAACGATGAAATTGCCAAATTGCGTGGGCAAATCGAAGTGCTTGTCAATCAGAACGAGCAACTGCAAAAGCGCCAGCGCGATTTCTATTTAGACTTGGATACCCGAATCAAGCGGTTGGAAGGTGTACCTACCGACAATCCAGCCAATGGAGCGCTAACGGGTCCGAGTACTGTAGGAGCCGCTCCTGCGTCGACAGGGCAATCTGTTCCCGTGTTGAATAAGGAGATGGAAAACAAGGCTTACGATGTCGGCTCCAATTTATTCAAGAAGGGCGATTTTGCCGGTGCCATTCGCGCCTTCGAGCTATTCATGAAGGACTTTCCGGCCAGCCCGCTGGTTTCCAACGCGCAGTATTGGATCGGCATTTGCCATTTCAACTTGCGCGATTACGCAAATGCGCGCACAGCTCAGGAAGATTTGATTAAAAAATATCCAGACTCGACCAAACTACCTGATGCATTGCTAGCCATTGCCAGTATTCAGATCGAAACTGGTGATGCTGGTTCGGCACGCAATACGCTCGAAGACATTATTGCCAAATATCCCAATAGTGAAGTGGCTGGCAAAGCGCGTATCCGTCTTACCGGGCTGCGGCGTTAAATTTCCTGTTTCTTGTTTTAAGCCTGTTTTTCATGATTCCTGCCACGCCGATACGTGACGCCGAAGGCAAGCCAGCCGTGGTTTTGTTGTCAGGCGGCCTGGATTCCGCTACGGTTTTGGCCCTGGCTAAGGAAAGGGAGTTTGAAGCCTACGCCCTATCGTTCGATTATGGCCAGCGCCATCGCATCGAGCTGGAAGCGGCCGCACGTATCGCACAAATGCTCGGTGCGCGTGAGCATCGGGTAGTTAAGCTTGATCTCACCGGTTGGGGAGGGTCGGCATTGACCGATGCCGCGATTGACGTGCCCACTGCGCCCGCCGCCGGTATTCCAGTGACCTATGTCCCTGCGCGTAACACCATTTTTCTTTCCTTGGCGCTGGCCTGGGCCGAAGTGTTAGGCAGTCAAGATATTTTCGCCGGGATGAATGCCGTGGATTACTCAGGGTACCCCGACTGCCGGCCCGAATATCTGGCCGCTTATCAAACCATGGCCCGGCTGGCTACCAGGGCTGCTGTGGAAGGCGGTGCGCTGACCGTGCATGCACCCCTTATCCACATGAGCAAAGCCGATATTATTCGTGAGGGCATGCGCCTGAGTGTCGATTATGCGGCAACAGTCTCTTGTTATCAGGCTAATCCAATGGGGCGCGCCTGTGGTGTGTGCGACTCGTGCCGGTTACGGCGCGAAGGTTTTCAGGCTGCCAACGTAATCGACCCCACTCGCTATTACGCCAGAGAATTTTTATAATCCAGCGGAAACTCGAATGTCAACTACATCGAATCTTGCTGCCACCGTTGCCTGGCTGGGCTTCGGCCTGGCATTCATATTGGGCGCCCTTTCCAGCCGCACCAACTTTTGCACGCTGGGTGCTGTATCCGATATCGTCAATATGGGCGACTGGAATCGTATGCGCATGTGGCTGCTGGCTATTGCGGTTGCGATCATCGGTGCACAAAGTTTGCATGCTTTGGGACTGATCGATTTATCCAAATCATTTTATCCCCGCCCCAACTTCACCTGGTTTTCATATATTACTGGGGGATTATTGTTCGGTGTCGGCATGACGCTCGCCAGCGGTTGCGGAAGCCGCACGCTGGTACGCATCGGCGGCGGCAATCTGAAATCGGTTGTGGTATTGGCGTTTCTGGGTATTTCTGCTTACATGAGCTTAAAGGGACTGTTTGCCATCTGGCGCGTCGATTTTCTAGATATATGGCGAATCGATTTTGCTAGCCATGGCATCGCTGCACAAGATAGCGGTACGTTACTGGCAGCAATGACCGGCTGGGGAACTAGCACGTCACAAAAGGTTGTGGCGGGTGCCATTGCATTGGTCCTCTTGATTTTTGTCTTTAAAAACGCTGAATTCCGTCGCAACCGCGACGGTCTACTTGGCGGGTTGGCCTTCGGTTTGGCGGTTGTAGCAAGTTGGTATATCACCGCCCACATCGGCTTTGGTGAAAATCCCGATACGCTGGAAAATGTTTTTTTCGGAACCAACAGCAAACAAGCCGAGTCGCTCACTTTTATCGCGCCTATCGCTTATAGCCTCGAACTTTTGATGTTATGGAGCGATAAATCGTTAATGGTCACGTTCGGTATTGCCACGACAATAGGCATGATTCTGGGGTCGCTTGCCTATGCTCTCATCGCGGGCAAATTTCGTTGGGAAGGGTTCACCAATATCGACGATATGCGTAACCATATTATCGGCGCAGTGCTGATGGGATTGGGTGGTGTAACCGCTATGGGTTGCACCATCGGGCAGGGAATTTCCGGTATGTCTACGCTGGCGTTGGGTTCCCTTTTGGCATTGGTGTCGATGATTGGCGGATGTGCCGCCACCGTTAAATACCAATATTGGCGATTAATGCGGGAATAGGTTATTAATTCCAGTGTATTTGTTTGTTGCATCGATAAGCTCGTGAAAATACGTCGCGGAAATACGCAAATATTCGCAAATATTCTTGACCAGAAAACAGCAGACCCATTAGAATAACCAGTTTTCGTGGGCCGTTAGCTCAGTTGGTAGAGCAGCGGACTTTTAATCCGTTGGTCGCAGGTTCGAATCCCGCACGGCCTACCAGTACATAAAATCCTAACCCTTATCGGTTGGGATTTTTTTTGCCCGCAACGCCAGTACTGGCGAGGTTCTGCGTTTTAACCTCGCGAGCGTCACCCCCATTGATTGGTCATTTTTTCTCTCTTTGAGACCCCTCTGTCTCCATTTTTCTCTACTGACCTCACGAGCGCTCGCGAGGCCACTTCCTTATTTGACAAGGACTTAGATGCACCCGGTTGTTGTTGGCAACTCCTTAGCGGAGACGACCGAGAAAAAAATCGAACATCAAAAGGCCAATGAACATCGAGCAAACCGCGCTTACTCTGGCATGGCAGTAGCATTTGCGTATTTGTCCCGGAAATACGCTACGCTTTGGGGCGTCATGAGTTATGGAAATTTCAATTAATTTAAGGGCCTACAAATGGTTCGAGCACTGATCGTTATCGTTGGCATCGTCCTCATGGTGACCAGTTACACTATTTGGCAGTCCCGATCCAGCGAGGTTTTGCCCATCCCTGAAAAACAACATCCGATTAAACCTGTAAGGGCCGTGAAGCGCCATGTGCAAGACATCGCGGGTGTGCTCCCTTCTCAAGACCTGCCGCGGTTCGAGCAATACATGGAATGGATTGTCCGCGAGTCTGATGTGGACGTGCGCTTCGTATTTGTACGAGGTACCGGTGAAAAATCGCTTGAGCAGCTTGCTGTCGATCTGGTCGACGAGATGCGGATTGGTGGCACAACACGCGAACAACGGGGCCTATTGCTGTTATACGACATGCAAGGACAGCGGCTTAAGGTGGAGGTCGGCTATGGTCTGGAAGCCTATTTCCCCGATGCTTTTGTCAGCTATTTAGTTAACGACCATGCGCGGATGTTCTTCGAGTCTGGAAATGTTTCGGTGGGCTTGCGTCTCATGTTACGTTTGCTGCAACACCGGATACGCGAAGCCGTGATCGGCAATGATTTCGATCCGCGTGTTCTTAAAATGATCGAGAACCGTGGCTACCTTTCAGGTGGCGCAGGCGTCAGTACGGAAATGCCGATTGGCAGTGCCCCGCGCAATCCTGCGCCATCTGGTGCGGATACCAGAGAACCCGGCCCCTTCGACGCACAAAACACACCAGAACAAACTTATCGCACATATCTTGCATGGCTTTCTCAGCGCAAACTCGACCCCAATGCTGACTTATTCACACGGGAATCCAGGTCGTACCTGTCCGGTTTGCAGGTAAGCCCGGCCTATGCGGATTTCATTTTTTTTACCGAGTATGGGAAGCGCTTTCAGCTGATCGAGCGTAATGATCGAGCGATCCTGTTTTTTACCGGGACACCGTTTGCATCGCCTCATTTCTTCGTGCGGCAAGATGGCAAGTGGCGCATGGATATGGTGGCGGAGGTACGCAATACCCACGAACACACGGGCGGGGTTCTCACCTGGGGCTATTACGGCGAAGGTGACCCATACACCCAAGCCTTTTCCGATCTGCTAATCAATGTGCATGGTTACCGTCGCTTCCGCGATGGCGATAACCGCACTTTACCGATTCGCGGCTCCAGCTAAACTGGGGCGTTTTCAGTTTAAATAGACATACGGCTGTCAACCGAATGAAAGAACAATTTCTCATCTACAGGGTATTTGTTATCTAAACTGAAAGCGCTCTAATTTACCGAGATGACTCCTCGGGGCTTTCCGACAACGCCCCCCGAGTTTCAGTGGGCACACCCAGCTAAGCTGACAAAGCGGCTTCTTGCCTCTCGACTTAAACGATTCGGTACATGAAATAGGATTTGATTATGCCGTTTACTCAAGAACCAACAGGGTACGAAAAGACAGTTCTTTCTGATCTTCAGGGAGCATGGAGTTCGCTGAGAGAGTCCGTGGTTGAATCGACAGGATTTGAGGGGTGGGATCGTGCGATATTTCATATTGATGAAGCGATGAGCTGGGAGACGGTTCGAAATCTGAAACGAATGCCCCCCCTTCTTCTCATCATCAAAAACATATGTAACCAGGGCAAGGCGTCGGATGAGGTATTGGAGAATATTCGAGATCTTGAGGAAATATTGAAAGAAGCTCTTTCTGAATTTTCCAATTGATTGTGTTTACAACACCCGCATCTGGTCGTTCCAGCCGTTTGGCCAAGACTGCCGCATCACCTTTTCCAGCAAAGCATCTGTCGAACCGATCAATTGTTCGATGAGTGCCGGGGCCAGCAAGGTTAGCCGTATCACCCGCCTCACCTGTGTCACGTCCATGCCTTCAGCCTCGGCGATTTCGGTAATCGTTTGATACTTGCCCTCATCCAGCAAGTGCTGCCAGTAATGCGCAAGGCCGAGTGCCCGCATCAACGGCGTATGCTGCATTGTCTCGCGTTTTTGTTTTTCATGACGAGCTTCGTCTAAAAATTCCTGCGGTGCATCCAGCGGTGTGATCACCTGCTTCTTCACCCCACGTTTAATGAGTGTCCACGGAATAAAGGTCTCCAGCACCACCCCGCCTGCGGGGCTTGGAATTGGATAGGTGACAGGTTGGCCTGTCAGTCGTCCGGTATCTTTTTTTGCCATTTTTCTCTTCTAATCAAAACGGGTGAACAGAGTGCGCTGTGCCTGCCACTCGACAGGCAAGCGGTTCCGCTGGAACTGCGCCACCGTCAGGGAGCGCGGCTGCTGTCCAGCCATGAGTTGTTCAATCAGATCGGGCGCCAACAAAGTCAAGCGCAACATTTCATTTACGATGGATTGATCGATTCCTTCTTGACGGGCAAGCTGTCTACCACTGCTCACTTTTCGGGTGTCGATGAGATGCTGCCAATAGAAAGCACGGCCCACCCATTCCAGCAGCGTCGTATTGTGTTTCGGAGTAGAGGCCAATCGCCGCCCCCCGTAGCGCTTGAATTTCAAGGGCACAAAAGTTTCCAGTTCGTCGTTCATGCTGTCGTTTCCATCTCGATTAACTCACTACCGATACTCTGCGGCGCGAACTCTTCGATCAGTGCATTCCAACCCAACTCTCGCCACTTCACCTTGATGCCTTGCCTTTCCCGCTCTTGAACAAGATCGACCCGCTCGATCATCAGATTGGCAATCCGGTGACGCTCGACCGGAAAGAGCTGATCCCACACATCGTTCAACCGTCCCATAGCCATTACCGTAGTGGCCTCGTCAATTTGTGCGCCGTTTCGCTGAATGTGGCGCACCACCGACGCGACGGATTCCGGGCTGGTCAATACTGTCCTTATTTGGGCCACTACCGCCGCCTCGATTTCTGGCGCGGGCAGGCGCTCGTAGCTTTTACCCGCCGCCCCGAAACGGGCCTCTGACTTCGATACGTAGTAGTGGTACTTCCGCCCATTCTTGCGCGAGTACGTCGCGTACATCCGCTCGCCAGTGGGCGTATACAACAGGCCGCGCAGCAAGGCATCGATGCGCGAGCGGATCCTGGTTTCTACCGCACGGACATGGCCGTCCTTGGCCAACACCGCGTGAACCGCGTCCCACAACTCCCGGTCGATGATCGGTGGGTGCGCGCCGGGATACCAACTTCCCTTGTGCGACAGTTCCCCCAGATAGATGCGGTTCCGTAGCAGCTTGTGCAGATACTTCTTGTCGATGCGCGCACCTGGTCGGCTCTGTCCCTGCTGCGTTGTCCAGGCTTTGGTAGTAATCCCTGCAGCGGTTAAATGGGCAGCAATCTGGGTCGGCGAACCGATGGTCAGCATTTCTTTAAAAATACGTCGCACCAGCGTCGCTTCGACCTCATTGATGATAAGCAAGCGCTTGTCGACGTCATAACCCAGCGGCGGCACTCCACCCATCCACAACCCTTTACGTTTGGCGGCGCCAATCTTGTCGCGAATTCGCTCGCCGGTGACTTCGCGTTCAAACTGGGCGAAGGACAGCAGCACATTCAGCATCAGTCGTCCCATCGATGTGGCTGAATTGATCTGCTGGGTGACCGAGACAAAGGACACGTTGTTACGCTCGAACACCTCGACCATTTTCGAGAAGTCAGCAAGACTCCGCGTCAGGCGGTCGATCTTGTAGACCACGATGATGTCGATCTGGCCACGCTCGATGTCGACCATCAAGCGCTTCAGCGCCGGGCGCTCGGTATTACCGCCGGAATACCCGGGATCCTCGTAGTCGTCGGCCACAGCAACCCAGCCTTCGGCGCGTTGGCTAGCAATGTAGGCGTGCCCGGCTTCTTTTTGCGCATCGATGGAGTTGAATTCCTGGTCGAGCCGTTCGTCCGACGAGACGCGGCAGTAAACTGCGCAGCGCTTGCGGGTTTTGGTATTGGCGATTTCGTTCATTGTGCATCTCCTTTACCAACCAATCCGAAGAAAAGCGGCCCGCTCCAGTGCGTGCCGGTGATGTGCCGGGCAACGGCGGTGAGGCTTTTAAAGGTGCGGCCTTCATACTCAAACAGCCCTGCGGCGGTCACCGTTACCCGGTGCTCTCGTTCACCCCATTCACGTAGCAGGATCGTCCCCGGTGCAAAGCTGAACTCGCGGGGTTTTATGCGTTGCTTGATTTTGGAGTGCTTGGCGCCCATGGCTTCCAGCCGCCGTTTTGTCTCAGGCGCCAAACCACCGAAGGCTTCCTCTTGCAGCTTGTAGGCGATGCGCGATTCCACATGCGTGCGATTAGGGTAGTCCGGACGACGGGGAAAATACTGATCCCACAATTTCCAGAGTTCGGTGATGCTGAGTCGGGGCAGTTCGGCAATACGTGCCGCGACAGATGATTCTTTGTTTTTCATTACAACCTCTCTTGTTGATAGGGGGTTGTATGTACGCGCTCATCAAACAGAAAGCCAAGGGGTTTCGTTGTCGCGCCCGTTCTCTGGTTCGGTTCAGATGTTGAGAGCGTACGGACGATTGCCGCCGCAAGGATGGCGGTGATTTCGCCAGCACGGGTACGAGCGCTCATCTCCGATGGAGATGCAAGTTCGAAGTTTTTCATAACGACTCCACAGAATTGCAATGGTCATGGATAATGGGGCATTTTTTACGAAGCGGATGGCAATAGAGGGTAATGGCGGGTAATCAATTGAAATTTTTTGGCTTGGGACTCGCAGCACTCCTTTCTGCCGGAACCCTGTGGGCTGACACGCTCACCGGAAGAGTAGTCGGCGTTTCCGATGGAGACACGATCAAGGTGCTGGATAGTCAACTGCACCAGTACACCATTCGGATTGCTGGAATCGATGCTCCTGAAAAGAAGCAGCCGTTTGGTCAGCGCTCTAAACAAAATCTTTCCAACCTCGTGTTCGGTAAAACGGTCGACGTCATCTGGAAGAAACGTGACCGCTACCAACGCATCGTCGGAAAGGTGATGGTAAGTAGCACTAACTGCTTGACACCCACTTGCCCCAGAACGGTTGATGCAGGACACGACCAGATTTCGGCTGGACTTGCTTGGTGGTACCGACAGTACGCCAAGAGCCAAATGAGGGATGATGCGTTGCATTACGAATCCGCCGAAAGAGAGGCAGTGGCTAGACGCGTGGGTCTCTGGAGCGATCCGTACCCCACACCACCCTGGAATTGGCGCCGGAAAAAGCATGGCCGCTGATGAATGGCCCACCACCGTTGATGCGGCGGTTCGAGTGCTTGAAGCCATGCTTCCGGATGCTGAGAAAGAAACGATTGCAGCGATGCCAGAAAAAGATCTCATCATGCTGCATATGCGCCTTGGTCAATGGGTGCGGAATAATTTTGGGTTATGGCAAGACAACACCATGTTATTAAGGGCCACGGGTAAACAGCATCCCGACGACGCTTCTCACGTCATCATCCAGGCGTTGTGGCAACGCCTGCAGAACGAACTGCCAAAACTGCACTGATCGCTACCCCAATTGCTATTGGGCCTTAATGACATGCGTGCGACACGACAGATGCGTTGACGCACTATTTAGCGTGATTTAACATGCCTGCTTTATGCGGGTTATTCAAATGCCAATATCGCGCTTGATCGATGTGTCACTCGCAGCACTTGTTGTGCTTGCGTTAGTTTTTCTGGTTTTGATCAAGGGGGATCCGCTGTATCTCGGTGTTTGGTATTACCTTGCCGTCCCAGTAATTATCGTCGGCACCTGCGCTGCATTTCGTGTTGCACCGCTTTTCCTGCTTGGATCATCATTTGCTATTGCCATCACATTTTTATCCATTATGTCCGTCAATTGGCGAGCTGCACGGCCAGAAGGTCTGTTGGGGTTGGGCCATCTTTTCTCGCTGCCTGGCGCTTTTGTTGGTGTGCTCATTGCAATGGCTATCGTAAAACGAAAAGCTACAATCACAGTGTTTGCAGCTTTTCTTTTTGGTTTTGTTGGTTTGCTTGCAGGTTATTTCATTAATCAGCTTGTAGTTTGCAATACAGTTATGTGGTGTGGTCCCCTTTCTCTGCCCATAAAATAAAAACGCGCAATGGTCATTGATCGTGAAGCCGCAAATGTATTTATCGACGGGTATAGCAGGTTGCTGCAAAGCGTCTATCTCGGGCAAGGCGGAGAGTCTGGAATAAAAAAACTGGAAGCGCTCGCTGAAGGCCGGAAGGCAATTGCTGCCGACGTATCCGTTATCTCAGCAGCGGTAGCGGAATTACAGTTGGCCGGAAATCCAATACCTTCAGCTATTCTGGATGCGGTTGCCACGCTAAGGCTCTCACAGTGGGTTTATTTGAGAGATACCACAAGATATTCGGTATTTTTGGATATAAATGGCGATGAGGCTTATGCGGTGCAAGGACTTATCCAGCCGATACGCAGTATCTTTGGAGGATCCGGCATCTCATTCGTAGCGGGGCTCATTGAGTATGACAACCAGATAGTGTGCGATGGTATTGTGGAAAGCCCGGTCTGGCTTGGGCCAAATTATAAAAAGCAATACGCAACCTTGCTGGCGAAGGCAAAAAATAGGGGCGCTTTTTACGTTTAATTAAGTATTAACGAAACAGTTGACGACTTTATTAACCCTTGGTAGGATGATGCTAATTAACAAATCACGCAATTAGGTCACGACATGGCTTTTGGAGCCTACATCCGTAAAAAGCGCGAAGAGCAGGGCATTCAGATGAATGACTTTGCAAGGCAGATTGACATTTCTCCCGCCTACTGGTCGCGCATCGAACGCGATATCGAAAAGCCCCCTAAGGACGAACTAATCCGGAAGGCCGCAAAAATCCTGGGGCTCGATGCCGACGACGCCTTCGTTGAGGCGAGTCGCCTGCCACCCGACATGAGAGAGGATGTCGGAAATGTGGTGCGCATGTATCGGAAGCAAAGTACTAGAAAGAAGTAAATGCCGGTGTTGACACTTGACTACCGGCACTGCGGCCGGAAGCGTCCCTTGTATATCAAGAACAGCGAAGTTGAAGGTATCGCTGCCCTTGCCCGGGAGCAGCTGGTGGATACGAATACGGACGCCATTCCCTTTTCAGTTTTGAGCGACATCTCCGGTTTAAAGATCAACGGCATTGCCTTCGACCTCTTTGTGAGTACGAATGAAATCGTGCATGACGAGGAGGGCAACCCCGTACTCGGTATCTGCGAATACGACCCGGGTATACCCGATGCGGCGATGGTGTCGGTGTCTCCAGCAGGTGAACATGCCAGCGAAGAACTGGTGCGGAGCACCCTGGGCCATGAACTGGGCCATGCCATTTTTGATGCGCCGGGGTGGATTGTTAACGCGCGGGGGCCGGGATTATTTGATGACGCAAGCGAAACCGCGCGTCGGGCTTACCGCACGACCACGCGCGATGCCGAGCACTTGGCAAAGGGCCCGCCGGTCAACTTCGGCTCCGCAATGTCGCCCACGTCGATCAGCCACCCTACCCAAGACCCCCACTACTTTGCGGAATTAAGAGCCAACGAATTCATGGGCTCCCTTTTGGTACCACGTCAGCGACTCCAACTGGCCCTCAAGGAACTGGCGCCGGAGTTCAACGTGACGATCCATCACAACCCTTCGCTCGATTCCGAGAACCTTGACACGGGTTTTTATCTCGCGGCGTCAGACGACGAGGGCCGCTTCGAGATGGAATGTTTGGAGAGGGGAGTGGCCGCGCATTTTGGGGTCAATCGCCGTTTTATCGAAGTACGTATGGAACGCTATGGGCTAAAGCGGTGAAGACGTAACCCATCACTTTGCCACCAGGCCGACTATCAGTCGGTTTTTTTAAAAAATCATAATTAACTACTCGCGCAATCGTGCACTTTATTTAGAAAGGGGTGGGTAAATGACAGCAATTGAACAGAACAACACCAAATCCGGCAACGTGCAGGAAACCGTCAACCCTGCCCCGAGCTCACATCGGTCGCGCGGCAAGGATAATGGCCCGACAACCTTGCCTCATTTGGAACATCTCGTTCTTCTCACTCGCAAAGTACAGCGTCCGATGCTGCTTTGGCAACTCCTGGAGTCTTTGCATGGAGGGGTTCTCCCGGCGGCAGAGGCGCTTACGAATGGTGTGAAGGGGTCACTACCCATCCCATCGCGTAATGCAGTATTTGCGCTGGTAGCCAAAATGGACACGAAAACCCAGGCGCGCCTTGAACATGCCGCCGAACGCATTTTGCTGCTGGCCGACGAATACGGTGCAATGGCGGTTCTGGAGCTGATGGACCCGAGTAAACCCGATGACGCTGAAATGTTGGTGGCGCCATCCGACAAATTCAGTCGGGCGCTGTACCTTTATCTAAAGCAGGATTTTTCGTTATCAGGCACTGTGGATAATCGCTTCGATCACGCCGAACGACGCCAGCAACTACTACGGCAATTTCAGAGCGAAAAATACGCCAGTCATTACCTTGGTCCCAAAGGTGCAGAGCCCCTGCTGGGTGATGCGATAGAAATGATTCTGAAGCAGCGCCTGGCAGCGCTGTTTCCAGAAATCAAGCCCGAGGACATCCTGGTCGAGTACTTCACTCATCGGGAAAGCGATAAGCCTGATTCGCAGATGCTGCTCTACACCCTGACCGCCAAATTCAATGGCAAACCGATTCATTACCCGAAGATCATCAATGGCGAGGACATCGACATCGATGATTCAGCGACCACCAGCGTGCGGTATTCCTGGCACGCGGCCAAAGGTGAACTGTCGGTGCTTTGTGATGATGAAAACGTGCGCCCGGAGCTTGCCAAAATATTCCGCGATGTAGTGCTGGGTGGCGATGGCGACATTCATGGCATGCCGATGCGCGAGTTTGACCTCGTGGGCTTTGGCACACCAGATATCCTCGCACGATTCAAAAACAACCGCATCGATGGCATTGAATCCATCGACATCAAGCACCTGGTCATCGCCAACCCCGAGGTTCGTGAAACGACCTTGCACAACCGGCTAGTGGCTCGCCGTGTGGAAAATCCGCTACTGATCAAGCGTGACCGCTTTGAAGATCGCAGCATTTACGATGTTGCCGGACAAGTTTACCGGATCGGCGACTTATCGAATTACGTCGTCAAACAAGCGAAGCTCGCCATCCGGATCTCCAAAACGCTACATCGCCGGGCGCATGACGTTTCGGTACAGGTCACGGTACCTAACGGTTTCAATGACTGCAAACTCACCAAGGCAGATAGCGAGCTGGTATTTGCGCAACTCATGAAACTTGATTGCGCACGTCAACACTGAGGCCACCTTGCTGTATGCGGAGTACTTGCTGGCGCTGGAGCGTGTTCGCTCTCTTTCGACAAAACTGCTCGCGGACGAACTGCGTGGACATGCGGCAGATTTTCTCGCGCGCAGATGGGTCATTCGAGATGGCCACCTCACATCTCTCCTGGTTCCGGTTCTGGACAGCGAGGAAGAAGTGGAGGTCGATATTGACTATGAGCGTGACACCTTCTCGTATCGTTGCCCGGGAGCCATGGCGCGAGTCATCACTAGACCGCTTACGGAAATCGCACTCTATGCGGTGAACCTCGATGCGTGGATGGACGAAATCTGCGATTTGTTCGAGATCGAGCCCTCACGGCGGGCGCGTCGGCGAGAAGTGATTGCTGAACACTTGTGGCATCTGGGGGACGTCCGGATCGGAAACACGCATCGCTTCGCCCCGATTTATCTCGCCCGCCGACTGGAGTCCTCAGGGCCCGAATGGCGCAAAGCGCTGCTCGATGCAAAACGACCAAGCCCGGGCATTGTATTGACCGCACGCGAAATTGAAATCGAATTACCCAACCGCCACCAAGCCTGCGCCATTGACCTCATTCTGGTCAATTCCGGCAATGAAATTACCTGTGACACCGATCTCCTCAATCGGCTGCTGAAAGGTACGGCTGCAAATGCAAATGACCCAGATGAGTATTTCGATACCGACTCGGGGGAACTGAAACTGGCCTGCGCAACTCATCCCAAAATCTTCAAGGGTAAGCAAAAAGAGGTCATTTCGATGTTCTGGAAAGTGCGCGATCAACACGGCATCAAATGGTCGGATGTCACGACGCGAACCAGCTGTGGCAAGGATCCAGACAGTGTTTTCGGCAGCGAATGGACAGCCTGGCTTGAACGCATAAGCGGCCAGCGCGGCTATTACCGATTGCGAACACGACAATAACTTTTCCGGAGATTTTTCCGGAAAGTGATCCGGACATCATCCGGATTCGAATGCGGAAACTTCGATGTGCCCATTTCATAAAGGAGGCACATCAGCATGAAAACCCACGTTTTACCCATTCAACCCGGCCGGACGGTTTCCCGGCCCCAACCGGGCGCTGTCCCGCGCATCGCCCTTGACGAAACCGAGCTTGCCGCCCGCTGGGGACTTTCGGTCAAAACCCTGCGCCGCTGGCGGCAGGAACAGTTAGGCCCGATCTACTGCAAGTTAGGCCGCAGGGTCACTTACCTGTTGCACGAAATCGAAGCCTTCGAGCGGCGCGTCTCGCGCCATTCCAGTTTTACCCGTGCTTATCAATGAGGGGGGAGAGATGAACGATTTGACTCTTTTTCCTCATGACTTGGCCGAGATGTCCGTTGGCCAACTGGCTGCACTGCCGCCAGAGACCAAATGCGAAGTCGACAAGAATCTCGATGCCGCCATCGACTGGCTTAAAAAAGCCCGCGCCAAATTCGATGCGGCGCTCGATCAATGCTACGGCGACAAAGCCCGCGCAGCGCTCCAGGAATCCGGGCGCGATTTTGGTACGGCCCATTTGAGCGACGGCCCGTTACGCATCAAATTCGAGCTACCCAAGAAGGTCAGCTGGAATCAAAAACAACTGGGCGACATCGCCGAACGAATTGTCGCGTCTGGTGACAAGGTTGCCGACTATATCGACATAAAACTCTCGGTGCCCGAGAGCCGGTATACGAACTGGCCGGAAGCGTTGCAGCAACAGTTCGTTGCCGCTCGTACGGTGGATTGCGGCAAGCCCTCGTTCACCTTGTCCATCGAGGGGAGCGGCTTATGAAAAAACTTCCCATCGTATCCGCTGCCGAGCGCTTGGCTGAACGGAAGGGCGTAAAGCTCCTGATGCTGGGTAAGTCCGGCATCGGCAAAACGACGCGCCTAAAAGACCTGGATCCGGCGACCACTTTGTTCATCGACATTGAGGCGGGAGACTTGGCGGTGGCCGACTGGCCGGGCGATACCATCCGCCCTGCTTCCTGGCCCGAATGCCGCGACCTCTTTGTTTTTCTGGCGGGCCCCAACAAGTCGCTTTCAAGTGAGAGTGCTTTTTCGGAGGCGCATTTTAATCATGTGGTCGAGAAGTTTGGCGACCCCGCTCACATTGATCGTTACCAGACCTTCTTCCTAGATTCGATCACGCAGCTTTCACGTCAGTGTTTTGCGTGGTGCAAGGCGCAGCCCGGTGCAGTGAGCGAACGTTCGGGAAAGCCTGATCTACGCGCAGCGTATGGACTGCTCGGTCAGGAGATGATCGGCGCCTTGACCCATTTGCAGCACGCCCGCGGCAAGAACGTGATTTTTGTGGCGATCCTGGACGAGCGGCTGGACGACTACAACCGCAAGGTGTTCGTGCCGCAAATCGAAGGCTCCAAAACCAGCCTAGAACTTCCCGGCATTGTCGATGAAGTCGTAACGCTGGCCGAGATCAAGGCCCAAAACGCGGATGGAAACGACAGCGCCTATCGCGCCTTCGTCACCCACACCGTCAATCTCTATGGTTATCCCGCCAAAGACCGCAGTGGTCGCCTCGACCTTTTGGAGCCTCCGCATCTTGGGGCGTTGCTCGACAAATGCGCAAGTGTTGCGCAGCCACCCACCACTCCGAATCACCCCCCATCCAAGGAGATCAATTAATGAATACGCCAACAACTGCATGGCAAGACTTTAACGACGCTGATCAGCAACAAGGGTTCGAGCTTATCCCGAAGGGCACTGTCGTCCCGGTGCGCATGACTATTAAACCGGGCGGCTTTGATGATCCAAATCAGGGCTGGACAGGCGGCTATGCCACCCAATCCCCCACCACCGGTTCTATTTATCTGGCAGCCGAATTTGTGGTGACTGCAGGTGAATACGCCAAGCGCAAGATGTGGTCGAACATTGGTCTTTACTCTGCCAAAGGGCCGACCTGGGGACAGATGGGGCGCAGCTTCATTCGCGCAACACTCAACAGCGCCCGTAACGTTCACCCGCAAGACAACAGCCCACAGGCTTCTGCTGCCCGCCGCATCCAGGGCATTCATGAACTGGAGGGACTGGAGTTTTTAGCGCGCGTCGATATCGAGCAGGATGCCAAGAGTCAAGACCGCAATGTGGTCAAAATTGTGATCGAACCCGACCATCCCGATTACGCCAGATTGATGGGGGTTCCTGCGAAAGCCAAACCGGATAGTGGTAATTCCGGTGCGCCACTGCAAACGACCCCGGTCTATGCGCCACCCGCCCCGCAAAAGGCACCCGTGACGGGTAAGCCCTCCTGGGCCAGGTAAAGGGAGCAAATGAAATGCTGGATTTGCAAACGACAGGCGCGGGGGTTTTGCCACACCGACCATCGCTATGGGGTGGGCGACTCCCGGCGCTATTCCCAAGACTGGGTGTTTTGTTCGCGCCGTTGCCAGAACGCGTTTCGTACCCTATTCGGCAACTGGCTCAAGGTGAAGGACGGTTACCTCGACATCAAGGAGGTCGCCATGATCGACCCTTCTGATATCGAGTTGGCCGCGATAAAGAAATGCCTCAAGGCATTCGGTGAAGTCGCAGAGGAGATTGGTTTTACCAAACCACTTGCCCATTACTCAGAAGCCGAAGCGTTGCAGGTGATTAAATCGATCGTGGCCTGCTATACCGAAGCCATGGTCGAACACCATGAAGCGAGCAAGTTTCCACCTGTGCGCGGCATAGCCCAACCGGTTGGCGATCCGCTGGCCAACCTGGAAGACGATCTGCCGTGGGAGGCAAAGCCATGATGGATTTCAATTCCTCATCCAGCCTCTCGGAGCGGGTTACCGCCTTGATCGATGCCGGGATGCAAAAGGCCCGCAGCCGCCAGCCCGAGCGCCAGTACCTTGGCGCGTCAAGGCTGGGGGCGTCCTGCGAGCGCGCACTGCAGTACGAATTTGCCAAAGCGCCGGTTGATTATGGGCGTGAGATATCGGGCCGGATGTTGCGCATCTTTGAGCGCGGCCATGTCATGGAAAAGTGCATGGTGACGTGGCTTAGAGGCGCAGGTTTCGAGCTACTGACGCATAAACCCAATGGGGAGCAGTTCGGCTTCTCGGTGGCCGACGGACGCCTGCAGGGGCACATCGACGGCGTCATCATTGGTGGCCCCGAAGGTTTTAGTTATCCGGCCCTTTGGGAAAATAAATGCCTTGGGCAGAAATCCTGGCGCGAGCTGGAGAAGAACCGTCTTGCGGTCGCAAAACCCATCTACGCCGCACAGGTGGCGCTCTATCAAGCCTATCTCGAACTACACGAGCATCCGGCGCTCTTTACGGCAATAAATGCCGACACCATGGAAATCCATGCGGAACTGGTGCCCTTTGATGCGGCCTTGGCGCAGCGCATGTCGGATCGTGCGGTAAAAATCATTAAAGCAACTGAGGTCGATGAACTGCTGTCGCGGGCCTTCAATGATTCCACTCACTTCGAATGTCGGATGTGCGCGTGGCAAGACAGATGCTGGAGATCGCCATCATGACCGCCCCCATCAAAGTTGTGCAGGACATCGAACCCATGGTCGATGCGAAGCAGGCGGCAGCAGCCCTTTGTTTTCCTTACTACTGGTTTTCTGATCACGCCATGCGCACGAAGTACCGGATTCCCCATTACCTGATGGGTGGGTTGGTGCGCTATCGCTTGTCCGAACTATCGGTATGGGCCGCAGAGAGGGCGAGCAGTCAGAGCCGACCTTTTGAGCGAACGTGCAGTGAGAGCCGACCTTTAAAGGATGAGGACAACACGACCGGAGAAGCCCCATGATCGATTTTAATGAGGCAACCTCGGCGCCATCTTTTAATCGTGATGCCAGGCGTGAGGAGATTCGCGCGCAACTTTTGGCCAATCTGGAATCGGTGCTGTTTACGTTGTTTCCGGCAGGCAAGAAGCGCCGGGGAAAATTTCTGATTGGGGATTTATTGGGTAGCCCGGGTGACAGTCTCGAAGTGGTACTGGAAGGGGAGAAGGCGGGACTCTGGACGGATCGCGCAACCGGCGATGGGGGTGATGTTTTTGCCATCATCGCAGGCGCCCGCAGAATCGATGTCCGCCATTTCCCGCTGGTGCTGGATGAGTCAGAAAATTTGCTGGGTCGTGCGCGTCTGGTACCGGTGCGCAAAACCAAAGCAACGCCCCCCATGGATGAGCTGGGGCCAGCCACGGCCAAGTGGGACTATTTCGATGCGTTAGGCAAACTGATTGCAGTCGTCTATCGCTATGACCCGCCGGGTGGCAAGAAAGAATTCCGGCCGTGGGATGCGAAGCGCCGCAAAATGGCCCCGCCCGAACCGCGTCCGCTTTACAACCAGCCGGGCATGACGAATGCCAACGAGGTGGTGCTGGTCGAAGGCGAGAAATGTGCAGAGGCTTTGATTGCTATCGGTGTGGTGGCAACCACCGCCATGCATGGCGCGAACGCACCCGTGGACAAGACTGACTGGTCACCGATGAAGGGCAAGGCTGTATTGATCTGGCCAGACCGCGACCAGCCGGGTTGGAATTACGCCACGAATGCAGCAGAGGCCATCCTGTCAGCGGGGGCTAAGACCTGCCACATCCTCTATCCACCGAAAGAGGCTGCAGAAGGCTGGGATGCGGCGGATGCGATTGCCGAGGGATTTGATGTGGCGGGCTTCATCAAAGCGGGTGAACGGATCCCGGTGGTGCGCTCGGTCGAGGAAACGCCGCCTGCTGATCTCTTGATCGGTGTGGACTGGGCAACCGAGGATGGACTGTCGTTGGCGTTCACGCGCTGTTATGGAGAGGACTGGCGCTACTGTGCGCTGTGGGGCAAGTGGTTAGTCTGGACGGGGGTGCGCTGGAATCCCGATCAGGTGCTCTACGTTTCGCATCTGGCGCGCGGGATATGCCGGATGGCTTCGCTTCAAGCCGATAGCCCGAGGCTGAAAGCCCGGCTTGCCAGTTCCGCCACCATTTCCGCTCTGGAAAAAATCGCGCGCTCCGACCCGAAGCACGCTGCCGCCGCAGACGAATGGGATGCCGATCCGTGGTTACTCAACACCCCCGGAGGGGTCGTCGATCTCACGACGGGGAGATATCGCGCGCACGACCGCGCTGACCGGATGACCAAGGTGACTACGGCCACACTGGGTGGCGAGTGTCCGATCTGGAAGCAGTTCCTCTGCGAGGTCACAGATAATGATGCCGATCTGCAAGCCTACCTCAAACGGATGGCGGGCTATGCACTCACGGGGTCGACGCAGGAACACGCGCTCTTCTTTTTGTATGGCACCGGCGCCAACGGCAAATCGGTGTTCGTCAACACCCTGGCGACGATACTCGGCGACTATGCCGCCAACGCCCCCATGGACACATTCATGGAAACACGTACTGACCGGCACCCGACCGATCTCGCGGGTCTCCGGGGTGCGCGCTTTGTGTCCTCCATCGAAACCGAAGAGGGGCGACGCTGGGCGGAATCCAAGGTCAAGAATTTGACTGGTGGGGACAAGATCGCGGCGCGGTTCATGCGTCAGGATTTTTTTGAGTATGTGCCGCAATTCAAATTGGTGATCGCGGGCAACCATAAACCGGCCATCCGCAACATCGACGAAGCAATGAAACGACGGCTGCATCTCATCCCCTTTACGATCACCGTTCCTCCCGAACGCCGCGACAAGCACCTGCAGCAGAGGCTGCTCACCGAACGTGACGGCATTTTGGCGTGGGCCGTACAGGGGTGTCTCGATTGGCAGCGATTAGGACAACTCGATCCACCGCAGCCGGTGCGGGATGCGACCCATGAATATTTTGAGGCTGAAGACGCGCTGGGGCGCTGGATCGACGAACGGTGTGTGCGCCATGTCGATGCGAAAGCCTTGACGATTGAACTGTTCAATGACTGGAAGCAATGGGCCGAGGCCAATGGCGAGTTCACCGGATCGCAACGGCGCTTTTCCGATCTCCTCATCACCCGAGGACTTGAGAAGTGGCGAAACGGCATGGGTGTGCGCGGATTTCAGAAGATCGGATTGAAGGCCCCTCCGGCTGTTTGCGCCTCTTACACCGACAGCTAACCCTATGAAAACAAACCGGTCTGACGCAGCTGACACAGATTGTCGAAACCTTTTGTTAGGTGCGCGCATACGCGCGTATAGAGAGACTTACGACAGTTTGCGTCAGCTGCGTCAGACAAGAGCGAAAAGGACAAAAAAAATGAACACCACAACGCTTGCATTAGACCTTGGCACGACCACCGGCTGGGCATTGATGAGTAGCGACGGCGCTATCACCAGTGGTAGCGAAAACTTCCGCCCGCAACGTTTCGAAGGCGGCGGCATGCGCTACTTGAGATTCAAACGCTGGCTCACCGAACTGAAGGCCACTACCAACGGCATCGACGCCCTGTACTTCGAAGAAGTCCGCCGTCATGCTGGTGTGGACGCCGCACACACCTACGGTGGCTTTCTCGCAACACTCACCGCGTGGTGCGAGCACCACCAGATCCCGTACCAAGGCGTTCCAGTCGGCACGATCAAGAAACACGCAACCGGCAAGGGCAACGCCAGCAAGGACGAGATGGTGGCATCCGTAGAAGCTCGTGGCCACACCCCAATCGACGACAACGAGGCCGACGCCATCGCCTTGCTCTATCTAACCCTCAGCATGAAAGGAGATATGCAATGAACACCCCGCAACTGATTCCAGTTACCCCAGGTCACCTCAATGGCCAGCCAACACAGCTGGTGGATGCCCGTCTTTTACACGGCTTCCTCGATGTCCGGCGCGACTTTTCAAACTGGATAAAGAGCCGTATTACTGAATTCGATTTTGAGTTGGGTACGGACTTCATGGTTTTTGATTCGCCAAAATCGGCGAATCAAAATGGTCGTGGCGGTGATCGCCGGTCAATCGACTACTTCCTCACCATCGACATGGCCAAGGAGCTGGCCATGGTCGAACGCACCCCACGCGGTCGGCAGGCGAGACGTTACTTTATCGAATGCGAACGACAACTGCGACGATTGCATGAGGCCGGGACATCCACAGTCAAGGCACGTGCCGTTTCTTTGCGCCGTGCCGAACGACAGGCCATCAATCGCCAGGCTTGGGCAGAGGTGGCCGGAGAGGCCTACGCCCAATTTCACGCCCGGCGGGAGGCGCTGCTGCGGGAGTTTCAGGACGAGGGAAAGCCACAGCCAGAAGACGGCCCGGTTTACCTGCCGCAGGGCTTTCGGCCCGAATGGGCGCAGTGAGGTCGCCTATGAAAATACCCACACCCCGGTACCAAGGCACCCTTGGCCGACTGCAATCTGAGCGCATGGATCCAGAAACGATCAAACGCACCGGCTGGCGCGAGGAGCACATCCTGGTGGTCAAGGCAACGGATGAGCGGCTGGATTTTATCGAACGCGAATTGGTTCGCCGCATTGGTGAGCGCTTGTACGGAGCGGGAGGACGCCGCCGTGACTAGGACTGCTACCTTCTGGACAATCGAAGACGTTGCGGTGCGCTTTGAAGAGGCGGCGGCAACAGCAAGACGCCTGCCTCCCGTGCGGGTGCAAGGCTACTTCAGCGTGTGGCCCGCCTTTGTGCAAAGGGAATGGGAAGCCTTTGCGGCAGACGAGAAAGTGCATCGGCCACTCCCACCCAGCCCTGAAGCCATCGAGCGTATGCTGGAGGCCATGCGCTGGGTGGAGCAGCTGGAGGTGGAACAACGTCACCTCGTGTGGATGCGTGCCAAGCACTACGGCTGGCGGGAGATCACCATCCGCTTTGCCTGTAACCGCACGACAGCGTGGCGGCGCTGGCAGACGGCATTGGAGATCGTGGCAAAGCACCTCAACCAGGATGGCGTAAAAATTCCTTCCAAAAACGTGAGCAATTTAGGGTAATAGCAGGCCACTTTGTCCCTGTTTTGCCTTGTTTGTCCTTTTGAGAGGTTTTGCGGACTGCAACAAAACAGGAAATTGGGAGTAATATTTCCGCTATCGTCTGGATAGCTCTGACAGTTGAAGGCGCATCCGAAATTTCACGGGTCCTTCCTTCCCAAAAAGCAATGCGGGGGGAACCAGCGCAACGCTTCGCTACCGTCTGACTGCAAACCGGGGTTTGCAGGGTTTGCAGTTTGCACTCTGCCACCATTGCCACACATTACGAACCCGCCCACGGTCTTAAACGTCGGCGGGTTTTCTATTTCAAGGAACCGATTTTGAATACGCTAAACGTCCACTACCGCAAGGTTGAGGCGCTCTTACCCTACGCCAGAAATCCGCGCACTCACAGCGAAGAGCAGGTGGCCAAGATCGCCGCCAGCATCGTGGAATACGGCTGGACGAACCCGATACTGGTGGACGGCGATAACGGCGTCATAGCGGGGCACGGCAGGCTCGCTGCTGCGCGTAAGCTAGGACTTGATGAAGTGCCGGTGATCGAACTGGCCCACCTCACCACTACGCAAAAACGCGCTTACATAATTTCCGACAATCGCGTGGCGCTCGATGCAGGTTGGAACGAGGAACTGCTGGCACTGGAGTTGAGCGAGTTGTCCGAAGCGGGCTACGACCTCACGCTGACCGGTTTTGATGCTACGGAAATCGCGGAATTGCACGCAGATCACCTGGCCCACAACGATGAAGACAATGAAAACGAAGAAGAAGCATCCCCCGATATAGCCGACGATTTACCCCCAATACCGGCCACACCGGTTTCCAGAAGCGGCGACATTTGGCAGCTGGGGGAGCATCGATTGATTTGCGGCGATGCTACTGACAAAAATGTCATCGCCGCGTTGATGGATGGGGAAGTAGCCCAGCTTTGTTTTACCTCACCTCCTTATGGCAATCAACGCGACTATACCCACACCATCATCGATTGGGATGCGCTGATGCAAGGTGTCTTTGCCCGATTACCCATGATCGGCAACGGGCAGGTGTTGGTCAATCTCGGATTGATTCACCGCGATTCGGAAGTCGTGCCGTATTGGGATGGCTGGCTGTCATGGATGCGCACCCAAGGCTGGCGGCGCTTTGGCTGGTACGTCTGGGATCAGGGGCCGGGGTTGCCTGGCGACTGGCAAGGCCGCTTGGCACCTGCATTCGAGTTCGTCTTTCACTTCAATCGCAAGAACTCCGAAGTGCGCAGGCCTAACAAGAACGTACCCTGCATCTACGCAGGCCGCGATGCGCATCTGCGTGGTGACGGCACCAGCGCCGGTGGCATGCGCAACAAGGATGGCAGCAAAACCTCGTGGAATCATGTGGGCACGCTCACGCAAGACACCAAGATTCCCGATTCGGTCATCCGGATCATGCGCCACAAAGGAAAGATCGGCCAGGACATTGATCACCCGGCGGTGTTTCCGGTGGCACTACCCCAGTTCGTATTGGAAGCCTACACGGACGCACGCGACATTGTGTACGAGCCCTTTTGCGGCAGTGGCACGACAATACTTGCCGCAGAGCGTACCGGGCGCATTTCACGCGCGGTCGAGATCGCGCCGCAATATGTGGATGTCGCTGTTCGGCGCTTTCAGCAGAATTACCCCGACGTGCTTGTCACGCTGCTGGCCACGGGCCAGTCCTTTGACGACGTGGCCAAAGAACGGCTGGCGACCACGGAGGTCGCAAGTCATGGATAAAATCGAATGGAAGCCTGTGTCGGGATACCCCAGTTATGAGGCATCAAACTGTGGAGAAATTCGGCGGACACAGGCGTTCAGGCATTACCCGGCGGGGATGCTCTTGAAGCAAAAGACCGATGTGCATGGGTACCAACAGGTCACGCTATACGTCCACGGACGATGTGGCCATTTTGGTGTTCATCGACTCGTGGCATTGGCATTTTTTGGCGCTCCCCCGACCGGTCAACATCAGGCTGCCCATAACGATGGCGATCGCAAGAACAACCATCTGTCGAATCTACGGTGGGCAACACCTTCCGAAAACAGTTTGGATCGGACACTCCACGGCACTGTTCCGGACAGAAAGGGTGAGCGTCACCCCTTGGCCAAACTGAATGATGGTCTTGTGATCGAGATGCGAGAGGAAAGGCGTCGAGGCTGTACCTATGCGGACCTTGCAAAGCGTTATCACGTACCCAAACTGACCCTGTATGACGCGATAGTAGGGACTACTTGGCGGCATCTGCCGGGTGCGGTCGGCGCTCAGCGGCAGCATCAGGTTGTCATGGAGATCGGCAAATGAACGCTGAAGTACTACAGCTTCACTATTGCCCCGTTGATACTCTCATTCCCTATTGCAGAAATGCACGAACCCATTCGGCAGAGCAGGTCGCGCAGATCGCCGCCAGCATCGTCGAGTTTGGCTGGACAAATCCAGTACTGGTTGATGGCGAAAATGGAGTCGTGGCAGGACATGGGCGACTACTGGCGGCCAGAAAGCTCGGGCTGTCCCAGGTTCCGGTCATCGAGCTGGCGCACCTGACGCCCACACAGAAAAGAGCCTACATTCTGGCGGACAATCGCATCGCAGAGAACGCGGGCTGGGACGAGGCGATGCTGCGGGTCGAACTTGCCGCCTTGACGGACGATGGTTTTGATCTCTCGCTCACCGGTTTTGATGCGGATGCCTTGGCCGATTTGATGGCGGGGGAGGAACCCAACAACGAGGGGCAGACTGACGAAGATGCAGTACCCGAAGTATCGGAAGCCCCAATATCGAAACCAGGTGACATTTGGTTGTTGGGTGGCCACCGCCTGCTGTGCGGGGACGCGACAAAGGCCGAGAGCTATCAAGCCTTGCTTGGCGACGAGCAGGTCGCCCTCATCTGGCAAGACCCTCCCTACAGCGTCAACTATGCCAACACGCCGAAAGACAGGATGCGTGGCAAGCATCGCCCCATTCTCAATGACAATCTGGGCGAAGGATTCGAGCAGTTCTTGACGGATGCGTTGATTCCGGCTCTGGCCCGGTGTGATGGGGCCGTGTACATCGCCATGAGCTCCAGCGAATTGGACACGCTGCAATCGGCATTTCGTGCGGCAGGCGGCAAGTGGTCAACATTTATTATCTGGGCGAAGAACACGTTCACTCTCGGACGTTCGGACTACCAACGGCAATACGAGCCCATCCTCTACGGCTGGCGCGAAGGCGCAGCGCGTCACTGGTGTGGTGATCGTGACCAGGGCGATGTGTGGCAGATCAAAAAGCCGCATAAAAACGATCTGCATCCGACCATGAAACCTGTAGAACTGGTCGAGCGCGCGATCCGTAATTCCAGTCGTCCTGGCGACACCGTTCTGGATTGCTTCGGCGGCTCCGGCACCACGTTGATTGCCGCCGAGAAGTCAGGCCGCATTGCACGGCTGATCGAACTCGATCCGAAATACGTCGATGTGATCATTCGTCGCTGGCAGGACTGGACAGGGAAGCAGGCCACCCGTGAAGGGGATGGGATGGCCTTCGATGACTTGGTCGATCAAGTAATGCGATAAACGCGTTCTCCCTGAGCGGGTTTTTCTGAAACGATTGCGAGGCCCAGTTTTTTCTTGAACGCTCCGGAAAAGGTGCCGCGCACCGTGTGTTTTTGCCAGCCGGTCGCGCCACAAATCTGCAAGATGGTGGCGCCCTCGGGACGCTTAAGCATCCGGATCACTTCCGCCTGCTTACTGTTTTCGCGGGTGCGGGGTGTTGCATCGCTGGTGGACTTGTCTTTGGCGCGCTTGGCCTTGACAGCCGTCGCAGGCGCCCCGATCTCCGGGGGCACGGTAGCGGGCCTTGGCGCGGGACGTTTGCGCCCCAGGGCGTCATAACCTTCTGCGGCAACAAACCAGTCGGCGCCGTCAGTCGTAATCAAAGCGCGGTTGAAGAGGCCGTCAAGCACTTTCTTGCGGGCGCCGCCCTTTACGTTTTCGGGGAACCAGTCGATGCGGCCATCGGTACGGTCGATGGCGTGTTTTAGTACCTGGCGTTGTGTGGGGGTGAGTTTAATAGTCGTCATGGTCGTTTCCTTTTCAAAATGATTTAAACGTTGTGGAGTTTTGAGGCCTTTTTAAAACCGACCCAATGGCCGTTCAAATCCAGGCCACGGTTGGCCAGTTCTTCGCGGGCTAAGCGGTTGAGATCGATTTCATTGCGGGCAATGGCCGCCAGTACTGTGGTTGCCGCGATCTGGATAAAACCCAAATCGTCCATGTCGAATTCGCTTTCTTTCTTTGTCATGTCCTGCTCCTTTGGTGGTGGTTGATCGTGTGACACATGAACGCGCTCATCCAAATTGAAGTCAAGCCAATTTCAAAAGAAAGTTGAACAAATGATTGAAGATGCCGATGGGAATTTCGATACGCGCTTATGCCCGCCACCGCGGGGTGTCCGACACCGCCGTACACAAGGCCATCCGCGCCGGGCGTATCACGCCTGATGCTGACGGCACCCTCGAAGCTGACCGGGCTGACCGCGAATGGGCACGCAACACCGACACCCCCAAGAAGGGAACCCGGCAACATGCCGAAAGCGTTGCTGTACAGGGGAATAACGCGGAGCAGAGCGCTCCACTCCCAACGGGTGGTACGTCGCTCCTTCAGGCGCGCACGGTCAACGAGGTGGTCAAGGCACAAACGAACAAAGTGCGCCTCGCCCGATTGAAGGGGGAGCTGATCGACCGGCCACAGGCCATCGCCCACGTATTCCGGTTAGCGCGCACCGAGCGCGATGCCTGGCTGAACTGGCCCTCCCGCATCTCGGCGCAAATGGCCGCAAAACTGGAAGTCGACCCACACGCGATGCACGTCGCATTGGAAACCGCTGTACGCGAACACCTGCAGGAATTGGGCGAGATCTATCCCCGGATTGATTGAGATGAGACATGGACTACGAGGGCGAAACCGAGATCGAACGCGCGTGGCGGGAAGGATTGACGCCCGACCCCCTCCTTAGCGTATCGGAATGGTCGGATCGGCATCGGATACTTTCCTCCAAAGCCTCCAGTGAGCCGGGGCGCTGGCGCACCAGCCGCACCCCGTACTTAAAAGACATCATGGATTGCCTGTCGCCCGCTTCCCCGGTCGAACGTGTGGCGTTCATGAAGGCCGCTCAACTGGGCGCCACCGAGACGGGCACGAACTGGATTGGCTACGTGATCCACCACGCACCGGGGCCCATGATGGCGGTGTGGCCCACAGTGGAAATGGCCAAACGTAACTCGAGACAGCGCATCGATCCCCTGATCGAAGAGTCAATTGCTTTGACCGAACTGATCGCCCCGGCGCGTTCGCGGGATTCCGGCAACACCATCCTCACCAAGGAATTCAGGGGTGGGGTGCTGGTGATGACCGGAGCCAATAGCGCGGTGGGTTTACGTTCGATGCCGGTGCGCTACCTCTTTCTCGACGAAGTGGATGGATATCCTCAGGATGTCGAGGGCGAAGGAGATGCGATTTCGCTGGCGGAGGCGCGTACCCGCACGTTTACCCGACGCAAAATCCTCATCGTTTCGACGCCTACGATTGCGGGGGCGAGCGCCATCGAGCGTGAATATGAAGCCTCCGACCAGCGCCGGTATTTTGTGCCCTGCCCGCACTGTTCACACCGGCAGTGGCTCCGTTTTGAACGATTGATCTGGGAGAAAGGACAACCGGAAACGGCGGCCTACTTGTGTGAATCGTGCGAGAAGCCGATTAGCGAACATCACAAGACGTGGATGCTGGAGCACGGTGAATGGCGAGCGTTGATGCCGCAGCGCAGTACCAAGACCGCCGGGTTTCACCTCTCCTCGCTTTATAGCCCCGTGGGCTGGCGTAGCTGGCGAAACATCGCCGCCGCTTGGGAAGCCGCTGTAAACAAGGAATCCGGGTCGGTTTCCGCCATCAAAACATTTAAAAACACCGAACTGGGAGAAACCTGGGTGGAAGAAGGCGAAGCACCGGACTGGCAGCGGCTCTTGGAGCGCCGCGAGGATTATCCGCAAGGGCGCGTACCGGAAGACGGGCTTCTCCTGGTGGGTGGGGCCGATATCCAAAAGGATCGTATCGAAGTATCGATCTGGGCGTTTGGGCGCGGCAGGCAATCGTGGCTTATCGAGCACCGAGTCCTCATGGGCCGTCCTGTAGACGGTGGCATACGGGATGAGGTATGGAAACGTCTTGGCGAGATGTTGAATGAAACGTGGACGCACGAACGGGGGGCCTCGATGCCGCTCACGCGTCTTGCGCTGGATACCGGCTTTGCCACTCAGGAGGCTTACGCTTTCGTGCGCGCAACCCGCGATTCGCGCCTGATGGCGGTGAAGGGAATCCGGCGCGGTGCCGCCTTGATTGGTACGCCCACCGCCGTCGATGTTTCGCAAGGTGGCAAGAAGCTGCGCCGGGGTGTCAAGGTATACCCGGTGGCGGTCGGCATCGCCAAGCTGGAGTTTTATAACAACCTCTCCAAAGCCGCGGATGTGGCGGACGATGGTGTAAGCGCCATTTATCCGGCGGGATATGTGCATCTACCCAAAATCGATGCCGAATTCATTCAGCAATTGTGTGCGGAGCAACTGGTCACTCGCCGCAATCGTCACGGCTTTTCTGTACGGGAGTGGCAAAAGATACGCGAAAGGAACGAGGGTTTGGATTGCTTTATTTATGCCCGCGCCGCCGCGTCAAACGCAGGCTTGGACCGTTTCGAGGAACGCCACTGGCGGGAACGGGAGCGCCAACTGGGCATAGAACATCCGCCGGATAAGACGCAGCCGATTCAAACCGCCAATCCCGATCAGGCCACCTCACCAGGTGGCCTTGTTGTTTCTACGACCCCATCACGGCGGCGGGTCATCAAAAGTCGCTGGTTAACCAATCATAAAAGGAACATTTCATGAGTCTTGCCACTCGTATCGAAAGCCTGGTCATTCGCGTGGCCCAGGAATTTAACGATGTCCGTGCCCGTGCGGGGAATCTTACCAATCTCACCACCATTGACAAGTCGAGCCTCGTTGCCGCGATCAACGAACTAAAGGCGGCGGTGCTGGCCGCCAATGCAATTGATGACAACCAGATTGCCGCTTCCAGCACCTATTCGTCCAGCAAGATCATTTCACTTCTGGATGCACTGAAGGCCGATATTCTGGGTGGAGCGGACGCGGCCTTTGATACGCTGGTGGAAATCCAGCAGCTGCTGCAAAACGGGACCAATGGTCTGGATGCCTTGCTCTCGGCAGTCAACAACCGGGTGCGCTTCGATGCGGCGCAGATGCTAACTGAATCCGAGCAACTACAAGCCCGCACCAACATCGGCACTATTGCGGCAAGTGAGATCGGCAACACCGATACCGATTTCGTTGCGCTCTTTGTTGAGGCACTCCTCTGATGACGCTCGCCTCCCGTATCTCACTCCTGGCCAGTCGAATTGGTCTCGAACTTAAAACCCGGATCGATGCAACCCACCCGGGCTTGGCTAAAGTCTGGGTGTGCTTTGGCTATGTCGGCAATCAGCTCATTATTCGCGCCTCATACAACGTGGCCCGCGTGACCCGAACGGCAGTGGGCCGTTACCGCGTAACGTTCGCCAAGGCCATGCCCAACGCCAATTATTGCTGGACAGCACTGGCGCGTAGCAGCACCAACAGCGGCACTCAGCGCATCGCCATCGTGCGATCAAGCAGCGATCAAAAGACACCCCAGTACGTGGATGTCAGTGTTGCCACGACCGCCACCACATTCGATGACTCCACTGAAATCAATCTCATGGTGTTTGGCTGATGGCCTATACCCAAACACACTTGGATGCCCTTGAGACCGCACTCGCCAAGGGTGAAAAGCGCGTCACCTTTGGCGACAAGACGGTGGAATACCGCAGCGTGGATGAGTTGAAAGCCGCCATTGAAATAGTAAAGCGAAGCCTCTTCGAAGAAGCAGAGGCCACAGGCTTATGGCCCGGCGCCCCCCGACAGATCCGTATCACCACCAACAAAGGATTTTAAATGCGCTGGCTTACCCAAATTCGCCGCCGCATTGCTGTTGGGTTGCTGGGCGGCACCCCGCTTTACGATGGCATTGGCAGTGGACGCCGGGCGCTCGCCTGGCAGGTCAGTAACCCCGGTGCAATCGCGGTACTCCTCTCCACACAAAACGAACTCCGCGCAAAAAGCCGTGACCTCGTGCGCCGCAATGCCTGGGCCGCTGCGGGTATCGAAGCGTTTGTATCGAACGCCATCGGTACCGGCATCAAGCCGCAGAGCATGATTCAGGATGAAGGATTGCGGGAAGCGGTTCAGAGTCTCTGGCGCGAATGGTGTGAAGACGCCGATGCGGCAGGGATGACTGACTTCTACGGTCTGCAGACACTGGCTTGCCGGGCCATGCTGGAAGGCGGCGAGTGTTTGATACGCCTGCGTTTTAGAAGACCCGAAGACGGGTTAGCGGTGGGAATGCAACTGCAAGTCCTGGAGCCTGAGCATTTGCCGCAGACGATGAATACCCAGCTATCCACCGGTAACGTCGTCCGGGCCGGCATCGAGTTTGATCGGCTGGGGCGGCGTGTGGCTTATCACCTGTATCGCTCGCACCCGGGTGAGGGCGGTTTGGCGCCGATGTCGGGTGTGGGTGGCATGGATACGGTACGGGTCGATGCGGGCGAGATCATCCATCTTTTTAGGGTGCTCCGTCCCGGGCAGATCCGCGGGGAGCCGTGGCTTACCCGCGCACTCGTCAAACTGAATGAACTCGATCAATACGACGATGCAGAACTCGTCCGTAAAAAGACCGCTGCGATGTTCGCAGGTTTTATTACGCGCCTCTCCCCCGAGGACAATCTGATGGGGGAAGGATTGCCAGACGCCAGTGGTGCGGCATTGGCAGGACTGGAGCCCGGCACCATGCAGATCCTTGAGCCCGGCGAAGATGTGAAGTTTAGTCAGCCCGCAGATGTGGGGGCAAGTTACGCCGAATTTTTGCGTATGCAATTTCGTGCGGTGGCGGCAGCCATCGGCGTCACCTACGAACAACTGACAGGCGACCTTACCCAGGTCAACTACTCCTCGATCCGCGCAGGACTCCTTGAATTCCGCCGCCGGGTGGAGGCCTTGCAGCATGGCGTGATCGTCCATCAATTCTGCCGTCCCATCTGGCAGGCGTGGATGACTGAAGCTGTGCTTGAGGGCGCCCTTTCATTGCCGGGGTATAGCCGTAGTGGCGCAACAAGGCGGGCTTATCAGGCGGTCAAATGGATTCCCCAGGGCTGGCAGTGGGTCGATCCCTTGAAGGAAGCCGATGCGATGAAGGCGGCGATTCGCTCAGGCTTGATGTCCCGAACTGAAGCGATCTCGGCCAATGGCTACGACGCCGAAGACGTCGACCGGGAGATCGCAGCAGACAACAAAAGAGCGGACGACCTGGGACTCATCTTTGATTCTGATCCCCGGCATGAACTGCCGCCTGTTGTGAGGCCCCCCGAACCCCAGCCAGAAGGAAACTGATATGCGCTTACCTCATCTTGCGTCCCGTTTATACGGGACGCCGCTCCTTATTGCGCGCTCAAAACTGGACATCATCTTGTCGGTGTTGGGAGAGCGCATCGACTGGCCCGACCCCCAGTCGGTCGCCCCCGCTATCGCTACCCGCAATCCCCTACCGGCGATTCCTGGAGTAGCGGTGATTCCGGTTTATGGAACATTGGTGCGCCGCGCACTCAATCTCGATGCGGCATCGGGACTGATGTCGTACGCTGAACTAGGCGCCACGCTCGATAGAGCGGTTATTGACCCTGCGGTTGCCGGCATCTTGCTGGATGTCGATTCACCGGGGGGCGAGGCGGGTGGGGTGTTTGAACTCGCTCGGCGAATCCGGGAAGCCAACGCCGTGAAACCCGTTTGGGCTATCGCCTCCGACTCCGCCTACTCGGCGGCTTATGCCATCGCCTCTGCTGCCTCTCGCGTCTATGTCACGGAAACCGCTGGGGTGGGATCGATTGGGGTTATCGCGATCCACGTCGATCAGTCCGCGCGGGATATAGAGGAAGGATACCGCTACACGGCGATCACGGCAGGGGCTCAGAAAAATGACTTTTCTCCTCATCAACCATTAGGGCAAGAGGCCTTTGCACGTTTGCAGGCCGAAGTGGACCGCCTCTATGGAATTTTTGTGGACCACGTCGCCGCGATGCGGAAACTTGAGCCACGTTTCGTGCGCTCAACCGAGGCAGGCCTTTATTTCGGCCCCAGTGCAGTAACAACTGGTCTAGCCGATGCAGAGGGAAGTTTTGATTCAGCTGCAAGCGATTTCACTGCCTTCCTGGCCAATCACATTTCGACTCGTCCTGTGAGGAATAAGGCGGCCAGGAGCTTATCCATTTCCGCAAATCCCGTTTTTACCCCACCCAGAAAGGAAGTTCACATGAACTTTGAAGACCCTGATACCCGTACCAATCCCGCCACCACAACCCAGCCTGATGCACCCGATGATCAATCAACCGCACCGGAAGTTATGAAAGCCCCCGGCGCTGGACTGGCGGACGCCGTCAATGCCGCAACCAAGACGGCCCGCGCGGACGCGGTTGCGATTGCCGAGCTCTGCCAACTGGCAGGAGCGCCTCAACGCACAGCAGCGTTTCTCGCGAAAGGCTTAAGCGTGGAGGAGGTGCGCCATTCTCTCTTGGCCTCGCGCGCCGAGAGTGTGGAAATCACCTCGATGATCGACCCGGATGCCGCTTCAAAGGTAGCGGCATCCGAACAGAACCCTCTCATCAAAGCCGTCAAAAAACTCATTGGAAAGGACTGACCCATGCCCGCTTTAAACGAACCCTCAAATCTTGGCGACCTTCTGAAATACGAGGAGGTTCGCCTTAACTTTTCTCGCGAAGTGGTAACGGTTGCTGCCGGCCAAAACCTGGAGCTGGGCGCGGTAGTAGGCCGCATCACGGCAACCGCTCAGATCAAGCGCCATGAACCCGGTGCAAATGATGGCTCGGAAATACCCATCGGGATATTGCTTTGTCCTTGCGACGCCACCTTGATGGAGCGCGATGACGCGTTACTGCTTGCGCGTCATGGGGTGGTGGCCTCCAATGCAGTGGTGTGGCCACCCAACATCACCCCCGAACAAAAGGCTGCGGCTACAGCTTCGCTGGAAGCACGCGGCATTCTCATTCGTCAGTCTGCCTGATCGATCACCTCAAGGAAATCATCCATGAACAATCTATTCAACACCCCAGCCTTTTCGATGGCGGCGTTAACCGCTGCCATCAACATCATTCCCAATCGCTACGGCCGCATGGAGGCACTAAACCTCTTTCCCGTAAAACCGGTGCGCACCCGCCAGGTAATCGTCGAAGAGCAGAATGGCGTGCTGAATCTCCTGCCCACCCTTCCCCCCGGTGCGCCGGGTACCGTCGGAACTCGTGGCAAACGTAAGGTTCGCTCCTTCGTGATTCCGCACATCCCGCATGACGACGTGGTGCTGCCCGAAGAAGTCCAGGGTATCCGCTCGTTCGGTTCCGAAACCGAGATGGAGTCAGTCGCATCCGTCATGGCCCGTCACCTGGAGACGATGCGCAACAAGCACGCCATCACTCTGGAACACCTGCGCATGGGCGCCTTGAAGGGCGTCATTCTGGATGCCGATGGTTCGGTGATTTACGACCTCTTTGCTGAATTCGACATCGCCCCGGCGGCAGTGAGTTTTGATCTCGCCAATGCCAACGCCAACATCAAGAAGAAATGCGCCGATGTTTTACGTCACCTGGAGGACAACCTGAAGGGGGAATTCATGACGGGCATCCACTGTTTATGCTCGCCGGAGTTTTATGACGCGCTGACCGATCACCCAAAAGTCAAAGAATCGTTCGCCTACTGGCAGCAGGGTGCGGTGTTGATCAACGACATGCGCGCCGGTTTCACCTTTGGCGGGATTACTTTTGAGGAATATCGCGGCCAGGCAACGGACGCCAACGGCACGACGCGTCGCTTCATTGCGGCGGGCGAAGCGCATGCGTTTCCCTTGGGAACGGTGGATACGTTTAGCACCTACTTTGCCCCCGCCGACTTTAACGAGACCGCCAATACATTGGGCGAACCTATTTACGCGAAGCAGGAGCCGCGTAAATTCGAGCGCGGCACCGATCTGCACACGCAAAGCAACCCGCTGCCGATGTGTCACCGCCCGGGAGTGCTCGCAAAATTGAAGGTGAGCTGATCGATGAACATCGTCGATGCGATCTATGAAGCCGCCGCCAACGCAGGGTTTTTGAGGACATGCCGCTGGCAGCCCACAGATGGCGGAGCCCTTGAAATCCATGAGGTGGGTTTTAAGGCGCCGGATGACAACCTGCTTCAAGGCTTGTCCGTCAGTACCGAGTACGAGATGTCCTATCCCGCGACGATCTTTAAGGGATTACGCGCACGCGAGGTAGTTGAAATTGAGGGCGTGTCGTTTCAGGTGCGTGAGGTTCGGGCGGTGGGCGACGGCGCCGAGCTGTGCGCGAGCCTCACCCGGCTTTAAACGGGAGATTTCACCATGACTCAAAACTCGATCCGCGAGCGAATTTTGCAGGCGGTAATGGAGGCGATTCGTCCGGCAGCAGAAGGATTAGGGGCGACACTCCATCGTTCGCCAACCGTTGCCATCAGTCGCGAGCAATGTCCCGCACTGGTGATGTTTCCAGAAAGGGACGCCATCACCAATCGAGCGAACGACCGGGTGACGCGCGAACTCACCATTCGTCTGGTGGCGCTCGTGCGAACGGTGCCTCCCCTCGTTCCTGAAACCGAAGCCGACCAACTCTTTACCGCCGCCCACCAGGCTTTGATGGCGAATGGAAACTTCGGTGGCCTGGCACTCGGTATTCGTGAAGAGGAATCGGAGTGGGAGATCGAGGACGCCGATGCCGTGGTGGCTGCTATCCCCTGTCGTTATTTGATCACTTACCGGACATTCGCCCGCGACATTTCAATCCAAGGATGACATCCATGACCCGACTTCTTTTACTTAAACCGCACACCCATGCGGGCCGATCTTTGAAACCCGATGACGCAATCGATACGGATGAAATCAGCGCCCAATGGCTGACCACCCACGGTATCGCCCATCTCGAACGTGGGCCACAGACACTTCAGCCGGAAACCAAACCCGTATCCCGCAAAGAAGCGAAGTAAGGCCGCTGCCTCCGTTTTAGCAGCAGTCCCCGTACCTATACGCGGCCCTCACGTGGGTTTTGCCCACGTGAGCTGACCCCCTATTGCCTTTAATCATCAACAGGAGAATCACTCATGTCTACTTACGCCAGTTTTCAAGGGCGTGTTTTTCTTGGAAAACGCGACCCCGCAGGTCTTCCCATCGAAGTTCGCTCGCCGGGCAATGTCGCCGAGCTAAAACTCTCGCTTAAAACCGATGTCCTCGAGCACTTTGAGAGCCAGACCGGCCAGCGCGCGCTGGATCACCGGATGGTGAAACAAAAATCCGCTACCGTTAATCTCACCATCGAAGAGTTCACCAAAGAAAACCTGGCTCTCGCCTTATACGGAAACTATGTGGTGGGAAGTTCAGGCACCGTGACGGCGGAAACTATCGGAGGTACTACCCCCGTCGTCGGCGACCGCTACTTCTTAGCCCACGCTAAGGTGTCCTCGGTGGTGGTGACGGACTCTGCGGTCGCGCCCGCAACGCTCACCCTGGGCACCCACTACACCGTCGACACCGACTTCGGCGCCATCCAGTTTCTGGATACAGCGAGCTTTACCGCCCCCTTCAAGGTGGCTTATGCCTATGGGGTAGCCACCGAAATCGGCATTTTTACGCAAGCACTCCCTGAGCGTTATTTGCGCTTGGAAGGCATCAATACTGCACAAAGCAATGCCAAGGTGCTGGTCGAACTCTATCGGGTGGCGTTCGACCCTTTGAAAGAAATCTCCTTCATTTCGGATGACTACAACAAGTTCGAACTGGAAGGCTCACTTCTTGCTGATACCACCAAACCCTTTGACGCGGTGCTGGGCCAGTTCGGTCGCATCGTACAACTCTGATCGGATACATCATGAATGATTTGCAGACTCTCGTTCCGCAATGGGTCGAACTCACCATCAACGGCGAGATAGTGGCTATAGCTCCCCTGAAAGTGGGGCAGCTTCCTGCTTTTTTGCGCGCGATTTCGCCGGTGATGGAGAAATTCAATGCTAGTGAGATCGACTGGCTGGCGCTTCTGGGCGAAAAGGGGGACGACCTCTTATCGGCCATCGCCATCGCGGTTAAAAAACCCCGGGCGTGGGTCGATGCACTAGCCGCTGATGAGGCGATTCTGCTCGCGGCCAAGGTGATCGAGGTGAATGCCGATTTTTTTACCCGATTGGTGATCCCAAAACTGGACAGTCTCTTCGCAGAGGTGAAGCTACCGCCCGTCGTGAAAGCGGCGGCTGGTTCGATACCGTTCAGCGCCTGATCGAACACGGACACCGCCTGCCAGACATCCTCGACTATACCGTGGCGCAGGTGCGTGGCTTCGTTGAGGCAACCGCACGCACCGACGCCGCAAATGATGCGCGCCTGCTGTCTCTGATCGCCATCGGCACGCGCGGCGACGCCAAAAACTTGGACCAGACCCTCGACCGGTTGACTAACCACGCCCAACGTAAATGAAAGTCACCATCCGCATCGATAGTGCGAGCGCTCAAGCGCAACTACGCCGCTGGGGCGGTGAGTTCCGCGACAAGGTCAAGAAGGCGGTGGCGCGCGCCATCGCCAGTGAGGCGGTCGAACTCAAGCAGGAGGTGCAGAGCCACGTCGCGGGCCAGATGAAGGTCGTGAAGAAATCTTTTTTGAAAGGGTTTACGGCCAAGGTACTGGCGAAAGACCCGAAGCGGCTCCCCGCACTCTATGTCGGCTCAAAGATTCCCTGGTCGGGGATGCACGAGAGAGGTGGTGCGATCGGTGGCCGGATGCTGATTCCATTGCACGGGCGAGTGGGCAGGAAACGTTTTAAAGCCCAGATCGCCCAGTTGATGCGTGGTGGCAATGCCTATTTTATTAAGAACGCGAAGGGGAACATTATCTTGATGGCTGAAAACATCAAGGAGCACGACCGGCCGCTCGCAGGATTTAAGCGCCGCTACCGGCGCGATTCCGGTACCAAGCGCTTAAAACGCGGGGCGGACATTCCGATTGCGGTGCTGGTACCCCGGGTGGTGCTCAAAAAACGACTGGACATCGAACGGCTGGTGGCAGGACGCATTCCGCGCCTTGCCGCATCGATAGAAAAACAGATCCGGACGGTGGATTAAGTTATGGCGAATCGTATTTCCGTTCTCGTCGCCCTGGAAGGGGCGGACGAAGGGCTAAAACGTGCCATTACATCCGCCGAGCGGAGCCTGGGGGAGTTCTCGACCACCGCCAAAACCGCCGGGCAAAAGGCGTCGGCGGGGATGGCTGAAGTAAAGGCCGGCGTCTCGGCGTTGAATGACCAGATATCTCGCGCCAAAACCGGGGTGTTGGCCTTTCTTACCTTGAACTGGGCTGGCAGTAAGGTGCAAGAAATCATCCAGGTGGCTGATGCCTGGAACATGATGAATGCGCGCCTGAAACTCGCAACCGCAGGTCAACGCGAATATACGATTGCGCAGAAAGAACTCTTCGATATCGCACAGCGGATTGGTGTGCCAATCCAGGAGACGGCAACACTCTACGGCAAGTTGCAGCAGTCGGTCAGGATGTTGGGGGGCGAACAAAAAGAGGCGCTTGCTCTCACCGAAAGTATTTCACAAGCCTTACGCATTTCCGGTGCATCGGCAACCGAGTCGCGCTCTTCCTTGCTGCAATTCGGGCAGGCGCTGGCCTCCGGCGTCTTGCGTGGCGAGGAGTTCAACTCGGTTGTCGAAAATAGTCCACGGCTTGCAAAAGCACTGGCCGATGGTCTCAATGTTCCCATCGGGAGGTTACGTAAATTAGCCGAAGAAGGCCGCTTGACGGCGGACGTGGTCATCAATGCGTTGATGAGCCAGAAGGAGAAACTAGCCAGCGAATACGCCGAACTTCCGCAGACGGTTAATCAATCGTTTGAGCGGGTTAAAAATGCGGCGGGTCTTTGGATTAGCCGCTTGGATGAATCGACCGGGCTTACCAAAAAATTGGCTGAAGCGCTCACATGGCTCGCTCAAAACCTGGACAAGGTGATGCAGTGGTTAAAACGCATTGCGGAAGTGGGACTCTCGGTATTGATCTATCGCTTGATTCCCGCATTGATTACCGCGTGGCAAACCGTAAGTGCTGCAGCCGTTGCGGCGGCCAGTACCACAACAGCCGCGTGGACGGCGGCCAATTTACCGGTAGCGGCAGCGGTCGCTACGGTCGGGGCATTAAAGGCGGCATTTGCAGTGCTGGGCGCGTTTCTGGTGGGTTGGGAGATCGGCACGTGGCTCTCGGAGAAATTCGAGATCGTCCGGAAAGCGGGCATCGTCATGGTGGAAATACTGATGAGGGGTATCGAGGAACTGCGCTTTCACTGGGAGACGTTTGCCGCCATTTTTACTTCTGACACGATCGCTGAAGCCGCTTCCCGTCATCAAGCGCGGCTTAATGAAATGAACCAGATTTTTAGAGGAATGATGACGGACGCTTCCAGTGCGGAGGGTGCCGCCAAGGCCGCCATGAATAGCGCTGCGGCTGCCGCGGAGGAGATCGCCAAACGGCTGGAGGCCGTGCGTCAGGGGACACAAGAGGCGGTGGGGCGTGGTGTCGAAGCGGTTCACGCTGCCTTGGAGAAACTGAAATCCCGTATTGGTGAAGTCGAACAAGCCGCGGCCAGGGCCAACCAGACGGTGAGTGAGGCGACAGCCAAAATGGCGGAAGCCTACAAGGGTCTCACTACAATCGTCGAGGCTGGTCTCCAAAAGCAGATCGAGGCGGTGAAAGCACGCTACCAGCAAGAGCAGTCGGCGCTGGAGCTTGTCAAAATGTCCGAATCGGCGCTGATCACCAGGTCGACACAGCTGCTGACCGATGCCCTTACGCAGCAGACTGCGCTACGCCGCCAATCGACGACGGATACGTTAAAACTGATCGACGACGAGTCGAAAGCCAAGATCGAAGCCGCGCGTCGGGATGGGCAAACAGAAGCCGAGCGCGCAGCCAATGTTACCCGTATAGAAAACGACATCCTGGCCACCAAGCGCCAGACCATGACAGAGGCGCTGTCCGAATACCGCCAGCACATTGATGCCTTGAATACCGAAGCCAACCGGCATCTTGGTGAGATAAAACGCATCGAAGAGGAAAAGCGCCAGCTCTCGATGACGACGGAAGAACGCATTCGCGACATTAATCGGGCGGGGATGAGTGAATTCCAAGCTACCGAAGATCGGAAGCGCCAGATAGCCGAATACCAGCAAAAAGCCCGCGAGGTACTCGCCCAGGGCGAGTTCGAAGGAGCAAAACAGCTCGCACAAAAGGCGATGGATCTCGCCTCCCAAGTGGCTGGTAGAGAAACCAGTGAAGCCAAGCGCGGTGAGGAGGCCCGCAAGCAGTCTGAAGCGGCGATATCCGAGATCACACAACTGGAATCACAATCGCGTGAGGCCACGCGCCGTCAGGAGTACGCGCAAAGTGAAGCCTTGATGCGGAAGGCTGAGGGGCTGCGCGCTGAACTGGCCCAGAAAACCAAAGACACCGATGCCCAGATCACACAGGGAAAAGTGGGGGTTGGTGAAGCTATCGAACGCATCCGCGAGTCCCAACAAATCCTCAACGAAACGCTGGATGCGGAAAGTGCAGCGCATAAGAATGCTGCGGAGTCGGCTATGGCCGCACAAGAGGAGATCAGGGCAACCATTACCCAAACGGAAGCCGAGATCGATGGGATCACGGCAAAGCTAAAAGAGGGTTTGAAGGTCACCATCGATGCCGACACCACGCGTTTGGATAAGGCCCTCGCGGATCTGGATAAAGCGCTTGCGGAAAAGGCGGTGCTGATCACCATCGAAGCCGATTTGAAGGATGCAGAAAAGAAATTACAGCAGTACGAACAATTGTTGAAAGAAGGCAAGACACTGCCGGTCGATGCCGATGTATCCAAAGCCAAGGAGGCATTAACCCAACTCAAAACTTATGCCGAACAGAATTCGCAACTTGAATTAAAAGTCGCCACCGAAAAAACGCAAGCGGCGATCACCAACGTGGAGGGCCAGATCAAGGCACTGGGTCGCATCGAGACAGAATCAAAACATCAAGTCAGCACCAATGTAGGTGCAGTGCGCACTGATGTGATGTCGTTAAATGGGATGACTACTCATTCGGAACACATCATCCACGTGAAGAAGGTCGAGACACACGCAACCGGCGGTCTGGTTGGGGTGGGCGTTCGCCGTTTTGCCGAAGGGGGAGCCGTCGCGCGAGCGTTCCCGCGCATGAGTGGTGGGTCTGTACCCGGTTCAGGAAACCAAGACACCGTGCCGCGCACACTAAACGCTGGTGCTTTTGTGATTCGTAAAGCTGCCGTACAAAAGTATGGGAGTGGTGTGTTGGCGCGATTAGCCAATGGGGTCGCGCGCTTTGCGGTAGGCGGGCCGGTACGTTTAAAGAGTGATGGCAACCCCAAGAAAAACCGCGAAGCAACTGAGGCGCTAAAAATGATCGATCTCGGCCTTCAGGCGATGAACGAGTACACCTCGTGGTTACAGAGGAACCATGGCACCTCGGTTAGCCTGGACATGCGCAGTCAAACGATGGCGCGTTACAACAAAGAAGCCTGGCAAGACCAGGAGGTAGTGCAAAAATTTATAGGTCAAAAGACACTTACCGGGAATGAACGCCAGAATCTGGACGAGATCCGTCAAAAGTGGCGGCAGGCCATGGCGCAATCCACACTTACTGGCAAAGATTTAGAACGCGAACTAGTGGACTACATGGAACAAAACCAGGGCAAGTTTTATCGCTTGGGTGGGGTAGCCAAATCGGACACCGTCCCGGCGATGCTGACCCCGGGTGAATTCGTTGTGAACAAAGATGCCGTGTCCCGTTTCGGCGCGGGCTTTTTTGAAGCGATTAATAGCTTGTCTCTCCCCTCACCGCAACTCATGGCGAGCATGGCAGCAGGCGTGCAGGGATTTGCTTCCGGAGGTTTTGTCGCCCCTCTTGGTTCGGGATTGACGCGTCCCGCCCTCAATGAGAGTAGCAATCCTGCCCGCACGGTGCGGGTAGAACTGGCAGCAGGAGAACAGAAAGTCAACGCAACCATTGATGCACGAGACGAGTCGCGTCTACTGCAACTTCTTAACGCAGCGCGCACGCGCACGATTTGACCGTGCGGTTTTTGTAGAAAGTTTAAGGCTTCTTCATGCAACTAAAAAACCTCGATGATGAGGTGAGTCTTCTGTTGCCCGACGATTTGCTCTGGAGCGATGAATACACCTGGTCGCCTGCGGTAGCCTCCCTGTCCTATCTCATCACCGGCGCCTTACTGATCCAGTCGGCGACAAGACAGGCGGGGCGTCCCATCACCCTGGTGGGTGCTCCCGACATGGCGTGGGTGACCCGCGCCACGGTCGAGCAATTGCGCGCGTGGGCAACCCTTCCGGTTAGCTCTACTACAGGACGCTTTGACTTGAGTTTTAAGGATGGCCGTTTATTTACGGTGGCCTTTCGCCATGGAGAAACCGCCATCGATACTGAGCCCGTGCTGGGGTTTCCCGCACACACCGACACCGACTTTTATCGCTTGACCCTTCGTTTCCTGGAGATCTAGATATGCCGATTCAATCGGGCGACGTAAAACTATTGAAATCTGCAGTGATGGCGGACGTGCCTGAAGGAGGTGGTGCACCCACGGGCATCGCCATAGCTGATGGTGTCTCCAACGCCATTTTTACCGACATCTCTGAACTTGATCGCGCAGGCGGCCGGGTCAACTTACGCAAAACCTTTGTGTCAGTTGAGACGAACGACACCGATACGTATTTTGGTGCCAATGTGATCGTGGCCGAACCACCCCAAGATCCACGCGTCAGTGTCACGCTATTTTCCACCAACAAAACGTTCGATACGAGGGAGCAGGCAAAAGTCCGCATCGAAGCCTATCTCAACAAGGGCCCTTCGCTACCGGGGTACCTCTTCGAGAATCACATTGCCGGTCAGCGGGTAGTGCAGATTTTTCAGCGGACGAGTGACCCCGTACCCAATGTGGGCCAAACACTCGTCTTAATCGAGAACGAAGGACTGGGCACGCAGAAGGAGCAGTATGTGCGGGCCACCTCGGTGTCAGTCGTCGAACGCACCTTCACCTACGATTCCGACAAGGACTATACGGCCCACATCGTCACGGTTGAGATCAGCGATGCGCTCCGCTATGACTTCACCGGTTCCCCGGCCAGTCGCATTTTCACCCGGGCGACTAATGCCACGCGCATCCGTGACACGGTGGTGGCCGACGCGGGAACTTACGTGGGGGTGGTACCGTTGACCGAGGTCGCATCGGTCGGGGATTTTACGGTTCATGCTCAATCGATCTACACGCAGTTGGTACCCAGTGCCCAGACCGAAACCCCCATCTCTTTTGTGCCGCCTTATGCGGCTGCAGGATTACCGATATCTGGAGCGATAGCCGTAAATTACACCGCCAATCACACCTGGACGACTGGAACCAAACTAAACCTGCCAGGAGGGTGTTTACCCGGTTCACTCGCAATCGTGACGGACGGCATTACGATTTTTGATGATGCGGGTCTTCTCAAGACCGCAAGCGGCACGATAGGCACGATCGACTACGCCAACGGTATTCTGGCTCTCAACGCGGGCACGATGTCCAATGCCAAGGCTATCACCTACACACCCGCGGCCCAGATTCTGCGTGCGCCGCAAAGCTCGGAAATTCCGGTGACCCCGGAATCGCGCAGTCAGTCTTATGTGGGTACGATTAATCCGGTGCCGCAACCAGGTACGTTATCGATTAGCTACATGGCACAGGGTCGCTGGTATGTATTGTCTGACGCGGGCAACGGGGCGTTGAAAGGCCTGGATGCCAATTATGGCGCCGGCACCATCAACAAAAATACCGGTGCGTTCGTGGTGACCCTGGGAGCACTCCCCGATGTGGGGTCGTCACTTATTTTGACCTGGAACGTTCCGACACAGGAAACGGAACAACCGCAAGCGACCTTAAAAGCCTCGCAGAGCCTTGTCTTGAATCCCCCTGCGGGATTAGCTGTGCAGCCCGGCTCATTGACGGTGTCCTGGGAGTACGGCGGCACCAAGACCGCATCGGCTGCGACCTCTGGAATACTGGAAGGAAGTGCAACCGGTAGTTTGAAGCCTGCGCAAAATCGCGTGGATTTCGCCCCCAATGTATTGCCTGCGGTTGGCACCTTGCTTACGGTAAATTATGTCGCAGGCCCCAAACAGGAGGATTCGTTTGCCCATCCCTCCCGCGATAATTTTGGACAATTGCCGGTGACAGCAAGTCTCGGCGCCATCGAACCCGGTTCACTGGAAGTCGAGTGGAATACGCTAACCGATCCCGCAAGTCTCGGGGTGTACACCCTGAAACAACTGCAGGAAATGGGGATTGGTTTAGTCGATCCCACCCAGCTTGCCCGGGATGATGGCATGGGGTATCTCAAATGGAATGGGCTAACGATAGGCTGGGTGGACTATTCGACGGGTGCGGTTTTGTTCCAGCCGGATATGACCATCAAACTCCCGCGACCGGCCTATGCTTTTCAGTACCTGGGATGGGGGAGTGCAGGCGGAATGTTTCGTTTGAATTACGGAGGCATCGAATTTGTCGATGCGCCCTCGCTTTACCCCAATGATGAATCGGGCTATGTGAAACTGCGCTACAACAGTGCGGGCTCCACCAGCAACCAAAGCGAAACCTTCCAGTTTCTCCCCACGTTTAAGTTAGTCCCCGGGGTCAATGCAGAGGTGGTGGCGGGCACCGTCTTGCTGACCTTGCCAGGGGCACAACCATGGGGAGACAGTGGCCAGGGGAACTTACGCGAATTTACCTCCAGTGGCTGGATCACGCGCGGAGCGATCAATTATCTGTCCGGTGAAGTAACCCTCAGCTCCTGGACGGCGGGGGTAGCGAACGCCATCACGCGCGTAAGCTGCGTGACCACCGTCGGTGAAAATATCTCCAGCGAGTTCGTATTTCGCACGGGAGCCGCCCCCTTGCGTCCGGGTTCACTCTCGATCCAGTACGCACGGGCAATAGGTGGCACACAAAATGTCAGTGCCGGTATCGACGGCAAGATTGAAGCTCAGGGAATCAGCGGCAGCGTGGACTACGATACGGGTCTTGTGCGCGTGCGTTTTGGTGCTCGCATCATAGCAAGCGGCAATGAAACCGAGCCCTGGTTTGATGCGAGCAATGTGGCAGCGGACGGCAAGATTTTTAGGCCAGAGCCTGTCGCCGCATCGAGTATCCGTTACAGCGCGGTCGCATACAGCTATCTTCCGCTGGACGCCGATTTGTTGGGAATTGACCCCGTGCGCTTGCCGAGTGACGGGCGCGTGCCGATTTTTAGACCTGGCGGTTTTGCCGTCGTTGCCCATACCGGCAAAATCACCGCAACGGTTAGTAATGGCCAGATCATCGACTGCGCCCGGGTTCGTCTCTCGCGCGTGCGGGTCGTTGGCAATGATGGCTCGGTGATCCATACCGGCTACAGCGCCGATCTGGAAGCGGGTACCCTCACCTTCACCAACGTGACAGGTTACAGTCAGCCTGTAACCATCGAACACCGCATCGAGGATATGGCGGTGGTGCGGGACATACAGATCAACGGCGAGATCAGTTTTACCCGCGCACTAACGCATGACTATCCGTTGGCTAATCCCGGCGATCCCTCATCGGGGAGTTTTGTTTCCAGCGCGCTGGTGGCCGGTGACCTCTTTGCACGGGTGAACCTCGTATTCGATCAGGCAACGTGGAATGGGACGTGGTCAGACGCCCTGTCGGGGAGCCAAGCCACCGCCACGTTTAATCACACCCAGTATCCGATCAAAGTCACTAATCGCGGGGCGTTGACCGAGCGCTGGATTGTACGTTTTACCAACAGTACCGCGTTCGAAGTGATCGGTGAAAATGTCGGCATCATCGCAAACGGCAACACGAGTTCTGACTGCTCGCCTACCAATCCCGCAACGGGTGTGCCGTATTTTGTGCTTCCCGCACTGGGATGGGGAAGCGGCTGGGCCACCGGCAACGTACTGCGCTTTAACACTATAGGCAGCGCCTTCCCGGTGTGGGTGGTGCGCACCATCCAGCAAGGACCCGAATCCGTCCCCGACGATCACTTCACGTTGCTGATTCGTGGCGACGTCGATACCCCTTGATTCCATTTCCAAATCAAAACTTACTTTGCCGGCTTCGCCTTGTTGATGAAGGTTGATGTAAAAAGCCCTTGTCTAATGACAAGGGCTTTTCAAATTGCATACCTTTATTTTTAATAACTACATGTCGTGCAAGGGTGTACTCCTGGACTCGGGCCGTTTGGCGGTGGGCTAGGTGGGCTAACGCGGCTACTGAGTGGAGACACGTTTTGTGGCAACCTTAGCAGCCCCATAGATATACCACCAGTAATGTGCCTAAATTCCACGGTATTGAGTTCTCGAAATAAACCCGAAAACATAATTTTTTCTTGGGAGTAAATTAAGGAGATGATTTTTTTGGTGTTTGCGTAGTTGAAGGGTAATTTGCCTTATTACCGCCTAAAGTGCCACTTCCTGCTAAAGCACTACTACATTTTCCGTTTCCACAAGTGATAGCGCCTAAATCGGGATTCGTGCTTCCACATTGATAACCTGATGTAGTTCCATTGTAATTTATGTAACAAACATTCATTGTTGGAGAAAGTGTCCCGTTTATAGCAAATACATTTACCGAAAAAACTGCCATTAAGCAAAATAATAGCTTATTCATTTTCGTTCCCTTATTGAGTTGATGGGACGGCCATAGTAACAAGCTAAATATATTAAGTAAAGTTAATTTACACTTCCACAAATGCATTTTTTCAGTCAGTTGACTCACGTAACTCATTGATTTTTTGAGGGTGATGGCAGATTTTCAAAAGGGCAACTGAAACGCCTCAAAAAACCAAGGCCAGTGATGCAGCGCCGTTAGAGCGTTTTCAGTTTAAATGGACAAGTACCCTGCGGAGAAGAAATAGTTCTTTCGTTAGATTCGCAGCTATATGTCTATTTGAATCAAAAATGCGCTAGATAACCCCTCCCTGATTTCTAAATCTATCCGCAGGAATTCCTATGACCGACTTATCCGTCAAATATTTTAATAGCGGCATGCCAGGTGCGCCGCAGATCGCAAATAACTGGGGCGATCTCATCACGATGCTGGATGCCTGCCTCATCAACGGCTTTGCCCTGAAAGCGATTGATTCGCTCACCTTCGCCAATGGGGTGGTCACCGCCACCATCAATGCCGGGCACACTTACCTCAAGGATCAGGTGCTATTGATGGCAGGTGCTGATCAGCCGGAATACAACGGTTCTGCTCGAGTGATTGCCACCACCGCGAACACGTTTACCTATGCGGTGAGCGGTACACCAACTTCACCTGCCACGACTGCGACCAATCTCTCCGCGAAGGTCGCTCCCCTTGGGTGGGAGAAACCCTTCGCGGGTACAAACAAGGCCGCCTATCGCAGCAAGAACCCGGCCTCCCCTCAAAACATTCTCCTGATCGATAACAGTCTCAAAACGCCTGGCTACACCACCACCTGGGCGAAATGGGCGAACGTCGGCATTGTTGAAGATCTTGCGGATATCGACACCATCGTGGGCGCCCAAGCGCCTTACGACCCCAACAATCCCACACAGAACTGGAAGCAGGTCGCGGCTAGTCAATGGGGTTGGTACAAGTGGTACCACGCAAGAAACAATCAGTACGAAAGCAATAGCGATAATGGTGCAGGAAACCGCAACTGGGTGCTGATTGGAGATGATCGCCTCTTCTTCCTCTTTTGCAGCAACGCAGCCGGATACGGCTGGTACGGACGCAACTGCTACTGCTTTGGCGACATCACAAGTTTCAAGTCCGGGGATAACTATGCCACGGTGCTGTCCGCCGACGACAACTATTCGGGCATGAGTAACAACTGGAGTTACCCTGGCCAGTACAGTGGCTACGGTCTTGTCTCATCGCTCGATTTTACCGGCAAGGTGCTACTACGAAATCACACCCAGCTTGGCAATCCGGTGAGGTTCGGGCTTACGTCACTCAACACCAACAACGGCCAGCAGATCTGTGGCCGGGGCCCCACGCCCTTTCCGAACGGCGCCGACTATAGCCTCTGGCTCTTGCCTACCTACGTCCGGCAGGAGGACGGCCATATGCGGGGACTCATGCCCGGGATGCTCTGGATGCCGCAGGATCGCCCCTACAGCGACCAGACCATCGTCGACAACGTCATCGGACAACCGGGTAAAAGGTTCCTGCTGGTTCGAACCCAATACACCTCGGATGCCGAAGGGGCACAAATCGCGTTCGATATTACCGGCCCCTGGCGGTGAGCCGTGACCTACCCTTTTAGCGATACCTTCGCCAATAATCCGGCGATTGGCGCCACCACAATATTAGGCGGCATGACCGCTACCTACAACAGCCCCCAGCAGGCCATCGACCTTTCGGCGCCAAACAGTCAGTCCATTCTGCGCTTTAACGAATCGGCCAACGGCGACTTCTGGTTCGAAGCTGATGTCGAGTTCTTGACCGACCCCAGTGGCCGAAAGAACCTTGGCCTATGGATGACAACCGGTAATGGCTCGGAAGGTTATCGTTTTGCGCATCTGGATAATGCCTGGAACGTATCGCGCTGGAACAGCAGTTTTGGGGATGGGGTACTGGTTACCGCGAGCATCAATGATGGAGCCAAACCCATTGCCGGATTACCCGGTTTGGCTCCAACTTTCAATGTGGGCCAGCGGATGATTTTGCGCTGTGAAGTTATCGTCGGCGCCTTCGACGCCAATGGCGTGCCGTGGGCGCGCCTCATCTGTTTTAAGGCGAGCGGTGTACTCCTTTTTCAGGTGATCGAGGCCACCTATCGGGGCAAGTTGATTCCGGGGGTATTCCTTTATGGTGGAACCGCTCGCCTCCATGCCATTGCGGGAGCGACCCCATCAGGATTGCCAGCTTTTCCGGCAAGTGTTGCTGTTAATTCCGACAACACCCTGATTCACCTCTCTGGGGGCCCAAGCGGAATTCCGCCTGCTCCCGGCGCCAATATCGGGGTGAATATGACCGCCGATCTTCTGCGGCGAAATAGTCCGGCTTCAGAACAGTGGAATCGCATCGGGGGGTATGACTTCGACTTTCATACACTTGGGATCACCCGCAAAAACATTCACTTCGGGGGCCGTGGGCAGATCGTCGGAACGGTGAAAGAAAAGGGTATCCCCAACCAGCCTCTGGTGCGGCGCGTATTGTTGGTGAGCGAAAACGCCAATACGCTCGTTGCCGAAACCTGGAGTAATGCCAGTGGCGATTATCACTTCGACTATCTCGATTGTGATCAGCGCTATACAGCGGTGAGTTACGACTACAAACATTTTTATCGCGCGGTGATTGCGGATAACTTGAAACCAGATTTGATGCCATGACCGTTGCCATTACTCTCGAACATAATGAAGCGCGGCTTGCCGGAACGTTAACGTTTCTGGACACAGGCCCCAATCCGGCAAGGCTGCGCATTTACAGCGGGACGCGCCCGCTCACACCCTCTGCCGCACCAGCGAGTGCGATGTTGGTCGAGATCAAACTCACCAAACCCGCAGGCACGATTTTAAATGGGCTGCTCACTCTCACACAGCAGGAAGATGGCCTCATCAATAATACCGGGGTTGCTAGTTGGGCGCGCCTCCTGAACGGGGCTGATGCAACTGCGCTTGATCTGGATTGCAGCGATACCAATGGTAACGGTGATGTGAAATTGGCCAGCACCAATCTGTATCTGGGGGGAGACGCCCGTATCGTGTCGGCGATCCTGGGGTAAGGTATGCCCGCACCTCCGGTTGAAGCGACCCTGGTCGATTTGTTGTTCGATCAACCCGCCGCGCTCAATGCCGATCTGGTCTTTGGAGGAAGCGACAACGCCCCGCGTAACGATGTAACGGTAGCGGCCACACTGCCACTGCCGGTCGTTGCGATCAAATTCATTCCGGCAGCAGAGGTTCAATTGCTGGCGGGGTTACCGGGGCTCACCGTATCGTTACAGCTTCGCCCCAGTGTGCCCCTCGATGTGGGCGGCGGGCTGGGAGCGATATTGCCGGGGGTCGTATTCTCAGGCGAAGTTCACTACTATTCGCGCACGCAACGCCCAACCGTTGGCAAGACCACGCATCACTGGCAAGTGGCAAAAGCGACGGAGGATGGTACAAGGCAAGGTGAAGAGGAATCGGTCAAGGCGCCTGCGGGGTGGCAGACATTCTGGCAGGAAGCAAATATTTTGCCGCAAGGCATCCTGCACAAGCTGCCGCCGATATTGATCGCTGCACCGGAGCAACGCGGTGCAGGCCATCAGGACGCAATGCGCATGCAGGACACGATCTGGTTCGCCAACGAAAACGGCACACCGCGCAAACTTGCTCGTTCGAGCGGGTTTCAAAATGCAGGGTCGATAAATTACGCAACAGGCTTCCGGCATCAGGATGGCGACCGTACCCAACGCGCGGCACGGATGAGCTTTTGGCAGATCGCACGGTTGATCGATCAGCGTCAAAGTTCGGACTTTCAACGCGCCACTTCCACCCCGAAAAGCTGGCACAGCAGATATCAGGAGGCGATGCCACCACCGCCAGGGATCAGTGTTTGGGTGGTTCCAGCCCCTCCCGTACTGCCGCCTTGCTATACGCCAAGTGCGCACCTTCTGTTTGCTGCATTGGCGCCTGCAGACGGCCATCTCCTTTTCTTTTGTGAAAACCACCTCACCCCACCACCACCCGATGGGGAGCCGGTGGTCGTTCCCATTCGGAGGATTTACTTTGTGATCAATAATGTGACCTTGCACCGTGTGTCCGATGGCGCGGCGGTGCCGGTCTTCACTCTTTCGTTGTCGCTGGACGCGGCATCCTGGACGTGGGGGTTCGATGCGCAATTACCTGCCAAGGCAGAATCGCTGGTTGCGCCGGGCCACACAACCGGGCCTATCGAGCTCGTGGCCCATGTCAACGGCACAGCATTTCGTGTCTTCGCTGAAAACATCAGCCGCGAGCGCAGCTTCGGCAACGGGAGCATCCGCATTTCCGGACGAGGGCGCAATGCGGTGCTGGCCGCTCCCTATGCGCCAGTGATGACCTTCTCGAATGCGGAGGAACGTACTGCGCGGCAACTGATGGACGATGTGCTGACCCTCAACGGAATTCCTTTGGGCTGGACTATCGACTGGGATCTCACCGACTGGAACGTTCCGGCAGGTGTATTCACCCAACAAGGAACGTGGATCGAAGCGCTGGCTGCCATTGCGGGTGCTGCCGGAGGTTATCTGGCTCCGCATCCATCAGACCTCCGCATCCGTGTGCGACATCGCTATCCCGTTGTCCCCTGGGAATGGAATAGCGTCACTCCTGATTTTGTGTTGCCGGTCGATGTCGTGGCCCGCGAGTCGTTGCGATGGTTAAGTAAGCCCGCATACAACCGCGTGTTTGTCTCCGGGCAGGAGGTGGGCGTGCTGGGGCAAGTGACGCGTGCGGGAACAGCTGGGGAGATTCTGGCGCCGATGGTGGTCGATCCATTGATTACCGAAGCTGCTGCTGCGCGTCAGCGTGGTATCGCGGTATTGGCTGATACCGGGCAACAGATCGAGGTGAGCCTTCGCATGCCGGTGCTTCTTGAGACTGGGATCATCGAGCCGGGAGCCTTCGTTTTGTATCAGGACGGGAGTGAAGGTCAAACGATCAGCCGACTGGGGCTTGTCCGTTCCACACAAATCGAAGCGGGATTGCCTGAGGTCTGGCAAACGCTGGGGGTACAAAGCTATGCATAATCTTTATGAAGAGTTTCGTCGGCTGATCCCGGAGTCCCCGCTGCAGGTAGGCACGGTGGTCGAGGTGGGGTTAGGCATCGTCACCGTCGCTTTGCCCGGCGGGGGTCTCATCAAAGCGCGTGGCAATGCTGCGCTTGGTCAGAAGGTATTTGTGCGTGACGATACCGTAGAAGGCATCGCGCCCAATCTTGTCGTTGAGATGATCGAAATCTGACGAAATAGCCGCATACCTTGCCACATTTATCAACAAAAAAAAGATCAAAAAGCGCTTGGCTTTATCGCCAAAGAGCGCGTTCATGTCACCACATCAACTACGGAGTAAGAACATGAACAATCGATTCAAAAAAGCCATCATTGATGATGTAACTGCGCAAAACATCGATGACAACTTGCAGGCAAACCTGCTTGATTTATTCGAATACGCCATGAAGTCGGTATCCACGACGCTGGTGCGCGAAGCCAGGTTCGATACGACTGATTTTGCAACCGCCAAAGAACGCGGTTGCGAGGGGTTTACCTTGTTGATGAGGCGCGCCTGTTTTGAGTCCCGCAATCAATGGTTGGGGGTGTTTCAGCATGGGGATCGGCACCTCGATGTCGTGGGGCACTTGGAATAGCGTATTCAGTACGTCGCATCAAACGCGTCCCAGTCCACGGCGCGCGCTTCACCAGTCTGATAGAACTGCTTTATCAGCTTCACGTATTCCAGAAAACCCTTATTTTCCACGGTCAACCGGTTGACCATATCCCAGTCGATCTCGTCCCGTTCCCGAGCGGGGATCAGTACCTGACTTTCTGCCGGATTATCGGTTTCCAGTTTGATCAATCCGATGCCATGCGCGGCGAATAACATACGCAGTTCTTTGAGGGTATCCTGACCCTCGATCTCTGCTGCGACGAGATAGCCGAAATTCGCCCACGACGAATTGGAAACCGCCTGAAAAAAACACTCCCGTACATTCGATCGGTTGATTAATAGCTTCACCTCGAATGACCACAGCTTGGTGCGTTTGTCGGAGTATTGATCGACGCAATCCCGCACCTCCTGGTGCCACTCCGTCCCCAAATCCTCCATCCCCACCACATCCGGGTATAACCAGCGGTTGCCATTGGGCCCGCGTTTATTCGATGAGCGCTTCTCGTCGATGCGTTTCGAATAAACCCCGAACTCCTCCCACAGATAGCGCGACAATAGCGGGTATAAGGCGTGCTCGCCGAATTTGGGACTCACCTCTGTAATAGGCGTATCGATCGGTTTTTCTGCGGCGGCAACTTCGGCGCTGTCGGATTTCTCCGAATAGTAATACTTGCGCGGTCGCCCTTCGGTCGTTTTGAGTTCGGGGTGCCGCTTCTGCAAACGCGGGCGCTGCGATCCGATCTCGGCGACAAGCTGTTGTATCAAATCCGCATCGGTTTCCAGTGCCTCGCTTTCGTTTTTCTTGGCCTGACACTCCTCGGGGAATGTCGCAAATACTCACTCGGCGATTTGCCGCGCCGTGAATTTCTCCTCGGATCGTTCTTTCAAGTAACCCAGTATGGTTTTAGCCAGATTCATTGCCATGGACGCTCTCCCTGGAGTCTGAACAACTTCTTTTCTGTCATTTTCAGCATATTATCCTTCTTATAATCTCCACATTGGCCGCGATGTTCTTGGCATGAGTGTTTCCATTTGCTCTCCGCTAGACCGACGATTTCTGCCAGGGAGCGATGATTTGTGGCTTGCCAACTGCGACGATCAGCGATCAAGTGTTATTCCTGATGCGGATAGTTAATAAAAATATTAACAAAATGTTAACTTTATATAAAAACTGTCGATATTCTCTTGCATTTAAAAGAATGGGCTTTTAACATCGTGTAACTCTTGTTAGGGCGGATAATACTGCGCATGGGCATTTTGCAAACCCAATCGTCAATAATACGAATGCCAATCGATGCTTGAAACGCCACACAAAATCCGGAAATCAACTTCATTGCCGAAGTCCGGGCAAGCAGCGTCTTATTTGCCTTTATCGCTATTGCCGTCGCCCACCTTTTCATCTGATCTGATTGCCAAACTGGAGCACACACTTTTTGCGTCAAAGGGAACCTCGGGAAACAATGAAGCTCGTGATCTCCTGACCCGAGCGGATAAGCTCAAACAAGAAGCAGAAATCATCCCCTTCATAGAAGGCGCCATAACATTATGCAGACGACTCTACGAAGCCGGGCGTTCGTTTACTGCCATACCCATTGCACGAACGAGCTACGCTCTTTCAGAAAAACTCTCCGACATTGAACTGAAACGCCGCGCTGCCACTGCCTATGCTCTGGTGCTGTGTGATAAAGGTAACTATGCTGGAGCTATAGAGATCCATGCAACGGCATTGAATCTTGCAAAACAAATTGGCGATCACGATCAAATAGCGCATACATGGAACAATATTGGGTTAGCGTTTTTATACGCTGGCTCCTATGGCTTTGCCGCCGAGTCGTTTTCGCTCGCGGTGAAGCAATTGCGGCACAATCGAGGAACGTTTCCGCTGTACGCGGCGTATAGCAATCTTGCGCTGTGTTATCTGCACTTGCTGGATAGCGAAGCAGGACTTAGCGCGGCCAGAAAAGCATTGAAGATGGAAACACCCGACCTGGTATGTGCCGATCCGCTGAGTGCCGTGCTATTGCGCCGAAGTTATGTTCGTTTACTGGTATTGGCCGGGCGAGCGCAAGAAGCCCAACTGCTAGTCGATGAAGTGACTCGGCTTAGTAAGGCGAATCCTTCACCCCGCATGGAAATTTTGGAAATGATCACTTGCGCCATCTATGAAGTAGCATGCGGCGAAACCGATGTGGGCGTGACACGTTTACGCCACGCGCTTGAACTGGCCCGCGAGCACCCCGTCGCGCTGCGCGATACCTTGACTTGCCTCGTGCAAGCCGAAGAAGTGGCCGGGCATCCTGATCGGGCTGCTTTTTATTTAAATGAACTGGCCGACACGGTCTACCGCGATGCGATCGAACAGGCACGCAAGCATATCGAGATTTCGGAAGGGTTCGATGATGACCACGAGGTTGCGCTCGAATTGATCGATTACTCACGGCAACGATTGCGCGCATGGAGCTTTCCGCCTCCATCAGACTGGGAAACATTGGAGAACTTGGCAGCTACCGCCAATCTCAAGCGTGGTGGCTGTGCCTGGCACGGTTTGCGAGTGGGCGAACTCACCCGTCTCCTGGCCCTGGAATCTGGTTGCGAAGGCGGGTTGGCCATGGAAACCGGCTTCGCCGCCGAGTTGCACGATATCGGTATGCTGGCATTACCGGACAAATTGCTGGCAAAAGCAGGTGCGTTTACGGCCAAAGAGCGCAGCCTGATCGAAAGCCATTGCCGCTCGGGTGTGGAAATCCTGGCGGGCAATTCGCACCCCCGAACATTGATTGCGATGGATATTGCCCACTATCATCACGAAGCGTGGGACGGCAGCGGCTACCCGCACGGGATTGCCGGTGAAGCGATTCCCAAACCGGCTCGGCTATGCGCCGTAGTCGATTGTTTCGATGCGATGCTCTCGCACCGGTCGTACCGCGATGCCTTGAGTCTGGAGCAGGCGGTCGAGCAGCTACAGGCACTGGCCGGTACGCAACTCGACCCGCATCTGGTGGAAATATTCCTGACTTCGCTCAAAGGGGGCGTGATCGGGAAATTTGTAAACGCTGAAATGAATCAGCCGCCGCTCCCGTCATGTGATGTCGGCGCAGTTATCGAGCGGTTTTCCCGGGGAGAGGCATAATGGCCATCGTGTTATCACAAAAAGAACGGCTGATGCTGGCGCTTCTGGCAGAAGGCGCGCCGTCAAAAACTATTGCGCACCACCTCAAAGTTGTACCGGGCACTGCACGGGTTTATCTGTGCAAGCTATACCGTAAACTCAAAGTTAGCAACAAGACCACCGCCCTTAATTGGTACCGGCATCACTATATTACTTTGGATACGGACTCTCCATCGCCGCAATCTGTCCCCCATTACAAAACGTCCACTTCTTCAGAAGCTGGCTTACGTCAGATTTTGCCCGTTGACTGTCAGGAGTTCGGCAGCTATGCCCTCAAGAGAAGTTTATTCACTGCGCTGGGCGCAGCGAGTACTTTCATCGGCCCAAAAATGGGGCTACAGAAAGGCGAAAACAATACAACTAGCAGCAAGATTCGCTTTTTATGGGAGTGGCTGCTGCAAGGAAATTTTGATGCAGCAGTCAATTATGTGCCTTATGAAGACGACGAACGCCGGCTGAACGACGATGAGCCCTGCGAAGAGGCGCTTCTGTCCATGTTATTGTTTTTGGGAGACGTCGCCCGTGAGAAAGCTGCTGATAAGGCGTCCAGAGCACTCAAACGACAGAAAATTGCGCCTTTTTCCTGCGCCGTGGTGCAGGCATTGAAAGATATCAATAGTGGTAATGAAGTGAATGCCTTGCTCGATCTGCATCGTTATGTGGCTGAAATACCACCCTGCCATCCTGCCAAGCATGCGGCCATGGTGGTGCTGTTTCATATTTATCGAAAACGCGGCAATACCGAGCATGCGAAAGCCCTTGCCAACGCGATTTATGCCGAAGCGCAGGGCGTGCAATATTTGGCTGTGGCGCAGAAAGGTTTTTCAAGTGTACGCGCCTCGCATAATCTTCCACCCGCTTGATTCATGTGCAGAGTAAAGAGCCCGCTCGTCGCAACGGGCGGGCTGTCATCATGAAGCGGTTGATTTTCTATTTTTTGGGACTAACGGAAGACTGTGTTGTTAGCCATATGACCGTACCTTCCCCTCCGCCTATTTTCTCCAGAAAAACGCCATCCAAAGGGACGAGATGGGTCAAAGATTGAGCAGAGGTTTGGGTTTGGTTGGATTGGGTATTCATAGTGTGTCTCCTTGATAAAAAAATGAATAAAAACAACAACAGGACGTAGCTTTCGCTGCGTCTGCGGTTAATTATTTCATGTTGGCTGCAACATCACGGAAAACTGTTGCAAGTGTTAATTAGTTGTTAACTAAAGAAAAATTTTGTGAACTCACTCTTGCGTTCTAGTATGGCCGTGCTTAACATCCAACAGCAAAATTAAAATCAACAAAGCACGCACTACTTGCTGCGTGTTAACCACACCAACAAATCAGGGAAATAGCAGCCATGCCATTGTCTTTTTCCAGACTCAATCCGTACGTGTCTACACATATCGTTACCTTGCAGGGATACGCCTCATCGCGCAGCAGTGGCGTCGCCACCGATTCGGTTTAAACAAGCTTCTTCATATTGGAAAAATTGTTTTTCTGAACAAAGGAGAGCACTAATGACCAACTGTAAAAATCAGATCCACCATGTTTGAAACCGAGGAATCAATGCGCCGTCAATCAAATTTGCCGTCTACCGATTTTATTCCGTCAATGTGGGGTGGCCGGGCCGAGAAACCGCTATTCATCTATATCGCCATCGGTTTTACGCTGGCGCTGATGCCCGCCGATGTGCTGACAAAATTCCCGCTGTTGCAAAGTTTTGCCAACAGCATGGCCGCACTCGTGCCATCCATTGATCCAATCAGCCGCATCTCGTCATTTCCAGAAGTCACGAAATTATTCTTTGCGGTGATGTGGTTTTTGATGCCGTGGGCGGCAGCCGGCTATTACTCCACTAAGTTTTGGCCGCAATTTAGAGGCTGGCAACTGGCAAAAATACCGGTGGGCGGCTGGACTGCAAAAAGTATTCTTGTAAATGTTATTGGTCTACCCATTATGTGGCTTCTGGTCTACAAAACATGGACTGAAACCGGTTTTAAGCCCGTCGATATCACTTACACCGGCGGCAGAGGTCGAGCATTTTTAACCCTTATGTCAGAGTATCGCCTGATGCTGGGATTAATCGGTAGCTTTATGACAATGGCGTCCTCATTTACTGTTGTCGTAACTCTCGCATATCTGACTAATTTCCTTGTTCGCATTCGTCAATTGATTCTTCCCCTTCATCATTAATTTCTAACCTGAAAGGTTTGTCATGCCTGATTCCACCACTACCTCTGTTCCACTAAACCAGATCATTAGCGCCTTCTATGAAGTAGGCGGCTCTTTTGCCACGGATATGAGCAGGTTAAGTTTTTGTCCAATTTATTGAGGCTGACAGCATGAAATTCAATTCAAAAACATCTGTCACTGATTTTTTTAAAAGAGTGATACACAGGATTGACGGAGTGCTTCTTTGCCTTCTTATTGCAGCGTCTGCAGTGCTAGCAGTCTTTCCGGAAATCGCACTTTCTACCAAGCTTTTACGACCTAATGTTGATGCAGTGGACGCTCGGCTGATCTTTATGATCATGCCATTCGCATTGTTTGCAGAATATGTTTGGTTTGCCAGTTCGATCAATTCAAAACACAGCTTATTGTTGTGCATGGTACTGCTTACAACAGCCGCTATTCCATTTATCGTAATTAAGGAAAGGTCTTATGCCAGCCATCCAAATAAAACGCCTGCGCCTGAATCTGCCAGCACTTTTGGTCCGCAACTTAATCCACCACCTGAAAGAAAGCGTAATGCCATGACCCCAGACGAACGTAAAAACTATGCACAAACCATGTTTGCGCAACACCCAGAGCAATTTCCAGAAGAGCGGCGGCCCTCAATCCTGAATGGCATCGTGACGCTTGGCATGACGCCGTTTGAAGCAAAACTTGCAGGAGGCGCATTCGCTTACAAAGTCATGGCTGACCCATCTCGTTGGTCGCCCGATACTGACCCGTTCAAAGTCATGTGGGCACAATCTTTACAGCCCGATAACAGCGAAATCTGGATGACTTTCAAGAATGCGACTCAGTTTTCAAGCGAATCTGCTCATGCTTTTCGCGTTTACATCAAAAATGGTCATGCAGTACAAATTGAAAAATTGGGGGAGTGATTGATGTTTAGAGCAAAAAATCTTTTGGTGCCGATCCAATTTTTGGTATTGGGGTTGTTGTGCTTATTGGGAGCGGCATCCTGTGCAGATGAAGCAAGAAATCTCACGCCGCCCATTGAAATTCCCTTTTCACTCGATAAGGGAGGGGAGCATCTGGAATTCGAGATGAACATTAAAGAAAAACAGACATATGCCTTTGGTTTGACATTTAAAGTTAAAAAAGATGAGCCCGGTGATATGTCTCGATTAATGAGGCTTGTTGGTGATCAGGGGCAGTACCCAGATGGTCGATACGTTGATCTGGGTGTTCCATTAAAAGTAAAGCTCCAAGTTAGCTCGGATAAAAAAAATATAAATCCTTTTGAGTTTAACAAGGTTGAAACAGAGATAGCTGTTTATTCTTGGGGTGCCGATAACCGCAACAAAAAAATTACTAACCTTTTGCTGGAGCCGGGCATTTACAAGGTACAAGTTGAAAACATGCTTGCCGCTCCAGATTTCGCAGGACGATCCATTAATTTCCACATCTACAGAGCCTATTTAGGCAAATAAGGAGAAAACATGCCAACGATAACTATCAACATTACAGGGCGCGGCACACCAATGCACAATGACGGCACCGGAAAACCCGGTGAGTCTGGAACGGGCCATATGTGGTATGTGCTCATGGGCGACAATGGTGTGCCATACAGCTATGGATTTGCTCCAGACGAACAACATCACAACTGGCCATTCGCCCCAGGACAAGTCTATAAAGACGACAATACAAACTATTATGGCGATAGCATCTACCGTCGAACCATAGAAATAACCCAGGCGCAATACGATGCGATGAAGAATTTTGGTGATAATCCGACTGGTGGCGGATTTAGTACGTACTACAACGGTCTGAATAACAGCTGCATCGACTTCGCGTGGAAGGCTCTGGAAGTCGCTGGTTTGAACGGCAATGGCTATGAAGGCCATCTGTGGCCCACTCACAACCTCTCCAACGTTGAAAGCCTGCGCAACTTTGCCACCCTCACGGCTGAGCAAATGAAATTTGTCGACGACTTCCTGCAACAGCTTTTTCCGCTCAGCTGGGATAGCACCATCTCGCGGCACCTCGGCAGCACCCCCGACCCGTTAGTCAAAACCATCAAATACGTCGACCCACTGGTGCTCGACCTCGATGGCGACGGCCTTGAAATCAGCCCGCTCACTAAAAACATCCTCTTCGACACCGATGGCGACCTCATCAAAACCGGCACCGCCTGGGCCGGTGCGGACGATGGCCTGCTGGTGTGGGATCGCAACGGCAATGGCAGCATCGACACCGGCGCGGAACTCTTCGGCGATGAAACGATATTGGCCAACGGCCAGAAAGCCAGCAACGGCTTTACCGCCCTGGCCGACCTCGACAAAGGCAGTCTCGTCAATGGCGTACTGACCGGAGCGGGCGATGGCGTATTCGACGACAAAGACACCGCCTTCGGCAGCGTGCGCATTTGGCGCGACCTCAATCAGGACGGCATCAGCCAGGCCAACGAACTCAGCACCCTCGCCGCCAACGGCGTGCAAAACATCAAACTGGGCAGCACTGCCACCAACGCCAAATACAACGACGCCCTGCTCATCCAAACCAGCACCTACACCCGCAGCGACGGCAGCACCGGGCAGGCGGGCAGCTTCGTACTGGCGCAAAACAACTTCCTGAGTTCATTCCCGCCGCTTACCGTAAGCGACGCCGCGAAGGCCCTGCCCGACCTGAAAGGCAGCGGCTGGGTGCGCGACCTGCAACAAGCCGCAACCCTCAGCCCGGAACTCATTGCCCTCTTGAATCAAGCCAAAGACGCCCCCACCCGCGCGGGCTACAAAGATGCCGTGGCGGCGCTCATCCGCGAATGGGGTAACGACTCAACCTACAACAGCGCCGGCAAACAGGCACTGGCCGCAGGCTACGGCCTCACCTTGAGCGACCCGCAGGACGCGCAGGAAGCAGGCTGGATGGACAGCGCCATCAAAGCCAGCGAAGCGGATCGCAACACCTTTCGGGCAACGCTTAGCGAAACCGACCGCGCCAAATTCGACGCCATGCGCGAGCGCATGGTGGGCGGTCTGGAAAAACTCTACGCCTACGAAGCCTTCACCGGCCACCCCTTCCTCAACTGGGCGCAAATACAGGCGGATGCCACCAACTACATCCCCCGCGCCACCATCACCACAGGCGTGCGGCCCGTGGAAGTGTGGGTGCCGTTCTCGCAAATCATTAATGAAAACCGCAATGGCGTGGGCTCCAGCCAGCCGGGCTACACCCGCGTCACCATCCCCGCGCCGCCGACCGGCGTCCCGCACATGGAAAGCCTGTGGAACCGCCTGCTGGATGATGCCGCCAGCAACTTGATGCCCGCGCTGCGGCTATCCCCATACCTGGACAAAGTGGAACTCAACATCACCGCGACCGGCGTGCAGTTTGACTTCACCGCCATGAACACCGCACTGGCGGCGGCCAGCACCGCCAATGCCTATGAAGGCGCAGCGTTATTCCTCGACCTGTACCACCACTATGGCGCGATGCTGAACGGTAACGGCTGGAATGGATTGGCGCAATTGCAAACCATGGCGCAGCAGGCGGTGAATGACACCAACCTGCGCAGTGCCTTCAGCATCACGGGCTTCGGCACCTTTTCTACAGGGGTGGCCCCGGGCACAGCGGCCAATGACATCTACTCCGGAGATGCCAACGCCAATACCTTCAATGGCGGCGCGGGGGATGACTTCATTGACGGCAGCGGCGGCAACGACACCCTTTCCGGCGGTATCGGGGCGGACATTCTCTTGGGTGGTGCAGGGAACGATGCCTTGAATGGCGGCGACGGCAACGACATCCTGGACGGTGGGGCAGGTAACGATACCTTAAGCGGTGGACTGGGTAACGACACTTATCTCTTCGGCAAAGGTGACGGGCAGGACAACATCGCCTCAGACTTTGACAGCACCGCGGGCAAACTGAACGTGTTGCAATTCAAGGCCGGTGTTGCGGCCAATGAAATTGTAGCGACGCGCTCGGGCAGCGATTTGGTACTTTCGATAGCGGGCACCACCGACAAAATAACC
>CAZRAL010000001.1:135517-186639 GCA_964598005.1 uncultured Burkholderiales bacterium
GCGCTCGGGCAGCGATTTGGTACTTTCGATAGCGGGCACCACCGACAAAATAACCATTGGCTCTTTCTTCTTTGGCGACGACCCGGCTGGCAGCTACAACCCGATTCAGCAAGTGAAGTTTGACGATGGGACGACGTGGGACATCAATGCGCTGAAAGCACAACTGTTTGCTGGCACGGCGGGAGTAGACAACATTGCAGGCACCACGATAGCCGACATCATCAATGGTCAGGCGGGCGCAGACAGCCTGTACGGGCGCGGCGGCGATGACACCTTGAACGGTGGCGCGGACAACGACAGCCTCTATGGCGAAGGGGGAAATGACACGCTCGATGGTGGTACGGGTAACGACAGTCTGTCTGGTGGTCTCGGCAACGACACCTACCTGTTCGGCAAAGGAGATGGGCAGGACAGCATTGGCTCGGACTTTGATAGCACAGCAGGCAAACTGAACACCCTGCAATTCAAGGCCGGTGTGGCAGCGAATGAAATTGTAGCCACCCGCTCGGGCAATGATCTCATTTTGTCGATTGCGGGCACCACCGACAAAGTGACCGTCGGCGCCTTCTTCTACAACAACGATCCGGCTGGCAGCTACAACCCGATTCAGCAGGTTAAATTCGATGACGGCACGACGTGGGATCTGAACACAATCAAGACGAAAGTTACGCCTGCATCTGGTTTCTCTGCACCGCCTGTATTGTGGGCTGGTCTATCCGCTCCAGCCGACAAGATGAACTCCGATACCGCCGTGACGGGAGTCGTAGGCATGAACTTGCCGATGCAGCTGGACCAGCAAGTGGACAGCTTGGTTGCAGCAATGGCGGCCTTTGCGCCGCCCTCATCCGGGGAAACCATATTGGCGGTCTATGACCAGCCGATGCTGCATGGGCCGATTGCCGCCAATTGGAAATAGGCTTGCGGAGCGCCATTCTGTCATTCCGAGTGGCGCGCAGCGAAGTCGAGGAATCTGCTGTTTGTTTCAATGGCAGAGCAGGGCAAAAGCAGATTCCTCACGCTGTTCGGAATGACCGGTTTTATTGGGAGTGACAGGTTTTTTGTAGCAGTGTATCAATTGCAGGTTTTGAAAAAACATTTGTCATTCCGAGCGGCGCGCAGCGAAGCCGAGGAATCTGCTGTTTACGACTACTTTGCACAAAAGCCGATTCCTCACCACAAACTGCCCGGCTCGAAATGACACGCGCCTAAAATCTGCCTGAAAAAGAAAAAGCAATGACTTCCACACGCAACCCGAATACCGCTGTCCCGCCGCTGACTATCGTTGGTGAGGGAGTATCCCCACCCCCGCCTCTCGATAGTGGTCTCGTCTGCCTCGTGATGATGGCGCGTTTGCACGGCATCGCTGCCGATGCCGATCAACTGGCGCATGAAGCGGCAAAGGCTGGCCAACCATTTGCCACCGCCGATCTGCTGCTGGCTGCCAAACGCCTCGGGCTGCAAGCGAAGGTCGTGAAAGTGGATGTAGCCCGTCTGCAAAAAACACCCTTACCTGCCGTAGCGGTTGGGCGCAATACCGAAGGAGCAGTGGATTTTTTCATTGTGGCGCGTGTGGAAAACGATCAGGTATTGATTCAATCGCCCGCTGCCGGCCGCCCCGAAACTTTGTCTGCGGCAGAATTTCAGGCCCGCTGGACGGGCGAGATGATTCTTTTCACTTCCCGTGCATCGCTGGCCGGGGAACTAGCCAAATTTGACTTCACCTGGTTTATCCCGGCCATTGTCAAATACCGCAAGCTGCTGCTTGAAGTGCTGCTGGTCAGTCTGGTGTTGCAGGTGTTTGCGCTAATTACGCCGCTGTTTTTTCAGGTGGTGATGGATAAGGTGCTGGTGCATCGCGGCTTCACCACGCTGGATGTCATCGCCGTCGGCTTGACGGTGGTGGTGATTTTCGAAGTGTCACTAACGGCTTTGCGTAGCTATGTATTTGCCCACACCACCAGCCGCATCGATGTCGAGCTGGGCGCGCGGTTGTTTCGGCACTTGCTGACTTTGCCGCTGGCGTATTTTCAGGCGCGGCGGGTGGGCGACTCGGTGGCGCGGGTGCGCGAGCTGGAGAATATCCGCTCGTTTCTGACCGGCAATGCGATTACGCTGGTTTTGGATTTGCTGTTTTCGGTGGTGTTCATCGCAGTGATGCTCACCTATAGCGGCTGGCTGACGCTGGTCGTGGTGCTGTCGCTGCCGTGCTACATGATCCTCTCCGCCGTCTTCACACCCACGCTGCGGGCGCGCCTGCACGAGAAGTTCAACCGCGGCGCGGAGAATCAGGCTTTTCTGGTGGAAACCATCAGCGGTATCGATACGGTCAAAGCCATGGCGGTGGAGCCGCACTGGACGCGCAAGTGGGATAACCAGCTGGCGGCCTATGTGTCGTCCAGCTTCAAAACCGCGACGGTCGGCACCATTGCCAATAGCGGCGTGACGCTGATCTCCAAGCTGGTGACGGTGATCACCCTTTACGTAGGGGCACGGCTGGTGATCGATAACCAGCTCACGGTAGGTCAGTTGATTGCCTTCAACATGCTGGCGGGCCAGGTGGCACAACCGGTGATGCGGCTGGCGCAATTGTGGACGGATTTTCAGCAAACAGGGATTTCGGTGCAGCGCCTGGGCGACATCCTGAATACCCGAACCGAAGTGGCCGGCAACAGGAGCGCTTTGCCGCCGCTGGCCGGGCGGATCACGCTGGACGATGTGGTGTTTCGCTACCGGCCTGACGGGCCGGAGGTGCTCAAGAATGTGTCGGTGGATATTGCGCCGGGTGAGGTGATCGGCATCGTCGGCCGTTCCGGCTCGGGCAAGAGCACGTTGACCAAACTGGTGCAGCGGCTCTATGTGCCCGAGCGGGGCCGGGTGCTGGTCGATGGCATGGATTTGGCACTGGCCGATTCCACTTCGTTACGCCGCCAGATCGGTGTGGTGTTGCAGGAGAATGTGCTGTTTGCGCGCAGCATCCGCGACAACATTGCGCTGGCTGATCCCGGCGCACCGCTTGACTCGGTGATTCAAGCCGCCAAACTGGCGGGCGCGCATGAATTCATTCTGGAATTGCCCGAAGGTTACGACACGCTGGTGGGCGAGCACGGCTCCACGCTCTCAGGCGGGCAACGCCAACGCATTGCCATTGCCCGTGCCTTGATGACCAACCCGCGTGTGCTGATTTTTGACGAGGCCACCAGCGCTCTCGACTACGAAAGCGAACGCATCATTCAGGACAATATGAAGGCGATCTGCAAGGGGCGCACGGTGATCATCATCGCGCACCGGCTCTCGGCGGTGCGCGATGCCAACCGCATTGTGGTGATGGAGCGTGGGCAGATTGTGGAAACGGGTACGCATGCCGAGTTACTGCGCCCGAAAACCGATGGGCAGGGCGGGCACTACGCGCGGCTTCACCGCTTGCAACAAGGTTAAGAGGATAAGTATGAGCCTACCTCTGAGCCCACGATTGCAGGCCTTTGGCGATTTGTTCAGGCGCTATGGCGGCGCCTTCCGGCATGCGTGGCAGCGCCGGGCAGAGATGCAGCCTGTCGAGCGCTTGCCGCACGAAGCACAGTTTTTGCCTGCTGCACTCTCTTTGCAGGAAACCCCGGTTTCTCCCGCGCCGCGCATGACAATGTGGATGCTGATCGGCTTTGCGGGATTGGCTGTGTTGTGGGCCACCTTTGGACATATCGATGTCGTAGCCACCGCGCAGGGTAAGGTGGTGCCCAATGGCCGGATCAAGACGATTCAGCCATTCGAGACTGCGACAGTCAAGGCGATTCATGTTACCGATGGTCAGGCTGTCAAGTCGGGCGATGTACTGATCGAACTGGATGCGACCACAGCGCAGGCGGATCAGGATCGGGTACAGGGTGACCTCGATGCGGCACGATTACAGGTGGCGCGGGGTCGAGCCCTGCTCGCCGCGCTGGACTCCGTGCGGGCACCCGGGCTGGTGCGCCCGACTGGGGTAAACGACGCCAGGTTTGCCGAGGCCCAGCGCCTGCTGGCAGGGCAAATGGCCGAGTACGGTGCCAGGCAAAGCCGCATTGAAGCTGAAGCGGCAAGACGGGAAGCCGAATTGCGCTCGACTCAGGAACTGGTGCGCAAACTGGAACAGACCGTGCCGATTGCTCGCCAGCGCGCGCAGGATTTCAAGAATCTGGTCGATCAGAATTTTGTGTCCAGACATGGTTATCTGGAGCGCGAGCAGGCCCGCATCGAGCAGGAGGCCGATCTGGCCAACCTGCGCAGCCGGTTGAAGGAGATCGAAGCGGCCTTGCAGGAAGTTCGCGGTCAGCGGGCCGGGTTGGTGGCCGAAACGCGGCGCATCAGTCTGGACAGCATCACCGAGGGTCAACAAAAAGTGGCGGCGCTGGAGCAGGAATTACGTAAGGCCGATTCGCGCGGCCAGCTGATGCAACTGACGTCGCCTGTGGATGGCACGGTGCAGCAACTCGCGGTACACACGGTCGGTGGTGTCGTCACCCCCGCCCAGCCGGTGATGGTGATTGTGCCGCGCGATAATGCGCTGGAAGTGGAAGCCTTTCTTGAGAATAAGGATATTGGTTTCGTCAAACCGGATCAGGATGCCGAGGTGAAAATCGAAACCTTTCAATACACCAGATACGGCACGATCCACGCCAAAGTCGTTTCGGTATCGCATGACGCGATCAACGACGAGAAGCGTGGCCTAATTTATTCGACCCGGGTCAAGATGGAAAAAGCCAGCATCAATGTCGATGGCACCCCGATAGGTTTGAGCCCAGGCATGGCGGTGTCGGTGGAGATCAAAACTGGCAAGCGGCGTGTAATCGAATATTTTTTATCACCACTGATGCAACATGCGGGAGAAAGTTTGCGAGAGCGTTGAGTGGCCTGAGTGGATCGGAAGAGCTTTAATGCTTGGCGATTTCAGATGTCGATCCTGACGTTGTAGCCAAGCGCTTTCAGCCCCTTACTTGTTCGCTTATTTCGTGGAGGGAATTCGTTTGGGCGAGCCCATCCTACCACCTCTCCAAGACTGCTCAAGCCAATGTGAGGAATGGCCCATTGGTCACTGCGGATAGAGTTCCACAACCTCTGGGCGACGCTGCCATTTCCCCATACAACATAGTTCAAGAGATCAAGTACCGACTTGCCGTCGTTAGATCGCTGACGCCAAAGCCACTCCCCGAATTTCTGGGCCTTGTCATCGCCAGACTGGGGAACATCCGGTAAGCCAAGGTGCTCATTTTCTTGTTTGATCGCGTGATCTCTAATCGCGTGTACACGCGAGATCGCATCGATGAACTCTTCCTCGCTCAGTTTGAGGATACGATCCCTTGCGAGCAGTTGTCGTAGTCGCGGCGACCAGTCATAGATCGTCCGTTCCTCGAAGGAGTGGTCGAAATCGGCGGTATGCCACCACCTCAGTGCATCCTTCAGAGCCAGCTCTGGGTTCTTGGAGTTCCTGGCGAAGAACTCCTCATAGGGGTGGCGGTTACCTTCCTTAACCTGCTTGTAGTAGTAGGCATGCAAGAACTGGTCCGCCTGAACCCCTGGGGGCACCGTTGCATCGATCCAGTCCGGCTTGGCGTCAGGCGTCGAGACTCTCGACGCAATGGATCGCATCATCTGAAGCGTTTCATTCCAGTCCTGCTCAAACTTCTGGAAGCGTTTTTCTGATGACCGCTTTGTGTCCACAAATACGATGCCGTGGTTTTTCGGAAGAAGGCGATTTTTGTCGAACTGCTGTTCGGCAGCGTAGTCGCGCTTCGCTAAATCAGACCCCTGTTCGGCAAGCTTGGCCTGCTCCTGATAAACATCCTTCCTCAAAAGTTGTGCTCTATCCTCAATCTCCTCAAAAAAGCGCCGCAGTTCTGACTCCATTCCTGTCTCAACCAACTCGTCATGCGATAAGAACATCCCTGCCTCGATGTTCGATACCCAGGCTCTGTCTGATAGGTTGGCAGACCCGACATAGGCTCCCGCATCGACCCACCAAATAACTTTGGCGTGCAATATATCGGGCACCAGCTTGCATTCAAAATTTGGACTGGCCTTGTCGAGAAACCACTTCAAAATCGACGGATCGACTGGAACTGTGTGGTCGTACCGTCCGAAAAATTGAAGCGGCTTCAGATGGCGGGCACATGCTTCAAACAACAGCATATTGTCCCGATTCGCATAGGCAACGGCGGCGCGCACGTGCGTGCAACCGTCGATCATTTCAACCAAGAGGTTTTGCAGGAGCTGCTTGTTTAATGGGCCAGCGATAAAGCGCATTTTTCTTCTCAGTCTCAGTGATTTGCCGCTTTTGCCCTGACCGCAAACTCTTCCGCTAAGAAGCGTAGCATCTGGTCATCGATGCCACCATAGCGCGCTCCAACAATACACCATGCCTGCAACGCCCATTCTCGTAATTATGTGTTGTTTTAATAGAATAACGTCCGTTGCCCTACATTGACATGGGGCCTCAAGCTTTATTCCGTTCAGTAGTGTCCATTTGTTCAGTGATCCAAGACTCAAGCTCAGAACGCCGAAAATACCAACTCCCACCAAGTTTAAAAGCGGGAATTTTCGGACAGCTGCAAGCATGTACACCGTTCATTTTCCCACTTTAAGGAAGTCTGCGACTTCATCCAAGGTCAGTATTTTATTGCTCACAATTTCATCCTAGCTTGCCCAACTTGCTGGCGGCATTGTTCCAAATTTAGCAGCAATGTACAATCATGCGCAAAATTGGCAAGGCTAACGCCCTCAAGCAGAGCTCCTGCATTGACCTAGGGGTCTTCTTTTTTAAATCGAACGGTCAGAGAGATAGAGCTTGAAATATTTTGATTCAGGGAATCGAGACCCGGCTCATGCACTAGCGAGTTGGCTCGACGGCATTCTCAACGGAGACGTTGAAGAACTTCGCTTGCAGACCGGGTTTTTCTCACTTGATGGCATCGGGTTGCTTATCCCCGCATTGGAAAAATGCAAGCAAAATAATTATCCGACCAATGTCTTAATCGGTTCGAACGATGCCTGCACGTTGAAAGACGACGTGATTGGCCTTGTTGATGCCTTGGGGATTCCGCGTGATGGCGCTCATTTGGGTATCGTGAGCTTTGGTGGTGCATTTTTCCACCCCAAGACTTATCACGTCAAACGATCGGACGGTTCCCAAGCGGCATTCGTCGGATCAGCTAATCTCACCGCATCTGGACTGGCGCTTCACGTTGAAGCTGGCATTGCGTTAGATACCCGCGATGGTGATGCGCCCCACCATCTTTCGCAGATTGCTGCTGCAATTGACAACTGGTTCGCAGAGCAGCGAACTGGAATGACATTGGTCACCGACCTACAGACGGTAGATGGACTTGTCCAAAGTGGCGTGCTCACACTTTCCCGTCCACCTCGAGCTTCACCGGAGGAAAAGAACGGAGGGACAGACCAGAAGGCATCGCGCCCACGTCTGAAACGCCTGTTTTCATTACCAAAGGTGAAGGGCTCAACGCCCGATACCGAGGAGGAATTTGACGCAGAAGATGAACTACCAGAGATTGACGTCAAGGCCGTCAGGGGTGATGAAGGGGAAGATTTTGTCGTAGAGATGTTGCCTCCAGCAGCCGCGCAAGCTGGCAACAATCAGGTATTTTTGATGACGTTGCAGAAAACAGATGTAGGGATAGGGCAAACCACGAAGGGAACATCCAGACGATCACCGGAAATTTTCATTCCACTAGCTGCTCGGGATGCGGATGCGGATTTTTGGGGTTGGCCACACCTCTTCAACGCTGACCCTACAAACAAAGGAAAGATGGACCGCTTTGGAGTAAAGATGCGAATTGGCACAGCCGTTGTCGATGTAAATATGATGACTTGGCCTGCAAAACATGATTTTAGATTGCGCAGTGAGCAACTGCGCAGCGCTGGCAACATCGGAGATATCCTTTACATGGAGCGCAGCGATGGCCAGTCTGGGTTTACTTATTACGTCGAAGTCATCCCTCAAGGATCAGCTCGTCACGGTCAATACTTGGCCCGGTGTGTGAACGCAGTGCGTAACTCGACCAGGAAATGGGGCTATATCTAAATAGGTTTGCGGAGCGCCAGAATTTCTTCGGATGACATGGCGTTCTTTTTAAAGATATCCCGAGACACGAGCATATCCATTGATAAAGATTCTGCCACCTCGAATCCAATCAGGCGCGCAACATCTTGCAATAAGCCAGCAGTTTCGATACCGACACGGTGACCTCCGGCAATTGTGTGGTTGTTCCCGACGACAACAAAGGCATACCGGCCTGGTTTTAGAGCGTGGTAAATACCCTGCATTACTTCCGTCATATCAAAGAAGTATTTTGAGAGAAGCGCCGGTAGATTGCGGCGCCGGAAGCCGACACTCCCGCCCGAGTTCAATGAGTCGATTCGACGGATGAGATCTCTAACCGCAATAGGAAGAATTTCTCCTGACGACTCGAATCGATCTAGATATCCACGCCGCAGGCCCTCGGATACCTCACGATTTCCGATCATCTGTTGATCACGACCACGGTGCTCCGGTCTCGGTAGCAAGCCGAGGTAGCAGAGACTCAAACGATCTGTATCTAAATATGGGAGTGCGGTTGCATATGGCGGCGATGTGATGACGACATCTACTGAATCCCGCCCCCAAACTTCTGAACATAAGCGTGCGTCTCCTTCGATTATTTCAAATTTCGGCTGCACAACAGGGCCATTCTGAAAAAGGAAGGCAAGTACCGCTCGAACAGAGCGCCCCAACTCCTCCAAAAACTCGCGCTTGGGGTCAATATCAACATCTAGTCGAACATCTTTTCGTACACGTAAATCGTCATTTTTTTGCCACGAAACGCTACGTATGATGTTACTCAGAGAAACCTGCATTAGATCACGCGCATATTCATCGTTGACCCGCTGTATTGCAAGGCTGATATCGTCAAGCCCAGACAATACCTCCGGAGAAAACCAAGACGAAAGATAATTCTTATCAGCATCCGGGAGCGCATCAAAATAGCCCAGTCGCTTCGTCTTACGACTCTCGGCTGCCATTAACTCTTTCCTAATCACTTCGTAACTACGAGCGATGCCATCTGCATTTGCAGACAATAATCGCGCCTTGGCTGTGCTCATAAAAACTGATAAGGGATTCATATCGAGCCCGCGCCCTTTGCAGTTAGCCAAGATTGATTCAACGACCGTAGTTCCACTTCCACTCATCGGGTCTGCAACGACAGATCCGGGTTGCGCTCCTGATATATTGATTAGCGAACGAACTAGTTGAGGGAAGAACTTCCCGCGATACTCATGCACACCGTGAGTGCCATAGCGAAGGCAGCGCCGATTCGGCAGTGGTATTTCATCAACGAATGGAAGCTGGCGACGCAACATATCAATAGCAACACCGTTTCGAACAAGGTTTATTGTTGATTCACGAAGCGTCTGTGTCGTTATCGTTGATACACCTACCTGATCGACAGCCTCCCAATACGCCAATCGATCCGCGAGCTCCGCTGCAGAAAGTAGTGAAGTTACTTCAAATTCTGTAACAGTGTCTTCGGGCGTGCCAAGAGGGCGAGGAATATCTGCCGACAAAGCTTGCAGCTCACGCAAGGCCAGTATGCGTTCGAATGGCTGTATGTAAGGCTTAATACGTATGCGCAAGTTGTTCATACAGCACCTCGCGTGTTCTGAAGAATCAAAATGCTCTCAGTTTTAATTTTGCCAATTGAGGGATTAAACGATTTTTTGGATGATTGCATCGTCCGGTCAATTCGCATCACCTCACGGAAACCCACTACTTTCCCCGCATTGCTGATCAGATCAGCATTGTTGATTTTTTGACCTTTCAGCGTCGAGTCACCCACAACAAAGCAAGCATAGCCATGGTGCTTAAGTCGAGCAGTGAGCCATCCGAGAATCGCGGAAAACTCCGTTTTGAAGGTCTCTGCTGTAGCGCCGTTTTTCCCGTTACTACTGTATTTGCGATGACTTCCGATTTCCTGCTTCTTAAACAGGGGCTGATCCATTCCAAGCCAAATCATTCGCGTCATGTGATACAGGTGATAGCTGTATGCATTGGGATAGGGCGGAGAGCAAACCATGAGATCAAGCTGAGGAATATCCGGTAACTCCAGTAAACTTCCCTCCACAACTCGACAGTCAAATCTGGGCTCAATTAGCTCCGAATACTCTACCGCAGCACGTGTGGCTTGCTCAATCGATCTCGCAAAACGTCGAAGTGTCTCGCCAGGGGGAATATCTTTCTCACGCCTCACGTATCGAGTATCTGAGTCTTGTTTTGATACAGCGACTACAATTGCAGAGAATGCTGTGAGGGCAAGATTCTGAGCAGGCTGACTCAGCAAATCACGGCACCATGAAAGCGCTTCCGCAAGCTCCTCAATAATGTGTACTTCAAACCAGAAGTCGAGCTTTTCAAATTGAGGACGCCACTGCTTCGAACAAAACTTTTCCTTGGGAAAAAGATCGCTCTCTTCGCGCGATGCAAGTCTGCCACTCAGATCTTTTGCACGTTGCGCGAGGGCGAGTAAATCTGACGCATCCGCCTCGGATATCACACCAGTCTTGGCTCTTGAAATCATGCACGCAAGTGGATTGGCATCGATACCCACGGCGTGTCGCTTTAAGGTGAGCGCCTCGACGAGTGTTGTGCCACTGCCGCAAAAAATGTCACCGACTACGTCGCCAACTCCAGATAACTCCTGAATAAGCGCGTTGGGAATCTGAGGAATGAACTTTGCAGGATATGGATGCAGTCCATGTGTAAGGTAGCTTGTCTTCGCACCGGCAAAATCCCAATCAATAGCAGCCAGGTTGCCCAAGTAAGGCGCGCGCGCTTCAGCAATGATCAACTTTGACTCGACAACCTCTGCCTCACCGGATGCGTGGGCAAATCCTACTACCGCATCAGCCTCGGATGCGGTGAAGGATCGCCATCCGTGCCTATTACGCCCCGGCTCAGGAACATGCCCGACCTTAAGCCAACGCAACAGTGTATCTTTATGCACCCCAGCCATACGAGCGACTTCAACTGTGGATAGTCGATCTGTTTTCATTTGTGCATTTTCCATGGTCGCCATTTTTGCATATACTTGCATATACGTAAAGCGATCCAAAATGCTTGATATATCTGCTGCGTATTGTTCTGCAGCTACCAACATAAACTAGAGTCAAGATAATCGCACAGACGCAGGTTTGATTCAGAAATTTGAGTCGAACTAAGCCAGAGGCGCAACGACTGGTCGAGAAATGTGCCATCCCACTCCAGCCCAAAGGTCAAAACGCTTATCAGTAGAAAACGGCCAAATCCTTGAATCCGCGGTCTTTTGCGGGATATTTTGCTAAACTGTTTGGAGATTAGACGCCGGTTCGGTTCCTGCTTACACTACCAAATAATAAAAAGCCTGCAATAACTTCCAGGCTTTTTTGCATTTTACGAGATGATATTCATTTTATAGAATGGACTCAATTGCTGTAAATTCTGGCACGAGATGGCGGAGAAGTCGAAGTTTCGCTAGAATGCATTTTCCGAGGAGCGTTGCGACTGGTCATCAATAGGGCCAGCCAGGCTCGGAAAGATCAAACGGCGCTCGCAATCTGAAAGGTTGCGGGCGCTTTTTTTCGCCTGCGAAATCGATGACGAGCGATATGAAAGGAAAATTTATGAACGCTATTCTCAAATCAAAAAATACTTCTACAGGGGACTACCACGTAGCCAATCTGGGCCTCGCAGACTGGGGGCGGCGGGAGATCAAAATTGCCGAGACCGAAATGCCGGGACTCATGGCGATCCGTGAAGAATTTGTACCTACCCAGCCGTTGCGCGGGGCGCGGATCACCGGTTCGTTGCACATGACGATTCAAACCGCAGTGTTGATTGAAACGCTGCAGGCATTGGGGGCCGAGGTGCGCTGGGCATCGTGCAACATTTTTTCCACGCAGGACCACGCGGCAGCGGCGATTGCCGCTGCAGGCACGCCCGTATTTGCTTACAAGGGTGAGTCGCTTGAGGAATATTGGGATTACACGCACCGCATTTTCGAGTGGCCCGATCAGGGCTATTCCAACATGATTCTGGACGATGGGGGTGACGCCACCTTGCTGCTGCATTTGGGAGCGCGTGCCGAAACTGACTCAACGCTGCTTAACCGGCCTTCCAGCGAGGAAGAAACCTGCCTTTTTGCGGCGATCAAGGCCAAATTGGCGAAAGAGCCCACGTGGTACTCCACCCGTCTGAAACATATCAAGGGCGTGACGGAAGAAACGACCACCGGAGTACACCGGTTGTACCAAATGCACAAGGAAGGTCGTCTTGCTTTTCCGGCCATCAATGTGAACGATTCGGTGACCAAGTCCAAGTTCGACAATTTATACGGCTGCCGTGAGTCGCTGGTGGATGGCATCAAGCGCGCCACCGATGTGATGATCGCCGGCAAAGTAGCAGTAGTGGCCGGTTATGGCGATGTGGGCAAAGGTTCGGCACAGGCGTTGCGGGCACTGTCGGCGCAAGTCTGGATTACCGAGATTGATCCGATTTGTGCGCTACAGGCGGCCATGGAGGGCTACCGAGTGGTGACGATGGATTATGCCGCCGACAAGGCTGATATTTTCGTCACAGCAACAGGAAATTTTCATGTGATTACCCACGAACATATGAAAAAGATGAAGGATCAGGCCATCGTTTGTAATATCGGCCATTTTGATAACGAGATCGATGTCGCTTCGCTGGAAAAATATCAGTGGGAAGAAATCAAGCCGCAGGTCGATCATGTCATTTTTCCCGATAGTGGCAATGGCAGCAAGCGCATTATCCTGCTCGCCAAGGGGCGGCTGGTCAATTTGGGGTGTGGTACCGGTCACCCGAGTTATGTGATGTCTTCGTCGTTCGCCAACCAGACCATTGCGCAGATCGAGTTGTTTGCTCATACCTCACAGTACCCGGTAGGCGTCTACACGCTGCCCAAGCATCTCGACGAAAAAGTGGCACGTCTGCAACTTAAAAAACTGAATGCACAATTGACTGAATTAACGCCCCAGCAGGCTACCTATATCGGGGTAGCAAAGGATGGCCCTTACAAACCTGACCACTATCGTTATTAAATGCAAAGTCAAAAAAATTATTCTCGTCATTTCAGTTTCGAGTTTTTCCCGCCCAAAACACCTGAAGGCATGGTCAAGCTGCGCGAAACACGCAGGCAGCTCGCGCAGTTAAAGCCGAATTTTTTTTCCGTTACATTTGGGGCAGGCGGTTCGACTCAGGAAGGTACATTGCATACCGTGCGGGAAATTCAGACTGAAGGACATCAGGCCGCGCCACATCTTTCCTGCATTGGTTCAACGCGCGAGAGTATCCGTGAGGTGTTGGAAAGTTATCAAGCGAGCGGAATAAGGCATATCGTGGCGTTGCGGGGGGATTTGCCCTCCGGTATGGCGGTGGCGGGTGAATTTCGCTACGCCAGTGATCTGGTGGCGTTTGTTCGTGCCGAGACGGGGGATCATTTTTCTATCGAAGTGGCGGCCTACCCGGAGTATCATCCCCAAGCCCGCACTGCTCAGGAAAATTTACGGCATTTCAAGGCCAAAATCGATGCAGGCGCCAATTCCGCCATTACGCAGTATTTTTTTAACCCGGACGCTTACTTCCATTTCGTCGAACAAGTTGAGGCAATGGGGATAGCGCTGCCGGTTGTTCCCGGAGTCATGCCGATCAGTAATTTTTCGCAACTAGCGCGCTTTTCGGATACATGTGGCGCCGAAATTCCGCGCTGGATCAGACGCAAAATGGAGGGATTCGGTGACGACAGCGCATCGATACGGGCTTTTGGCCTCGATGTGGTGACAGATCTGTGCGCCCGACTGCTGGAAGGCGGTGCGCCCGGGCTGCATTTTTATACGTTAAACCAGGCGGGACTCAGTGCGACAATCTGGCAGAGATTGGGGATTTGAAATTATTTTTATTTAGTGATATTACTCATAACACAAGCTGCCTAAAACAAGTAAACTCACATATGCCTCATACCTTTTTGTGAGACATTTTAAAAGGTGACCATCATCATGAATAATACATTGAAAAAAATATTTGCCCTGAGCATATTGGTCTTCAGCACAACGTTATGGTCTCAGGAATCCCTGCGTACGAATCGTGATACTGAATTGCGTGCGCAACCTGTTGATTCTGCCTCAGTACTGAAATCGTTGCCGGAAAAATCGGCGGTGCAGCTTCTCGAACGGCAAGGCGCATGGAGCAAGGTAAAGGCAGATACGCAAATCGGCTGGGTGCGCATGATGCATTTGCGCGGCGGAACAGTCGTTGCCAGTCAGGAATCGGGCGGATTTTTCTCCAATTTCGGCCGGCTGTTGAGCGGCGGACGCTCGGTCCAAACAACGATTTCCTCTCCCAATGCAACGGTTGGAGTCCGCGGGCTGGCGGGCGATGCCGGCGATAGCGAGGAAGCCAGCGAAGGCGAGGCTGCGCAAGATTCAGAAAATACAGCCGTGCAGAGTGCAGCGGCTCAAGATAAGGAAGGTGTGGTTAAAGTATTCAATGGCATCCATGCCAATCCAGGCGCACTGAAAAAAATGCAATCTTTCCGTGCTGACAAGAAAGATACGGAACGCTTTGCCAAAGAAGCTAAATTAGCGGCTGTTGAAGTGGCTTTTTTCGATGTCGGGCGTAGCCGCTGATTCCCGCTTTTGGGAGAGGAAGATGAAGGCAACATGGCTAGTGATGTTGATGGTGGTGTTTCTCACATTGCCTTCCTGTGCGCAGTTGGAGATAAAAGATTCTTCCGGAAAACAGGAAAGTGCGCTGAAAACGGAGAAGGCGTCTTACCATTCAAGGCGCGAATTTTCCGATGCCGAAGAAGCGCAAATAGGTCAGGCAATCGCAGTCGCAATTTTGGGTGAAAATGCGCTGCACCGGAATGAAAATTTGCAGCGCTATGTCAATCGGGTGGGGTACTGGGTTGCATTACGTTCTACCCGCCCTGATCTGCAATGGTCATTTGGCGTACTGGATACGCCTACGATCAATGCTTTTGCGGTACCGGGAGGTACTGTTTTTATATCGGTGGGCCTAATAAAAAAACTCGATTCCGAATCGGAGTTGGCCGGTGTATTGGCCCATGAAATCGCGCATGTCACGCAACGTCACCATCTCCATGCGTTGACAGATTATGTCGGCAAGCAAGAAGTTTCGGCATTTTTCGATAAGCGTAACAGCCACTATGCGGATGCAAAAAAGCAGTTGATTACGGGGAGTATAGAGATTTTCTCGAAAGGGCTCGCCAGGAAAGATGAATATGAGGCCGATCGCATAGGCGCTACATTAGTCGCTCGTGCGGGTTACGATCCTTATGGATTGGCTGCTTATTTGCAGATGTTGTCCACCCTTACCCAACAAGAATCCAATTTATCCCTTCTCGTGCAGGCCCATCCTCAGCCTGCGGAGCGGATTAATGAACTTGAAAAACATACAGCCATGCTTGACCGCTATGCCTCCCAACCCCAGGTGACAACACGCTTTAAGGCCATGATCAAAGGGCTGAAATAAAAATAAGCCTCTCTGATATTTGAGTAATTAATATAGTCACTGATTTGTGCACAGCCGGGCAATTCAAAAGATCGCAACAGTGAAAGAGACTAAATCTCTTTATTCCTTCTAGCACACACTGCGCGTATCATATATTTTCCTCTTCTCTTTTTTGCATAATGGCTAGTCCTGCTCCCCGTACTCCGCACCCAACCGAAATCAGGCTGCACCAGGTTTTGCGCGAACTGGAGATTCATTTTGATGATGGGCAGCAATTTCGCTATTCCTGCGAATATCTGCGCGTCTATTCGCCGTCGGCTGAAGTGCGCGGCCATGGCCCGGGCCAGGAGGTATTACAGACGGGTAAGCAGCAAGTAACCATTGCGGCTATCGAGCCCGTTGGGCACTATGCGGTCAAATTGGTATTTTCAGATGGCCATGAAACTGGTATTTATTCGTGGGATTATTTTTACGAGTTGGGCCGTAAACAGGCCGACTACTGGCAACAATACCTGGAACGCATGGCGCAAGCCGGTCTCAGTCGGGAACCCAAGTAACTTATGACTCATACCCATTTCGGTTTTCAAAACGTCGCAGAAGCAGAAAAAGCCTCGAAGGTACGCGAAGTATTCCGTTCGGTTGCGCCACGTTATGACGTGATGAACGATCTGATGTCCGGCGGAATGCATCGGCTATGGAAACGCTTCGCTGTCGATATTGCTGCTGTACGGCCAGGCGAAGCAGTGCTCGATGTGGCGTCAGGTACCGGCGATTTGGCGCTGGCTTTTGCCAAGCGGGCAGGCGCCAGCGGTCAGGTCTGGCAAACCGATATCAATGAAGCCATGTTGAAAACCGGGCGCGACCGTTTGATCGACGCGGGTTTTGCCCTGCCTACTGTCTTATGCGACGCCGAGCAATTACCCTTTGCAGCGGGATCATTCGATCTGGTTTGCGTGGCCTTTGGGTTACGGAACATGACCCACAAGGAAATCGCGCTGGCGGAAATGGCGCGTGTGCTGAAGCCGGGCGGGCGTTTACTGATATTGGAATTTTCCAAAGTTGCCGAACCATTACAAGGCGCCTACGATGCCTATTCGTTCAAGGTGCTGCCCTTGTTGGGCAAGTGGGTTGCCAAAGACGAAGCTAGTTACCGCTATCTGGCGGAATCGATCCGCATGCATCCTGACCAAGCCACGCTGTCACATATGCTGGAAACTGCCGGGCTGCGGCGAGTTGAGTATTTCAATTTGACTGGTGGGGTGGTGGCATTGCATCGTGGTTATAAAATATAGGGCAATGCAACAAGCATTCAGCAGCTTTGGGGGAGATAGCGCTATCTGGCAATGGCCTGCAACGCGTTTTATCAATCGCGTTTTGCGTGATTATCCGCTGGCGCGCCGGCGCTTGTCCGGATTTGCGGGTAAAACGCTGCAAATTCATACTGGCCCATTTAAAACCAGTTTGCGCATTACGCTTGCAGGGGAAATGGAGGCGATGGGGGTGCGCACAGCAGCAGATGAGGCCTTGGCATTTGATGTGACCTTGACCATCCCCCTGCATGTCTTGCCGGGTTTGGCTACCAAACAGGAATCGGCGTTTCGCCTGGTGCAATTCAGTGGTGATAGTGAATTGGCGGCAGTACTCGCGGAGTTGGCGCAGCACCTCAACTGGGATATTGAAGAGGATTTAAGCCACATCATCGGCGCAGCAGGTGCGCACCGTATGGTCACGACTGCGCGCGCGTTTCAAAGCTGGGGTACGGAAGCAACACAACGGGTGAGTGAAAATATTGCCGAATATCTGACCGAAGAACGCCGCTTGCTGATTACCCAGCATGAGGTCGATGAGTTTGCACGTAACGTCCAGAATTTACGCGACGCTGTGGCTCGTCTGGAAAAACGTGTGGCCAAGCTAATTGCGGCGCCCTGAAGGGTATTGGTACGCTGCTGTCTACATATCAGCGTAGGTGTGCATAGCTACACTATATGCGACTACGGACAAAAGCATGGTGGCGTAAACAATTTCAAAAATAGTTTTAGTAAAAAATTTACTATATGAATTTCTACCGAATCGCAGCCCTTGTATTGGGCTCCAGCCCGTTTTTTTTAGTTAGTTGCACAACTGGTGTAATTGTTGGAACCAATGCCATTGCCAGGATGGAAGCAAGCGACTCGCTTCGAGGAGATACGCCACACACACAAGCATATCTAATTGCTGAGTTGCCCGGGGCTTCCAAAAAAATTGAAACCTTTCAGCTTTATGAACTCGATAAATTTAAAACGCTCAATCCTGAAGCCAGCTTCCTGCTATCTACCAAGTCAGGGAACTTTGCTATCGGTAACGATGGACAAAAGATTTCTTACGTTGTCGTTTCCTCAAAGCCCGCAACACAAATTATCGAAGTTACCTATAGTTACGAAAATGGTACTTTTTTTAGATATGAGGCCACCGCAAAAACCATAAAACCGATGTATACCCGGCTTTGGTACCACGGTTATACGTTCGGGGCATTTCCCTATGCGCTGGCTTTTGCGGGCAGTCTATTTTTTGTCGGGAAAAGAATGCGCCACAAGTTAAACAATAAGGCCACATTACCATCCTGACCTTGCGGTTAAGCAGCGTGCGCCTACTATCGCTTAAGAAAATTTCTGAATAAGTCTTCTTCTCTAAAAAACCGCACGGCATAATCCTTATAATGAACGCTGTTCATTTCAATAACCGCTCATGCTTGCCTCTCCCCGCCTGCTGGAAAACCTCAATCCCGAACAACTCAAAGCCGTCACCCTGCCGCGTGAATCGGCACTGGTACTGGCCGGTGCGGGCAGCGGCAAAACCCGTGTACTCACCACGCGTATCGCCTACCTGATTCAAACCGGGCAAGTCAGCCCGACCGGCCTGCTGGCAGTAACGTTTACCAACAAGGCGGCGCGTGAGATGTTGACGCGCCTTGCCGCGATGATGCCGATCAATACACGCGGAATGTGGATCGGCACCTTTCACGGCTTATGCAATCGACTGCTGCGCGCCCATTATCGCGATGCCAACTTACCGCAGACCTTCCAGATACTCGATTCGGCGGACCAGCAATCCGCCATCAAACGTCTGTTGAAAGCGCTCAACGTCGACGAGGAAAAATTCAAGCCGCGTGAATTATGCTGGTTCATCAACGGCGCCAAGGAGCAGGGGCTACGCGCGGCCGCGGTAGAAGCGCCCGACGATTTCACCCGCCGTCAGGTCGAGTTGTATCGCGCCTATGACGAACAATGCAACCGCGAGGGCGTGGTCGATTTTGCCGAATTATTGCTGCGTTGCCATGAGCTGCTCAGCCGCAATACGCCTTTGCTCGAACACTATCGCGCGCGTTTCCGTTTTATTCTGGTCGATGAATTTCAGGATACCAATCGGCTGCAGTACAAGTGGATTCAATTGCTGGCCGGTCAGGAAAATGCCGTATTTGCCGTCGGTGACGACGATCAAAGCATTTATGCTTTTCGCGGCGCAGAAGCGGCCAATATGCGCGATTTCCAGCGCGATTTTGCGGGCAACAACATCATCAAGCTGGAGCAAAATTACCGCTCGCAGGGCCATATTCTGGATGCGGCCAACGCGGTGATTTCACGCAACAAGGATCGCCTCGGCAAAAATCTGTGGACCGATGCCGGCAAGGGCGAACCGCTACGTATCTTTGCCGCCGCATCGGATAACGATGAAGCCGAATTCATCATCGACGAAGTAAAAGCCCTGCACCGCGAAGGTATGGCGCTGGTCGATATGGCATTGCTGTACCGTTCCAACGCGCAATCGCGGGTACTGGAGCACGCGCTGTTTCGCGCCGGTATTGCCTACCGCGTTTACGGCGGCCTGCGCTTTTTCGAACGTCAGGAAATCAAGCACGCCATGGCATATTTGCGTCTGGCCGCCAATACAGACGACGATGGCGCTTTTACCCGGGTCGTCAATTTTCCGCCGCGTGGCATCGGCGCACGCTCGATCGAGCAGGTGCAGGAACTGGCGCAGCGCTACAACATCTCGCTTTATGCCGCTGCTGCAAACGGTATTTCGCAAGGCGCGCTAAGCGGCCGGGCCGCCACGGCAATCGGCACTTTTCTGAAACTATGCGAAAGCCTGAGAACCTCTTCGGTCGCAATCACCCTGCCCGAACTGGTGCAGGAAATGCTGGAAAAAAGCGGATTGCATATGCATTATCAAACCGAGCGCGAAGGCGCAGACCGGCTGGAAAATCTGGCCGAGCTGGTCACCGCGACCGCCCAATTCGAGCAGGAATACGTTGGCGAAGAAACCCCCTTGCTCGGCTTTCTTGCCCACGCCAGCCTGGAGGCGGGCGAGCATGAAGCCGGAATCGGCGACGATGCACTACAACTGATGACGGTTCATGCCGCCAAGGGACTGGAATTCAAAGCGGTATTTTTGAGCGGGCTGGAAGAAGGACTATTCCCGCACGATAACTCGCTCGACGGGATCGATGGCATCGAGGAAGAAAGACGGCTCATGTATGTGGCGATCACCCGCGCCCGCGCGCGTTTATACCTCACCTATGCAGGCAGCCGCATGCTGCATGGGCAGGTGCGTTATGGCGTGGTATCGCGTTTTATCGACGAGATACCAGCAGAAGTTTGCAAATGGATCGTGCTGCCGGAAAAGCAGGCGGGGGCCTACCAGCCGAGTCGGCAGGGAAATTTTTTTGATAGTTCTTACTCCAGCGCGCGCGCAAGCACGCGTAATGGGCCTGTGTACGAGGCTGCCTATGGGCGCGAAGGTGCGCCGGACACCTCACGCGCCCGCTTTGAAGTTGGGCGCCATGGCGAACACCCTTTTGCCATCGGCCAGAATGTGCGGCATGCCAAATTCGGCGAAGGAGTCGTGGTCAATTTCGAAGGTCGCGGACTCGATGCGCGTGTACAAGTCAAGTTTGCGCATGAAGGCACGAAGTGGCTGGCGTTACAGTTCGCCAAATTGATAGCAGCTTGAAAGTCGTTTATTCACGGGCGTTTCCGGGCCTTTTTGGCTGAAAAGGCGCGCCAATGCTATATCTGCATTTTTAAAATGCCTGCCACACCCATAGGTCTTCGCAACACTAGACTTCTTTCGAAACTGTGGCGAGCGAAGACAAGCGCATGGGGCGAAAAACCGGAGTTTACAAGGCAGTAAATGAGGATTTTGAGCCACTGTGCAACGCCGTTATGTCAAGCGCAGCAAGTTTCGAAAGAAATCTACTGCGTCCGTCAAGATCAGTCAGAGTCGCTCCCTGGTGGTTCTTTTTTGCGTGCCTCATCCAAATCCGGCTTTAACGCCTGCGCAGAATGAAAAAAAGCATCTGTTGATACGGGAGATTTCAGGATGAGAAACGGCGGCAACAGCTTGGTGGAAACACTCTTCGAAAACTCGCGCTCGTCTTCGGCGCGCAACAAAAATTGCACCGCCATGGCGGCTACCGCCAGCGTGCCAACCAAACTGGCTGCGAAACGTAAGGCGCGTGGGGCAATGATTCGAAGGTGGGTAATGGCTGTGGCCCCCAGCCAGCCCCATAGCAGCAGTGGCAGCCATTTTTGTATTGCCGTCCATGCCAATGCGTAATCGAGAAAATACCCCAGCGTTTCAATGCCCTCGGACAGCAACAGCACCGTTAGCGCAATGGTCAGATGGCGAAAAAAATTCGCCTGCCCGGCAACGATACGATTAACCAACGCCCATAGGCCGGCCCAGCCCAGCGCCAGTACCGGAATGACGATGACAAGCATATAAAGGGATATTTTCGATTCGCCAGTTTGCGAAAGCCAAGCCGATAACGCCGTCCAGATCATAACCGCAACTATTAATAACAAGGCAAGTTTTGCATCGTGGCGGGCGGGTATCGTTGCCGTTGGCGCCGCACGGGCGCCAACCAGTGCCGGTGGGGGGAGATTTGCGGGGGCAGCCAGGGCGGGCGTTACCGGAAAGGCAGATGTGCGGATACGCAAATGCGTTTGACCGATGATGATTGCGGCCTCTTCGACCAGCGCTAAACGGCTGAAACGCTCGCGGCACCCGGCCTCGAGCGCGCCATTTTCCGTTTGCAGGTCTTCGATAAAAAGCACGCCGTCGTCATTCCGGGCGACGCGTAAATGGACTGCCGCAACATGCGGATCATCAATAACGACATGATTGCCATAGCCGCGGCCGATGGTAATGTCGGTCGCTTCGAATCGCTGGCGCGACAATACCCCTCCCGATGTATCGAGCAGCTCGACCCAAAAAACCCGGGGATTCATGGCTTTACCTTCAATTCGGCCAGAAAGCGCTGCGCAAAGCGTGTAGCGTTTTCGTAGCTGGCCCCATTCATGGACAAGGTTGCCACGACAGCTTCGTCGCTGCGATCCTGCGTCACCGCCATCAGCGAAATATTGTAAAGCCCCTCGAATTCACGGTAAGCGCTGGCGCACCACACCACTCTGAGGCGGGGGTGTTGCGCCTTGCCAGCATCTTGCCCCGCCAGCACGATATCTTCGTGGCAGGCGGGGGCGGTCAGACGCCGCGTGGATATGCCACTGAATGACGTGCGCGTACCCTGCGAGAGAAAATGGGCGAATTGAAAGCGATTCAGATCCCGGTTTTTATACTGGGTACGGGTAATGGTGACGTTGCCTGTCGCCAGGTTGTTGTCGATAAATAGCGAGTTCAGCATATTGCAATCCGAAGCATCTGCGCGCGCTTTGGGCTGCGGCTTGACATCGGCGTTGGTGCGCGCCCAGCAGGTAAACCACGCTGCTGCGCTTTCGGGCACAAGATAGGGCCCGTTGACCGTGGCGTTAAAGCCGGCGTTTTCCAGCGCTTTATAAAGCGTATTTTGCCAATCCATCAGCTGCCTGCCGATTTCGGCGCGGACTGCGTCGGCAGTGAGCGGCTGTTGCAGCCGTGGGCGGGTAAGCAGTGCGGCGGCGAATTTTGCCGGCACCAGGAAACTGACCTGTTCCACGCCCCAGCCCATCTTGGCAACGTTGACGCCGGAAATACGCGCTTCCATCGTCAGCGTGGGGCCGCCGCTCATGCCCGGATTCATCGGCCCGGAAAGGTGGATGCGCTCGTTGTAGCTACGCTCAACCAGCCCGCTGTAATTGCCCTCCATCACCGCAAAGCCGATATCGAGTGGATTGCCGAGACTGAACAGCCGTTCGCCGCGCGGCAGATTGCCCGCGAGGGAACGCGGATCAAATTCAAAATACCGCCAGCCGCCTTTATCCAGCTGGATCAGCGCGACATCGTTGACGACATCGAAAGCCAGCAATTTGAGATTGCCGCGCGTGCCATCGGCAGAGATGTATTCCATCCGATAGGTCTGTGGCTCCAGCGCATGTTGCGAGACCACGTGATAGTTGGTGATGGCGAGGCCATCGGCGCTGACCAGAAAACCCGATCCGGTGGAAGACTTTTGTGAGGCGCTGTTCAGCAGCGTGCGGATCTGCAACAGGCGCGGTTTGGCATCGCGATAAATCGCTTCCGCCGTAGCGGAAATGGCGGTGGGGGGAGCTGCGGCGGCGGGCGGCGTGTGTCCGGTTTGTGACCAGACCGCCGTTGCCGTCCAGGCAAGGCTGGCGAGGATATAGCGAGGGGAAATCGGCAGCATCGGTTTATTCTGGAAAAGACGATGCTGAATTGTACAGGGCCAACCTTATCAAAATGATTTTTTTGAGAGGCACCTTAATCGCCGCTGAATGAGCCGCGAAAGCTGGTGTAGTTGCCAATCGCAAATAAAGGAATGCTTACCAGCAGCCCCAATCCAAACGGAAATATCGACACCCCATAGATAAGCATCATCAGGATGCCGAATATCAACAGCGCCGAGAAGTTGCTGACAAACGCGAAAAAGCTCCAGCGCAGGGCATGGCCGACCGGCATGGGATGAAATACCAGCAGCGGCGGCACAAACCACAATACGCCCTTGACGAGTAAGAGCAGTGCCAGCCCCAGCAAAACGATCCATTCCTTGCCGTCCAGCGATTGCAGCAGCGCCTGTAAATTGGCGCGCTCGTCCTGACCGGCTGGTGGTATATCCGCCCCCAGGCCCAAACTTCCCATCAATAGCAGAATCAGTATTTCGGTCAATAAGGTGATCGACCCGACGCTCATCAGCGCGCGGCCATTGACGCGAAAGCCCGCGAACAAATGCGCAATCGCGACCGGCCGGCCAAGATCCTGATCGCGTGCCGCCAGCATCAAACCGCCGAAAAATACCGGCTGCAACATGGTTGCCAATGCGGGCCCGGCCAATGGGATGAGAAAAAGAGTGAGCGTAATTAAAAGCCAGCCAGAAAGCAGAGCAATCCATATTGCTGGGTGGCGGACAAAGATTGCCCAGGCCTGTTTGATCCATAACAGTCCTTGTGAGGCGGGAACATCGATAACGTGCATAAATGAAATCCATGAAATGAGGGCTATGAAATCAACGCGCGATTGGCGGCTTCATGTTCAACATGATGTCGCAACAGCCGCTCGCTGAAAGGGTGGTCTTTGGGATGCGTCAGTTCGGAATCTCGCGGGAAGTAATGGTACCCGAGGCGGCCCAGCCAGGTGCGAAGCGCCGCAGCTCGCAGTATTTGCGGCCAGGCGGCGCGCTCGACGACATTGAATTTGCGCACATTTTGATAACCCTCCAACAGCGCGCGCGCGTTCGTTGTATTGAGGCATGCCGCCGGGTAGGCAGAAAAGTCGAGGCACCAGTCGTTTACCGTCACAGCGACATCGAATAAAAGTTGCTCGTTGCAGGCAAAGTAGAAATCGATCATCTGTGGCTGATGTTCTGCTCCATCCGTGCGCCATAGGATATTGTCGCGAAATAAATCGCCGTGAATGATTCCGCGCGGCAATCCAAGTGCATCAAATTGCTGCTGATGCATCAGTTCGGTCTTTAGTAGCGCCGCCTGATCGGCGGGAAGATGCGGCATCAATGCGGCGGCATAACGGCCCCACCACGCCGGCCCGCGCCAGTTCGGCATGGATAATGAAAAATCTTTTCCGGCTTCATGCAATTGCGCCAGTGCTTCTCCCACCAGCCTGCAATCGTGGGCAGCAGGGTGAGCGATGTCGTTGCCGGGCAGGCGTGTGACCAGCGCCGCAGGCTTGCCATGCAGGGTGTGCAATACCGTGCCGGCAAGGTCGGCAACCGGCATCGGGCAGGCCACGCCGCGTTCCGCAAGATGGTGCATCAGGCCCATGTAAAAATCCAGATCAGCAGGCGGAATTTTTTCGAAGATCGTCAATACATAGCGCGCCTGCGTGGTGGTAACGAAGAAATTCGAGTTCTCGACACCGGCAGCGATGTTCTGAAAGTCGATGATGTCGCCGATGGTATACCCCGCGATAAAGGCGCGCGCTTGGTCAAGACTCACGGGGGTAAAGACGCTCACGGCAATTTTCCGGCTTGGACCATGCGCGAGAAAAGGATATTAGTGGAAAGCCAGACGACCATGTCATCAAATTCCCCGCCGGTTTGCGTCGTATTGGTGCTGGGGTTACGGCTGACCACGCAGATCCCCGCCAGTGTACAGGGCGTCGCATCCACCATTAATGTGTTATTGCGCTGCTCGTCAGTGTTGGTGAGCGAGGGGCTCGGCCGGGCATTGGCGGTGAGTGCGTCAGTACCATGATTTTGTGGGCCATGCGACCACAGCACGGCCGGTACCTGATCGGCCAGTGTTACCTCAATACCCGCCGCATCGCGGGTGCGGATGACATTTTTGCCTGTCGCGGTGAGGGCAAACGCTGCATTGGCGCCGCCCGGTACAGCCGCACTGAATTCAGGCGTAACCGAATAACGGTAAATATTGCCCCAAGCGTCGGCACGGTCTATACCCAGCGTTATCCAGGGGATGAAGCCGGTACACGTAGCGTTGGTGGTGCAGGGATTGGGGTTTTCATTTCCATTTGTGGCTGAACTGGCCGGGCGCGGCAATCGCCCTCTCGTTAGCGCAAAGCCATACAGCGCCTCGCGGATCACCTCGAGTTTTTTTTGCGTTTCATCGATACGCCGGCTTTCTACCTGAGTCGTCAACGGAACGGCAACGATCGCCAGCAGGATGGTTATTACCAATATCACCACTGCCATTTCGATCAGGGAAAAACCGCGCGCGGAAGAAAAGGGAAGCACTAATTTCATGGAACAGGAATGGCGAGGCGATCATTGTACGTGGTGGAAGGGGCTATGGTAACGGGCGCAAAGCTGCAGGTGGTTCCGCCGCTCACATTGGGTGCTTCCAGATAATTGGTCAATACGGTATTGGGCCGCGAAACGACGGGGGATTGCAGGTCTTTGCCGGCCAGAATGGCGAGCGCTTCGATGTTTGTCGCTGCGCCGACAGTGAGTGTGGTCTTTGCGCTGCAAGGGTTGGGGGATGGCAAAACAGGCGCCGATGCCGGTGCTATGGCGGCAAATGCCGATTTGTACCAGTCCTCGCTGTAAAACCAGTATGGCATAAGTGGCAGTGTTCGCATCCCGCTAAGGGTGACTGGTTTATGGATGCCTGCTGTCCAGATTTTCCCCAGTTGCAGATTATCGGAGGCGCGGCTATCGACAACCCTAACTAAATCCGTCACGCCGGGCACCGAATTGCACTGCCAGGTCAATCTGGGTATTGGGGTTGTCACGGAGTAATCGATGACTGGTGTGGTGGAACAGACTGCATCGATGACCACTGTCAGTTGACGGTTCACGGTATAGGTAGCGGTTCCAGCGATAGCCGTTTGGTTGATACAGCGATTTTCATTGGAATACAGATTAAAGGTTTTGGAAAGGCTGGTACTGCTGGAAAAATTGCACGCCGCAGTATTTGTTCCCTTCCAAGCACAAGTTCCCCCAGCTTCGGTGGCGGTTCCCGTGGTGAATGCTGCCATGGTTCCTGCCAGTGAATTGCGCATCCATCTTGAGGGTGAGGTTTGCACCCGCACGCACAATGACGTTGAAGGCGATGGGCCAGTACCGACAATTTCGGTTGCCCCGCTGATACTCCAGCCGAAATCGGTGCGAAAACTTGAGGACTGGCCGGAGGGTCCGCTGCTATATCCCATAAATGGGAAGGCACCAAAGATAATATTTTGCGTGGAAATCAACGTAGTCGAATCCGTTTGTGGCGCCAAAGAGAAATTGTTCATCCAGGGATAAACGCCGCGACTGGCTTTAAATGTTTTTAAAGCCGCTGCCATTTCATTCACAACGCGTTTTTCCACGGCCTGCATAACTTCGTCTTTAGTAAGGTAAATCAGTGTGTCGTTGAACGGAATAACCTGACCACGCAGCGCGACATTTGCCGCATTGGCCGGATAGACCGTACCAGGGGGGATTTGCACATAGACATTATTCAGCCCAGCGTTGTCGTAAGTGGTGCAGCCTCCGGTACAGCCCAGCGGCAAACGGATTGAATCGAGGTAATCGATCGGGTGGCCAGGGGCGGCTGGAGTACGGGATTGCGTACGCGTTTCAGTGGTAAGCGGTGGGCCGGGCATGATTAATACCACCGCTACTTCGCTGGAAAGTACGTTACCGTCGCTGTCGCGTACAGTCAGCCAGGGGTGTGGCAGTGCGGTCGCGGAAGGGCATGTGTAATTTGTGTACGTACGATTCAACAAGTCTGAGTTGAATTTTTCGACACAGTTGTCGATAGACACCAAATTATTCGACACCGCCAGCCACGGCACAACGCCGTTCGGGTCTTCTGCAGGATTGCTGCCCATATCCAGTGCGAGATCCTGCCAGGGAAATTTGCCTAGGCAATGCTTGTTTGGCGAATTGTTGCCAATTCCTGGCAAGCCATTAGATTTGCTGCCATCAAGACATTTGGTTTCTGATTTGCCGTTGTAGACACTGTTGTCCAGTGAGTCGGGCACGGGGAGATAACCGGGGCGACTTAGGTTCAAGGCATCCGAACGCAAAACGTACCCCAGCAACGCCGCCTTGGCAGCCGCCAGGCGCTCTGCATTATTTTTCGACTGGGCAGCGAAGCGTTCAGTTTTCGCCAGCCCCGCACCCAGCTGCGTAACCAGCAGTACACCTGCACCCGCAACAATAACAAGGATGAGCAGAATCAGGATATAGCCGTTGGGCCGGGGGGGCCTTCCGCGGTGAAAAATGAGCGGGCGAGGAAGAAGAGGAAGAAAAAACACGCCGTTACGCCAATGAAAAAACTAGCGACGCCTGCGCTGATGCATCACCACTCGATTAATTTCCACATGGGCAGATTGGCCTTGCTGCCCGGCCCGTCAAGGCGCGAAAATTTCCCCTCGCTTTTTTCATCAACCAGCCAGTAGGCCGCGCCAGGAATGGCAGGATGATTCTGAGGGTTGCCCAGTAGCGCAATAATTTCCAACTCCGTTTTATTGGTGAATATACGGGCCTGTACTAAGCTGGATGCGATTTGTACCAAATAACTTTGCCGAAGCCCCATATTACAGTACTCATAAGGAATACAAATAACAATTGACCTATAAATTTAAGATTTTTTATGATGATGTTTTTCATTCAGGAATCTCTGTTTCAGTTCCACCAAAAACGCATAACAGGAATTTCTCGTTCGGAGAAAGCTGCACCTAGGATTAGGCATCAGCCTTTGTTTGACCACGAGCCGGCCACTTTTTTCTCAGCAGAGCGGTAGCGGCAATCGCAAGCGTGGTTCCTGAGACGACTTCAAACCAGATGGTCAAGTTCGTCGCAAGAGTGTGCTCAGAGCACAACGCGAGCGTGTAGTGAGCCAAACCATCAATGCCCACTAGGCCATATGCGGCAAGTAATACCACGCCAAGTGCGCACCAGCCTAGCCTAAGCGCCAGCACGCCAGCGACTCCAAGGCTAGATACAGCAAGCCAGGCAAGGTAGACCTTCTCCCGGGTGAGCCATCCGGGCATGTTTGGATAGAACGCGATGAACTCAGCGTTGTGGACGAAGTGGGTGAGGCTAGCTATGAAGTACACAACCAGGATAGCCCAGACATAATTTGGGAGAAACGGCGATGTAAGCGGAACGCGCATCTGACTTTTAATAAGTGGGGCTAAGGGCGCGCCGCTGTTGGGGCGTGCCCCGACCGAGAGAATATCTTTCGAGAGATGAATTATACAAAGCTATAAACTATGCACCAATTTGATTGAGTGTTGGAAACGCAAAGGCCATTGTGATAAGCCCAACGAAAACCGCAAACTTGATTAGAAGTTCTGCCAAAGATCTACGCCAGATTGACTTTGAATTCTCCTGATTGCTCCACCCTCCTGGCGCATCGTCGTCTAACGTAATCAAATGGCCAAATGCAATCCAAGCTGAAATACCGCAAATAGTATAGATATATGGAACACTAGCGAACAGAGATAGCGCAACAACAATGCTTGCCATGATAGCCAGCCAAATTATTAGGTACTTAGCTTGTTGAGGTCTCATTTATATACCGTTAAATAAACTTACAGAAATTTATCATTTTAGGCGGACTAGGTTTAATGTTCAGTCAAACCATTACAACGCCATTTCAAGCGCGCGTTCGTCCGCACTGGGCGTGAAACCACGCGTAGCATAATGATCGAAAATGGCATCCACCACTTGCTGGGGATCGTCGATCAATTTAAAGAGATGGACGTCCTGCGGACTGATCACCTTTTCTTGTACCAGTGTGGTACTGATCCAATCGATCAGGCCCGCCCAGAATTCGCGGCCCATGAGGATGATGGGGATCGGCCTGATCTTGCCGGTCTGAATCAAGGTTAGCGCCTCGGAGAGTTCATCCAGCGTGCCAAATCCGCCGGGCATGACCACATAAGCCGCGGCGTGCTTCACAAACATGACCTTGCGCGCAAAAAAGTGCTGGAACGATTGCGAAATATCTTGATAGCCGTTGCCGCTTTGTTCGAAGGGCAACATGATATTGAGACCCACGCTCGGGCTTTTCCCGCCAATGGCGCCCTTGTTGGCGGCTTCCATCAGCCCCGGGCCGCCGCCGGAAATCACTGAAAAGCCGGCGTCAGAGAGTTTGCGCGCCACGGTTTCCGTTAATTCGTAATACGGCGTGCCCGCCTTGAGGCGGGCGCTGCCGAAAATGGCAACCCCTGGCGTCACTGCAGAAAGCTTCTCGGTCGCCGTGACCATCTCTGCGATAATGTTGAACATCCACCACGATTCGCGGGCCGCGGTCAGCGATTGGTGTTGAAGTTCGGGATCCGACCGCTTCGGTAATTTCGAGGACATTATTTTCTCTTCTCCTATGCGTCTATGAACGAACAAAAACGCCTACTGCTCGTCGATATTTCAAGTTTTTTTTATCGCGCATTTTATGCTCTGCCGGATTTACGCTCCCCGGCGGGCCAACCCACCGGCGCAATTTTCGGTGTGGTCAGCATGCTTAAACGTCTTCGTGACGAATATCCGGCCGATTATAGCGCGTGCGTCTTCGACCCAAAGGGCAAAACCTTTCGCGATGCCCTTTACAGCGATTACAAAGCCAACCGCAGCGCCATGCCTGAAGACCTGGTGGCCCAGCTTGGCCCCCTGCGCGAAACCATCGAGGCGCTGGGTTGGCCTTGCGTGGTCGTCGAAGGCGTGGAGGCTGACGATGTGATCGGCACACTCGCCAAACAAGCCACGGCGCGCGGTGTGCAAACAATCATTTCCACTGGCGACAAGGATCTGGCGCAATTGGTCGATAGCGGCGTGATCTGGTACAACACCATGTCCAACGAAAAGCTGGATGCTGAAGGTGTAAAACAAAAGTTTGGCGTGCCACCCGATCGCATCATCGATTACCTGACGTTGATGGGGGACAGCGTTGACAACGTCCCCGGGGTGGAAAAAGTGGGGCCCAAAACCGCCGCGAAATGGCTCGCCGAATACGGCTCGCTCGACGGCGTGATCGCCAACGCCAGCACCATCAAGGGTGCCGTCGGCGACAATCTGCGCAAGGCGCTGGATTGGCTGCCCACCGGGCGTGCACTGGTCACCGTGAAATGCGATGTACCCCTGCCTTTCGATTTCGATACCATCGATCATAAACAGCCGGATATTGCCACGCTCGATCGGTTGTACGAGGGATTCGGCTTCAAAGGCATGCGTGCCGCGTTGCACGGTAATGCAGCATCTCCGGCCGCCAATATCGGGCTAAGTGCCAGTGAAGAATCGCAGCCGCATAAGCAGGCCGCGAAGGACACCGACGCAACTCGCTGGTCGTCCGGCCAGCCTGCCACCCAGCAGGTTGCATTCGTCGATACCCGCCAATACGAAACCTTGCTGACTGAAGCCCAACTCGATGCCTGGCTCGCCAGAATCGATAATGCCGGCCTTATTTGCGTCGATACCGAAACCACCAGTCTCGACCAGATGCAGGCGCAGATTGTCGGTCTGTCGTTCGCCTGCGAAGCCGGGCACGCCGCCTACCTGCCGCTGCGGCATACCTACCCGGGTGCGCCCGATCAACTCGATTTCGATCGTACCCTCGCAAAACTGAAACCGTGGCTGGAGGACGAAAACAAAAAGAAGCTGGGGCAGAACGCCAAGTACGATTTGCACGTTTTCGCCAACCACGGCATAAACGTAAAAGGCTATGTGCACGATACACTGCTGCAAAGTTATGTGCTCGAATCGCATCAGCGCCACGATATGGATTCGCTGGCTGCCCGGCATCTGGGCGCCAAGACCATTTTGTATGAAGACGTAGCCGGTAAAGGCGCATCGAAAATTGGCTTCGATCAGGTTTCGATCGAAACCGCCACGGCCTATTCGGCGGAAGATTCCGATGTGACCTTGCAGCTGCATGGCGCGCTTTACCCGCAAATCGCCGCCGATGAAAAATTGAAGTACGTTTATCAGGAAATCGAAATGCCGACCAGCGCAGTGCTGCTGGTCATGGAACGCAACGGCGTACTGATCGATGCCCAATTACTGGAAAAGCAAAGCGCGGAACTCGGGCAAAAAATGCTGGCGCTGGAAGCCCGGGCGCATGAGGAAGCCGGCCAGCCTTTCAACCTCGGTTCGCCGAAACAACTGGCGGAAATTCTCTTCGATAAAAAGGGGATCAAGCCTTTCAAAAAAACCCCGGGCGGCGCACCCTCGACCGACGAAGAGACACTGGAAAGACTGGCCGAGGATCACCCGCTACCCAAAATAATCCTCGACTATCGCAGTGTCGCCAAGCTCAAGAGTACCTATACCGATAAATTGCCGAAAATGGTGAACCCGCGCACGGGTCGTGTTCATACCAATTACGGTCAGGCCATCGCGGTGACCGGCAGGCTCTCCTCGAACGATCCCAATTTGCAAAATATTCCGGTCAAAACCGCCGAGGGCCGGCGGATTCGTGAGGCTTTCATCGCGCCGCCCGGCAGCAAAATCCTTTCCGCAGATTATTCGCAGATCGAGCTACGCATCATGGCGCACCTCTCCGGCGACAAAGGGCTGCTCGATGCGTTTGCACAAGGCGAGGATATTCATCGCGCCACTGCGGCAGAGGTATTCGGCGTGACCCGCGATCTCGTCAGCAGCGAGCAGCGGCGTTACGCCAAGGTCATCAACTTTGGCCTGATTTACGGCATGAGTGCTTTTGGACTGGCCAGCAATTTGGGCATCGAGCGCGCCGCTGCCGCCAGCTACATCGACAAATATTTTGCGCGTTATCCGGGGGTGGCCGAATACATGAAACGCACCCGCGCCGAAGCGCACGAACGCGGTTATGTCGAAACGGTATTCGGCCGCCGTCTCTGGTTGCCTGACATTCGTTCAGGCAATCAAGCGCGGCGTCAAGGAGCAGAACGCGCCGCCATCAATGCGCCGATGCAGGGCACGGCAGCAGACCTGATCAAGCTCGCCATGATTGCCGTGCAAGGCTGGCTGGACAAAGAACGGCTGAGCACCCGTATGATTATGCAGGTGCACGACGAACTGGTGCTGGAAGTACCGGAATCAGAACTGGCGCTTGTACAAGCCAAAGTGCCCGAACTCATGAGTGGCGTCGCCAAACTGCAAGTACCGCTCGTGGCTGAACCGGGTATTGGGAATAATTGGGACGAGGCACATTAAGCAGACAATATGGAAGGATTTTTTGGCCTGATTTTATTAGGCATAATATTTTTTGGTATACCTTGGTTGTTAGTAAAACTTGACCATGCCAGTAAGTATATTGAACTTAAGAATAGGTATGGCGAGATCGATAAAGCTGAAGCAGTGCTTCAAGCTAGGGAAATAACAATTTCTAAGCAACAACAAGCAGTTCAAACAAAAACTCAGGAAGCTGAATTAAAAATCGCTAGACAGCAGCAAGCGATTGAATGTTTACAAAAAGAAAAAGCAACAGGATTTCCGTGGCTGGCTAAGGCTTATGACGAATTCTATGAGCTTGTTGATGAAAAATATGCAGAAGAAATTAGTTCTAAACGACATGGTAAGCGTGCAGCCCCTGCATCTGGAGAAAAAGTTCGTGAAGCAAATCAATCAAGACGTGTCGCAGAAAAGGAGGCTCGTGTTCTGCGCTATCAGCTTCTTTTTTATGAAAATTTATTTCCCTGGCTTTTGGAGCTAAAGGACCCTGCTATACCGGATGAATTAATTAGAATTAAATCTGGAGAATTGGATGCTGGAAATTCTGAAGATGATCCTGCAAAGCACTGGATACCTGTAGGAGAATGGGACTCATATTCAGAAATCCAACGTCTTCAACTAGCACTAGATAGATACTGGCGAAGCCGTAAAACAAAGTGGGAAATTGGAAGAGACTACGAACGCTATATTGGGTATCTTTATGAACAAAAAGGATACTCCGTTCATTACCATGGAATCGCAAAGGGGTTTGATGATTTAGGTCGTGATCTTATCTGTTCTAAAGGAAACGAGGTATGGATTGTTCAATGCAAAAACTGGGCACGTGAAAAACAGATTCACGAGAAACATATCTTTCAACTACATGGTACTTTAATCGCATATCAGCACGATAATCCCGCCCAAAAAAGTCAGGCACATTTCATCACCAGCGCACTAATAACAGCAAGAGCAAAGGAATTTGCAAAAATACTAGGGATTAAAATAGATGAAAATTTTCTTTTTCAAAATTATCCTTGTATTAAATGTAATGTTTCGCATAGAGATGAAACAAAGATTTTTCATTTGCCTTTTGATCAGCAATACGATCGCACGACAATTGATATAACACGTGGTGAAAAGTACTGCTCAACTGTGGCAGAGGCATTGGAGAACGGGTTTAGGCGTGCATTTAAATACCGAGGCGATTAACCACGATATGAAATAGCGGTCAAAATGGCGAACACAGGCCATTTTTGATCGAGGTGAATCATGCTACAAACACTCGCCATCAACAACTATCGTTCACTACTCGAGCTGATCGTCCCGCTCCGGCAGTTAAACCTTATCACTGGGCCGAATGGCAGCGGCAAATCGAATTTTTACCGTGCGCTGCGTTTATTGGCCGAAACGGCACAAGGTGGGGTGGTTAACGCGCTGGCGTATGAGGGAGGATTAGATTCTACATATTGGGCCGGCCCGGAAAATGTTTCCCGACATATGCAGGAAGGTGACGCGCCCGTACAAACAAGCATGAGAAATTCGCCCAAACGCTTGCAGTTAGGTTTTGCAGGAGAAGATTTTGGTTATGCAATTTCCCTTGGCTTACCCATACCATCACAGTCGGCCTTTTCGCTTGACCCGGAAATAAAACGTGAGTGCATCTGGGCAGGGGCAGCGTATCGACCAGCCAGCGCACTGGTGGATCGCAATGGGCCATTGATCAAGGTGCGCACAAGCAGAAGCTGGAAAATGCTGGATGTCCGCATGGGTGCATTCGACAGCATTTTCAGCATGCTGGCTGATCCTGATGCAACACCCGAAATTTTCAAGGTTCGCGAATGGATTCGCAGCTGGCGCTTTTACGACCATTTTCGCTCTGACCGCGAGGCCCCAGCCCGCTTGCCGCAATTGGGAACACGCACCCCAGTATTGCATCACGATGGACATGATTTGGCCGCTGCGTTGCAGACTATTCGCGAAATTGGTGATGCACCGGCATTGGATCAGACAGTAGCTGATGCTTTTCCGGGAGCGCATGTTGAAATTGCGCAAAGCAATAACCGTTTTATGCTGCTTTTTCACCAGCGCGGACTCTTGCGTCCACTCACGGGTACAGAGCTGTCCGACGGAACATTGCGCTATTTATTATGGGTGGCCGTACTGTTATCCCCGCGCCCGCCTTCCTTGATGGTGCTGAATGAGCCGGAAACCAGCTTGCATCCCGATTTGTTGCCCGCATTGGCGCGTTTGATTGTCTCGGCTTCTGCCCAAACCCAGGTATGGGTCGTGTCGCATGCAGCGCAGTTGATCGAACCGTTACGAAAACATCAAGGCTGTGCTGTGATCGAACTTGAAAAAAACAGGGGGCAGTCCCTCATAAAGGGCCAGCGCATGGTTGATCAACCTTCCTGGCACTGGCCAGCGTGAATCAAGTTGATCGAGGTTATGCTATGGCAAGAATTTTTCTATTCACAAAGCTGTCGCTGAGAAATTTTTTCACCGCCGGTTGCTGCCTGCAACCATCCGGTATTCATACAGTCGACATTCGAGCTTGCCGTTGAATAAAGGTGTCTTCTTCGAAGCCGTTAAACGGATCAATTTGGGCAACATCGTATCGCCGGAAAAAAAATACGTGTTCCAGCCGGCAAATTTTTGCTTGAGTACATGCCCCAATTTTGGATAGAAATCGGCTAGCGATTCGCTTTCACCCAGCCGCACGCCATAGGGTGGATTGGTGACCAGTGTCCCCGTGGATTCGGGCGCGGAAATTTCCAGAATATTGGCCTGCTTGAGAAAAACACAATCGGCCAACCCATTTGCGGCCAGATTTTCCTGTGCGTCCTTGAGCGCATAACCATACAAATCGGAGCCATAAATAGGCAGGGAACGGGCGGGCTGTTGTCTGGCTTTTGCCTCAGCCAGCAAATTTTCCCAAGCGCGCGAATCAAAATTTTTCAGGTTCATGAATGCAAAATGTCGCCCCATGCCCGGAGCGATTTCAAGCGCTATCTGCGCAGCTTCAATCAGGAAGGTGCCGCTGCCACACATGGGATCCAGCAAGGGCGTACCCGGCTTCCATCCACTGAGATAAAGAATGCCGGCAGCCAGATTTTTTTTCAGCGGCGCAACGCCTTTATGTTCACGTGAACCGCGTTTAAACAACGGCTCACCGGACAGATCGAGATACAGTGTGGCATGGGTTGCGTCGAGAAAAGCATGAATGCGCACATCGGGTTCCTGTGTCGCTACTGAAGGTCGGCCACCTGTTTGCGCCCGGAACTTGTCGCAAATTGCATCCTTGATGCGCAAGGTAATAAAGTCGAGACTCTTTAATGGGCAACGTTGCGCATTGACTTCGACCTTGATGGTGTAACGGGTTTCAAACCACTCCGGCCACGGCAAAGCCAGTGCGGCCCGATATATGTCTTCTTCCTGTCGATACGAAAAATGCGCAACCTGCCAAAGAATACGGCTGGCAATCCGGGAATAAAGATTGGCGCGATAGGCAAGCTGTAGTGTTGCTTCGAAGCTCACCCCTGCTTCATGGGGCTTGATATGGGCAGCGCAAATGGCGTCCAACTCATCCGCCAAAACAGCGGCCAGGCCGCGTGGGCAAGGCGCGAAAAAACGCTCCATCAGAAGGGCTTGACGACGACCAGAATAACGATGGCAATCAATACCGGCAAGGTCGGAATTTCGTTTAACCAGCGGTAGAAAACATGGCTGTGGCGATTACGCGCATGCTTGAAATCAAGCATCAACTTGCCCAAATAAAAATGTTGAATGATCAGAACGACAACCAGCGCCAGTTTGGCGTGCATCCAGCCGCCGCCAATACCATAGCCCAGCCATAACCATACGCCCAAAAGCAGGGTCAGCAGCATGCACGGGGTCATGATGCCAAAATAGAGTTTGCGTTCCATAATCTTGAAGCGGTCGATACTGATCTGGTCTGTTGCCATGGCGTGATAGACAAACAAACGCGGCAAATAAAACAACCCGGCAAACCAGGCCACCATGAAAATGATATGAAAAGATTTGATGTACAACATCAGCGTAGATATCCTTCCATCATTGCGTCGAACTTGCCTTGGGCACGTAAAATTATTTCGCAAAATTCGCGCACTGCCCCATGCCCGCCTGCGGCTTGGGTAATGTAATGCACCCGCTGCTGGACGAAATCGGGCGCATGCGGAACGGTTGCTGCAAAGCCACAGCGAATCAATATCGGCAAATCGATGACATCGTCGCCGATGCAAGCCGATTGTTCAGTTTCCAGAGAAAAGTTGGCTAATAATTCATGAAAAACCTTGCCCTTATCCTGTACCCCCTGAAACAAAAGTATCTCTTGCTCTGCCGCGCGTCTTGCTAGCGCGCGCGAGGAACGGCCGGAAATGATGGCTAACTCAATCCCACTTTGTTGCAGCATTTTCAAGCCCTGTCCATCCAGCGTATTAAATGCCTTGAGTTCTTCGCCAGCAGGCCCGTAATAAAGCGTGCCATCGGTCAATACGCCATCAGCATCGAATATCGCCAGCTTGATCTTGCGCAGGCGAACTACGATCTCATCAGTCAACCTGATCACAGAACCCCCATGCGCATCAAATCGAGAACATGGACTGCGCCAACCAATTTACCGTTTTCATCGACCACCAATAGTCCGCTGGAACCAATCTTGTAGCGTTGGATGAGGGCGGCGGCCTCGGCCGCAAGTTTATCCGGGGCAATCGTTTTGGGGGTACGGGTCATCAAATCGGCGACTCGCGTTGCCTTCACATTTTCAATCGCGCTTAAGGCTCGCCGCAGGTCGCCATCACTGAATACACCCAGCAAATGCTCATCGGTATCGACGATCGCGGTCATCCCTAAACCTTTGCGGGACATTTCCAGAATCGCATCAGCCAGCAAGGCTTGTGTGCCAACTTTTGGAATGCGCTCGCCGGTAACCATGACATCGCTAACATGAACCAGCAAGCGGCGGCCCAGCGCCCCCCCGGGGTGATGAACGGCAAAGTCCGCTTCGCGAAAACCGCGTGCGTCGAGCAACGTTACCGCCAGCGCATCCCCCATGGCGAGTGCAGCCGTCGTGCTGGCCGTAGGCGCCAGATTAAGCGGGCAGGCTTCTTTTTCTACCCCCACATCGAGGTGCACATCGGCTTCGCGCGCCAGTGTGGAATTGGGGTTGCCAGTCAGCGCAATAATGCGTGTACCGCGCCGCTTCAACACGGGAAGAATCGCGATCAATTCAGCGCTTTCGCCCGAATTCGACAACGCAAGCACCACATCGTCAGCAGTAATCATTCCCAAATCACCGTGGCTTGCTTCGCCAGGGTGCATGAAAAAAGCGGGGGTTCCCGTGGAAGCCAGCGTCGAGGCGATTTTGCCCCCAATATGCCCACTCTTGCCCATGCCGGTGACCACCACCCTGCCTTTATGTTCGGTCACGTCGTAAAGCAAGCCATGCGCCGCCACAAAGCTCTCACCCAGCTTGGCGGCAAGATTTTTGACTGCATCGGCCTCGATATGCAGCGTTTCACGTGCGAGTGTCAATGTGCGGGCGGTATTCGCAACGGAACGCGGTTGTAATAGACTTCCCATGTCGTCATTGTAAAGGAACCTCTGAATAATTCTTTTTCCAAATCAAAACTGACTTTGTCGGCTTCACCTTGCCGTATTACTTAACCTGTCTGCGGCTCGCCTTCGTGTCATTTTTGATTTGGAAAAAGAATAATTTCCGCATGACCGCGCGCTCATCTGGATTCAGATGTTCCCAAATTCAGTTTCAACCAGACAAAAACGAGGTTCTCTTTGCACAACTCGCTTTCCCTTGCCGTAATCCTGCTTGCATTGGCCGTTGTCATCATTATCCTGTTTCGGCGCATGCATATGCCGGCCATTCTGGGTTATCTGCTGGCTGGCGCCCTCATCGGCCCGCACGCACTCGGTCTCGCCCCGGATTCTTCTGACACGCGCTATCTGGCCGAATTTGGCGTGGTGTTCCTCATGTTTTCAATCGGCCTGGAGTTTTCGCTGCCGCAATTGATCGCCATGCGTCGGACAGTATTGGGCTTCGGTGGCGCTCAGGTCATCGTAACCATACTGGCCGTTTTGGGTATAACGGTATGGGTAGGGCAATCCTGGCAGTCCGGATTCATTCTGGGTGGTATCGTCGCCATGTCCTCCACGGCCATCATCTCCAAAATCCTCGCCGAGCAGGTGCAGCTGCAATCGGCCCATGGTAAACAGATCATGGGGGTGCTGCTGTTTCAGGATATTGCCGTGGTACCTCTCCTGGTGCTGGTTCCGGCGTTAACGCTACCCGCTGAAGAATTGGCGACGGCTGTGGCTATCGCCCTACTTAAGGCTGGAGTCGTGCTTTTTCTCATTCTTGCCCTTGGGCAACGCATCATGCGCCCCTTGTTTCACTTGGTCGCCCAGCAAAAATCATCTGAATTATTTGTCCTCGCGGTACTGCTGGTCACGCTGGGGCTGGCTTGGATCACCGAGCTGGCCGGCCTATCGTTGCCCCTCGGCGCATTCCTTGCGGGTATTCTCATTTCCGAAACAGAATACCGGTATCAGGTTGAAGACTACATCAAGCCTTTCCGCGATGTGCTGCTGGGGTTGTTTTTTGTCACCATCGGCATGCTGTTGAATTTTTCGGTCATCGGCCAGAAATTGTTGATTGTGCTGTTGATTCTGTTGGCCCTGTTGACACTCAAATTCGTCATCGTATTCATCCTCTCCCGCCTGTTTCGCAACGACAAAGGCATATCGCTACGCTGTGCACTGGCACTGGCCCCGGCTGGCGAGTTTGGCTTCGTATTGCTGTCGCTCGCTGGAAAAATCAACGCCCTGCCTCATGACACCTTGCAGGTCGTGCTGGCCGCCATGCTGATTTCCATGCTGCTTACTCCCATTTTGTTGCAAAAAAGCGAAAAAATAGTCATGCACTTTATTGCCAGCGAATGGGAAAACCGTGCGCTGCAATTGCATCAACTGGCAATGAAAAGCATGAGCATACGCGGGCATGTCATCATTTGCGGCTATGGCCGCTCCGGACAAAGTTTGGCGCGTTTTCTGGAAAATGAAAAAATCGCCATCATCGCCCTGGATTCCGACCCGATGCGAGTCAAACAGGCTGCGGCCGCCGGCGACTCCGTGGTATTTGGCGATGCCGGGCGGCGCGAAGTGCTGACTGCCGCCGGTCTGCCCCGCGCTTCTGCAGTGGTCGTGAGTTTCGCCGATACGCATGCCGCCATGACCATACTTTCTCACGTCCGCGAACTGCGCCCCGAGCTGCCGGTAATTGTGCGTACTTTTGACGAAATGGATGTGGAAAAACTCAAGGCAGCTGGCGCCGCCGAGATTGTTGCCGAAGTGGTCGAAGGGTCATTGATGCTGGCGACCCAGACCATGCTGCTGCTCGGGGTGCCGCTGGCACGTGTATTGGCGCGCCTGCGTTCAATCCGTGGCGAGCGGTACGAATTGATGCGCGGCTTTTTTCGCGGCGCCACCGATACCGAAGAACTAGCGCATGACCTGCAGCAACCACGCCTGCATTCGTTATTGATCGATAAAGGCGCGGCAGCCGTCGGCAAGACAATTGCGGAACTAGAGCTGGATAAGCTCGGAACACGCCTGACTGCACTCAGGAGAAAAGGTGTGCGCGATACCAATCCCGCAATTGAAACCGTTGTTGAAGCTGCCGACATATTGATACTCATGGGTACGCCCGAGGCGCTGGCCAAGGCAGAAATCGCTTTACTGCAAGGCTGATTAAAAATTGGCGTATCGGTATTTGCGGCAAGCATAATTTCACCGACACCTTATCGGGGCGCTTTTTCCCCTTGCTCGGCTATAATGCCACCCTCGATAGACGATAGTAATAGCAAAAATATTGTAATGCCCATTGTTTCGGCATCGGGCCGTTAGCTCAGTTGGTTAGAGCAGAGGACTCATAATCCTTTGGTCGTTGGTTCAAGTCCAACACGGCCCACCAATTTAAAAAGCCTCATTCCGTTTCTAAATATCCTCTGATTAAATCCTCCATGGCCATGTGAGACTTAATTACAGGATCATTGCAGGAAAAAAGGAGGAATGCTTGTCTGCCATCCATGACCTGATCGCCCAAATCAGCGACCCGCGCCTGCGCGAGCGGTTGACTGCCGAGTGGGCCAATGCCGCTAAAGACAAAAAATTCGGCCTGGTGTTTGAAGACCATCTGCCCGAGTTGCTGCCACTGCACGGCGCCAAGCCGCGCAAGGGCGATCTGGTTTGTCGCCGTCAGGGTGCGCTTAAAGATGTGTGGCAAGTGAAGTCGCTGCATGCGGGCATGGCCACCTGCATCAAGCCCAGCAACGAGGCGCACCCCAGCGAACCCACTCGCGCTGCGGTCGAGCCGGTGCAATTCACGGTGGCTGAGTTGCTGGTGGTGCGTGAATTTGGCGAGCCGATCTTTCCGGCCCTGGTGCCGGTGGATACGGTGGCCAATGGCCCCGCGGACGCACCCTGGCACACGCTGATCGAGGCCGACAACTACCACGCGCTGCAATTGCTGGACTACCTGTATGCCGGACAGGTGGACTGCATCTACATCGACCCGCCCTACAACACCGGCGCGCGCGACTGGAAATACAACAACGACTACGTGGATGGCAACGATGGCTGGCGACACAGCAAGTGGCTGGCCTTCATGGAAAAGCGACTTCAAATTGCCGAGAAATTAATAAAACCAGATGGGATATTGATAATTACTATAGATGAGCATGAGGTACACAACCTTGGGCTGCTGCTAAAACAGACTTTAAAAAGAGCGCGTGATATTCAGATGGTTACCATCGTAATGAATACCGCTGGTTCTATGTCGCCGGGTAAGTTCTCAAGAGCAGAAGAGTATGCATTCTTCTGCTTTTATGGAGCCGCAAAACCCATCCCAATGCAAACAGACATGCTTTCTGAATCTGTTTCTACGTCACAATTCTGGTTTCCGCTTTTTAGAAGCAGAGGATTAAACGATAGGCCCTCTAAGCGCCCAAATTTGGTTTACCCCATAGTCATTGATCCGATCAGTCTAAAGATTGTAGGAACTGGCCCCTCACTAAAGGATCGCATTGACAATGGGGAAAATTTGGGAAATTTAGATAATTGGAAGCCTGATTTGGATCAGAAAATCAAGGGCAAGCCCGTGGTCTGGCCGGTATTAGATTCAGGCGAAATGAGCACTTGGCAAGTAAAAGCCCATTCACTGGAAAATCTTCAAGAACAAGGATTTATTCGAATTCGTCCTAACGGTAAAAACGAAAGTCTACGGAAATTTTCTATCCAATACGTTAAAGCGGGCAATCGGACTAAGGTGTCAAGCGGAGAAATTCCAATCTTAGATAAAGAGGACAGTGGAGCACTCGTACTTGGTGAAACGAGCAAGGCCAGCATTCCAAAAACAACTTGGAAAGTACCAACTCATGATGCTAGGCAATATGGAACAACAATCCTAAGAGACATTCTTGGTGCAACAACATTTTCTTACCCGAAATCACCGTATGCGACAGCTGATGCTCTTAGAACCGTTCTTTCGAATAACAAAGATGCATTGATATTAGACTTCTTCGCTGGGTCTGGCACCACACTTTTATCAACATTCCTGCTTAATCAGCAGGATTCCGGTAATCGTAGATGCATTCTCGTGACCAATAATGAGATGCCAAACGACACTTCACAACAACTACTGTCCAACGCGACATATCCTGGATATCCCGAGTGGGAGGCGCACGGCATCTGCCGCTCGGTGACCTGGCCGCGCAGCAAGTACACGATCCTGGGCCGGCGTGACGATGGCTCGGTGCTGTCGGGTGAATACCTGACCGGCAAAACCGTGGAGCGCGAGAAGGCGCGCAGCTTCACGCAGATCGGCTTCGTCGATCCGGTGCAACTTGAAACGCCCGCCAAGAAAAAACAGGTGGTGGCGCTCATCGACGGTTTGCCGCAAACGTTGGTGAAAGAGCCATGCCCGTTCATCGTGTCGGAAGATCATAAGGCCAGTGTGCTGTTTGACCCGGCAGCCGCTGAAGATTGGCTGGAGGCGCTGGACGGGCAGGAACACATTACGGATTTCTACATTGTCACGCCTGCCAAAAAGGTGTTCGATGCGCTGAAGGCGCAGGTGGTGGAACTGCTCGGGCCAATCCTGGTGCCGGAAATCGAGACGCGCCCGATGAGCGCGGGCTTTGCCGCTAATCTGGCGTATTTCAAGCTGGATTTTCTGGAGAAGGAGCGCGTGTCGCTGCGCCGGGCCTTCCGCGAAATTCTGCCCCTGCTATGGCTGAAAGCGGGCGCGGTGGGGCCGCGGCCGGAGTTGAAACGTGGTGAGCCTGAGCCGGTGCTGTTTGCGCCGGAGGGCAGTAATTTCGTGGTGCTGCTGGACGAAACCTGTATGAAACGCTTGCTGAAAACGCTGAAGCGCCGCACCGGCCAACCCAGTCTGAGGCAGGTGTTCATCGTCACCGATGCCGACGAATCCTTCAAAACCATGGCGCAGGACGTGCGTGAGGTAGCAGGCAAGGCCAACCCTGGCTTGCAGGTGGTGCAGCTGTACCGCGATTACCTGCTCAATTTCATGATCAACAAGAATCAGGATCACGCTGCGGGTCAATCTGGAACACCGGGAGTGCGGGCATGAAGGTCACGCTGTTCGATTTTCAGAAGGATGCGCTGAACGATTTGCGCAAGGCGCTGGTGAAGGCGCGCCAAGGCTTGTCGGCGTCCGATCAGCATGTGGTGGCTTTTTCAGCGGCTACCGGCAGCGGCAAGACCATCATGATGACGGCGCTGTTCGAGGCCATTCTGGATGAGCCCGATGATCAGTTGGCCTGGCCGCTGGACTGGGCTCCGCAACCCGATGCCGTGATCCTGTGGGTGTCGGACATGCCCGAGCTCAACGAGCAGACCAGGCTCAAGATCGAGAGCAAGTCGGACAAGGTGTACCGGGTTAACCAGCTCATCACCATTGACGCACATTTCGACGCGCCCCGGCTGGATGGCGGGCGCATCTATTTCATCAACACGCAGAAGTTGGCTATCAATCAGCCGCTGACCAACCGGGGCGATGGCCGCGAATATCTAATTTGGGAAACGCTGACGAACACCGCGCGGGCGATTCCCGACCGTTTTTACGTGGTGATTGACGAGGCACACCGCGGCATGACCTCTGGCAAAGGCGCGCAAGCGGCGCAGACCCTGATGCAGCGTTTCTTGCTGGGTTACCCCGAGGTTGGCCTGGTCAGGATGCCGATGGTGATTGGCGTATCCGCCACGCCCAAGCGCTTCCTGGATTTGATCGCGAATGCCGAACATACCGTGACCACGCACAAGGTGGCCGTACCAGCAGAGGAAGTGCGCAAATCGGGCCTGCTGAAAGACCGCATTCTGATCCATCACCCCGAGGCCGCCACCACGGCCGAGATGGCGCTGTTGGAAGAGGCGGCCCGGCGCTGGGGGCAGATGACTACGGCCTGGGGTGCCTTCTGCGCTGACGAGAACGAGCAAACCGTCTGGCCGGTACTGGTGGTGCAGGTGGAGAACGGCAATGATCGGCAGCTCACCAGGACCGATCTCGGCGCGGCATTGATGGTGATTGAGCGTGCCATTGGTCGCCGCCTGAACGAAGGCGAAGTCGCCCACGCGATGCACGATACAGGCGACCTGGATGTGGGCGGCCACCGGGTGCGCAAGGTGGATGCATCGCGCATCGATGCCGACAAGAACATTGGCGTGGTGTTTTTCAAGACCAGCTTGTCAACCGGCTGGGATTGCCCGCGTGCGGAAGTGATGATGTCGTTCCGCCGCGCGGAGGATCACACCTACATCGCCCAGTTGCTGGGTCGGATGGTGCGCACGCCACTGGCGCGCCGCATCGAGAAAGATGCCGCCCTGAACGACGTGCATCTGTTCCTGCCGTATTTCGACACGGGTGCTGTGGAAAGTGTGGTGGCGTCGCTGCACAATGCAGAAGATGTGCCGCCGGCCGAAACGGGTTCCAGCCGCAATCTGGTGGTGCTCAAGCGCCGGGAGGGCACCGATGACATCTTCAGCGCGCTGGATGAAACGGTGACCTACCGCGTGAATGCAGCACGCGCGCAAAGCCCGTTGCGGCGCTACATGGCCATCGCGCGAAGCCTGACTATCGACGAGATCGATGAGGATACGTGGGGCGCGGCCAAACGCCAGATCGTCGAGTGGATGGGGTTGCGGGTTGCTGCGATCAAAGCAGCGGGGGAGTTCGACGCGGCGGCCAAAGCAATCACGCAGGTTGGCTTGCGCACGCTGGCCGTCAACAACGGTACGGGTGTGGCAGAGCCAACGGCGGACTATCACATCGATGCCTCGGACGTGGACATTGATCGGCTGTTTGAAGAAGCTGGGCGCGCCTTCAGTCACGGTTTGCAGATGGAGTATTGGCGCGCCCACGCGGATCGCGATGCGCTGGATGTGAAGGTCGAGGCCATCGTTCTTGCGCGCAACGCGGCAGAAATGGCAGTGCTGGAATCGTTGGCGGAGGCCGCCTTCGATGCCCTCTACGACCAGCACAAGAAGGCCATCTACAAGCTCAAGGAGCCGCGACGCATCAACTACGAGAAGCTGCGTTTGGCAACAGCCAGACCCAATGAGGTGCCGTGGCATTTGCCGGCGTCCATCGATTTCAGGCGCCTGCCGACCGATCCGCTCTGGGAGAGCCATCTGTACGTGGAGGGCAACGGCCAGTTCCGTGCCGAATTAGGCACCTGGGAAGCCGGGGTGTTGAAGGAGGAGTTGGCTAAACCCGAGGTGGTTGGCTGGTTGCGCAATCTGGATCGCAAGCCGTGGTCGCTGGAGATTCCCTATGAGACGGGCGGCGACATTCGCCCGATGTTCCCGGACCTGGTGGTGGTGCGGAAGGTCGGCAGTGACTTTGTTATCGACATTCTGGAACCCCACGACCCCAGCCTGAGCGACAACTTCGAGAAGGCTGTCGGGTTGGCGAAGTTTGCTGAAAAGCATGGTGCATTGTTCGGGCGCATCCAACTGATCCGCAAGCAGTCTTCTGCCGGTGGAGAGCACTTTGCTCGGCTGGAGATCAATCAAGCCGCCACGATCAAGAAGCTGCCGTTGATCACCAGTAATCCGCAACTCGATGAGTTGTTTGCGACTGTAGCTACATGAGCCTGGAAAACGCCGTTGACCGCTATAGCCCCGCACAAATTGACTTGCAATCGAATGATTATGGTGATTTCGCGCTTCACCTGTTTGGTGAGCAGCGCTACACGGTCGATAACAAATTTATCGAAGCGACAAACCGGGAGGCCGAAATGAATAAGGGTTCCCGCATGTCGGCGGAAATTCGCGTGGCATGAGCTTCGCCGTACAACTGACGCCAAAGGGTCATCTGCAGTTTGGCGCAGAACCGGATGCGCCGCTCTTGCCCGAGGCGCTGGCTGATCGGCTTGCTGCGGCCTTTGCGCGCGGTGCCGGGCATGGCCTGTTGCATCTGGGCGCGGCGGAAGTCACCACCGCCTTGCCGCCGCTCTGGGCTTTCTGGCGTGATTTCGCAGCGTGTTTTGTCACGGCTCTGACCGCGACGCCGGAAGATGGCGAGATTGCGGTTGTCGCTCCCGATGCGCTGGCCCTCGAAACCCTGTGTCTCGATGTACCGTCGATGACGGGCGTGGAGTATCTGTCACCGGCCATCTTTCAGGCGCTGTGGAAAGAGATTGAAGCGGCGGTGAGAGCAGAGCTGGCGGCATCCGGTGTATCGCTGCTGGATTTTCTCAAGGCGCAACATCCCGCCTGGAATCTCGTCGGGCGCGTGCATTTCAACCTTGCCGAAAACCGCAAGGATGAAGAATGCCCCTTCGCCTTTCTCGCCACCTACACCTCGCGCCTGTCTGCGCACGGCAAGGCGCAGCACCTGCCGCTATCGCAAGCCCTGGCGGAATTCTCCGGCGGTAAAAAAAAGGCACAGCTTCTGTCGCTGCTCCTGCCCGTGCAAAAGGCAGCGGAAAACTGTGCGTGGCTGGCTGACATGATTGCAAAGGACGAGATCTATCATCCCTTGCGCTGGGGTGTCGAAGAGGCCGTGCGTTTTCTCACCGATGCAGCGCAGCTGCAAAGCGCGGGCATAGTCGTGCGCATGCCCAAAACCTGGGCGGCGGATCGCCCCGCCCGGCCCAAAGTTTCTGCGACTGTCGGCACGAAGAATCCCTCGCTGCTCGGCATGGATGCCCTGCTCGATTTCCACATGGAAGTCACCCTCAACGGGCAGCCTTTGAGCCCGGCCGAAATTCAGTCGCTGCTGGCGGCGAGCACCGACTTGCAATGGATACGCGGGCAGTGGGTCGAGCTGGATCGCGATCGACTTTCACGCCTGATCGCACGTTTTCAGGGCCTTGAAGAAACGGCGGCGGAAGGGCTGCCTTTCGGTCAGGCCATGCGCCTGCTGGCAGGTGCTGCACTCGACAATGCCGATTTTGCCAACCACGCTGCCGATCCCGATTGGTCGGAAATCGTCGCCGGAGACTGGCTGGCCGACATGCTCCGGGGATTGCGCTCGCCGGAAGGGCTGGCTGCCGTCACCCCCGGCCCGGCACTGAAAGCGAATCTGCGCCCCTACCAGCAAGCGGGCGTACGCTGGCTGCACCTGCTTACCCGGATGGGGCTGGGAGCGTGTCTCGCCGATGACATGGGCTTGGGCAAGACGATCCAGATTCTGGCGCTGCTACTCACCTTGCAACGCACGCGCCCCAGTCTGTTGGTCGCCCCGGCGTCGCTGCTGGCCAACTGGCAACAGGAGGCCGAACGCTTCACGCCTTCGCTACGCTGCCTCATCGCGCACCCGTCGGCGATGGCGCAGGAAGAACTGCGTGCGCTGGATGCCGGGCGGCTGGCGAACGTCGATCTGGTCATCACCAGCTACGGCACCTTGATGCGCCTGCCGAATTTGCTGGCGATGCGCTGGCATCTGGCTGTGGCTGACGAGGCGCAGGCACTCAAAAATCCATCCGCCAAACAGACCAGGGCGGTCAAGCAACTTCAGGCCGATGCGCGCATCGCGCTCACCGGAACGCCGGTGGAAAACCGTCTTTCCGACCTCTGGTCCATTTTCGACTTCACGCATCCGGGTTTGTTGGGATCGCAAAAAGCGTTTGCCGGATTCACCAAAGAAATGGCACAACCGCACCATTTCGGCGCGTTGCGCAGCCTCGTCAAACCCTACATTCTGCGTCGCCTGAAAAGCGACAAACGCGTCATCGACGATTTACCGGACAAGACGGAAATGACCGCCTGGTGCGCCTTGAGCCCCGTCCAGGCCGCGCTTTATCAGCACGCGGTGAAAGAGCTGGCTACCCGACTGGAAACGGCAGAAGGCATCGAACGCAGGGGGCTGGTGCTGGCCTTTCTGATGCGCTTCAAACAGATTTGCAACCATCCGTCGCAGTGGCTGGGTGATGCAGCCTGGAAGCCGGAAGATAGCGGCAAATTTGCGCGGCTGGCCGAAATCGCGGAGGTCATCGCCGCCAAGCAGGAAAAACTGCTGGTATTCACCCAGTTCAGGGAAACCACCGCGCCGCTGGCGGCGTTTCTGGGCAATATCTTCGGGCGCGAGGGCCTGGTATTGCACGGCGGCACACCGGTGGGCAAGCGTCGCGAACTGGTCAAGCGCTTTCAGGACGACGAACAATGTCCTTTCTTCGTCCTCTCGCTCAAGGCGGGCGGAACCGGACTCAACCTGACCGCAGCCTCGCATGTGATCCACTTCGACCGCTGGTGGAACCCCGCCGTGGAAAATCAGGCGACCGATCGTGCCTGGCGCATCGGCCAGCATCGCAATGTGCTGGTGCATAAATTCGTCTGCCGTGGCTCCATTGAAGAGCGCATCGATGCGATGATTCGTTCCAAGCAACAACTGGCGCAAGGCGTGCTCGAAGGTAGCGCAGAAATCAACCTGACCGAGATGAGCGACGCAGAACTGCTCGATCTGGTTAAACTCGACATTCACTCAATCGGAGAATAAAAGCATGAGTTACGGATACTGGAAGCCCTATGTGCCGGTCGCCAAGCGCCGGGAACAAGCCGAAAAAGCAGCCGCGAAAGCGAACAAGTCCGGAAAGGAAACACAGCCGGTGCGCATCGAGGGCCGGGCCATCGCCAAAACCTTCTGGGGCAAGGCTTGGTGCGACAACCTGGAAGCCTACAGCGACTACGCAAATCGACTGCCGCGCGGGCGCACCTACGTGCGCAACGGCTCGGTGATTGACCTGAAAATCGAGCCCGGCAAAGTACGCGCGCTGGTGGCGGGGTCCAGCCTGTACATAATCGAAATCGGCATTGCCGCCGTGACGGATACGCATTGGAAATCATTGGCAAAAGAATGCACTGGCTCGATCGCCTCCCTGGTCGAGTTGTTGCAGGGCAAACTTTCGAAAGCCGTGATGGAGAAAATTTGTCGACCGGATTCAGGCTTGTTTCCCGCGCCCAAAGACATCCAGCTCGACTGCTCATGCCCGGACTGGGCGACAATGTGCAAGCATGTCGCCGCCGTGCTCTACGGCGTGGGCGCGCGTCTGGATGCACGGCCCGAACTCCTCTTTACGTTGCGTCAGGTGGATGCCAATGACCTGGTGACTCAGGCGGCTGAACTGCCCGCCAAAATTCGGAAAACTCCGATGAAGGGCAAGGTACTTGACGATGCGCAACTGGCCGATGTGTTCGGCATCGAGATGGATGCCCCCGCGATATTGCCGGACACGAAGAAGAAGGCGGGAGCCCGCCGGACGAAGCCGGTGGAGCTGGTAAAGTCCGTAAAGCCCGCAAAGCCGACTGCTGTGGCGACGAAAAGACCGGCTACGGCATTGGTGAAAAAGAAGGCGGTAGCGAAAAAGAAAACGACAACGGTGGCGAAAACGACGGCGAAAACGACGGCGAGTTCACGGCTCCTGAAAACGGGAGTGCCGGCCACAGTGGAGTCTGCCGCAGCCCGAAAACCGGGCCACGCTGTCACCGCGAAACGCGCATCGCAGAAAATCGCCGCCAATACGCCAGCTCAAACGAAAAGGAAAAAAACGCAGACCTGATTCAGCCTGTCTCCCTATCACACACACTCGCAGCCGCACAAGCATGCCACTACTCGCATGGGTGCAGGCACTTGCTCAGTCTTCCGCATCAAATTTTGAGTTTATTTAAAAATTTGGCGATCTTCCGGTAACAAGACTTTTCCGAATACCATCCCGGCCTTGATGCCCACCAAAGTCTCCGCAGAGTGTCCGCGTAAACCCGGCCACCTGCCCATCGGCCCCATCAATAGATCGCGCAGCACGGGCAACACCCGTTGTCTGGATTGAAACAGCGGCGTCAGCATGCGGCTGGCCCATTGGTAATAACGCAAGTGATCGCCTCGTGTTTTTGTATAACGTGCCAGCGCGGCATCGATATTGTTTTCCTGTTGCAGAACCTCGTTCAATACAAACGCATCAAACAGCGCCAGGTTGGTGCCTTGTCCCAGTTGCGGGCTGGTGGCATGCGCCGCATCGCCAATGACTACCACGCCGTTGTTATGCCAGCGTGGCATGCGTACATCGCAGTATTCAGCCAAGCGCAATTGATCGAGGTCGGTGAAATTGGCGAGCAACGATTCCAATCCCGGCCATAGCCGCAGTACCTCCTGCTTCCATTCGGCAAGCCCGCGCGCTTGCCACGCCGCGAATTCGGCGGTGGGGAGGCTCCAAAACAAGCTCGTCAGTGGGGCACCGTCCGCAGCCAGCCGCCCGGTAGGCAATAAGCCGATCATCTCTCTGGCCGCACGATAACGCTGGCCAAGAATGTCGGGCGCTATTCCCGCTGGGGTTTCGCAAATCGCCCAAACCGCACCCCAGGGGTACGGCGTAACGGAAGCGGGAATGCCACTCGCTTTGCGCATGGTGGAACGCATTCCATCCGCCGCAACGATCAGATCAAACGGGCCCAGTTCGGCACCACTTTCATCGCGCAGTAGCAATTTATCCGCTGTCCGATGAATTGCATTCATGGCGCGACCGTAGCAGCACGTCACGCCTGCTGGTTCAAGTCGCGATTGCAGCAGATTGAATAATGCGCCGCGATGCATGCCAAGGCCAAACGAACCCTCGCGCCAATCGCAGTAACGCATGTCCATGACCAGGCGGCCGCGCGCATTGTGACCGAGTAGCCGCTCGACACGTGCGCCTAATAGCAAGGCTTCGTCAAGCAGGTCGAGGCGTTTCAATATGGCGAGGCCAGTGGGTTGCAGCAAAATACCGGTGCCCACTGGCATCGGGTTGGCCACGCGCTCGAAGAGCGAAACACGATGCCCAGCACGGGCCAAAAACAGCGCAGCAGCAGCCCCTGCCGTCCCTGCGCCCACAATGGCAATGTCATAGTTCATGCGGGCGCATTTTACGCAATCGCAGGTCATGCGCTCTTTTTTTGTTTGTTAAGGGACCTCTGAATAAGTCCTCCATGAGCCGCGTTTTGACAAGAATAGTCCAGATTCAAGGCATCGTA
>CAZRAL010000002.1:0-107615 GCA_964598005.1 uncultured Burkholderiales bacterium
CCGCCGTATCAGTTTTATCTGTTGATTTGAATTTTGCAGGGACGACTAAATAAGGGGGTATCCGTGCCAATTACTTCCAGAGCCGTACGTTCGCTGGCCGGTATATCAGCGGCAATATGAATCGATTTGATCAGCACCCGCTGTTCTGCTTTTTCATAAAATCCTAGTTTGCCCGCGCCTCGGGGCAATACTGAAAGCAAAGGCATGCCTTGTACCACACGACCTAACAAGGTGATATTGCGGTCAAGGGGGCGCGGTGCGTGGCCACCTTTCCGGGTAGTGTCTCAGTTTAAAGTCCCCCATCGGGGATCCGCAAATCCCTCGCCTTTAGGCGACAGGAAAGTAACATATGTGGGATGAAAGACTATAAGGCGGGAAGCCACACGATATCGTGTTCAGCACTTCGCTATAGCTGAAATTATTGCCTATAAATCCGATAGTAAAAGCGGCGCGGAGGTGGTTGCGAGTATCCCGGTTGAAGAATAGGCTAACTTGATCAAAGCCGTAGCGGTTGATGCGGAGCCGTCATAGCCCCAGTGAGGGTTAACGATCGATGATCAAGCAGGGCGCAGTCGCACCACTTTTATCATCTTGTCCTGAACCTGCAAAATTTCGATGGGGTAGCTATCAATTTTAATGCTAGTACCCGGTTCGGGAATATCTTCGAGGCGTTCCAACAGTAAGCCATTGATTGTTTTGGGGCCATCCAGATCGAATTTAAATCCCAGTTTGCGATTCAAAACCCGTAGCGGGCAGGCTCCTTCGACCAGCACGCTACCATCTTGCTGTTTGCGGTAAAGCACGGCCAGTGTCGGGCTTTGGCTGGTGAATTCACCGACAATTTCTTCAAGGATATCCTGAAGCGTCACCAGCCCCTGAATTTCGCCGTATTCGTCCACCACCAATGCCATACGCCGCTGCTGTTCCTGAAAATGTGAAAGTTGCTGGAGCAAGGGCGTACCTTCCGGAATGTAATAAGGCTCACGCATGATTTCGCGCAACGTCTCTTTGGAAAGCGGCTCCTTGCGCGATGCGTTCAACACTTTGCGCACATGAACCAGGCCGATCACGTTCGACAAGTCGCCGTCATAAATCACCAGGCGGGTATGATGCGCTGTTGCCAATGTATTGCGAATATCCTCGATCTTGTCGTTGATATCCACGCCTTCGATCCGCGCGCGTGGGGCCATGGTGTCATCGACTGTCATGTTTTCCAGATCGAACAGATTGACCATGATGTTGTGATGTTTTTTGGGGATAAAATGCCCTCCTTCCAGTACCAGCGTACGCAATTCTTCCATGGAAAGCAGTGAATGCCCTTCGGCAACTGGCTTGATGCGCAATAAATTCAAAATGATGCGTACCAATACATTGATAAACCACATCAGCGGTTTGGTTACCCAGATCATCGGCTTCAAGCCATAACTTGCACCCAAGGCCAGCGTCTCGGAGTAGGTCGCCCCCAGCACCTTGGGCAGGATTTCAGAAAAAATGAGGATGCAGAACGAGGCCGAGGTGGTGGCAATCGCCAGCACATACTCACCCTCGCCAAATAGACGGTGGCAAATTTCTGCGACCAACAGAGTAGTAGCCGCATTGATCACGGTGTTGCCGGCCAGAATGAAGGAGAGCAACTCTTCGGTTTTTTCCAGCAATCCGCTCGCATAACGCGCGCCGCGGCTGCCTTGTTTGACCAGATGCCGCAGGCGATAGCGATTGAGCGCCATCATGCAGGTTTCCGACAACGAGAAGAAGCCGGAAGACGCCAGCATGATGGCGAGGGCAACGAAAAGCCAGCTAATCGGGATGTCTGTCATATTCGAACCAATCCTTAAATACGTTTAAGGATAATTTCAAGCACGAACTTGCTGCCGATATAGGAAAGTAGTAGCAGAATAAAGCCTGTCAGTGTCCAGTGTATGGCGGTGCGGCCCCGCCAGCCAAATTTCCAGTGGCCTATTAACAGGCCCGCAAAAATCAGCCACGACACCATTGCAAAAAATGTTTTGTGGTTAAACTGAAATGCTTTATTGAAAAGCGCTTCGGAAAAAAATACGCCGGTGAGCAAGGTCAGCGTAAGAAGTATGAACGCGGCAGTCAGCAGTTGAAACAGCAACTGCTCGATACGCAGTAACGGCGGCAAGCCTTGCAGGACGGGCGGCAGGGTTCCGCGATGCAGCCATTTCTCCAAAAACAGCATCAATAGCGCGTGTAATGCGGCCACAGCAAACAGGCTATAAGCCAGTATGGCGACCACAAAGTGCAAGCGAAATGGCAAGCTCATGCCATATTCCACAATGCGGTGCCCAGGTAGGTTAATCGTCAGCAAACTACACAGAATGGCAACCGGTGCGATATATAAGGCAGCCAGATTGACCAACTGGCTCGTGTACCCCACCAAAACGTAAATAAGCAGCGTCAGCCATACGATCAGCGACAAAGCATGCGAAAAACCGATGTTCAATCCTTCGCCGCCAAATAATGCTTCATAAAGTGCCCAACCATGCACGATCAATGCAAGGGCAAGCAGTGCCTTGACCGTACTCAGGCGGCCGGATAAGCCAGAGGCCGGGACATGCGCTACCGTTGCGGGACGCGGCATCCATGCGGCAAGCACCGCAAGGAGATAAAAAATCAAGGTGGTAGAATTAAGGTCGAATTTCAACATGCTGTTGTCTTGCTGTTGTTTATTTGCTGCCGCCCTGCTTCCGTCAAATAATAGGTGCGCAGGGCTCTGAGTTTACACTATTAAAATCACTCATCCATGCTAGATAATCTCACACATCGCCTGGCCGGCATCGTTAAAAACCTGCGCGGCCAATCCCGTCTGACCGAAGACAATATTGCCGACGCGCTGCGTGAAGTGCGCATGGCTTTGCTGGAGGCCGATGTTGGTTTGCCGGTGGTCAAGGATTTCATCGCCAGCGTAAAAGCCAAGGCGCTGGGCGCCGAAGTCATGCAAAGTTTGACGCCGGGGCAGGCGTTGATCGGCATCGTCCATAAAGAATTGACTCAACTCATCGGCGGCGAAACGGCAGCACTGAATCTTGCTGTGCAGCCCCCTGCGGTCATTTTGATGGCCGGACTTCAGGGCGCCGGAAAAACCACGACAGTGGGCAAGCTCGCCAAATATCTGCGCGAGCAACTCAAGAAAAAAGTGTTACTGGCCAGTGCCGATGTGTACCGCCCGGCCGCCATCGAACAATTGAAAATGCTGGCCGGGCAAACCGGCGCGGATTTTTTCCCCAGCGATTCCTCGCAAAAGCCCGTGGATATTGCCGTTTCGGCCAAACAATGGGCTAAAACGCATTTTCACGATGTGCTGATCGTCGATAGCGCGGGCCGTTTGGCGATCGACGAGGCGATGATGGCCGAAATAAAATCGGTACACGCCGCCGTAGCACCCATCGAAACGCTGTTTGTGGTCGATGCCATGCAGGGCCAGGATGCGGTCAATGTTGCACGGGCCTTCAACGAGGCGCTGCCTTTGACCGGGGTGGTATTGACCAAGCTGGATGGCGATTCGCGCGGTGGTGCGGCGCTCTCGGTGCGGCATATCACCGGCAAACCGATCAAGTTTGCGGGCGTTTCAGAAAAAATGGACGGGCTCGAACTGTTTCATCCCGAACGTTTGGCTTCGCGCATATTGGGTATGGGCGATGTTTTGTCGCTGATCGAACAGGCGCAAAAAAATGTCGATCACGAGGAAGCTAACAAACTCGCCGAAAAAATCAGGAAAGGCAAGGAATTCGATCTGGAGGATTTCAAATCCCAGTTGCAACAAATGCGCAATATGGGCGGCATGTCGGCGCTGATCGACAAACTCCCTGCGCAATTAAGCCAGGCCGCACAAGGCACGCCGGATCTGGGCGAGGAACAGTTGAAGCGCACCGAAGGCATCATTAATTCGATGACCCCAACCGAGCGACGCAAACCTGAATTAATTAAAGCGTCGCGTAAACGCCGCATCGCGACGGGTGCCGGTGTGCCCGTGCAAGAGGTGAATCGCCTGCTCGCCCAATTTGAACAAATGCGCAAGATGATGAAAATGATGAAGGGCGGCGGGATGGCCAAGATGATGCGGGGGATGAAGGGCATGATTCCGGGCCTGCGTTAAAAAATATCGAGATGGTTTCAATAGATTAATCATAAAAGGAAATGCCATGATCCTCCCTAAAACCCTTGCCACTTTCGCTTTTATTGTCTTTGCCACTTTTCATGCGAACGGAGTGCAGGCGCAAAATACCAAACTGACACCGCATCAACAGACTTTGTACGGCCTTTACAAAGAAATGGTCGAAATCAATAGTGCGGTGCCACATGGTACGGCCGCAATCGTTGAGAAATTGGCGGCGCGGCTCAAGGCCGCAGGATTCGCCGATCGGGAGATCGAAATCGTGGCGCCGGTTCCCTCCAAAGCCAATCTGGTCGTGCGTTACAAGGGCAGCGGCGCAAAAAAACCTGTGCTGCTGTTGGCGCATATCGATGTGGTCGACGCACGCAAAGAAGATTGGTCGGACAATCTCGATCCTTTCACATTAACCGAGCGCGATGGCTACTACTATGGCCGTGGCACGCTGGACGATAAAGCCATGGCGGCAATCTTTATTGCCAATCTGATCCGTCTGAAACAAGAAGGCTTCATGCCTGCACGCGATATTATCGTGGCGCTCACCGCCGACGAAGAAACTGGCGAGCACAACGGCGTTGTGCATCTGCTCAAAAACAGGCGCGAATTGATCGATGCGGAATTCGCTATCAATGAAGGCGGCGGTGGATTATCCCGTGAAGGAAAGCCATTCACACAAGGTGTTCAAATCGGGGAAAAAATGTACCTATCCTTTGATTTCGAAGCCACTCATGCCGGCGGGCACAGCTCCGTACCGGGCCGTGAAAACGCCATATACGATTTATCCGCCGCGCTGGATCGATTGGGAAAATTTGATTTCCCGGCCCGCCTGGGCTACGTAACGCGCGCTTATTTTGCCATGCTGGGCAGCATGGAAACCGGGCCGCTGAAACAAGACATCACCGCGCTGGTGACTGACAAGGCCGATGATGCTGCTCTTCAACGTATATCTGCTGTACCTCGCTATAACGCGCAATTACGCACCACTTGCGTGGCCACCAGGCTCGAAGCCGGACAAGCTGAAAATGCGTTACCCCAACGCGCCAAAGCGGTGGTCAATTGCCGTTTGTTGCCGGGCGAGCAACCAGATTTCGTGCACACCGAATTGCAAAAACTGGCGGGCAACAGAGTTACGGTTAAGCCACGCGGGCAAGTACGCGCCAGTCCGCCTACCGATGCGCAATCGCCTGTTATGACAACGATTGCCCGCATCTCGGAATCGATGTGGCCGGGCGTACCGATTCTGCCTATCATGAGTACTGGGGCAACTGATGGTTCACGGCTACGCAACGAAGGCATCCCGACTTACGGCGTGTCAGGCATTTTTGTGGAGTATGGAGAAGTGCGTATTCATGGGCGCGATGAACGCGTAGGTGTAAAGGAATTTTACGAGGGGCAGGAGTTTCTCTATCGCCTTACCAGGGCATTGACCCAATGATGGACTTTAGAAAAGCCGGCGAATTTGGCTGAAAGGCGCGCCAGTATTGGGCTTCAGCCCTATTTCACTTAAATCGCCACTACTTTTTTAAGGATAATGATTTCCAATTATCCACTGAATGACGCAGCAGAAATTCAACAAACAGTCAGGAAATTTTTCCTTCGGTCGGCGAACTGGGTCGGGCCTGATAGATTTTCTTGGCCATCCTGCCGGCAAGAAACGCCTCGCGACCCGCTTCGACTGCTTTTTTCATGGCGCTGGCCATCAATAATGGATTTTGCGCTTGGGCTATCGCCGTATTCATCAATACGCCATCACAACCCAATTCCATGGCAATGGCTGCGTCAGAGGCCGTGCCAATGCCTGCATCGACCAATACCGGCACCGCCAATCTATCGATAATAATCTGTAAATTCCACGGATTCAGAATGCCCATTCCCGAGCCGATCAACGACGCCAGCGGCATCACAGCCACACAGCCCATTTCTTCAAGCTGTTTGGCCTGAATCGGGTCATCGCTGCAGTACACCATGACCTGAAAGCCATCGACAATCAATTCCTTTGCCGCAATCAGCGTTTCCGGCATATTGGGAAACAGCGTCGTCTCGTCGCCCAGCACTTCCAGCTTTACCAGCGAATGACCTTCGAGCAGTTCGCGCGCCAGCCGCAGCGTACGCACCGCCTCTTTTGCGGAATAACAACCGGCGGTATTAGGCAGAATAGTGAATCGATCAGAAGGTAAAAAATCGAGCAGATTGGGCTCGTTGGCATTCTGGCCGATGTTGACGCGACGAATGGCGACGGTCACGATTTCCGCGCCACTTGCATCAATGGCCTGACGCGTTTCCTTAAAGTCGCGGTATTTACCAGTACCAACCAACAAGCGTGAGTGGTAAACCTTTCCAGCAATGATCAAATCATCGTTCAACTAACCACCTCCTACCGCAATGACGATCTCGACCCGATCTTTGTCGGCAAGCAGCGTCGTTTCCAGGCAACTTTTAGAAATAATTTCGCCGTTGCGTTCAACCGCAAAACGCTTGCCGGAAAGCGCCAGCGTGGCGACCAGTTGCGCCACATTGGTGCCCACAGGCACCGAGCGGACATCGCCATTGAGATGAATATTCAGCATGAAAAATTACCGAAAATATAACATGTGATTACCTGATGTTACGCAGAGAGAAAAATAGCTTCCATGTGAAATGGCTATTTCGTGAAAAGATTTCCGCTTTGGTTCCCCTCTTTGAAAAAGAGGGGCGGAGGGAAGATTTGCGGTTGATCAACCAACGACAAGCACCGAAAATCCCCCTCGATCCCCCTTTAAAAAGGGGGAAGTCTGGTTGTGGATTGTTGAAACAATGAAGCGATGCAGAAGCAAAACGATTTTTCTGTGGCATTGACTTTTCCGGAAAAATTCCTTGGCGGTGCGTAACATCAGTGATTACTATTTTCCTTTCAACATACTTTGAAAAACCGGGCAAAAATCAGTTCCCTGCAATTTTCTGCTGCATGGATAAAGACTGCTCCTGTTTTTCCAATTGCTCCAGGCGCTCGAGCAGGAATTTAATATGCGCATCGGATTCGTCCAGGCGCCAAGCCAACTTTTTTAAAACCGCGTTGAGCGGATCATTATCATTGTTCGTTACCGCGTAAGCTGAAAAGGCTTGTTCTGTTCTCATTTGTTCAAGCCCTTCGACTATGCGCGCCGGGATTCCCACTACCGTAGCTCCCACAGGTACTTCCTTGACCACCACCGAGTTTGAGCCGATTTTTGCTCCGGCCCCAACCGTAAAGGGCCCCAATATTTTGGCGCCTGCCCCCACTGTGACTCCTTGCTGCAAAGTGGGATGGCGCTTGCCCTTGTTCCACGACACCCCCCCCAGCGTCACCCCATGATAGAGCGTGCAATCGTCACCAATTTCGGCTGTCTCGCCGATCACCACACCCATGCCATGATCGATGAATACCCGCCTCCCCACTTCGGCACCTGGATGGATTTCTACACCGGTAAAAAATCGTCCCACGTGCGCCAGCATACGCGCCAGCCAGCGCAGTCCCGATTTCCATAAACAATGGGAAACGCGATGCAGCCACAGGGCATGCATGCCCGGATAACAGGTTAGCACTTCCCACACCGTTCTGGCAGCGGGATCGCGGGCAAATACAGCGCGGATATCTTCTCGAATTCTTAAAAACATGTGAAGAAATCTGGCTGGTTTGCAGACAGCCTGCTGTTTCTGATTGAAGTAAGCCGTGCTGTGGCAGTTTCAATGGGGCCTTTTGGATGGGCTATCAGGCTATGCATTTCTTTTTCTTCCTTATGCTGCAATTTTATCCAGCCGCCGGTAATGAATTGCTTCTGCAATATGGGGGGTATCGATTGCGTCCACGCCCGCCATGTCCGCAATGGTGCGCGCCACCTTGAGTATACGATGATAGGCTCGTGCAGAGAGGCCCATGCGTTCAATGGCATTTTTCAGTAGTCCTTCTGCCGACGGGGCCAATTTGCACATTGCGTCGAGTGCCTTGGGGGTTAGTTTTGCATTAGGCTTGCCTTGCCGTTGCTGCTGAATTTTAAAGGCGTTTTCTACCCTGACCTGAATCTGTTGCGATGTTTCACCACTGGCCACTTTTAGCAACTCCAGTTGTGGCACAGCAGGAACTTCGATCTGAATATCAATACGGTCAAGTAGCGGGCCAGAAATTTTGTTGCGATAGCGCAAGATTTGATCCGGGGTGCAACGGCATTTGTTGGTATAGTGCCCAAGGTATCCGCACGGGCAGGGATTCATGGCGGCAATGAGCTGAAATTCTGCTGGAAAGTCGACCTGCCGTGCAGCACGGGAAATGGTGATGCGCCCTGATTCAAGCGGCTCGCGCAGCACTTCCAGCACATGCCGCTCGAATTCGGGAAATTCATCGAGAAAAAGCACGCCGTGATGCGCAAGTGATATTTCGCCCGGCTTCGGATTGCTGCCGCCCCCTACCAGGGCCACCGCGGACGCCGTATGATGCGGAGCGCGATAATTGCGTCTTTTCCAGTGCTCTGCCTTGAAACCTGTTCCGGCAAGGCTTTGCACGGCCGCCGCTTCCAGCGCTTCTTCGTCGGTCATTGCGGGCAATATGCCGGGGAATCGGGTTGCCAGCATGGTTTTGCCTGTTCCAGGTGGGCCTATCATCAGGATGCTGTGTCGTCCCGCCGCGGCTATTTCCAGCGCTCGTTTGGCTTGGGCCTGACCTTTTATATCGCCCATGTCGGGATAATCAAGCTGCTGGGAATCTGATTTGCCAGAATATGGGGAAATGGCTTCACGTCCACTCACGTGCGCGCAAATCTGCAACAGGTTTTGGGCGGCAATGATTTCTGCATCGCCAACGAGCGCTGCCTCCGCTGCATTGGCTGCGGGCAATACAAACGAACGTCCATCGCGATACGATTTATAGGTCATCGCCAGTGCTCCGCGTATCGAGCGGAGTTCGCCGGTCAACGCCAGTTCTCCAGCGAATTCGTATCGATCGAGTTTGTTATTGGGGATTTGCCCGCTGGCGGCAAGAATTCCCAATGCAATAGGGAGATCGAAACGCCCGCTTTCCTTGGGCAGATCAGCCGGCGCAAGATTGACCGTTATTCGGCGTGAGGGAAATTCAAAACGCGCATTCAACAAGGCTGCACGAACGCGGTCCTTGCTTTCTTTGACCTCGGTTTCAGGTAATCCAACAATGGTAAATGCAGGTAGTCCGTTTGCCAGATGCACTTCCACCGTAACCAGCGGCGCTTCCATGCCTGCCAACGCGCGGCTGTATAAAACGGCTAACGACACGGCAGCTTGCGTTGGAATCGGTTCATGTAAAGCTCAATCAGAAGTTATCTAACGTGCTTTTTCTTGTTCGAACTGGGTGATCTGCTTTTCCAATTCGCCTAGCCGCATTTCTGCCTTTTGCAGCATCGCGCATTGAATATCAAACTCCTCGCGCGTAACCAAATTGAGCTGTGCCAAATGAGCAGTGGCCAATGCGGTCAGATTTTTCTTGAGATCAGTGGTTGGCCCATGTGCCGCCATATCGGCCAGTTTGCTGGCGAGATCACTAAAAAAGGTTGAATTTGGAAACAACATAGCGTGGCCATAAATAGTGGAAACAAGTAGCAATTTTAGCCTACTGGAATTTTTACCGGTACACGATTCGATTTTACAGGCCTACATGGTTGCAGTGTGGTGAAAAATGCGTTAATCTTGTTTTGTGGTAATTTTTACCACAACATGCAGTTGAGAATTTTGCACTGTGCACGCTGGGTGCCGATTGGATCGGCCGCATTTAAAATATGACTTTTGGCGCAATAGACTGTTATGTTAGAAAAATATCATGCAAAATGGCGACTATTTACACGCTGGGCCTATCTGGTGTGGTGTGCATGATAGTTACTTGCTTATCTTATCCCTAGGAGTATTCCAATGAAAAAACTACGCAAATTCATGTTGATATCTGGTTTGGCAATCGCGTCCCTGTGTCAGTTCGCAGCATGGGCAGAAGAGGCGCCTTCACCCTTTTCCGGAAAGGTTACGCTGATTTCGGAATACGAATACCGCGGGATTGGACAAACAGCAGAAAAGCCAGCCCTGCAACTCAATCTGGACTATAGCCACTCCAGCGGTCTGTATGCGGGCACTTTTCTGAGTAATATTAGTTGGTTAAAAGATACAGCCGACGTATCCGGATTCAAGTCAAATGCCAATCTTGAATGGGATTTGTTTGCCGGGTACAAATATAAACTTGCCGATACAGTCGTAGATTTGGGTTACCTTCGCTATGAATATCCAAGTTCCAGTGAATTTAAAACCAATCCGTACTCTCCCTATGTATCTCCCAATACCGATGAAATTTATGCGGGCCTTACTTATCGTGCATTTAACTTTAAATATTCCCACTCGACCAGTACGTTATTTGGCGTACCCGGTAGCAAGGGGTCGGGCTTTTATGAGGTTAATTTCAGTTCTGAAATCATGCCCAAGCTAACACTTGCGCTGCATGTTGGCCATCAAAAATACGCTGGTGCCCAGCGCCTTGGCAATAATACTTTGTTTAACAATAGCAACTTTGATTACACGGTGTGGCGTGCCGGACTTACCTATGATTTGCATGGCTGGCTGTTGAGCGCCTATGCTAAAGGCACCGATGCCGACAGCACCTATTTCACTCTTAAAGACAAAGATCAATCGAGAGACCGATTCGTGGTTTCAGTAGCCAGACCATTCTAGGCGCATCAACAGACTAAAGCTGCCAGGATTAATGCAAGATTGTTCCAGCAAGGCGCAGCGATGCAGGCATTACAAGTCGTACGACCAGGCGCTGCAACGCAGCTGGGGCGGTTTGGCGTAAGTCCTGGCAGCAATACTGTTTCAACCGTAGTCAACAGGGAGCACTGTAATGAAGCTGGTCACTGCAGTCATCAAGCCATTCAAACTGGATGAAGTACGCGAAGCGCTTTCTGCAATTGGCGTACAGGGAATTACGGTAACTGAAGTAAAAGGATTCGGGCGTCAAAAAGGCCATACGGAGCTTTACCGGGGCGCTGAGTATGTTGTGGATTTTTTGCCCAAAGTAAAAATCGAAGCCGCAGTCAAGACTGAAATGCTGGATCAGGTCATTGAAGCGATAGAAAAATCTGCCAATACCGGCAAGATCGGCGACGGAAAAATTTTTGTTTTCGATCTTGAGCAGGTAATACGTATCCGCACCGGCGAAACGGGTTCTGACGCGCTTTAAACTTCCCTATCGGGGGATCCGTAAATACCCTCGCCTATGGACGAGGGTATGTTCACAACAGGGGTTCTTGATATGAAACACGCTATTTTCGTTTGCAAGTTCGCTTGCACGCTGGTTCTTGGTCTCATTTTCTCAGCGGTAGTCCACGCGCAAGACGTAAAAAAACTGGTATCTCCATCGACAGATCAGCAGCCAGTCGCCTCTGCGACTTTAACAACATCAAACTCGACCAGTGCATCAACCCCAGCCAGCACTGCGGTTACTGCTCAGTCGACAGCTACAGCAGCAGCAGCGCCGAACAAGGGAGACGTGGCATGGATGCTGGTCTCGACTGCGCTGGTCTTGATGATGAGTGTTCCTGCATTAGCCCTGTTTTATGGGGGCATGGTGCGTTCCAAGAACATGCTCTCGGTATTGATGCAAGTATTCGTCGTATTTTCGCTGATCACTGTTTTATGGGTCATGTATGGATACAGCTTTGCCTTTACCGAAGGCAATGCTTATTTCGGAGGAACCGATCGATTATTTTTTAAAGACCTGTTTGATCCCGTCAAGGGCGAATTCGCCATGGCTGCCACGTTTAGCAAAGGGGTGGTATTGCCAGAAATATTATTTGCCGCCTTTCAATGTACCTTTGCGGCTATTACCGGCTGCCTGATTTTGGGGGCGGTGGCAGAACGCATGAAATTTGCTGCCGTACTGGCTTTCGTGGTGCTGTGGTTCACATTTAGCTATGTTCCAATCGCGCACATGGTGTGGTACTGGGCGGGGCCGGACAGCTATACCGATCCCAAACTTGTTGAAGTTTTAAATGCAAAAGCGGGCTTGTTGTGGCAATGGGGGGCGCTCGATTTTGCGGGGGGAACAGTAGTCCATATCAATGCCGGCGTAGCCGGATTGGTCGCAGCGTATGTAGTAGGCAAGCGTATCGGTTGGGGCCGCGAAGCCATTGCTCCACACAATCTTCCCCTGACCATGATCGGCGCATCGCTGCTGTGGACGGGCTGGTTCGGATTCAATGCCGGCTCCGCGCTCGAAGCGAATGGAGCGGCTGCGCTGGCATTCATGAATACATTTCTGGCAGCGGCATGCGCCGTCCTGTCCTGGATCGTCTGCGAATGGCTGCTGAAAGGCAAGCCCTCTATGCTGGGCGCGGCTTCGGGCGCGGTGGCGGGCCTGGTTGCCATCACGCCGGCAGCCGGTAATGTCGGCATCCCCGGTGCCTTTGTCATCGGCACCGCGGCGGGCATCGTCTGCCTGTGGGGTGTAACAGGATTAAAACGTTTATTGAAGATCGATGATTCACTCGATGTATTTGGAGTGCATGCCGTCGGTGGCATTCTGGGGGCCTTGTTAACGGGTGTGTTCAATTCCCCCGATCTGGGTGGCCCCGGATTCGTAACCGATTGGGTTACGGCCAAGACGGGTTTTACATCGATTGGCGCGCAGTTGTTCGTGCAAGCAAAAGCGGTGGGAGTTGCCGTGCTATGGTCGGCGCTGGTCACGTTTATTTCGCTGATGATCGTAAAACTATTCATCGGCCTGCGTGTGCCGGAAGAAGAAGAGCGCGAGGGTCTGGATATCACTTCACACGGCGAGGCCGCTTACAACTGAGCGGATTTCCCCAGTTCTTCAAGGGGCGCATGAGCGCCCCTTTCTCATTGGAGTTTATCTTGATTCCCGAGAAGTTTACTCGACTATTGAGCCACGCTATACTGTAAAATCCTCTCAAAGGATTGTTCATGAATCAGCGTGACCCTCACTTGCCGATCCCGGATATTCAAAGCTCGGAGGACACTCGCCAGATTTCGATTGACCGTGTCGGCATCAAATCGATCCGCCATCCCATCCGCATAAAACAACCGGATGGCTCGATTCAACATACCATTGCCACCTTCAACATGGCGGTGCGCTTGCCCGCTCATGCCAAGGGCACGCATATGTCGCGCTTCGTCGAAATGCTACAGATCAACCCGGAACCATTTTCAATCTTTGTTTTAGAGACGGTATTGAAACGCCTGTTGGAGCGTCTGGAAGTAAACGAAGGGCACATCGAAATGACCTTCCCCTATTTCATTGAAAAGGCCGCGCCTGTTTCCGCCGTGCGTTCGCTCCTCGACTATGAAGTGACGTTCAAAGGAACGCTTGAGAAAGGAAAAATATCGCTGATCACAAAAGTGGTGGTACCGGTAACCAGCCTGTGCCCATGCTCAAAAGAAATTTCAGCTTATGGAGCACACAACCAGCGTTCGCACGTCACCATCGCAATAAATAGCGCACCACTGTTTTCGATAGAAGAAATCGTCCGCATTGCCGAGGAAAAGGCATCCTGCGAACTCTACGGCATTCTGAAACGCAGCGACGAAAAATACGTTACCGAACGGGCTTACGACAATCCAAAATTCGTGGAGGATCTGGTGCGTGATATTGCGATTACACTCAACGCTGACACTCGGGTAGAGGCATATCTGGTCGAAGTTGAAAATTTTGAATCGATCCACAATCACAGCGCTTACGCCAGGATCGAACGCGATAAGTCGTGCGAAGGGCAAGAAATTTAATATGGCTACCCGCAATCCAGCCGCACTCTATCCTGTGAACGAGGCTGACGACAAACTTTCTGCTTCCGAGCGTATACGCTTGCGTCTGCAACGCGCGAATCGACGCTTCCATGCCAACGACAATATTGCTGCCTTCATCCATGAAGGTGAATTGAAACAATTAAAAACTGAGGTCACCGCCAAAATGGCCGAGGTATTGAAAAGTCTGGTCATCGATACAGAGAATGACCATAACACCAACGAGACTGCGGAGCGCGTGGCCAAGATGTTTTTGACGGAAATTTTTTCCGGCCGCTACATAAACCAGCCCGAGGTCACGGAATTTCCCAATGTCGAGCGACTAAACGAACTAATGATCGTCGGCCCTATCACCGTGCGTAGCGCCTGTTCGCATCACCTTTGCCCGATTATGGGCCGTATCTGGATCGGCATTATGCCTAATGAACACTCCAATCTCATCGGGTTATCCAAATATACCCGGTTGACCGATTGGATCATGAGCCGGCCGCAAATTCAGGAAGAAGCCGTGACACAACTTGCCAATATTCTGCAGGAAAAAGTAAAGCCTGATGGACTTGCGATTGTTATGGAAGCCGATCACTTTTGCATGCAATGGCGCGGCGTAAAGGATAGCGAGTCGATGATGATCAACAGCGTGATGCGGGGCTCGTTTCTGAAAGACGCCAATTTGCGCCGTGAATTTCTTTCCTTGCTGAACAGAAAAACCGGCTAAACAGAGGTTCCTTATGCTTGTTCGCTTGATGTATGCCAGCCGTGCGGCAGAGTCCGTTACCCAGGAAACGCTCAATGCAATTCTTGCCAAATCACGCACTAATAACCCGTCGCGTGGCATTACCGGCGTGCTATGTTCCAGCGGGCGAATTTTTTTACAGGCTCTCGAAGGCGGGCGTATGGAAATCAATGGGCTATACAACCGTATTGCTGCCGATTCGCGCCACCGCGACGTGGTGTTGCTTTCCTATGAAGAAATCGAGGAAAGGCGCTTTGCAGGATGGGCAATGGGCCAGGTCTCGCTTGCGCGCATCAATCCCTCGCTGCTTATCAAATATTCCGAAACCGCCGAACTCGACCCTTACGCCGTATCCGGCAAAGCCTCGATGGCGTTGTTCAATGAACTCATTGCGACGGCCTCAATTATGGGTCAATGCAGTTCGGGACGCCCGGAGTAAATCCTCAAGCCTACACGGGCTGCTGCCATTGATGACCACAACCGCCTGCCGGGAAACAGACCTACCACAGTGACTTCAGCAGCCCTCAACGGTGTGCAATCTGCCAATTCGCGAGCCCAGTCAGAGAATTGTGAAACTGGCGTAATTTTTAAACTCATTTATTGGCGGGCGTTTTCAGCCATTTTTAAGTCAGAGGCCTAGTCAAATAGCGTTGTTGTTGATTAAGATTTATGTAAAAAGCCCTTGTCTGATGACAAGGGCTTTTCAAATTAAAGATCTTAAGGTGGCAATTAAACGTTGTTCAAAATTGTTGCACCCTACTTGGCGGATGGACCTTTAGGTAGCACTTTTTTGGTCATCGGTTTTTTTACGCCATTAATAGTTCGAATGTCAACAACTGGGGGTTCACCTCTACAACCTCCAGCTGTTTCTTGAAACGCGGCTGCGCCATTGTTACAAGATGTGTAAATGCCTGAACCATCAGTAGAACATTGCCCAGATTTCAGGCGCCAGCCATAACTCTCGTTTTCAATGAGGCAATCTGCTCCAGGACCAACAGCCAATACATTCAAGCTCATTGTCGTGAGCGCAATCAAACCCAATAACGAAAAAGTTTTCATATTTAACCCTTGTTAAATTGATATTTAAAAACTGGAAGTTACAATTCAGGCAAATGAGAAAAACTTAACCTGAATTAACATGATAACTCGGTATACCTTACCGATCAACAAAATGGTTATCGCTAGGCTTTTCAGTCACGAAAATTTTCAAATTGAAGTGGTACTTCTAACACATCCTTTTTACAGCGTGCCATTGCTTCCTGCAAATCATCACGTTTGGCACCAGTAACCCGCACTGTTTGCCCTTGAATCGAGGCTTGCACCTTGAGTTTGGAATCCTTGAGCAGCTTGACGATTTTCTTGGCAAGTTCCGATTCGATACCGTTTTTCACATTAATGATTTGTTTGACTTTATCGCCGCCGATTTTTTCCTTGTTTTTTTCGTCCAGCAAGCGAATATCCACCCCGCGCTTGGCAAATTTGGCGTGCAATACATCTTTAACCTGGCTTAATTTGAAATCGTCATCAGCGTAGAGCGTTAATTCCAGGTCCTTTTGTTCGACCCGCGCGTCCGAACCCTTGAAATCAAAACGTGTAGAAATTTCCTTGTTCGCCTGTTCGATGGCGTTTTTTAGTTCGACCTTGTTGGCTTCGGAAACGATATCAAATGATGGCATGTTGCCCTCTCTTTATGCGCCTGCATCAACTCGTACAAGAAATAATATTTACTTCTTTCTCTTCTGCGGTTTTATTTTATTCGCTTTGTTGGCTGCCTTATTAGCCGCAATACGCAATCGTAGCGCATTCAGCTTGATAAAACCTGCCGCATCAGCCTGATTGTAGGCGCCGCCGTCATCGTCGAAGGTGGAAATGGTCTGGTCGAACAAGGAATCACTTTTCGATTCGCGGCTTACCACCAATACCGTTCCCTTATAAAGCTTCAATCTAACCGTGCCATTGACTGTCTGCTGCGATTCATCGATCAGATTTTGCAGCAACTTTCGCTCAGGGGAAAACCAGTAGCCGTTGTAAATCATGCGGCCGTAACGCGGCATCAAATCGTCCTTCAAGGCCAGTACTTCACGATCCAGCGTGATCGACTCCATGGCCCGATGCGCCTTCAGCATGATGGTGCCGCCCGGCGTCTCGTAGCAGCCACGCGACTTCATACCGACGTAGCGGTTTTCCACCATATCCAGCCGGCCAACGCCATGCTTGCCGCCCAAACGATTCAATTCCGTCAATACTTTTGCCGGCGAGAGTTTCTTGCTATTAATGGCAATGATGTCGCCCTTTTCGTAGACGAGTTCGACATACTCGGGTTTGCCAGGCGCTTTTTCAGGCGAAACGGTAATACGCCACATTACATCCTCCGGCTCAAACGCCGGATCTTCAAGAATGCCGCCCTCGTAGGAAATATGCAGCAAATTGGCATCCATCGAATAAGGGGCGCCACCGCCTTTACGTTTTTTGAAATCGACCGGAATCCCATGCTGGTCCGCGTATTTCAACAATTTCTCGCGCGATAGCAAATCCCATTCGCGCCAGGGAGCAATAATTTTCACGTTCGGCATCAAGGCGTACGCGCCTAACTCAAAACGCACCTGATCGTTACCCTTGCCGGTTGCGCCGTGCGAAATAGCATCTGCTCCGGTTTTTTTGGCGATATCGATCAGATATTTGGCGATCAGCGGCCGCGCAATTGACGTACCCAGTAAATACTCCCCTTCGTAAACCGTGTTGGCCCGAAACATGGGGAAAACAAAATCGCGCACGAATTCTTCGCGCAAATCTTCGATAAAAATATTTTGTTTTTTGATGCCCATCGCCAGCGCTTTCTTGCGCGCCGGCTCCACCTCTTCACCCTGGCCGATATCCGCAGTAAACGTAACGACTTCACAGCCATAAACATCCTGTAGCCACTTTAGAATAACCGAGGTATCCAGCCCGCCGGAATAAGCGAGAACAACTTTTTTTACTTCACTCATTTACTTTCTCTTTTATAAAAATTTACTGAAAAATGATGCGACAGTGGGAACTCATTTCGATATTCCTTTATTTTCGATGGCACCGGGTTTAACAGGCTTGATTTCACCAATTTCGACTTCGCCTACCGCCTCGCGTAGCGCCCTTGCCGAGGCTCGCTCGATAAAACTTCCAATGCGCTCAACCAATTTTTCGGCTGGAATATTTTTGGCAATATCCACCGCAGTCGCCATCAGATCAAAAAGTTTCTGAAAATCGTGCCGGTCCGCGCTTTCAACGATATTCATCGTTTTGGCATCCAGTACCCACAACTTGGTGTACGCAAACGGTGCAATATAACGACTGGATCTCGATTTTTTACCGGTCACCGGATCGATCGTTTCGTCAGCCATTCCACCGCCCTCAGCATCGCTTTCCGAATCGTCAAAGGCGCCAGGGGTATTGTTGTTTAGTGGTTGAATATAGATGCCCAAGCCATGGAGTTTACTGGCCATGCCTCTACGCTCGGACATCAAATATTTCGGCGTCACCACGAAAATACGATCCCAATTTTTTCGCTCGGGTACTTTTTCCAACGCAGCAACAATTTTACCTATTGCCACACGTTCACGGTCTTGTGGCAAAACATCGTCCAGTTCGGCTGCAGCCAGACGTATATAAATACGTTTGCTTTCAGGCTCTTTTTCCGCCAACGCGCGATCCAGTCCACGCAATATCGCTGCATTTAACCCATCATTCGGTACTTTCATCGCATCGCGGCGAAACGGCTCAATATTGGAGCCAACTTGTTCGCGATGACGAACAATCATAAATACATCTCCTACCGCAGAAACCAGCGCGTAGACCTTTGGTGGTGCTGGTGTTTGCGTTGCGCCGGTATCGATTGTTTGTGCTGTAGCAATGCAGGCTGAAAAAAATACAGCGGCGAGTAAGCCGTGTCTATATGGTTTGTTCATGAATCAATCCTTCCCATCAGTAAAAATTCCATTAATGCTTTTTGAACGTGCAGGCGATTCTCGGCTTCTTCCCAAACCACACTTTGCGGCCCTTCCAGTACCTCCTCGCAAACTTCTTCGCCACGGTGAGCGGGAAGGCAATGCATAAATAATGCATCTTTATCCGCTACGCTCATGATTTTTGCGTCGACCTTGAAATCGGCAAAAGCCTTCTTGCGTTCGCTCGCTTCTGCCTCGAACCCCATGCTGGTCCATACATCGGTGGTCACGATATGCGCCCCAGCTGCGGCCTGCATGGGGTCAGTAAATACACGCAAATACTCCTTATCGACGGGCTCGCCCCGTTGTGATTTCATCTCATATCCTGAGGGTGTAGCGACATGCAGCTTGAAATTCAGTACCCGTGCCGCCTGCAGCCAGGTATAACTCATATTGTTTGCGTCACCGATCCAGGCTACGGTACGGCCAGCAATCGAGCCGCGTTGCTCAATATAGGTAAAAATATCTCCCATCACCTGGCAAGGGTGATACTCATTGGTCAACCCGTTAATCACTGGTACTCGCGAATGCGCCGCGAAACGTTCGATAATCGCCTGCTCGAAGGTACGGATCATGACGATATCAACCATGCGCGAAATAACGCGCGCCACGTCCTCGATCGGCTCGCCGCGCCCAAGCTGACTTTCCGAGGTGTTAAGCACGATCGAAGAACCCCCCAGTTGATAAATACCGGCCTCAAACGATACGCGTGTACGCGTCGAACTTTTTTCGAACACCATCGCCAACATGCGGTCGGTTAGCGGTTGATAGGGAATGTAATTCTTGAACCGGTGCTTGAGAATTTTGGCCCGCGCAAACAAGTGATCGAATTCATCGCTTGTGAAATCGCCGAATTGCAGGAAATGTTTCATAACTTAGGCTACTAACGCAGATGCTGTTCTGAATATACTTATTATGTACATGGATAATATAAGTACTGTTCTCAAAATATAACGGCAATTTTATGGAAACCCTTATTCATCGTCGAGTCGCTGCACTGAATAATTACCAGCAGAAGTACCAGGGTCAAATGTACGTTTGGTGCAAATTTTTAAAAAAGAAATATTTAAGGAATTTTTATCGGCGTAATGTTTTCTATTTCTAGTTGAAGAATTGAGCCCTCTTCACCAGAGGACAGGGTGCCAATTCGGCCATATACCTTTACGGGCTGTCTGGCTAATTTATAAATATCATTTATGTCAATGTTTTTTGAATTTAGATAAATACGATCCTGCGGATAAACGGGGTCCTTAAGATAAAGGCCTGGGCGATTATCTTTATAAGTCGCAGAATCAGTTTGTACTGTCCCGGCAATATGAAAATAAACGGGATTTTCATGGGCTCGATAAATGCCAAAAGCGATGAATGCACTTAGCACAGTGCCCAGAAAAAAGCCGGCAGCAAATTGTTTACCCTTCATTTTCCCTCTTATTTTTTTCGATGTACTCATGGTTGATTTATTTACCAATTGATTGGTCAAAGTGAAATTGCATTCTATACATTACTCATTTGAACTCTTATAAAAGATATAATTTAATTGTACTCATATTATCTTGGGTGTTTCGCTCTCGCTTTCTTAGTTGTCCTTCAGCTTCATTTTATCTTTTCAACCATACCTGCTTTTCCATGACCACGTCCAGCGCCGCCGCCAGCGGCCTGATCATACAAGGCATTACCCAAAACGGGCGTGCTTTTCGTCCCAGCGATTGGGCAGATCGGTTATGCGGTGTACTGTCTACATTCGGGGGCGACCAGCAGATGCGTTATTCGCCTTACGTTCGTCCGTTAATGCTGGATGGGGTGCGTTGCGTCATGGTTGAACCCTTGCTGGCCAACATCGAGCCGCGTGCCTACCGGTTCCTCATCGAGTTTGCCCGTGATAACGACTTGGTGATTATCGATCCTCAACAGCAGGCCGGGGAAGATTATTGTCCCGTACCCGGGAATGCGCTGGAAAAAATGCAGGGAAACTAACTTTGCCTATGCCCCATTACGCAGAAAAATGCGGCTTTAAGGCAGGATGGGTTTATGCCACACTGGCGCCAATCGCCTTGATCGCCGCACTGAGGCGGCTCTTGTGACGGGCAGCCTTGTTCTTGTGAATGATATTTTTATTGGCGGCTGAATCGATGGTTGAAGCAGACTCTTTAAACACCGTTTCGGCTGCACTTTTGTCGCCGGCTGCGATGGCGGCTTGCACTTTTTTGATCGCGGTACGTAGGGTGGAACGTTGCGACATATTGTGTGCACGTTGTTTGATCGATTGACGGGCGCGTTTCTCAGCTTGCTTGGTATTGGCCATAATAAATCCGTTTTTTTGTCAGAATCAGCAATATTAAACTTTGCGAAGCCTTGTATTATAACGCTTTTCTGAAAAACATCCAAGTCTGGGCTAAAGGCGGCACTGCATCAGGCAACAGGCCTGCGTTCACGCCAGTCACCACAACATAATCTTCCATGAATCTTTTCAAAGCTGCAGCTTCGGTTTCAGCGCTCACCTTGCTATCGCGCATTACGGGGCTGTTACGCGAAATCATTGGCGCCAATCTGTTCGGCGCGGGTGCAGTCATGGATGCATTCATGGTGGCGTGGCGTATCCCGAATTTCCTGCGCCGCCTGTTTGCGGAAGGTGCATTCTCGCAGGCTTTCGTTCCGGTTTTCGCCGAATATAAAAACAAGCGCGATGTACATGCTACCCACGAACTGGTTAGTGGCGTTGCCAGCATGCTGGCGCTTGTGCTGTTTTTTATTACCCTGATCGGTGTTATTGCGGCGCCCATTCTGGTCTATGCCACGGCCTCCGGCTATGCGGTGGATGCAGGAAAATTCGAACTCACCATTCAACTGGTGCGCATCACCTTCCCTTATATTTTTTTTATTTCCCTGGTTTCCTTGTCGGCAGGGGTTCTGAATACTTTCGGCGCATTCAAAACGCCAGCCTTTACGCCGGTGTTGCTGAATCTATCGGTTATCGGCGTTGCCTTGTTAGCTGCCCCTTATTTCAACCCGCCTATTCTGGCGTTGGCCTGGGGCACGTTTTTGGGTGGAGTCGTGCAACTGTTGTTCCAGCTTCCTGCACTGAAGCAAATAGGCATGCTTCCACGCTGGCGCTGGAAGCCGCGAGACGAGGGCGTAACCCGAATCTTGAAACTTATGGCGCCTGCGGCACTGGGTGTATCGGTGGCACAAATTTCCGTCTTGCTGAATACGCAAATTGCCTCATTTTTGGGTAACGGGGCGGTGTCGTGGATTTCTTTTGCGGATCGGTTGATGGAGTTCCCTACTGCCATGCTCGGCGTGGCGCTAAGCACCGTATTGCTTCCCTCGCTGGTGAAGCATCACGCTAACGAAAATCCGGTTGAATATTCAAAATTGCTCGACTGGGGATTGCGCACCACTTTTTTGTTCACCTTGCCCGCAGCACTGGGGCTGGCCTTGCTTGCCACGCCACTGATTGCCACCATTTTCCAGCATGGCCGCTTCAACGCCCACGATGTTTTAATGACCCGTAATGCGCTGGTTGCCTATTCAGTCGGGCTGACAGGCATCATTCTGGTCAAGATTCTTGCCCCCGGTTTTTATGCGCGGCAAAACATCAAAACGCCGGTAAAAATTGCCGTACTGACACTGGTTATCACGCAATTGCTGAATCTGGCTTTTGTTCCCTTTCTGCGCCATGCCGGTTTGGCGCTGGCTACGGGATTGGGTGCATGTTTCAACGCCGGGTTGCTGTATTACTTTATTCGCAAACAGGGCATTTTTTCGCCTGAGCCCGCTTGGCTGAGGTTTTTTCTGAAGCTGATCGTGGCGCTCTCGCTAATGGGAGTGACACTTTGGAGTTTGACCGGTAGTGAAGCTTCCTGGCTAAGCGGAACGGTGTGGCATAAATCTTTGCGGCTGGGTTTGGTGATCGGCGCAGGCAGCGCCGTATATTTCGCCAGTCTGTGGCTGATGGGCTTTCGCCTGCGCCATTTTATAAAACAGACATAAGCCATGCAAATTCACCGCACGTTGCATGCAACCGGAATGCCATTAGGGCTGGCGATTGGTAATTTTGATGGCGTGCACATTGGTCATCAGGCGATTCTGCGCGAAACCGTAAATAATGCCCATCGACTGGATGCTGAGGCCGCGGCGTTGACGTTTGAGCCGCTACCGCGCGAATTTTTTGCCCGCCATAATTCAGGCAGCGTTCCACCAACGCGGTTGAGCAATCTGCGCGAAAAAACGTTGGAAATCAGCAAGGCGGGCATTCATCATCTATTCGTCTGCCGGTTTGACCATCGCTTTGCTGGCCAGTCACCTCAAGCCTTTATCGATAGCCTGTGCACACTGCAAGTGAAGTGGTTAATGGTGGGAGAAGATTTTCGCTTTGGCGCCCATCGCAGTGGGGATATACAAATGCTCATCGATGCGGGCCGTCGATACGGCTTCGAAGTCAAAGCGATGCCTGAAGTGCGATGTGGAAATTTACGCGCTTCTTCTACGGCGGTACGCGAGGCGCTGGCGGTGGGCAATCTGTCGTTGGCCCGACAATTACTGAGACGATTTTTCACCATCAGTGGTCGCGTGGTCCACGGCAAAAAAATCGGCCGTACACTGGGATTCCCCACCGCCAATATTCTGCTGACTCCTCGCCTGCGAACGCAAATCCCTCCGCTTTCCGGGATATTTGCGGTAAGATGCCAGTCTGTAACTCGCGGACTCGAGGGAGCGGCGGGCAAGACTGAACCCATCTTTAATGGGGTAGCCAGTTTTGGTACCAATCCGGTGGTTTTATCTGAAAACCGCTATTTTCTGGAAGTCTTCCTCTTCGATTTTTCCGGTGATCTCTATGGCCAACGCCTGGAGATTGCCTTTATCGAAAAAATCCGCGACGAACAAAAATTTACCAGCCTTGATGCGCTCGTCAGCCAGATGCATGACGATACCAGGCGGGCCAAAAATATTTTGCGGACCATCCTTCATGGAAAAGAAAGTTGACTACAAAAATACGCTGAACCTGCCCGATACGCCCTTCCCCATGCGCGGGGATCTGGCCAAGCGCGAACCGCAGTGGATTGCCGATTGGCAACAGCGCAAACTGTACGAAAAAATCCGCACTGCCTCAAAAGGCAAACCAAAATTCATTCTGCACGATGGCCCTCCCTATGCCAACGCGGCTATCCATATTGGTCATGCCGTCAACAAAATTCTCAAGGACATCGTTGTCAAATCCAAACAATTGGCTGGATACGATGCGGTTTATGTTCCCGGATGGGATTGCCATGGCATGCCCATCGAAATCTTTGTCGAAAAACAGCACGGCAAAAACCTGCCACCGGAAAAACTGATGGCGCTGGCGCGTGCGCATGCCGAATCGCAAATCGACCTGCAAAAAACTGATTTTATTCGCCTGGGCATACTGGGCGACTGGGAGCACCCTTACAAAACCATGAATTTCGCCACCGAAGCGGCAGAAATCCGCACGCTGGGGCAGCTCTACCAGCGCGGTTATGTTTACCGCGGCCTGAAGCCAGTGAACTGGTGCTTCGATTGCCAATCCGCACTGGCGGAAGCTGAAGTCGAATACGAGGACAAAGTATCCATCGCCATCGACGTCGGTTTTCCGCTCGCCGATTCAGAGCGCGAAAAATTGGCGCAAGCCTTCGCACTAAAAAGTTTGCCCGCCGGGCCTGTTCAAGCGGTGATCTGGACCACCACGCCGTGGACGATTCCGGCCAATCAGGCGCTGAATATGCATCCCGAATTCGACTATGCATTGGTCGAAACCCCGCGTGGTTGCTTGCTCCTGGCGCAGGAAAGGGTCGCGGAGTGCCTGCAATCGTACGGCCTGCAAGGCAAAATTCTCGGTACTGCCAAGGGCCAAGCGCTGGAGCGCATCGCCTTCCGGCATCCGCTACATGCGCAAGGATTTGATAGAGCATCGCCGATTTTTCTGGGTGATTATGTCACCCTGGATACAGGTACTGGGATCGTGCATTCCTCGCCCGCCTATGGTCTGGACGACTTTCAATCGTGCAAACGTTACGGCATGAAAAATGAGGACATCCTGAACCCCGTCATGGGCAATGGTCAATACGTCGCTTCGCTGCCGCTATTCGGCGGCATGAACATCTGGAAAGCACAACCGGAAATCGTCAAGGCACTCGATGCGTCCGGTTGCCTGTTGCAACGCGCCGATTTTCCGCACTCCTACCCGCATTGCTGGCGGCACAAAACCCCGACGGTCTATCGTGCCACCTCGCAGTGGTTTATCGGCATGGACATCAAGGCTCCGGGCGAGCAGAAAACCTTGCGCGAATCGGCGCTGGCCGCGATCGATGCCACCCATTTTTACCCCGCCTGGGGCAAGGCGCGCCTCCATGGCATGATCGCCAACCGCCCGGATTGGTGCATCTCGCGCCAGCGCAATTGGGGAACGCCGATCCCGTTTTTCCTGCACAAGGAAACCGGAGTGCCGCACCCGCGTACGCTCGAACTTCTCGAACAAGTCGCGCAGCGCGTCGAAAAGGAAGGCATCGAAATCTGGCAACGTATTTCTGCTCAGGAACTATTGGGTGATGAAGCCGAGCACTACGACAAAATCAGCGACACGCTTGATGTCTGGCTGGATTCTGGCGCAACATTCAATACCGTCATGGCCACCACACCTGCTTTGACCAAACCAGCTAGCGATGGCAAACCCGCTCAGGCTGATCTTTATCTCGAAGGGTCGGATCAACATCGCGGCTGGTTTCATTCATCGTTGCTGGTATCGTGCGCATTGAATGGTCGCGCGCCTTACCAAAGCCTGTTGACTCATGGTTTTGCTGTGGATGGCGCGGGCAAAAAAATGTCCAAATCCAAAGGCAATGTGGTGGCGCCACAGAAAGTATCTGACACGCTGGGAGCGGAAATTCTGCGTTTGTGGGTAGGGCTGACCGACTATTCAGCCGAACTATCGATCTCCGATGAAATCCTGAAACGCGTGGTGGAAAGTTACCGGCGCATCCGCAATACCTTGCGCTTTCTGCTCGCTAACACAGCTGATTTCAATTTTGCTCAAGACGCTCTGCCTGTCGCTGAGTGGCTGGAAATCGATCGTTATGCGCTGGTATCCACGCATGACCTGCAAAGCAAAGTGCTGGCGCATTATGAAAAATTCGAATTTCAACCCGCCCTGCAGGCAATCCAGCACTTTTGCTCGGAAGACCTGGGTGGCTTTTACCTTGATATTCTCAAAGACCGGCTCTACACCGCGGGCAAACACAGCATGGCGCGCCGCGCCGCGCAAACCGCCCTGCATCACATCCTGCAAGCGCTGGTACGTTTGATTGCGCCCATCCTCTCGTTCACTGCCGAGGAAATCTGGCAGACATTACATGCCAGTCAGGATGAAAGCGTATTTCTGCATACCTACTACACACTCCCCGCCATCGAGGATACAGACGCCCTCAAGCCAAAATGGCAGCGTTTGCGTGACCTGCGCGCACTGGTCTTGCAACGCATCGAGGAACAACGTGCGCAAGGGAAAATAGGCTCCTCGCTTCAGGCCGACATCACCATCACCGTACCTGCCAATAAACAGGAACATTGGGAAGCAGAAGATTATCAACTACTCACCGAGCTGCGGGATGATTTGAAATTTGTGATGATTACCTCGGCGGCAACGGTAAAACAGGGCAGCGAAGGAAATATTCTGGTTCAACCCAGCCCCCATCCAAAATGCGAGCGCTGCTGGCACTATCGTGCCGATGTTGGCGCACAACCTGAACATCCTTCGCTGTGCGGGCGTTGTGTAAGCAATTTGTTTGGTGAGGGTGAATCGCGGTTTTATGCTTAACCGTCACACACAAAGACCTGTCATTTCGAGTCATGTACAACATGACGAGAAATCTGCTGCTAGCGTTTCTACATGCCCCCTAAAAGCAGATTCCTCGTCGCTTGCTCCTCGGAATGACAACGCAGTGGAAACTTTGGCGAAATAAATACCGTATGCATAAATCGCATAAACTAAAAACTGTCATTCCGAACTGCGTCTTTGCGGTGAGGAATTTGCTTTCCCGACATCGATCATGGCCCCGCAACCCATAAACCCTTCATCGCAATCGCCTCAACCAAACCACCACACTGCATGGTTGCACTGGTTGTGGATCAGCGCCATCGTATTTGTGCTTGACCAAATCACGAAACATGCGATCACTGCTTCTTTTCAGCTGGGCGAATCGAAATACATCCTGCCCTTTTTTAACCTGGTATTAGCTTACAACAAAGGCGCGGCTTTCAGCTTTCTGGCCAATGCATCGGGTTGGCAACGCGAATTTTTTATTGTGCTTACGCTCACTGTTTCCAGCTTTTTATTGTGGACCATGAAAAAAAATCCAACGAATAAGCTCCTTCTAACCGCATTAGCATTCATTATCGGCGGGGCAATGGGCAATCTTTACGATCGTGTTTTATACGGGCAGGTCGTCGATTTCATTCAATGGCACGCAGCCGGTTATTACTGGCCCGCATTCAACATTGCCGACTCCGCTATTTGCCTTGGTGCGGGCTTGTTGATCTTCGATTCATTCCGCAAACCAAAGATGCCCGCGGTTCATTCCCCACCTTCACCACCTTCACCGTCGAAAAAAAGCAAAAAATGAAAACGGCCCCGTCGATACCAACAAATGCAGCAGAGGTCCTGCTGGCCAACCCGCGCGGTTTTTGTGCGGGTGTAGACCGCGCCATCGAAATCGTCGAGCGCGCATTAGCCTTGCACGGCGCCCCCATTTATGTGCGCCATGAAATCGTACATAACAAATTCGTAGTGGACGGCATGCGTCAAAAAGGCGCCATTTTCATTGAGGACCTGGCTGATGTACCCAAGGGCGCCACGCTAGTTTTCAGCGCTCACGGCGTTTCCAAAGCCGTACGCACTGAGGCTGCAGTACGGGGATTTCACGTTTTTGATGCCACCTGCCCCTTGGTAAAGAAGGTACATATCGAAGTGGCTAAAAAACGGGCGGAAGGGTTCGATATCGTCATGATCGGCCACAACGGCCACCCCGAGGTAGAAGGCACCATGGGCCAATCCGAGGCGGGCATGTATCTGGTCGAAACCGTGGAAGACGTAGACAAACTCGACATCCAGGCAGAAAAATTGACCTACGTATCGCAAACCACACTATCTGTAGACGATTGTCAAAAAGTCATCGACGCCTTGAAACGCAAATTTCCGCATATCGTCGGGCAGAAACAGGATGATATTTGTTATGCCACACAGAACCGGCAGGATGCGGTCAAATTCATGGCGCCGCAATGCGAGGTGGTTATCGTGGTGGGGTCGCGCAGCAGTTCAAACACCAACCGGCTGCGTGAACTGTCGCAAACCTACGGCTGCGAAACCTGGCAGATTGACAGCGCCGATGAATTGAAAGAAGAATGGCTCGCCGGTAAAAAACGCATCGGCGTCACATCAGGCGCCTCCGCGCCGGAAGTGCTGGTGCGCGACGTCATCGCTAAACTAAAATTATTGGGCGCAAAAAGCATCCGGGAACTGGAGGGCATCACCGAAAATATTACCTTTCCGCTGCCGAAGGGCCTCAATCGGTAAACGTAGATCGGCGTGGCAACATTGTCCTGGCAAAAGTGGGCACCGGTGATTTTGGTGTTACGGCGCCGGATTCCAGCTTTCGCTGGAATGACAAAATATTTGAAACGGTCATTCCGAACCGCGTGCGGTGAGGAATCTGCTTTTCTGCCAACCTGTTCCCATAGCAACAGCAGATTCCTCGGTTACGCCTCGGAATGACAGCGCTTTATTTCAAACGATCGCTTTCAAACTCCACCTCAACCGCCAATAGCACATTGACTGGCATGCCCTCCTTGAGGCCGGGTGTATAACGCGCCTGGCGAAATGCCGTGAGCGCCGCATCGTCAAAAACCCCTTTTGGGGTAGAGTGCACCGGCACAGCAGACTCAACGTTCCCTTCCCTATCCAGAAAAAGCAATAGCACAACCTTACCCTTAGTACCCGGATCCACCGTTAACGGAAACTCGGGGTCGATATTCACCCGGATCTGCGGTTTAACATCCAGTTCATTGGTACGGTAGTAACGCTGCGCCGTTGGCGGAGATACCTTGCCGCCGCTTGCTGGTTTATGACTCTCGGCAAGTATTGGCGATAGAGGCCCCGTTACCGTTTGCGCAGCAACAATCTGCGGTGCTGGCAGTAGCGGCAAGGGTGGAAATGACGCCGGTAAATCGATAGCCGCTACCCCCAATGGCTCGGGCAGGTTATTTTCAACCAAGGCAACAACGCTGAATACCGAAGGCGAATCCGGTAACAGTAGTGCAATCGAGCCCTTATTCCAAGACAGCCCTTCTATGGTTGACAGCGCCAGCAATAAAAGAACGTGAAACCAGATCGATAAAATCAATGCGGGCATGAATAGCCTGAATGGCGGCATGATTCGGCGAAAACGATCAATAGACTTCTTTCGAAACTGTCGCGAGCGAAGACAAGCGCATGGCGGCGTAAAACCGCAGTTTACAAGGGAATAAATGAGGATTTTGAGCCACCGTGCAACGCGGTTATGTCAAACGCAGCAAGTTTCGAAAGAGTCTAATGGCTCCGTTTGTGGGCGGAGCCATTGATACTTCAACATCTCAATTATCGATAATAATTTCCCGCCAGCTCACCCGCTTGCCGCCCGCGCCTGCTATTGTGACTGGCGTATCATAAGCCAGCCGCTGGTTATCGGTCGTAGTCGTGATAGTAACCAACTTATTGCCAGGCAGCTTGACAACACTAATACCAGCAATTTGTGACGTGGTAATTTTCTGGCTAACCGCTAGATTGGCTGCGGTTTCAACTGCCTTACCCGTCTTGAAATCGAACTGGTTGAGGTATCCATACCCCCCCGCTGTACAAGGATCAGTGGATGGTATATTGGAGGCCACTACCAGAGTGCCCACTTGCAAGGAAGGGTCAACATTCACTCGTTCACCACTATTGGGCAAGTCAACATACCAGCCCTTTTGGGTAGCCCAATCGACCGTATTAGTGGAGGTTACCGTGCGAATGGTTCCGTCCGCAACCGCGGTATCACTGCTTAACGTCTGCTGGACCAGATCCCCGCCACGCGGATCGATTGGCGAGGTTGAATCGGCACGGATTGCATAAATCGTCTGCTGCTGAGCATTCGCCAAATCGCCCGCACCAAGGATTTTTCCTGTGCCAACAAAAACCACCGGCGTATTGGTTTGCACCATGCCAATTTCAGGCCGGGTCGTAATGGGCTGGCCATCGCCGTTGCTATCTTTTAGCGTTGCCACTAAAGCTGGAGCAGGGTAGCTATTGGCCACATCAGTAAGGTCGAACCGCCACAAGTTACCCTTGAGGTCGCCACCATAAGCATAGAGGGCCGTATTGTCACCGACGTTGTAAGCAAGACTTATATTGATCTTCGCCAGGCCAAGCGGCTCAGCGTCACAATAAGCAGATCCACACAATGGGCTAGGACTACCACCTGACGCCCCTGCCGAGGCAGGCAAGCCAATCTTGTTCAACACCTTACCCGTTGCGGCTTCCAGCACATACAAATAGCCATTACCATCGCCAGGTGCATAATTATTGTAGCCCGAGGTCACCAGCACGACCCATTTCCCGTCTGATTTACGTTTGGTAATAATGGGGTTACCAAAGCTGTAGCCCAGATCACAATCGCTGTTGGAGCCAACCACCGGCGCCGCGCAGGAAGCGGCATCGCGCACCTTGAATTCCCACAACAATTTGACCTCTGTCGCGCTGGGGTTGGTGATATCAAGCGCGTAGAAACCACGGCCGCCAGCATTGAGTCCCCCCACCAAAATGGTGCGCCAGTTTGCGCCATTAACCGAGGCAGCTTGACAATCAGCCGCGACACAGATATCACCAATTACTGGCGTACCATCGACGAAATAACGGTGATTGGCTATGTAATTTGTCGAGGCCAGCTTATGCAAATTGGGCAACACCATGCTGGGGATAAACGCCCAGCGCTCCTCGCCCGGATTGGCTCCCTCCGTTTCAAAAGCATGCAGCATGCCATCGTTAGCCCCGGCAAAAACCGTACCGGCACGGGGCGTACTGGGAGATAAGCCACTTGGACAATTCGCCGCTGCATTTAACGTACCTGCGGTGCAACCCTTGAATTCGGAAAAGCCCCGATCGTTATACGATAATGGCGAGATCCGCATATAAGTAGGTTGGGCATTGACGATATCGCCCAGAATCTTTTCGCGCCGGCGATAGAGGTCCGTATTGGGTGTTGGCAGTTGCAGTGTAATGTCATACGCCCGGTCGCCACGCAGGTAATTCACCAGCGTTTCTCCCGTAGCGGTAGATTGCTGCCCAGGTGACCAGCCCGCCGCTTGTGTCATCTGTGTTGTTGGATCGAAATAGGCCTGTTCAATGGCACTTAAATTAGACCATTGAAATGCCTTTAGTCCGCTGCCACCTGTTCCTGGCAGCCAGATATTACGCGAAGCATACGGGTGTGATTCGAGCAGCGCCTGTGCAGACCATTCCTTGGTTGCAGAAAGCAACCCCGTATTCAAATCCAGTTTATGTGCCGTGAGGTCACTAGTCCATTCCCCCGTTGTGTACGCGGCAGTAAAGGCAAAATTATCACCCGCCACCGGCTGCAGGCTGCTCGTGGCTACCGCCGCTCCTGCTCCGTTAATTGCCGCAATGGCTTGCAATGCCTCCGTCAAGCCATCGATCACATCCTGTGGATTCTTGGCACTAAAATACTTGCCATGTCCATTGACCGCGGCATGCCAGAGATCATCAACTGTTGTAGGGTCACCGCCAAATGATGGTGGGTATGGCCAGTCCAATGTGCCCTGCTTCAATTTATAGAAATCGCCCGTGGTTGAGGTTTCGTAGTTCCGCTCGTATTCAAGCGTGCCATCCACCCCCAGCCCCACCGTAAAGGTAACCATATGCTGGTGAGTGGCCGGATCCTTGGGCAGGGTCTGCACTTGATCAGCCAGATCGGGGCGCAAGTCTGTAGCGTAGTAATACCGTGCCACGTCAGCCAATGTTGCGCCTGTTACTCCCCAAGAAGGATCATATAGTGGCCGTGGTACTTGGTTAGGGCCAGTTCCCAAGGCGCCATCTTGATTAGACATGCCAGGCGTTGAGATGCTTGTTGCAATGCCCGCATTCCAGTAACCATCGGTGCTCAAAATGGCATAATTGCGCTGGCAGCTGCTCTGGATCGGACTGGGTCCCATTCCAGCACTGATTGCGCCCGCCGCGCCTATTGCCTCGGTGCCTTTATTAGCATAATAACGGCCCACCCGCGATAATGCTTCGCGCAAAAATGTACTTCCACTAGGATAGGCACCATACATTTTGTTGTACCAGTTTTCGCGCTGTTGCCCCGAGCCCGGGGTAAAGTTATCGATGGCTAAATACCGGGTACTCAATACAGGGGTAACCGCCACATTATTACTAACTGAATGGGGGCGAATGGTAATAAAACCGACACGGGTCGATGCATCCAGCTTGGAAAAAACCCGGCCCAATACCGTTTTCATCATATTAATGCGGGTACGGTAATAGGTGTACCAGTTGGCAAAATTTTGTATTTCCTCCTGATAGGTACACGTTGCCCCTGCACAATCGGTACGACCTGGCCCTTTGGGAAAAGGCGCATTGGCAGGAATAATATCGACACGTTTCAACTTACCATGCGGCATTCTTTCGCCAGCCATGGTAACAGGGGCGATGACGGGATTGGCTCCCACCTGTTCTACAGTAACTGTATGCCCTGCCGCTTCTCCAGAGCCGAAAGCAAAAATTTTGATTCCATTTGACACATAATCGCAGCCCCATTTAATAGGACCGGGAACAATCCCCGCCCGGTTACTCTCATTGATTGCTATACAATATTGATTTGCAACAGATGATGGCGTATTGTAAGTAGAAATGATATTCGCTTTAGATTGATGGAAAATGGCAACTCCATTCACGCTGATCATAGGCAAAGGTACGCCTCCCCCCATCGAAAAGCCGACTGGTATATTGACAATCGCAGACGCACCAAATCCAGAAATACTATTTTCCATAAATGGTGAAATTTGTTTGGCTTGACACTGGGTAAAATCATTAAAATCGCACCAGCGTGCCAGAGCCGGGACGTTATAATCAACCCCCATTACCGTAGTCGGAGAAGTGGCATTGACGCATTGCTTTAGATTTTTATCAGTGCAATATTGCACCGGAACAGCAACATAATAATAAGCTGCGGTGTCTAATTCATACACGCGGGCAAAAGCGCTATTGGGGTAAGTATTGTCATCATTCCTTACACAAGCTGGATGCAAACTGAGTGAGCCTAAAGTAATAGTATCGGGACAATATTGATAATCCTTATAGCTAGTCAGTAAGTTGGTGACTGAATTGGTAATGATACCGCCACCATACGTTGCAAAGGTGCTGTAGGGCTCAGTATTTGCCGCAGCCGGGTCGGCGTCAGGCATAGGACTGCCGTCGTAATAGACACCTGGACGATAGCGAATTTCTGGATTATAGGCCATCGCATTAAAAGCGAAACTACGAATTACCGGGGTGGGCAGAGATCCTATGCTCACACTTAATATCCCACAATCAGTTGCTTGAGGTTGATAGGTAGTACCAAAATTTAGATTTTGCTTACCATCATAAAAATTACGACAACTCCCTACGCCAAGATCTGATCCATAATCACTTGACATTGACCCCGAAGCATCCAGAATGAACATTATATTGGGGCTGGGCGGCGTAATAGTATTGGCCACTGGGCTGTTAGAGATTACTGTTGGCACAGCCAATACCATTGTGTTAATGCATAACAATGCTCCCAGCGCCAAGCGGATAGCACACTGAACAAAGTGGCAAAGTGTGCGCCATAATGAAATCGTTAGAGATGCCATGTTTTCCTGAGAATCGCGGGGAAATCGGCAATTTATCATGGCTGAATTAATGGTTATGGGAGTAATCATGGTTTATCTCCGGTGAAGCTACTAATTATTTTAGAAAATTGTTATAGCTGGTTACGCCATAAAAAACCGTCTGCCCTATAGAACAACGACAGCCTGCACATAACTCGCTGTGTTCTTCGGCCCCTGTACACGGACAGTAATGCGGTAAACGGGTGTCGTGCCGCCTAAACCTAGCGCGTACCCGCTGTAACTCACCCCGCCATAGGAACTTGAGGTTTTGCCCATGTCTCCCGCCTTGACACAATTAAGGCCCGAGGGATCGCCTGGAAAAGTACACATACGATGCACGACATAGGAAGTAACATTGCCCGCACTATCTTGCAGAAGGGTTTTCGCATCGCTGTCCCAATCGAAGGCTTGCGGATCAAAGTTCATGCTGAATGCGGCATAATAGCCAGCGCCGGAATCGTCAGAATGCAAGGTATTCCCCGTCATATTTGCGACAATCCAGGTGCGCGCTGTTTCGATCCCGGCATCCGCCGCCAGCGTCGCCGCCTGTTTGAAAGCCAGATTACCCGCCAGCAGCACATTGGAATCGACCGACCTGACCAAGGCAATGCCTGCCAGGCTCATGACCACCAATACAATCAATGCGATAAACAACACGACACCCCGTTGCCTTTTTAGCGGCGATGGCGATAAACGCGACAGGCTGGTGCATTGACGCAAAACCATACTCATAGGTCGTTTCTCCAGATCATGTTGCGCAAGGGGATCACGGTTTCAAAAGTCCGGTATTTATAGCAGCTAGGCAAACCTTCCGGGATATTGTTAAAGGGTTTGAGCTGGGCACCGGGATTGGCTGGATTAAATGCTATCGTCGGATCCCGGTGTAACAGATTGGGGTTGTTTGCAGTCGTCGCTTCGCAGGTGCCGCCCGTGATTGATGGTTTTTCAAAATTACCGCTGCGCACCAATAAGGCGACGCGAATCGCCCTCACTTGCAACCAGTTTGTAGCATTGGTTGGGGTCGATTTAGTCCACTCGTTATCCGCCACTTTGCCATTGCCATCGTTATCGATGCCGTACCAGGCTTTCATATCGACAATCCCGCTAACCAGTACTCGTGGATCGGCGCTCGCTTCAGGAACGCCGCCAGCAGCGTTGGGACTTATAATCGGGGTAAAAACCAAATCGCTGCCAGAGATTGCATAACGAGTAACTTGCGGCCGCCCCAGATTGAAGACATCAGCACCTGCTATATAGTCATAAAAATAAGGATTGCCGGGCGGCGGGGTGAACGATTGTACGATATGAGCACGGATAATACTGCTACTGCCCATGGAATCGTTGATATTGGCCGCCTGGAAAATCATGCATTGGCTGCCATAGGCAATCAGAAACAGGTCTTTTAAATTAAAGCCCGTTACATTATCCACCATCACCTCATCGGCGCCTGCAGGGTGAGCCTGTGCCTTAACCGGAATGGAACGCTCCTGACTGGTTGAATACATGATTTGGATGGTATCGGTTCCCGTTGATCCGCCGTCGGTAATCCATACCGGTGCCACCACCACCTCTGGCAGCGCACCGCCTGCTGGCCCAGGTGGAGAAGAATAGGCGCCCCAGTAATACCAGTGCACCGGGCCACAGCCCAGCGCCGAAGGGTGAGCAATTCCATAACCCGCCATGCGGATTTCACGCTCCAGTGAAAACAGCGCCACAGCGCCATTGGCCTGCGCCTCGCCGACCCCGCCGGTCGAGCGTTTGTAGCCTTCATTAACGGTCAGCGCCTGCATGATGATCAGCACGCCCAGCATGCCAATTGCCAGGCCCACCATCAATTCGATTAACGTAAAACCCGTTGACGATTGTATTAGCCGGGGAGAAATTTTCGGTGCCATTTTATTCATCGCCTGCTAGGTGTTGTGATCAATCCGGGCAGCGGAAACAAATTTATGCTTGTCTGGTTGGCCGGGCTTTTGCCAGCTTACCGTGACCACGATATCGAACCCTCCCGCATTGGAAGTTACCGTAACTGTAGGCGCATTGGCACCCGTAGCTTGCGGCAGTGCAGCTTCGACCTCAGCCATCCATGCCTTTAATCCGATATTGTTGCCTGCATTAACCGAGCCCGTGGCGTAATCTGCAATTTTGGTTTTATCGTCAATCCATATTCTGGTGATCAGCTGGCTGGCCAGCAGGGCGGCATCGCTACGGTATTTGGCTTCAGCCGTATTGGCTATTGCGGCGGCTTGCAAGCCGATCAGCGCGAGGATGCCGATCGCAAAAATAAGAATGGCTACCAGCGCCTCGATCAGGATCACGCCAGATTGCAGATTAACTGGATTCGATTTCATGAATATTTCACCTTTGCCATCTAGTGTTACATCATTATTTTTATGACTTACATTGGCGCGGATCGACTGGATCGCTTGAATTGACCGGAGCAGCCACTGCCGGGTCACACATCCGCAGATCCCCATTTGGGGTCACCTCAATTCGCAGGCAACGCATCTTGCCGCCAGAAGGGTCGTGCCTGCACGTGCCACCCGCTGGGTTGCTGATATCAACGCTACTGAATCGCTGCCAATTAGCATTTGTTAGCCGCCCCATCCCGCTAAATATAAGCATATTAGCCACGTCAGGGCCATTGGTCATTATTGCAACTCCCTCCGTCCCCTCCGCTGCTGATTTTTTTTGCAAGATACGAGGATCATCGGTTTCACTCGGGGTTGCATGACATTTCCCTTTTGCATCATCCAGGCTGACCACCCAATTTCTTGCCTCATAGTTCGCAACGCAATCCGAATCCAGTGTGGTCATTAATTGAAAGCGCACCGACGTATTGCGCCGCAATGCCTCGGATTTGGCAAACTGGATCCCTGCCCGCATTGATTCAGCAGCGGTACGAATTTTTGCATTTTGCAGAAATTCGGAAAAAGCAGGCAACCCCAGCGCGATAAAAATGGCTACGACGGTAATGGCAATCATCAATTCAATGATTGAAAACCCCGTGCTGGGCCTGCGCCCGCGATAGGGGAAAGCCAAGCTCAGCATGTTTCGCCTTTTTTGGTAATCCAGCAGGTTGTTGAGTCATTCCATCCGCTCAGCCCCGTGAACGTCGAGGTTCTGGTGTTGGCTTGATCGAGAGTATAGACAAACCCTGCCATATCCCCCACGCCCGTTGCAGTAATGGTATACGTTGTGTCGTCCCCATTACATTTATACTCAAAGTGCTTACCTGTATGTGGCGTGGAGCCACATCTCCATGGACTGCTGCCGCCTCCATACTTGCGATTATCCATATAATATTGCTCTAATTGAACCCGGGCATCCGCAAGCGTAGAAGTGGCTTCCTGAATTTTGCCGCGCCGCACATATTCAACGTAGCTCGGAAGCGCGACCGCCGCCAAAATGCCGACGATAGCCACGGCAATCATCAATTCAATCAGAGTGAAGCCATTTGTATTTGTACGTATTGGGTATATTTTCATGGGTTTCATAAATTTTTTACCTTTCCCCTTTTAGGGCAAGTTGATAATAAATGGCGCTGGGGCCGCACCCAATTTAATGACGACGAGCGGCATAAAACTTTGCACCAGCGGCCAAAATCTTAACCGGTCGATAAATGATATTCAGACAACCCCTATAAGCAAGATACAAAAAATATAAAAGGGCTTCCAATTTTATTCTGGAAACCCTTTTTGTTTTGGTGCCGATGACCGGGATCGAACTGGTGACCTACGCGTTACGAGTGCGTTGCTCTACCAACTGAGCTACATCGGCGTTATTGGCTGTGCAGATACGAATTGTAGCAAGGAACGGATGGTGATTAAAAACGAAAATCCTCCTATTTTGAATTTTGCTTACTACCTGGTCACTCTATTGCAGGCAAAAACTTTATACTCGAAGCGCCCGATGAGCCGAGGCGCCCCGAATCAAGGTGCCTACGCCCTCGCTGGTCAATACTTCAAGCAACAGGGCATGGGGTATGCGGCCATCGATGATGTGCGCCGTTTTCACACCGTTTTTTACCGCATCGAGCGCACAATCAACTTTGGGTAGCATTCCTCCGGAAATAGTGCCGTCAGCAATAAGTTCACTGACTTTGGCTGCGGTCAGGCCGGTGAGCATGTTGCCCTTTTTATCCAGTACACCCGCCGTGTTGGTGAGCAGAATGAGTTTTTCCGCTTGCAGGGCAACGGCCAATTTACCTGCCACCACGTCGGCATTGATATTGTAGGCAGTTCCCTTCTCATCAACCCCCAACGGGGCAATGACAGGAATGAAGTCTTCAGTATCGAGTAGATCGATGATGCCCGTGTCGATTTTCACCACTTCGCCGACCAGGCCGATATCGATTTTTTTGCGCTTGTCTTCCTTGGAAGGGATGGTCATTTTGCGGGCATGGATAAAATTACCATCCTTGCCGGTCAATCCAACTGCTTTGCCGCCCGCCTTGTTGATGAGGGTGACGATTTCCTGATTGACCAAACCGCCCAGCACCATTTCCACGACGTCGAGGGTTTCGTCATCGGTCACCCGCATGCCCTGAATGAATTGCCCTTCCTTGCCGATTTTAGATAGCAGGCTGTTGATCTGCGGCCCGCCGCCATGCACTACGACCGGGTTCATGCCGATCAATTTGAGCAGGGTGATGTCCTCTGCAAAATCTTCCTGAAGGGCACTATCCGTCATGGCGTTTCCGCCATATTTGACGACGATGTTGCGATCCCAAAAGCGTTGGATGTAGGGCAACGCTTCGATCAACACTTCCGCTTTCTGGGCAGCGGAAACCGTTGCAATGACTGCGGCTGCGTTTTCAATACGTTTTTCAGCAGCAGATTTGGCGGGCGCTTTGGATAGATTTTTTTTCGTCGCGGATAGTGCAGGCTTCTCGGGCATTGCGGGGTCTCCATGAACTCGGTGAAAAATGCAAAACTACGATGCGTTAATTCAATAGCATTGTAGGGCCAATCCGGTATTACAGATCGTCGAAATTTTTTAAATAGTTTCAGGGCGCGCTTCGCGAGCCAATAGTAATTTAACAGTTTGCTTAGGATCGGCCCCCTCAAATAATATGGCACACACCGCTTCCGTAATCGGCATGTCCACTCCATGCTTGCGTGCCAGTATCCGGGCGGTTTCGGCTGAATTTACGCCTTCTGCGACGTGGCCTAGCGTGGCCAGAATATTCACCAGGGGTATGCCCATTGCCAGGTGCAGCCCCACTTTCCGGTTGCGCGAAAGATTGCCCGTAGCGGTCAGCACCAGATCACCCAGCCCAGTCAGCCCCATAAAGGTTTCTGGTTTCCCGCCTAATGCAACACCAAGCCGCACCATTTCGGCCAGCCCGCGGGTAATCAAGGCAGCGCGGGCATTGTTGCCGAGTTCAAGCCCATCGCTGATCCCCGCAGCAATCGCCATCACATTCTTCAACGCCCCGCCTAATTCCACGCCAATCAGATCACTGCTCGAATAAATTCGTAATGTGGCCCCCGATAAAGCCGCAGCGGTTTGGTGTGCGAAAGTAGCATCGGTTGAAGCCAGAGTAAGCGCCGCCGGGAGCCCTTGCGCCACTTCAAGTGCGAAACTGGGGCCTGAAAGCGCCCCGAAGTGAACGCCTGACGGCAGGAATTGCATAGCGATCTCATGCGGCATTCGGCGGGTAAGACTGTCAAACCCTTTACAGGCCCATAAGGTAGGCCGCGATGTGTGGTGACATGCTACCTGTTCGAGTGTTGGCGTCAAACCTTCGGTGCTTGTTGCAATAACTAATAAGTCAGCTGCATTAAGCGTGGCTTTGAGATCAGTTTGTAACGACAGGTTATCCGGGAGCCGGATAGCAGGTAGATAGCGATGGTTGATGCGCGTGGTACGTAATTCGCCGATGTGCATGGGGTTGCGCCCCCACAACGTAATGCTGTGTTTTCCCGCCAGCGCAATGGCCAAGGCGGTACCCCATGCGCCAGCGCCGAGAATAGCGATGTTCATATATTTACACTGAATACAGCGAATGCAATTTAATCGCCAAAAACTTGAGCGGCTTGTATAAAGCCGGATTGGCCATCGCGGTGGCGCACTGGAAGCCAGCCTTGTTGCGCGGGTCCAGTTATTTCCAGCACGACTTGTTGTTGGGCTTCAAACACCAGCGATGAAGTAGCGGAGGGCATGGCGTGTATTGCTGCGCGAGGCGTACTAACGGAAACAAATCGCTTGTCGCCAAACGCTGCACTTTCAATCCAGCCCATTTCCCCCCGCGTATCGCGGATCTTGATCCATTTATCAAGTTTTACCAGCACTTCAAACGGCTGGAATGGCGAGACAATGGCAATTTTACTGGCTTTCGGCGAGGGAGCGTCGTAAACGATTGCGGGTTTATCGCCGAGTGAGCGGAATTCTGCCGCTATTGCAAACTGGCTTGCAGCAGTACTGCACAACACGATTGCAAGCCTGCCCGTTAAATATCGTGAAGACAATGCTACAAGCAGGCGCAACATGAGGTGATTGGCGAGTGACTGGAGTTAATGGGTTACTGCGGGCACGGGTTCAGCGGTGTTGGCTTGCTGCGCCAATTGAGCTTGATAGAGCGCCTCAAAATTGACCGGGTTCAATAAAACCGGCGGGAAGCCAGCGCGTACGATAGCATCGGAAATAGCTTCGCGCGCATAAGGGTAAAGAATATTCGGGTTTGCAATGGCAAGAATGGGATTGAGATCGGTAGCCGGGATGTTGCGTACGGTGAAAATGCCAGCCTGATTAGCTTCAACCAGGAATAAGGTTTTTTCGCCGATTTTGGCGGTGACAGTCACCGTCAATTCAGTTTGAAAAATACCCTCGTCGATTTTTTGCGACGAATGGTGAAGTTGCACATCTACCTGCGGCGCTTCACGCTCCAGAAAAATTTGCGGGGCGTTGGGGACCTCCAGTGAAAGATCCTTCACATAGAGCTTTTCGATGGAATAAACGGGTTGATTTTGTTGTACAGCATCAGTCATGTGAAGTTTCCTTTGTGAAATTGCATCATCTACGTTTACAGCATACTTTGTTTAATGAGCTTGATCAGACAATAGCCGATCCAGATCGCCAGTTTTATCGAGAGCAGAAAGATTGTCGAACCCGCCAACATGCTTTTCGCCAATATAGATTTGCGGGACGGTACGGCACCCGGTCTTTTCGATCATTTCATCCCGCTTGGATGGATTGGCATCGATGAAAATTTTGTCGATTTTAGTTACTCCCTTAGCCTCAAGCAAACGCTCGGCCATTTGGCAATAAGGGCAAATACGTGTCGAGTACATGGTGATGACAGGCATTGTCTTTCTCTATTTTTCTACAGGCAGACTGGCCTGTTGCCAGGCAGGGAAACCGCCCTGCAACTGATAAACATCGCCGAACCCCGTCCGTTTTAGCATCCTTGCAGCGTGCCCAGCGCGTGTGCCACTTTTACAAGCAACGATTACTGGCTTATCTTTAAATCGATTAATTTCATCAAGACGTTTCTCGATTTCACCGAGCGGAATATTTTTCGATTTCGGAATGCGCCCAAGCGAAAATTCCTGGCTGTCGCGCACATCCAGCACCAAGGCATGGCCAGTGTTGATGAGCCGGGTGACTTCGAGTGTGCCAATTTCCCGGGAACCGGCGATAGCTTTAACGAGGGTGGGCCACATCAGCATAATGCCGCTCGCTACAAATAAAGCGACGAGCGCGAAATTATTCATGATGAACTGGCTGAAGTCGTTCATGGGCGCCTGTAAAATGGATGGGTTGAAGCGGTTAAATTTGGTATTTTACCAACATGCGGCGTGATTTGTCCCTCGCCGATTGATTTCTTGTTTTTGAACGGGGACATTTTCCACTTAATCAAGGCAATCTCATGCGAAAACTGGTTTTAATGCGCCACGGAGAAAGTACGTGGAATCTTGAAAATCGCTTTACCGGCTGGACCGATGTCGATTTATCCGAAAAAGGCATAGAGGAAGCCCGGCAAGCCGGGCGCTTGCTCAAGGCTGAAGGTTATGATTTCGACATCGCTTTTACCTCGGTGTTAAAGCGTGCAATTCGTACTTTGTGGCTGGTCACCAACGAAATGGATCGCCTTTGGCTCCCCATATACAAGCACTGGCGGCTGAACGAACGTCATTATGGCGCCCTGCAAGGGCTGAACAAGGCCGAAACCGCCGCGAAATTCGGTGACGAGCAGGTGCTGATCTGGCGGCGCAGCTACGATACCGCCCCGCCTGCATTGGAGAACAACGACGAGCGTCATCCAGCCCGCGACCCGCGTTATGCAATGTTGGCGGCGCGTGATTTACCGGCGACGGAATGCCTCAAGGATACCGTCACACGGGTAGTGCCGTACTGGGTCGATGTGATTGCCCCAGCTGTTCGCAGCGGCCAGCGCGTGCTGGTGGCCGCCCACGGTAACAGCTTGCGTGCATTGATCAAATATCTCGATCGTATTTCGGATGAAGAGATTGTTGGTCTCAATATTCCGACCGGTATCCCATTGGTTTATGAATTTACCGACGATATGATTCCCGTCCGCAATTACTATTTGGGCGATCAGGAGGCTATTGCCAAGGCCGCCGCTGCCGTGGCCGCCCAGGGGAAAGCTAAATAGCGTGGCAGAACAGCAAGCGCAACGGCGCCGCAGCTTGTGCAGCCTGGTGTTGTCACTTGCGATTTTTTGCGCCCCTTTAGCCCATGCTGACAAAAAAACCGATCTGCAACAACTTCGTGCACGTCTTGCACAGTTGCAGAACGATCTTGCAAAATCGGAGGAATCAAAAAACGAAGTCGCGGATCAATTACGAGCCTCGGAAAAAGCGATTAGCGAGATCAATCGCAGGCTGTTTGACCTGATTCACCAAAAAGCCGAAGTAAACAACAACTTAAACGACATCGATCGCGACATAAAACGAACCAGACGGGATATCGCCAAGCAAGAAACCTTGCGTGATCAACTGATCCGGCACCAATATATGCACGGCAATGCCGATGGGCTGCGTTTGCTGGTCGAAGGTCGGGATAAATATGCGTTGGAACGGCAGATGCATTACTACGGATATATCTCTAAATACCGTATAAATGTAGTAGAGCGTCAAAAGGTAGACATGGCTCGGCTTGCCGAGCTGGAGATGGTTGCTTTAAAAAAGCGCGAAGAAATTGCGGCAATTGAGGTCGAGCAGCGTCAGGAACGGGGGAAATTGGAAAAAGAAAAGACAGAGCGACAAATAGTATTGCAGCGGATTTCCACGGATATTTCAAAAAGCCGCCGCGAAATTGGTCGATTGAAGCGCGACGAAGACCGATTGGCGCGGCTGGTTGCGAATCTGGCAAAAGCACTGACCCCCAAACCACGCGAGCGGATTGACGCATCGGTTTTGGGAAAATCTGTAGAGACGCCGAATGACGTGTCCTTTGCCGGCACAGATTTTGAGCGCTTGAAGGGCAGGCTCGTTTTACCGGTGCCAGGGGAACTTGCGGGCCGCTTTGGCATCCCACGAGGTAATGGCGAAGTGACGTGGAAAGGCTTGTTTATCCGTGCGCCAAATGGACAAGGGGTACGCGCTGTGGCAGAGGGGCGCGTGGTTTACGCGGATTGGCTGCGCGGGTTCGGCAATCTGCTTATCGTAGATCATGGCAGTGGATATATGAGCTTGTATGGAAATAACGAGAGCCTGCTGAAACAAGTGGGCGAAACAACATCTGGCGGTGAAAGAATCGCGCTGGTTGGCAGTAGCGGCGGCTCCCCGGAATCGGGCGTATACTTTGAGTTGCGCTATAAAGGTAAACCTTTCGATCCTGCAAAATGGCTGCAGCGATAGCAGAATTGGAGTGACGATGAAAAGCAATGTGGGCAGTAAATTCAAGGCGGCTAGTCTGGTTGGATTGGGCGCGGTTATTGGGGTGGCGTTAAGCCTGAATTTTTCGGCGGTTGCTGAAAAGCAGAACCCTATTCTCAATCTACCGATTGACGAAGTGCGCATGCTTTCCGAGGTATTCGGGCGCATCAAGAGCGATTATGTGGAAGATGTCGATGATAAACGGCTCATCAAGGAAGCCATTAACGGCATGTTGACCGGGCTGGATCCGCATTCGGCTTTTCTCGATCAGGACGCCTTTAAGGAACTACAAACGACGACCACTGGAAAATTTGGCGGGCTAGGCATCGAAGTCGGCATGGAAGAAGGATTTGTCAAAGTTATTTCGCCGATTGACGATACACCTGCCTATCGTGCAGGCATGAAGGCTGGGGACTACATTATCAAGGTGGACGATACGAGTCTGAGGGGCATGTCGCTCAACGATGCCGTCAAAAAAATGCGTGGCGAAACCGGCACCGAAGCGGTCTTGACAGTATTGCGCAAGGGCGAGTTCGCGGAGTTGGTTTTTCGCGTCAAACGCGCCATTATCGAAATTCAAAGCGTACGCATGCGCCCGATTGAGCCGGGTTATGCCGTGATACGCATCACCCAATTTGAAGACGCAACCGGCGAAAAACTGGTACGTGCCATTAATGATGTGTATCGCCAAAATCCTGCCGGATTAAAAGGCCTGGTGCTGGATTTACGCAACGATCCGGGCGGCTTGCTGAATGCGGCTGTAGCTGTTTCGGCAGCTTTTTTACCCAAGGATGCCCTCGTAGTCTATACCGACGGTCGTGTCGAAGATGCCAAAATGCGTTTGTTGGCACGCAAGGAAAATTACATTCGCAACCCCATGCGTGAGGACTATCTGGCTAAACTTCCCGCTGCCATCAAGACTGTCCCTGTTATCGTGCTGGTTAATAATGGCACCGCTTCGGCTTCGGAAATTGTCGCTGGCGCGTTGCAGGACCACAAGCGCGCTACTGTCATGGGGTCGCAGACCTTCGGCAAAGGCTCGGTACAAACCATTCTGCCCTTACGTAACAATAATGCGATCAAATTGACCACGGCGCGTTACTACACGCCTAATGGCCGATCGATTCAGGCCAAGGGTATCACCCCCGATGTCGAAGTAGATGATGGTGCGCCGCGTATCGCCATGCGCGAAGCCGATCTGGAGCGCCACCTTGTTGGCGAAGATGAAAAAAACGCTAAGGGCGAGAAAAAACCAGAGGTGCCGGCAGAAATTCTGAAGGATGGCCATACGACAGTACCCACACAGGAAAAACTGGCGGGGGCCGTTATCAAGCCTACGAATGAGAAAGCAGCCAAGAAAGACGCACCGGTCAAGCATGTTGAGTACAAACCAGCGATGGGGGCCGACGGAAAACCGATCGATTTTGTGTTGCAGCAAGCGTTGAATCAATTGAAAGGGTTGCCGGTACAAAGCACCCCGCAATCGCAAATTGCAGCCGTTGAAACACCAAAAGGATCGACGGAACCCGTAGTGAAAACGAAATAGCGCGAAATAAACGTTCGAACCCATATTTCAACTATTGAAGTGGGGGGAGAAAGGCGGATTGGTAATGGATGACCGGCAACTTTTACGCTATAGCCGCCATATCCTGTTGGACGAATTTGGTGTTGAAGCACAGCAGCTATTATCTGCTTCACATGCATTGGTAGTCGGTGCAGGTGGATTGGGATCGGCAGCCCTTTTGTATTTGGCGTCGGCAGGCGTAGGCCGCATCACCATCGCCGATGGGGATGCCGTCGATATGACCAATCTGCAGCGGCAGATTGTGCACCGTGAAAACAGCGTCGGTATAAACAAGGCTGAATCTGCGCGCCGCACACTCCATGAATTGAATAGCGATATTGTCATAAATGTGGTGCCACGCCGCCTAATGGAGTCTGAGCTTGCGCCCTACTTGGCGGCGGCGGATGTCGTTCTGGATTGTTCCGATAATTTTGCGACCCGTCACGCAATCAACCGGGCCTGTGTTCAAGAAAGCAAGCCGCTGGTATCAGGGGCAGCCATTCGATTTGACGGCCAGATCACAAGTTTTGACCACCGTCATCGTGGTGGGCCATGCTACCACTGTCTGTTTCCAGACCAATCTGAGGATACAGAAGAGCGGTGTGCGGTTATGGGAGTATTCGCTCCCTTGGTAGGAATCATAGGAACCATGCAGGCTGCTGAGGCCATTCGCCTGTTGATCGGAATAGGCGAACCGTTAATCGGGCGTTTGCTGCTGCTGGAAGGGTTACGCATGCATTGGCAATGCGTAAAGTTTGCGCGCGATCCCGATTGCAACGTATGCAGTGAATTGCAATCCCATAAATTAATGGAGGTTCATCATGTTGCGGCTTAGCCTGTTATTTGTAGCCATGCTGTCGATGATTGCCCAAGGGGCACTTGGGCAAACGGTTTACAAACAAGTCGATAAGGATGGCAAGGTTACCTACACCGACACACCCCCTAAAAAAGAAGGTGGAAAAGAGTCTAAGGACCAAGCCGTGGTTAAGTCGGTGCCAGTGCCAATCGATTCAAAATCCAACTTGATTAAAGGCATCGATGCGGCCACAGTCAAAGCCACCGCCAAAACGCTCGATGAACAAGCGGGCAAGCGAACAGCTGAAACCGAATTACTGGATAATCGTGTGGAAAGCGCGCGCGTTGCTTTAGAGGCCGCTAAAAAAGCCCGTGACGAAGGCCAGACATTGCGAGAAAATGAGCGTTACGTCGTGGCTGGAAAAGATGGGCAGCCAGGTCGTATATTCCCCAAACCTGAATACCTTGAACGTTTAAAACAGCTGGATGAAGCCGTAAAGCTGGCCGAGGAGCAGCTTGCTGAAGCCGAACGCTTGGTGCGCAACGGGCCGGCTAAACCGTCGAATAATTCACCAGAGACCAACGCGGTCGAACGCTAAACGAACCGGTCTGCGAGGTGAGTATATGGCCAGTGCTCATACGACACGCCGCCGCAAAGGCGATCATCGCGCCATTATCGGTACATAAGTCGAGGGGCGGATAAAAGACTTTCGCACCGATGCGCATGGCTTCTGTAGTCAATCTTTGCCGCAAACGTTTATTGGCACCGACTCCTCCCGCCACGACTAGGGAAAACATGCCTGTCTGTGCTATCGCAACCAGAGATTTGGCAACGAGCACATCCACAATAGCCTCCTGAAAACTGGCTGCCACATCGGCAGGTTTGGCCAATTTGCCAGCTTCGCTGCGCAGAAGCGTGGCCACCGAGGTTTTCAGACCGCTGAAGCTGAAATCCAGATCGCCACTGCGCAGCATGGGTCGAGGAAGTTTAAAGCGCGTACTATCCCCACTCTCGGCAAGCCGAGACAATGCTGGGCCGCCGGGGTAGCCCAACCCCAGCAACGACGCGCACTTATCGAAAGCTTCTCCTGCGGCATCATCGACGGTTTCGCCCAGCAAATGGTAATCTCCTACACTTTTGACTGCCATTAATTGTGTATGGCCGCCCGAAACCAGCAACGCGACAAATGGAAAATCCGGAGGTGAGTCAGACAACAGCGGGGAAAGCAAATGCCCTTCCAGATGATGAATGCCCAGAATGGGCTGGTTTAACGCAACGCCTAAACCGGCCGCAAATCCAGCCCCTACCAACAGTGCTCCGCCCAGCCCCGGCCCCTGTGTATAGGCAATCAAATCGATGTCAGCGAGCTCACGATTCGCCTCGGCGAGCGCCTCCCGAGTAAGCGGCAACAGCCGCCGGATATGGTCACGCGAGGCCAGTTCTGGCACCACGCCGCCATACGCAGCATGCATCTCCACCTGTGAATGCAAACGATGGGCCAATAATCCGTCTGCGGTGTCATATAAGGCAACACCTGTTTCATCGCAGGACGATTCGATACCGAGAATAAGCAAAGCCCGGCCTTGAAAAAAGAGGAGGGAGATTGGCAAACAGTCGCTAAGCTGCTATTATAGCAAGCTTTTCTAACCGCATTTCCCCTTGCATGGGGAAAAACGAAAGGGAATCAACTTCCATGCCGAATATTCGCCTTAAAGAGAACGAGCCATTTGATGTTGCGTTACGCCGCTTCAAGCGTGCTATCGAGAAAACCGGGTTGCTCACCGAATTACGTGCCCGCGAGTTCTACGAAAAACCGACTGCCGAACGCAAACGCAAACATGCTGCCGCTGTAAAGCGCCGCTTCAAACGCCTGCGCAGCCAGATGCTGCCACCCAAGCTCTACTAAGCGAATAATTTACTATTCCCTTTAAAGTCTTTCCGGGGCAGACTATCGCAAGAAGTCTGCCCTTGTTGTTTTCATCGTATTGCGTAGGAGTTCCAACATGAGCCTAAAAGACAAAATTACTGAAGACATGAAAGCCGCCATGAAAGCACGGGAATCCGAAAAGCTGGCTGCCATTCGTCTGTTGCAAGCGGCGTTGAAGCAAAAAGAAGTCGATGAGCGTATCGACTTAACCGACGATCTCGTGCTCGGCATAATCGAAAAAATGCTCAAGCAGCGCAAAGACTCGATCGAACAGTACAAAGCGGGTAATCGCCCCGATTTGGTGGCAAGGGAAGAATTCGAAGTCGGCGTGCTGCAAGCCTATATGCCGCAGCAATTAACGGAAACGGAAATTCTGGCGATTCTCGACGGCGTCATCGCCGAAACTTCTGCCAGCAGCCCGAAAGATATGGGTAAAGTAATGAACGCCTTGCGGCCCAAGGTGGCAGGGCGAGCCGATATGGGTCAGTTATCTGCTTTGGTTAAAACGCGCCTAGCCTAGCAAGCCCTGATCAAGCCGCTAACGCGGGCTATATTTCTTTGGCAATAGGGTGCGGCCGCTCGCATATAATTGCCTGCATGATCCCCCCCGATTTTATTCAGCAATTGCTTAGCCGCGTCGACATTGTCGATGTGGTGGATAAACACGTAAAGCTGAAAAAAGCTGGACAGAACTATTCGGCGTGTTGTCCCTTTCACAGCGAAAAAACACCGAGTTTTTCAGTCAGCCCCACCAAGCAGTTTTATCACTGCTTTGGTTGTGGTGCGCATGGCACGGCAATCGGCTTCCTGATGGAATATTCAGGCATGGGTTTTCGCGATGCGGTGCGCGAGTTGGCCGAGGGTGTGGGCATGACCATGCCTGTCGAGACCAATCGTGAAGAAAACAGGGTACAGGCTAATCAGGCCGCCAGCCTCAATGAGGTCATGGAAAAAGCAAACCAATTTTTTCGGCAGCAATTAAAGCAATCAACCAAGGCGATCGACTACCTGAAAAGGCGTGGACTGACCGGCGAAATCGCAGCAGCATTTGGACTAGGCTATGCCCCAGATGATTGGCAAGGATTGCACGCCGTTTTCGAAGATTACTCGATTGCTACACTCAAGGAATGCGGACTCGTTATCGACAACGAAGAGGGTCGACGTTACGATCGTTTTCGGGATCGAATCATGTTCCCGATTCACGATGCACGTGGAAATGTAATCGGTTTTGGCGGGCGCGTGATCGGTCAGGGTGAGCCCAAATATCTTAACTCTCCCGAAACGCCATTATTTGAAAAGGGGCGCGAACTCTATGGGCTTTTTCAGGCACGTCGCGCCATTCGCGATTCATCAACGGTGATTGTCGTCGAAGGGTATATGGATGTGGTTGCCTTGGCGCAAAGCGAGGTCAGGAACGCTGTGGCGACATTGGGCACGGCTACCACTCCCATGCATGTTGAAAAATTGCTGCGCGTGGCCGATAACCTGGTGTTTTGCTTCGATGGCGACAGCGCCGGACGCCGGGCTGCCTGGCGAGCGCTGGAACAATCGCTCCCTGTGGTAATGGATGGAAAGGATATCCGCTTTCTTTTCCTGCCTGCAGAAGACGACCCTGATACTTTTGTGCGGCGTGTTGGCCGGGAAGCGTTTCTGGCTGAACTTGCCCATGCCAAATCGCTGTCTGCATTTTTGTTCGATGAATTATCATCGCAAGTGGGATTGGATACCGAGGAAGGGCGCGCGCGTTTGCTGGCGCTGGCCAAACCGCTGATTTTACAAATTACTGCTCCGGCGCTGGGACTGATGATCCGCAAGCGCTTGGCTGAATTAATGGGCATCGAAGCGCATGAATTGGCGCGGTTGCTACCGCCGGTTACAGCAGGCGAACCCAGAAGCCATTATGTACAGGACAAGCCTGTACAAAGATCGGGCCATCAGGCTTATGCTACGGAACGGCGCTACTCCCGCTCCCCTGTTCTGGTACGCAAACAGCCGATGCCGGGGGCCGAGCTACAGTTACTGGCTTGTATATTTATGCGCCCCGCCCTGGCCGCTCGCTTCGATATCGATGTAGAGCCGACAGACCCGTCATTGCTGGGGGTCGTAAGCCGGGTTGTAGCGTATGTGCGCGATCATGAACTGGAAGTAACTCCGGCCATGATCGTTGAACATTTTCGCGATAGCGCGGATTATGACGAGGTTATGCGTGCGGCCCGGGATAAGCGTTATGAGTTGCTCGATGCGGCCAAAATCGATCTGGAAACGGATTTTGCAGGTGCCTTGGCGACTATTCGAGAAGCAATCACTCTTCAGGAAAAACAGGCGCAAGAATTGGAACGGGCGCTTAAACTGGGCCTGAATTGAATATCGGCCGATCCTGCTACTGTTGGATCAAGGCCGTAGAACCAACGCTATCGGATAATATCGAAGAAAATCAAGCTAACTGATATAATTCAAGGTTTTCCGCTTAATCCCTTTACTTTTACTATTTGCTGCTTTCCATTCCGGAGAGCGGCACTGGCGATACTGGATAACAATCATGGCCCGTAAACCTAAAGCATTGCAAAACGACGAATATCCTTTTCCTAATCCTCGTGCCGAGAGAGAAAGCAAAACCGTCGATGTCGAAGCGCAGAAAACGCGTCTCAAGAGTCTGATCGCGCTGGGAAAGGAGCGTGGATTTCTCACCTATGCCGAGATCAACGATCATTTGCCGGATCTAGTGGATGCCGATCAAATTGAGGCGATCACCACGACCTTTAATGACATGGGCATCCAGATTTATGACGTTGCGCCTGATGCCGAAACCTTGCTCCTCACCGAAGCCACTGCAGCGGTTGCCGACGATGATGCTGAGGAAGAAGCCGCACAGGCTTTATCCACGGTCGATTCCGAGTTTGGCCGGACCACTGATCCTGTCCGCATGTATATGCGCGAAATGGGCTCGGTCGAACTGTTGACGCGCGAAGGCGAAATTGAAATTGCCAAACGCATCGAAGATGGCCAGAAGCATATGATCTACGCGATTTCAGCATGCCCCACTACGATTGCGCAAATCCTCAATCTGGCAGATCGAGTGGAACGAGATGAAATCCGTATCGACGAAGTGGTCGATGGCCTGGTGGACCCAAATGAAGATCAGGTGGCTGAAGAAGAGCTGATCGACGAAGAAGAGATCGAGGAGGAAATCGAAGAGGAGGAGGATGAAGATGGTGCTATTGCTGCCGCTAATCTGGAGCAACTGAAACTCGATGCCCTGGAGCATTTCAATGTTATCCGCAAGCAGTATAAGAAAATGCGCAAGGTGTTAGCTGAAAAAGGGCACCGTTCGCGCGCTTATAAGGATTTGCAGGACGAAATTTCCAATGAGTTGATGCAAATCCGCTTTTCCACCCGGCAGGTGGAAGCGTTATGCAACGGATTGCGCGGACTGGTTGAACAAGTGCGCGCCCGCGAGCGCGAAATTCAGGAACTTTGTGTCAAAAATTCCAGCATGCCGCGTGTGCATTTCATCAAAGTGTTTCCCGGAAACGAGACCAACATACGCTGGGTGGTTGACGAAATCGCGCAGGGGAAACCCTACAGCACAGCGCTGGCCCGCTTCAAACCTTCCATCATCGAGCAGCAGGAATCGTTGATTGCCTTGCAAAAAGATGTCGGCATTCCGATCAAAGATCTCAAGGAAATTGCGCGCCAGATGAGCACCGGCGAAGCCAAGGCGCGCCGCGCCAAACGCGAAATGATCGAAGCCAATTTGCGCCTGGTGATTTCCATCGCCAAAAAATACACTAACCGGGGCCTGCAATTCCTGGATTTGATTCAGGAAGGCAACATTGGTTTGATGAAAGCGGTGGACAAATTCGAGTATCGCCGGGGTTATAAATTTTCCACCTATGCCACCTGGTGGATTCGTCAAGCCATTACCCGTTCGATCGCCGATCAGGCGCGCACCATACGCATCCCTGTGCACATGATCGAAACGATCAACAAAATGAACCGTATTTCACGGCAAATATTGCAGGAAACCGGTCTCGAGCCCGATCCAGCCACATTGGCGCTGAAGATGGAAATGCCTGAGGACAAAATTCGCAAAATCCTCAAAATTTCCAAAGAACCCATCTCGATGGAAACACCGATCGGCGACGATGATGATTCGCATCTGGGTGACTTTATAGAAGATCTCGCTTCGCTAGCGCCAGATGAGTCCGCACAGTATTCGGGCCTGCGCGATGTGACCAAGGATATCCTCGATAGTCTCACGCCACGCGAAGCCAAAGTGCTGCGTATGCGTTTTGGAATAGAAATGAACACTGATCACACGCTTGAAGAAGTCGGCAAGCAATTTGATGTGACCCGGGAACGCATTCGTCAGATCGAGGCCAAAGCGCTGCGCAAACTGCGCCATCCAAGTCGCTCTGAAAAACTGAAAAGTTTTTTGGAGTCAGACGGTTAATTTTTTCCAAAGTAAAGATTCAATCAAAGGGCAGTCCACGCTGCCCTTTTTAATTTCAATCATTAAACTGTTTGCACAACATGCATGAAAAGATAGTGGCATGACTGCACCACAACATGCCCACCATCGCACGCCGCGCTGGCTATTGGCGATGCTGCTTGCCGCGCTGGCAACCTTAGGCCCATTTTCAGTCGATACTTACATGCCCGCCTTTAGTGGCATGGGGCGTGATTTGGGTGCCTCCATGTTGCAAATGCAGCAGACCTTGTCGGTCTATCTTGCCGCATTCGCCTTCATGTTCCTGTTTCATGGGGCGCTGTCAGACAGCTTTGGTCGCAAGCCGGTCATTCTCGCTGGTCTGGTCGTATTTATGCTGGCTTCGGTAGGTTGTGCACTATCGCAAAATATTGGTCAATTGATTGTATTTCGCGCGCTGCAAGGTCTATCAGTGGGCGCGGGGATGGTAGTTGGGCGCGCGATCATCCGCGATCTATTCAGCGCGGCTGATGCCCAGCGGCTGATGTCCATGGTCACATTATGGTTTGGCTTGGCGCCCGCCATTGCGCCCATATTGGGGGGCTACTTTTACCAATGGTGGGGCTGGACTTCGATCTTCTGGTTTTTGGCCATTCTCAGCGCCATTCTTATTGTCATGAGCTACAAGAGCTTTCACGAAACCTTGCCGCGAGCGCACCGACAGGCATTTCGCCCTGGCCCCTTGTTAAGCGGTTATCGAGAGGTGGGGATTTCACCGGCATTTTTGCTGCTTTCACTGGTGGTGGGGCTCAATTTCAACGGGTTTTTTCTTTACATTGTTTCAGCACCGGTTTTCCTCCCGGAACAACTGGGTTTGGGGCCACACGAATACGCATGGCTGTTTTTTCCCAGTATCGCGGGCATCATGCTCGGCGCCTTTATTTCTGGCCGAGTCGCCGGCAAAGTAAAACCGCAGGATACGGTGAGACACGCCTACTGGTTCATGGGAGCCGCGGTGCTTTTCAATCTGCTATTTTCATTTTTGGCCAAACCGGCATTGCCGTGGTCAGTGCTGCCTATTTTTATTTACGCCATCGGCTCCGCCATGGCGATGCCATCGATTTCATTGATGGTGCTGGACCTGTTTCCAACCCGGCGGGGAATGGCTGCCTCTTTGCAAGGATTTGTTTCGGGAGTAGTCAATGCCGTGGTGGCGGGACTCGTCTCGCCCGCTGTATCACACAACCCAAAATGGTTAGCGGTAGGCATGGCGGGATTGATGCTATCCGGGCTGACCTGCTGGGTTGGCTATCGATCCCTTGCCTCGCATGTTTCAAGAGCATAATCATGGCTTCAGCGGCAGTCGCCGCAAGCCAACCGGTCAAGCTTCGATAATGTCCAGCATCGTTGCTGCCGAGTTAAAACCCGTTTGTTCAAAGATTTCTACCATGCAGGTGCGGCGCGCACCCGGTGAGGGGAGCGCAGCGACCTTGGTGCGGTAGTCGCCGCAAGCCAACCGGTCAGGCTTCGATAGCATCCAACATCATCGCAGCCGAGTTAAAGCCAGTCTGGTCAAAGATTTCTACCATGCAGGTGCGGCGCGCACCCGGTGAGGGGAGCGCAGCGACCTTGGTGCGGTAGTCGCCGCAAGCCAACCGGTCAGGCTTCGATAGCATCCAACATCATCGCAGCCGAGTTAAAGCCAGTCTGGTCAAAAATTTCGACCATGCAGGTTGGCGACGTCACATTGACCTCGGTCAGGTAGTCGCCAATAACATCGATTCCGACCAGAAGCAACCCATCGTTTACCAACTGCGAGCCAATCTGCTCGACGATATCACGATCCCGAGTGGACAGCGGTTGGGCTACACCGCGTCCGCCTGCAGCCAGATTGCCGCGCGTTTCGCCCGCCTTGGGGATACGTGCGAGCGCATAAGGAGCCGGTTTTCCGTCGATGATCAGGATACGTTTGTCGCCCTGAGCAATAGCAGGAATGTACTGCTGGATCATCACGGTTTCACCCCCCAGCCGGGTTTGCACCTCGAGGAGCGCATTGCGATTGGGGTCGTCGGAACGAACGCGGAATATGGAGGTGCCCCCCATGCCATCAAGTTTTTTGAGAATGGTGTCCTGGTATTCCTCGATAAATGCGTTGAGGCGCAAGAGATCACACGTAACCAAAGTGGGAACGGTAAAAGCCGGAAACCGGGCAATGGCGAGTTTTTCGTTGTAATCACGCAAGGCGCGTGGCCGATTGATAATTTTTGCACCCTGCTGTTCGGCCAATTCGAGCAGCAAGGTGGCGTACAGGTACTCCATATCAAAGGGTGGATCCTTGCGCATGAAAACACAATCGAAGTCAGCAAGCACATGCTCGGATTCTGCTTCGATGCGATACCACGCATGGTTATCTTCGAGTAGCGCCACGCGGCATACCCGCGCCACCACCGCGCCTCCTGTCCATGCCATATGCCGGGCTTCAAAGGTAAAGATCTGGTGCCCGCGCCGCACGGCCTCGCGCATGATGAAAACCGAGGTGTCTTTATAAGCCTTGAGTTGATCGAGCGGATCAACGATGAATGCGATTTTCATGGGCTTGCTCGATGAAGTTAAATGGTTACCGTTTCAGCCAACTGCTCGATTTCCAGCGCAGCCGCCAGCAGCGCCAGCCGCGCCACTACGCCATAAGTGTAAAAGCGATTGGGCGGCGCATCGGGAGCGTCCATGCAATCGGGGGTGTGGCAATCGGTTTCAAACGCCAGCGGTACGAAGCTCATGCCGCGCGAGTTCAGGTTTTCGTCGATGCCACGATCCGTATTGATGCGATAAAAACCACCAACCACGAAATGATCGATCATATACACCACCGGTTCGGCCACTGCGCCGTTGATGTTTTCAAACGTGTAAACGCCTTCCTGAATAATGACTTCATTGACTTCAAGCCCCTCTTTCACCACGGCCATTTTGTTGCGTTCCTTGCGGTTCAAATCGCGCACATCGTCTGGTGAGCGTGCCGTCATGATGCCCATGCCGTAGGTACCGGAGTCGGCTTTCACGATCACGAAAGGTTTTTCGCTAATCCCGTATTCCTTGTATTTTGCCGCCACATCGCCAAGCACCGCTTCCACATTGGCCGCCAGGCAATCTTCCCCGGTTTTGGCAGAGAAATCGACCTTTCCGCACTGGCTGAAATAAGGATTGATGAGCCACGGATCGATGCCGATTAATTTGGCGAATTCCTCCGCCACACGGTCATAGGCGTGAAAATGCAGGGTCTTGCGCCGATTGGTCCAGCCGGCATAAAGCGGCGGGACGACGGCTTGCTGCAAATTTTTAAGGATGTCGGGCACCCCTGCGGATAAATCGTTATTCAGCAAAATCGCACAGGGATCAAATTTATCGCCATCCCCGACCGTGACACGATTACCGGTTCGTTTCACTGGCTCCAATGTCAATTTTTCGCCATTGGGCAAATCCAGTACAGTGGGCGCATTGATTTCCGGCAACAAGCTGCCGATACGCACCGCCAGCCCCGCGCGGGTGAGAATGCGGTGCAGGGCCGCCACATTTTGCAGGTAGAAAGTATTGCGCGTGTGATTTTCCGGAATCAACAAAAAACGCTGCACATCCGGACATATTTTTTCGACAGCGGACATCGTGGCCTGCACGCATAAGGTCAAAAAATCGGGGTTGAGGTTATTGAATCCGCCGGGAAACAGATTGGTATCAACGGGCGCCAGCTTGAAACCCGCATTGCGTAAATCCACCGAGGAATAAAATGGAATCGTGTGCTCCTGCCACTGGTTGCGAAACCAGCGCTCAATGGCAGGCATGGCATCAAGAATTTTCTTTTCGAGATCGAAAAGCGGGCCGGAGAGCGAAGTCGTAAGATGGGGAACCATGTGTTGTGGGTGTATTGAGTTGCGCGCGTTCAAGGAAAAAAATTATCTCCGGCATTATCCTGTCTGCCGGATTCGGGAAGCCAAGTTTACTCTGAAATCGGACTGTTTCTGGATTGTTTCAACAAGGCGAATCGATGAGCGATGATAAAATTACCCACCATCAGATATCTTTCGAAACGGTCGCGCGCGAAGCAAGGGAAAAATAACAGCCCTGCAGGATCAGGGGCTATAAAACTCACCTCGAAAACGATGACTCCTGCGCATACGATCAGTTTGACTATCCTGCTATTAATTGCGTCCAATGTTTTCATGACGTTCGCCTGGTATGGCCATCTGAAAAACCTCAACAATAAACCCTGGATCATTGCCGCATTGGTATCCTGGGGAATCGCATTATGCGAGTATCTTTTACAGGTTCCCGCCAATCGTATCGGCTTTACCGTCATGAATCTCGGTCAACTCAAAATTGTGCAAGAGGTCATTACCTTAACGGTTTTTGTACCGTTCGCCGTGATCTACATGAACGAGCCTTTTAAATGGAATTACGTATGGGCTGGTTTATGCATGATTGGTGCAGTCTATTTTATTTTCAAAAATTGAAGAACCTCTAAATTCCACGATCATGCATATTCACATCCTTGGTATTTGCGGCACCTTTATGGGCGGATTGGCGGTATTGGCCAAAGAGGCAGGGCATACCGTGACGGGTTGCGATAGTGAAGTCTATCCCCCCATGTCCACCCAGCTCAGCGCACAAGGGATCACCCTGCATCAAGGCTTCGACGCGGCACAGCTCGACCACTTCAAGGCCGATCTTTTTGTGGTGGGGAATGTGGCGAAGCGTGGCATGCCCGTTATTGAAGCAATCTTGAATCAAGGCCTGCCCTATATTTCCGGCCCGCAGTGGCTGGGCGAAAACATTTTGCGTGGCAAATGGGTACTGGCCGTTGCGGGAACGCACGGAAAAACCACGACCGCATCCATACTGGCCTGGATTCTGGATTATGCCGGGATGGCGCCCGGTTTTTTGATCGGCGGCATCCCCAAAAATTTTGCCATCAGTGCGCGCAGCCCCAAAGGAGATTCGCCCTTTTTTGTCATCGAGGCCGATGAATACGATACGGCTTTTTTCGATAAACGCAGCAAGTTCGTTCACTACCGTCCTCGCACGGCCATTCTCAATAATCTCGAATACGATCACGCCGATATTTTCCCGAATGTGGAAGCGATTGAAACGCAATTTCATCATCTGGTGCGTACGATTCCCGCAGATGGGCTTATTGTTGCCTGCGGTGGAGATACTCATCTGGACCGCGCCCTTGCCAAAGGGTGCTGGACGCCAGTCGAGCGTTTCGGGCCGGGCCAGCGCTGGGATTTCAGACGGGGTGAAGTCGAAGGGCAGTTTGAAGTTTTGCTCCAGCCGCAATCTGAGCCTGAAACAGGCAAAACAGGAAAAAGTCTGGGCATGGTTGACTGGCCGCTCACCGGCACGCACAACATGATGAACGCGCTGGCTGCGTTAGCCGCGGCCCGCCATGCCGGTGTGCCATCTAAAATTGCATTGGAAGCGCTGAACGAATTTCAGGGCGTGGCGCGGCGCATGGAAATACGCGGTGTGGTAAATGGGGTAACGGTATACGATGATTTTGCACATCACCCCACTGCCATTGCCACTACGATTGCCGGCTTGCGTAAACGAGTGGGAAACGAGCGCATACTGGCGGTGCTGGAGCCACGCTCCAATACGATGAAGCTCGGCACCATGCGTGACGCCTTGCCGGGCAGCCTTGCTCTGGCTGATGCGATTCTGGTTTATGCACCCAATCTGGGCTGGAATGTGCCCGAAACCTTTGCGTCGGTTGCTGCAAAGACAGCCATTTTTGAGGACCTTGAGACACTGGTCGCGGCTATCGTCAAGCAGGCCGAGCCGGGCGATCATGTGCTTGTGATGTCGAATGGAGGATTTGGCGGGATTCACCAGAAAATCTTGGAATGCTTGGCAAAATAATTGAGGACTTACGCAAAATTGTTCCAGCAAGGCGCAGCGACGCAGGCAGTACAAGTTGTACGACCAGGCGCTACAACACAACTGGGGCAGTTTTGCGTAAGTCCTGTAATTTTGTATCTGCATGGTTTCAGGAGTGCACCACAATCAGTAAAAGCACGCCAGCTTAAAGCCTTCTTGGCTCAGCACGGCTTGGCGCATTCCTTCGTCTGTCCCGCATTATCTTTTGAGCCTGAGCAGGCCATGCGCGACGTGGAGGCGACATATGGGACGTGTAAACCGGATCAAGTAACTTTGATCGGCAGTTCGCTGGGTGGCCACTATGCTACATACCTGGCCGAAAAATACGGCTGGCGCGCCATTCTGGTCAACCCGGCCGTGGGTGCGCATCGCACACTGCAGCCTTATATCGGCGAGCAGACGAATCTATATACGGGTGAAGTATTTACATTCACGCTGCAGCATCTTGAATTTCTCAGCCGGATTTTTCCGCAACGGATTACCCAACCTGCGCGCTATTGGCTGATGGTAGAGACTGGCGATGAGTTGCTCGATTATCGGTGCGCCGTTGATTATTACGCGGGTGCAAAACAAACCATCATTACCGGCGGCGACCATTCGTTTCAGGCCTGGGAAAAATTTTTACCTGAGGTGATGCCTTTTTCCCGTCTGTCATCAAAACTAACTTGAATAAAGCCAGGCCGGGGCCAGGCTGCACGAGGCAGGTATAATTCGGCATCTGTTTTTTCGCAGTGACTGCTGTTTCCCTCATGAATGTTTTTTACGAAGAAGATGGCGGGTTCAAGGTTGCTCACGTCATGGCCGATACGGGCACCTCTTTACAGGTTGAAACACTGAGTGGCAAACGCAGCAAAATCAAAAGTGCGAGTGTATTACTGCGCTTTGCAACGCCCGGTTTAAGTGAATTCATGCCGCTTTGCGAAAAATTGGCGGCTGATATCGATGCCGATTTTCTTTGGCAGGTTTGTGGAGTAGAGGAGTTCGGTTTTGAAGCCCTGGCCCAGGAATACGTAGGACGCCCGCCCACCGCCCCGGAGGCCGCTGCCGTCATTCTGAAATTGCATGGCTCGCCGATGTATTTCTACAAAAAGGGCAAGGGCCACTATCGCGCCGCACCAAAAGAAAATTTGCAAGCCGCACTGGCCAGCATCGAACGCAAGAAGCGCGAGGCCGAGCAGGCTGCAAGCTGGATCGCTCAACTACAGGCACAAACGCTGCCTGAAGAAATGCGCCCGCATCTCAACATGCTGTTATACAAGCCAGACCGCAATACCTTGCTGGTCAAAGCGGCCGAAGAAGCGGTGGCGTTGACCGGTACGCCACTGCCCCAGCTATTGGCTCAGGCTGGCGCATGGCCAGATCGGGAAAATGCCCATTACCATTATCATCTGGGCAAGTTTCTGGCGGAATATTTTCCTCATGGCCACGATAGCGATACCACCGTTTTCGATGTGCGCATGCCTGAAAATCTTCCGCAGGCTACGGTACAGGCATTCAGCATAGACGATGCGGCCACAACCGAAATCGACGATGCTTTTTCTGTGACGCCGCAAGATAATGGTGATTACGAAATTGGGATCCATATTGCCGCCCCCGCGTTGGCGTTTACAAATGACAGCGCGCTGGACAAGCAAGCGGCTGAGCGGCTTTCTACGGTCTATTTCCCCGGCCATAAAATCACCATGTTGCCCGCGGAGGCCATTACGCACGCTACGCTGGCGGAAGGCCGTTTCTGTGCCGCCGTGTCGCTTTATGCAACGTTCACCACAGAAGGAGAAATAAAAAGCTTGCGTTCGGCCATCGAGCGTATTTTTATCGCTCGAAATTTACGAATTGGCGAATTGGATACGTACTTTCACTCCGAGGCGATTGCCGCAAACCGGGTGGATGGTCCATTGGGGACTGAATTGCTGCTGTTGGACCGTTTTGCCAAAAAGCTCGCTGCCCGCCGTGGAAAAAACGATAACGAGCAGGATCGTACCGACTATAACTTCGATATTGCCGAGGGCCACATCACGATCACGCCGCGTAAACGCGGCAGCCCCGTCGATACCGTCGTCTCCGAGTTGATGATTTTTGCCAATACCGAGTGGGGTCGATTGCTGGCGGAAAATGAGGTGGCAGCCATTTATCGTGCACAAGCCAATATGAAAACCCGCATGACCACCGAGGCATTGCCGCATCAGGGGCTGGGCGTGGCGCAATACGCCTGGTGCAGCTCACCGTTGCGCCGCTATGTGGATCTCATCAATCAGCGCCAGCTGGTTGCACTGTTGCGCGGTGAAGCACCCGCTTACGCCCGCCGCTCGCCGGAATTGAAGGAGTTGGCGCGCCGCTTCGACCTGACCTACGAGGCCTATGCCGAATTCCAGCGCAATCTGGAGCGCTACTGGTGTTTGCGTTATCTGGTGCAGGAAAATATCCACACTTTTCCTGCTACGGTTATTCGTGATGAAATCGTGCGCGCGGATGCGTTGCCGTTGATCGTGAAACTGGATCGCAACCCTGCCCAGCCCAGTCGCACTCCCGTGCGGGTTGGTGTAGGCGCGCTGGACTATTGGGGCATCGGCGGAACATTTTCGTTGATAACCACGTCTGAGTGACCCGATGATGCGGCCTGAGCCATGCTGAAATCTGCACGAAAATTAAATGCGCTCGTCGATGCCCGCATCAACGCGGTGACTGATGCCATCAGCCATACCGCGCCGCCGCCGGTATTCCTGTCGATTGAAAAAGCACTGGCGATTTCAATCCCTATGCAAATCTCTGTTTGTTTGTCGCTCATCTTTCATTTGGCGCTCATTATTGGCATCGGCTTCAAACTGGTTGATCCGCAAGCATTGGCCTCCCCGCATAATATTCTCGACGTGGTGCTGGTCAACAGCAAAACACTGGAAAGACCGCATAAAGCCGAAGCGCTGGCCCAAGCCAACCTCGATGGTGGCGGGAATACCGATGAAAAGCGGCGCGCCAAGACCCCCCTGCCCGCTGCGGAAACAGTAGCTTCAAATGAAGCGCAGGCGGCGCAAGAACGCGTGCGGCAGCTGGAAACAGAAATGAAACAGCTGATGACACAGGCAAAATCAGCTGCAAAAGTGATTCAGGGCGAAGTTAATGAACAGCCATCCGGCTCCCCTGCACCGGTGAGCGCGGCTGAGTTGATGCAAAAATCCATCGAAATTGCCCGGCTGGAAGCGCAGATCTCGCGCGAATACGAGGCTTACCAGCAACGCCCCAAGCGCAAGTTTGTTGGCGCGCGCACGACGGAATACCGGTTTGCGCAATATGTCGATAATTGGCGGCTGAAAATTGAACGGGTAGGCAATCTGAATTATCCTGAAGAGGCACGGCTGAAAAAAATATACGGCACCCTACAGTTAACCGTGGCCATCAAACGCGATGGAGATGTTGAAGGGATCCAGATCAATAAATCATCCGGCCACAAGGTGCTTGATCAAGCCGCCATACGCATTGTTCGCCTAGCCGCCCCGTTCGACCGTTTCCCCGACAATATCAAGCACGATACCGATATCCTGCATATCACCCGTACCTGGATATTCACCAAGAGCGACCAGCTGACTGCGGAATAGCAGTTTGTCGGCGATATCCGCATTTCGTCGCAGCAACGATTCAAACCTGGAGACGATTCCGGTACCATATGACGCGCTCGAGATTGGTTCGCCAAAGAGGGAACTCCATGAGCGACGGCGTTTGGGGGCGGTATGAAACGCTGTATTGTTCAACCATTTTATAAAGGAATTTTTCGTATGCGATATCCTGGTTATGCCTTTGTTGCTGGTTTGCTTACCGCGACTTTATTGGCAGGAACGCCCGCTGCGGCACAGCAAATCCCGCTGCGCGATTTTTTCAAAAATCCGGTTGAAACCGGGCATCAGCTCTCGCCGGATGGCAAGTGGATTTCCTACCTGGCGCCCTACGAAAATCGCATGAATATTCACGTCAAACCGGTTACAGGTGGGGAAGCGCGCCGCATTACCGCAGAAACGGCACGCGATATCGCGGGATATTTCTGGAAAGGCAACGATCGTCTGCTCTACGCCAAGGATTTTGGCGGCGATGAAAATTTTCACATCGTTAGCGTAGACCGGGAAGGCAAAAACCTGAAAGACCTGACCCCTTTTGAAAAAGTAAAGGCCGATATCATCGACGACCTGAAGGACCATCAAACCGATATCCTGATTTCTCATAACAAACGCGACGCCAAGGTTTTTGATGTGTATCGCATTAATACGCTCACCGGTGAAACAAAAATGGTGGCTGAAAATCCCGGCAATATTACCGGCTGGAAAACCGATCACGACGGAAAATTACGTTTGGCGAGGACCACCGATGGCGTCAATACCACCATGCTCTACCGGGCAAGCGAGGCTAAATCCTTCAAACCTGTGCTTACCACCAACTTTCGCGAAAGTGTTGAACCCCTGTTTTTTACTTTCGACAATAAGAAAGTCTACGTCAACTCCAATCGCGGGCGCGACAAAAGCGCCATTGTCATTTTGAACCCTGAAAATGGCAAAGAAGAACAGGTTCTGTTCGAGCATCCTGAGGTCGATGTAGGCGGTCTGGCCTACTCCAAAAAGCGCAAGGTATTGACAACGATTATGTACACGACCTGGAAAAACGAACGCAAATTTCTGGATAAAGAGTCGGAAGCCATGTACAAGGCCGTGCAATCGAAGCTGCCGGGTTACGACATTGCTTTTTCTTCCACCAACAAAGCAGAAGATACTTTTATCATTGCCACCTATTCGGATAAAACCCGCGGTAAACGTTATATCTACGAAAAAACTGGCGACAAACTCACCCAAATTGCTGATATTTCTCCCTGGTTACCCGAGAATCAATTAGCCGATATGAAGTCCATCAAGTACACCTCGCGCGACGGACTGACTATCCACGGCTATCTCACCTTGCCCAAGGGAAAAGAAGCCAAAAATCTGCCGGTCGTCGTCAATCCACACGGAGGGCCGTGGCATCGCGATGTGTGGCGCTTTAATCCCGAAGTCCAATTTTTGGCCAATCGCGGCTATGCGGTATTGCAAATGAATTTCCGCGGCTCAACTGGCTATGGCCGCAAATTCTGGGAAGCCTCATTCAAGCAGTGGGGAAAAACCATGCAGGACGATATTACCGATGGCGTGCAGTGGTTGATCAAGGAAGGTATTGCCGATCCAAAAAAGGTAGCCATTTACGGCGGCAGTTACGGAGGCTATACCACATTGGCGGGCATCACTTTCACTCCAGACCTGTATGCTGCCGCGGTCGATTACGTGGGCGTCTCCAATTTATTTACCTTCCTGAAAACTATTCCTCCCTATTGGAAACCGTATCTGGAAATGCTCCACGAAATGGTGGGAGATCCGGAAAAAGACAAAGAATTGCTTGCTGCAGCCTCGCCCGTCATGCATGTCGATAAAATCAAAACCCCTCTCTTTATTGCCCAAGGCGCCAAGGATCCGCGTGTCAATATCGCTGAATCAGATCAGATGGTAGAGGCACTGAAAAAACGCGGTATCGAGATCGAATATCTCGTCAAGCAGAACGAAGGCCATGGTTTTCGCAACGAGGAAAATCGCTTCGAATTTTACGAAGCCATGGAGAGATTTCTCGCCAAGCACATCAAGAATTGATTTTCATAGCGGGGTTATTACAAGTTATCGTAGTAACCCCGCCGCACAACCGTTTTATTTCAAAATAACCGGCACATGATACGTACATTTATGAGAAGCGGTCGCTGGCTGCACCAGCCTACAAATAAATATCGGATCCGCCCTCAAAAATTAGTTCACAGCCATATTTTCTTGCGCCAATTCCGGAATTGCACTGGCTGGATTGGGTAGATTGATATCGCGCAGACCATCTCGCACCGATTCAAACTCGGCACAAATTGCATTGGCTGTGGCACGTGCATACTCCAGGTGGCCATTTTTTCGATAGAGATGAAACAGGATGACCATTGCCAAATGCTTTGCAGGGCGAGATATATGCTGCTGCGTGGCAAACCGATGCAACTCAAGCCAGGCAGCCGATTTATCGTTCCCAAGCAACTCACTTAGCGCCGAAAGCACATTGCTTTCCGGGCTGGAACTGGTTTCGGCAAGGTTAGCCGCCAAACGTTTCCCATTGCCTGCTTTTCCTCCCAATAGCAGCAACGCGCCTAAAAGCCCGATTTCAAAAGACGCCATATTTTTTTCTTCATTCTTGGGGAGCGACAGGCCGTAATCGCCAGCGGCGCCAAAATCGCCCGCCAGCAACCACTCCCAGAGCAATCTGCTAAGCCGCGACTGAGGTGGCTTATCCTCCTGACTCCTGCGCTCTTCAACCCCGGCATAAATGCTCATCCCGCCCAATGCAGTCAGTAATCCCCACTGTAATGCAACATCGCCAAAATCGATTCCGACAAACCGGGCACGCGGTAAAGCAGGCAATGAACCTACCAACAATTTATTATCGCGTGTCGTTGTGAATGTTGAGGAAAGCGTGGCCACAGGGTCACCCGCTTTGAAGTGAATAAACCAAGCCACAGCAGATGTCTTATTGTTAATTTTCAATTTTTTATACAATTCGCACAGATACACCCGCGCAGAACCGGGTGTTAAATCCAACCGCCGCCCGATTTCTTTGCTGCTGGCGCCATCCTCCAGCATTTGTAACAGGGCAATATCGCGTGGTTTAAGTTGAATAGTCATGATCATTCTCCATTTCGCTTGGCAATTTTAGCAAAAACTTGGTGTTTTCATCTAAAAATACAAATTAACACCAAAAAACTTGTTACAACACTCTTCCTTAACTGTCTTTATCATGAAATAATGAAATTTGGTGCCGCGCTTGCATACATAAAAAGACGCGCCCAATCCTAGTTTTTAACACACACACAAGGACTTATCATGAACACACAAAACACATTAGTTGTTAATGATCCCGTTTCACGCATAACAACTGCCAAATCCAGCAACCTTTGCCTGCTTGATGCCCACCAGCTTGCTTCGGTCAACGGCGGTGATTCCGCTTTCATCTGGGGTGTATCCGACCCCGTACCGGTGGTCATACTTCCTGTCGTTCCCCCCGTCCCCAATGCCTGACCGTATTGGGATATAAAAAGAACTTAAAAATACAGGGGCAAGCTACACGCGCCCCTGTTTGACGGGCAAAACTGCATTGATGCAATTAACACATGCTTGCGACGCTAAAGCAAGGGTAAATATGTTAAAAGTTATTAATTAATTGGTGAATATTTGTATCGCAGCCTCTGGCAACTGTTAATTACTTATCAGATTTTCCGGAGGGGCCGCGTTTCAACCGTGCCAGCAAGGCATTGAATGCATTCATTGGCCCAAGCGTAGGTTGCGCCGCACTGAGATATTGCCGGATAGCACCATGCTCGCCTTTTAACGAAGCGACAAAAAGCCCGACCAATTGCGGATCCAGCTGTCTGGCTGCCAATGTTTGTAACTGGGCCGCTGCCGCGTCAACACTAAGCGGCGTGTGGTAAGAGCGCTGCGAAACCATGGCATCAAATACATCCACGACAGCACACAGCCGGGCCGTGCGCGGAATCGTTTCGCCTGCAATACCTTGCGGGTAGCCTTCACCATTCCACCATTCATGGTGGTAGCGCGCCATATCGACGGCCAGCAGGGCCCGAGGGTGCGTGCTGGCAGCTAACATATCGGCCCCGGCGCGACAGTGGTTTTGCATCACCTTGCGTTCATTCGCGTTCAGCGGCTGTGGTTTGGAGAGAATCATATCGGGGATGGTAGCCATGCCAATATCGTGAAAACAGGCAGCAAAGCCGATATCCTCGGCCATTGATTCATCGTAACCGGCTTCTAGCGCCAACAGACGCGCCAATTCGCCGCTATGCAGGCCGTGCAGTCCATCCCCATCAACCTTGAATTGTGCAGCCACGGTGATACGCTCAAAAACATCCCATTCAGGGCCGAGCGGGAATGCCTTGCTTTTGGCGCCGAGCTCGTGACGGGCGCGCTCGATCATTTCCAGGCCGGGCGAATGTTCATCGCTGAAGTGTTTCGACAGCTCGATATATTGGCGGGCCAAACTCACCGCACGCCGATGGACATGATCGGCCAGTTCGCTCAGATAAAACGCCGCGCGATCGGGCCGCCCGGCCGCCTCCTGCGCTTGCATCATGCACATCAAGGTGTCGCGCAACGCAGCGGGCAAACGCCGCGCACGGGCCAGTGCGTGCTCAAGCCGGTCCAGGCCGCTTTTCACCTCACCGCAGGCCACATCGTATATGGCTTGAGTAACCAGCGCGGCGATAGTCGTGCGCTCCGAAGGGTGAGTTTCACTCAAGTGAATGGCTTCATCGACCAGCGGGGCAGCCTCATTCGGCCGTTTGGCCATTATCAGCAAACGTACGTAATTGCGGCGCAGAAAAATAGAATGCGCGGGATTTCTGCAAACAATCTCAGGAGTTTCAAGCGCGCACGCATTTTCCGCCGCGTCAAGTCCGGCTTCAAGATCTCCCATATGCAGGTGGCAAAGCGCCAGATTAAGATACACAGTATAAAAAGAGGATATATCTATAGGCCCTTGCTGTAGCTGATTGAGCGCGCGCCAGTAGCTTTCTACCGCTACATCATAAGCCGCCATAGAGGTAAACATGACGGCCAGATTATTCCACACATGCGCAATTGCGCTGGAATCCTGCTCCGCCTCAGCCAGTTTCAATGCGGCGGCATAAATTTCCATGGCGCGGCTGATATCGCCGGTATCCGTCAGAATATTACCGTATACCCGCGCTGCCCGCTGTTTAAGCGCGGCATCCGCGTGGATTGAAGCGAGGTTATGACAAATGCGCGCAACTGGAACCGCATCGATCGAGCGCCCTGCGATATAAAGCCGCTGGCAAAGCATCAATGCACCGTCGATAAACGCACTCGTATCGGCCTTTGCAAGCTGTGGTAATGCCTCCAATGTGCGGCGCGATTCCCGAGAATCGGCTGACAAACCATCTACTGGAAACAACGAATTCTCCAACCGCGCCAGCAAATCAGCAGCGCTTATGGAGAGAGGTGAATTAGAAGATGACATAAAAGACACACATAAATCAGTTTGCCCCTCTAACCATTCACATTGCGTTCAAAGTAACAACTGTTAAACGATAACAGATTTTACTGTGAATGACTATTGATTCGGCCAGTAATGTCCTGGCGTTTTTCATAGGAAAAATCTAAATCCGAATCGGTTCGCAAGGCGAATTTTGACAACAGGCGTGGTTATTGCATGCCGTTTGCTTAAATGTAATTTGACGTGCAAGGACATATGCTTGAGATCGATTCTTTAACTCAACGATGTCTTCGATTTCAAATTGCATCGCATCACTCATAGTCTGCGCGCTACGGCTCATCGTCCGGGCGGTGGCTCCCACAGCTCGACCTTGTTGCCCTCGGGGTCAATGACCCAGCCGAACTTGCCGTATTCGGATTCATCGATCTTGTCGAGCACATTGCAGCCTTCCTCACGCAGCACCTGAATCAGCGCATGCAGATCGGCGACGCGGTAATTGATCATGAAAGACGCCGTGCTCGGCGCAAAGTGTTGCCCGCTCGCTTCGCCCACACTCCAGATCGTGGTGCCGGTGGTGGGCGTACCGTCGGCATCGGCCCAGTTGAATACGACCCCTCCCCATTCCAGAACGTCGAGTCCCAGATGTTTTTGATACCAGGCGCGCAGCGCGACCGGATCGTTAGCCTTGAAAAATATCCCACCAATGCCCGTGACTCTTTTCATTTGCTTCTCCTTCATGAAATTGCAGGAAACTCGCTTTGCTTCTACGTCACATTATTGTTTCAGCCATCCATAATCAGACTTCCCCCTTTCCAAAGGGGGATCGAGGGGGATTTTCGGTGCCTGCCGCCGGAACAGCGACCCCAAATCTCCCCTCCGCCCCTCTTTCCCAAAGAGGGGAACTAAAGCGGAAATCTTTTCACGAAATTGCCATTTCACAGAAAAGCTGCTTTGCTTCTGCCTAACATCCGTAATTAAAATCGACGCGAAACTAAGGACATTTCTTTGGCGCGAGCAACGTCGCCTAATGCTTTGGCGATGAAGGTTGCATCGCCGTTTGCTTCTTCTAGGCAGATTTCCAGATAAGCCGCCATTTCTTCCGGACTGCGCAAGTGCTCGGCAATATCGTAGCGAGTGGTTTTCGTTTTTGTCATGTACGTTCAGTCTACGTAGCTGGCTGATTGAGCAAGATTTAGGAACTCGATTTTCAGATTTTCTAATCTAAGTTTAGCGCTGGAGTCAGCGGAGTCGAGCTTAAGAAACTCTTCAAGATACTTTATTTCCATTTGCATTAAAACGACTTGTAGCATAGTAGTAATGTTTGTAAGACTAAGATTAAGAATTTCCCAATTTCGCGCATAAAAAATTTGAGGAGGATACTTTTCAAGTGTTTCTACCGAAATACCCAACTCTTTGATAAAGAGAACAACATCTTTATATAATGCGTTATCCGAATCCACCAGTATGTTTCGGCAATAAAGTACATTATTAGTTAATGAACGGGCACGTTCTATAAGTTGGAAAAAATTAGCTTTCGCATCAACTTCGATAGCCAGTTCAGGGACTATATGTTGTTTTTTGTGTAGAGTTTCCAGTCTGGACCAATATTGCTCCATCTCGAAAGAAATTTTATATAAAAGGCTTTCGTCGATCTTAAATGGTTTTTTATAAAAATTTTTCTCATGTACAGCCTTCATTTCCTTCAGTATTTGAACGGTGTATTTTTCGGTGTCATTTGTCTCTATATGATGGGGATAACAGAGAATAAAAAGATTTTCATATTGACGTCTTTCTTCATGCGTTTTATTTGGATTAAATCTTTCGCCACCCTTTTCTGCAGCTTCGATATGACATACCTGCGCGATAAATTGATTTTTTTCGTTGATTAATGGCGCCGTACATCCTGGATATGCGCACCGATTACCAGATCGTGCAAACAGGGCGCGTAATATGTCACTCTTTGGGGAAAGTCTATTCAATTATTATTAGTAAAAAATACTGACGTTGGAATTTATTCAATGACTCACATTAATTTCCATCACAACCCATACCAACATAGATTTTTTTGCTTTACAAAACTGGTTTTTATAACTGCTAATCGGTGCGCTTCTTCAAGCCAAAGTCCTCTAAAACCCCCGCCAATAAAGGGGTTTGTTATTTTTTTGCCGGCGGCAAATCAGTGCACACACCTTCGAATACTTCGGCGGCCATGCCGATCGATTCGCCCAGTGTGGGGTGGGGGTGGATGGTTTTGCCGATGTCCACCGCATCGGCGCCCATTTCGATAGCCAGTGCCAGTTCGCTGATGAGATCGCCCGCATGCGTGCCGACGATGGCGCCGCCGATGATGCGATGCGATTCCTTATCGAAGATGAGTTTGGTGAAGCCTTCATCACGGCCATTGGCGATGGCGCGGCCCGATGCGGCCCACGGGAATAAGCTTTTGGCAAAGGCGATGCCCTTGGCTTTGGCGCTGTCTTCGGTTTCGCCCACCCACGCCACTTCGGGGTCGGTGTAGGCCACGCTGGGGATTACGCGCGCGTCAAAGTACGATTTTTGTCCGGCCGCGGCTTCGGCGGCCACGTGGCCTTCGTGCACGGCCTTGTGCGCCAGCATGGGCTGGCCCACGATGTCGCCGATGGCAAAGATGTGCGGCACGTTGGTGCGCATTTGCGAGTCGACGTTGATGAAGCCGCGCTCGGTAACGGCCACACCGGCTTTATCCGCCGCGATTTTTTTGCCGTTGGGGGTGCGGCCCACGCTCATCAGCGCCATGTCGTAACGCTGCGGCTCTTTGGGGACCTCGGCCTGCCCGTCCGCACTGGCGAAGGTGACGTAGAGGCCGTCCGGTTTCGCGTCGATGCTGACCGTTTTGGTTTTCAGCATGATGTGGTCGAAACGTTTTTCATTCATTTTCTGCCAGACCTTGACCAGGTCGCGGTCGGCGCCCTGCATCAATCCATCCATCATTTCCACCACGTCGAGGCGGGTGCCCAGCGTGGAGTACACGGTGCCCATTTCCAGCCCGATGATGCCGCCGCCGATCACCAGCATTTTGCCGGGGATGTTTTTCAGCGCCAGTGCGCCGGTGGAGTCGACAATGCGCGGATCGTCCGGCGCGAAGGGCAGCCGCACCGATTGCGAGCCGGCAGCGATAATGGCTTTTTCAAATCGGATGACTTTTTTCTCGCCGGTTTTTTCCTGCGCGTCGCCACGGGTGAGCTCGACCTGCAGATGATGCGCATCGAGAAACTGGCCGAGGCCGCGCACCACGTCGACCTTGCGCATTTTCGCCATGCCGGCCAGCCCGCCAGTCAGCTTGCCCACGACTTTGTCTTTCCAGCCGCGCAGTTTGTCCAGTTCGATTTGCGGTTTGCCGAAGCTGATGCCATGTGCCGCCAGCGCTGCCGTTTCATCGGCCACTGCTGCTACATGCAGCAGCGCTTTGGAGGGGATGCAGCCGACGTTCAGACACACGCCGCCCAGCGTGGCGTAACGCTCGACGATGACGGTTTTCATGCCCAGGTCTGCTGCGCGGAAGGCGGCCGAGTAGCCGCCGGGGCCGGCGCCTAATACCAACATTTCGCAATTCATGTCGACCTGGCCGGTATAGGTGGCGGCGCTGGGAATAGGTGTTTGGCTGGAAGCCACGGCTGGTGCGGCTTTTGGAGCAGATGCCGTGGAAACGCCCGCCGATGCTGGCGTTGCGGCCGGTGCGGTTGTGGAAACAGTAGGGGCGGCAGCGGTAGGCGCAGATGCAGCCGCAGCGCTCGCTTCCAGGGTCAGCACCACGCTGCCCATCGAGACTTTATCGCCGATTTTGACTTTCACTTCTTTTACCACCCCGGCGTGCGAGGAGGGTACTTCCATGGTGGCCTTGTCGCTTTCCAGCGAAACCAGCGAATCCTCTTTTTTGATCGTGTCGCCGGGTTTCACCAGCACTTCGATGACAGGAATATCGGTGAAATCGCCGATATCGGGTACTTTGATTTCGATGAGATTTGCCATGTTTCAGTGTCCGCGTGAATTATTGATCATTCCGTAAATCATGACAACGATGAGGTCGTTTCAAACCAGGCCTTAGTGATGTCATGAATTATGGAAAGCTAAATAGTAGATGGTAAATTGCTATCAAATCTTGTCGTCCAAAACAGCACGAGGGCCTGATTTTTTGTCTGTGGTCTATACAGCAGATTCCTCGACTGCGCTACGCTGCGCTCGGAATGACAGTGCGTGTTTTTTAATGCCTGCAAATTAGTTCACCTTTATCAAACTTTGTCATCCCGAACAACGTGAGGGATCTGTTTTTTGGTTACAGAAAGCCTGCACAACAGACTCGTTACCTTGCGCAGTAACAACATCAAAAGATTCTGATTGACACATTTATTAATCTTTCAATCAATCGTGGTCATTGATGAAGTCATTTCAAGCAGACTTTGGTGATGTCACGAATTATGGAAAGCTCAATAATCGATGAAAAGCCCCGCTTTGCGTAGACGCTCTTTCACATTTTCATAGCCGCCGTGGCACTCCCAGTACATGTAGCGACCAAACCCCGATGAAACGAGTACGTATTTTTCGGTCAGAGGCTGAATGCGCGACCAAGCCACAATCTTTTTTGCTTTCGGTTGATCAGTTACGGTTTCGATTAGCTCTTTGTTGTCGCCGTCGAATCCATGCCATATCAGCATGTTGCTTACGGTTAATTCGATGAAGGTCATATCACAACACCAGCCTGCGAATGTCGGACATCAACCCGGCCAGATAAGTCGAAAACCGCGCACCGGCCGCACCATCGACCACCCGATGGTCATACGAGAGCGACATGGGGAGCATGAGACGCGGCACGAATTTTTCTTTTTCCTCGTCCCACACCGGTTTCTTCTGCGATTTGGATACGCCCAGTATCGCCACCTCGGGGGCGTTGATGATGGGGGTGAAGAAGGAACCACCAATGCCGCCCAGTGAGGAGATCGAGAAGCAGCCGCCCTGCATTTCGCCCGGCGAGAGTTTGCCCTCGCGCGCTTTGGCGGAAAGCTCGCTCATTTCGCGGGCGATTTCGATCACCGATTTTTGATCGGCGTTTTTGATCACGGGTACGACGAGGCCATTCGGGGTATCGGCCGCGAAGCCGATGTTGAAGTATTTTTTCAGGATGAGGTTTTCGCCACCCGGCTCCAGCGAGGCATTAAACTCAGGGAATTTTTTCAGCGCGGTCACGCTGGCCTTGATGAGAAAAGCCAGCATGGTGAGTTTGACGCCGCTCTTGGCGATCTCTTCATTGGTCTTGACGCGAAAGGCTTCGGCTTCGGTGATGTCGGCTTCGTCCTGTTGCGTGACATGCGGGATCATGACCCAGTTACGCGCCAGGTTGTTGCCGGAGAGTTTTTTGATGCGCGACAGCGGCCGCGTTTCGATGGTGCCGAATTTGCTGAAGTCGATGTGCGGCATTTCCGGGAAAGCGAAGGCGCCGCCTGCGGTGCTGCCTTTCGGTTTTGCCAGCTCGCCCTTGACGAAGTTTTGTACGTCTTCCTTGGTGATGCGACCTTTGTGCGCGCTGCCTTTTACCCTGGAGAGGTCGACGCCCAGCTCGCGTGCAAAGGCGCGGATGCTGGGGCTGGCGTGCGCCTTGTTCATGGGCTGCGCGGGGCTTTCCGCGTTTGTGTTACCTGCCGCCGCTGCGCGTGGGGCTGCAGCCGGAACCGTCGATACAGGAGCAGGGCTGGGAGCCACAGCTGGCGCGGCTTTTGGAGCAGAGTCTGCGGAAACGCCCGCCGATGCTGGCGTTGCGGCCGGCGCAGTGGTGGAAACAGAAGCAGCGACCCCAGCGCTTTCCTCCAGCGTCAGCACCACGCTGCCCATCGAGACTTTATCGCCGACTTTGACTTTGACTTCTTTCACCACCCCGGCGTGCGAGGAGGGCACTTCCATGGTGGCCTTGTCGCTTTCCAGCGAGACCAGCGAATCCTCTTTCTTGACGGTATCGCCTGGTTTCACCAGCACTTCGATGACGGGGATATCGGTGAAATCGCCGATATCGGGTACTTTGACTTCAACGAGATTGCTCATGTCGGCACCAATCAGGAAAGTTGAAACGGTCAGGTCTTATGCAGGAAGTAAGATACGCACAAGCTGATTGAATCAAGGTTTTATTTTTTTGCAGGGAGCGTTTCTGAAGGGGATGTTTCTTCTCTATCCCAAATTTGAAAGGCTCCGTTATGTAAAGCTTTTTCGGGATTTCTTACTTTAAACACATAATCAGCATCTTTGGCTTTGGCATGGCAGGCGATACAGCCTTCTAATCGCCCTTTGGCAAACCCACCGGTTTCGGCAAATTCCAACGTGCCAGCATAAAAATATTCCCAGTTGCCATTTTGAGGGTCAAATCCCGGGGTGCGTTTGATCATGCCGTAAATTTGGGGACGATTAGGCCCGGCAATGGGCTCCTCCTCACGATCCCACAATTGAAGAGAGTGAGCACGAGATTCAAGTTCTTCTAATACAACAATAGCGCTTGTCGGAAAAGTAGGTGATTTCTGGGTCACAGTATTTTCTGCTAATGCGTTAACGTAAAGATTAAATACTGTATCTATATGCGGTCCTGCACGCACTTGTTCTTTGTCTTCTTCAAGTTTCCCTAGACTTACACAGGTTTCCCAAACAAAGCGTTTAATATCGATGGGAGAAGGCTCCAGTTTTTTGAATGATTTGTAGAATGAAAAAACGGTTTCTTTTGAAATGATCGGAGGGCTGGATGGAATAACCGTCGCGCCATTAGGCTGAACAATGGCCGGAAAAAAACTGGTTATGCCGATCAAAAAAATGGATAGGGTGCGCATGAAAAATCCTCTTATTCGTTATGCCCATTCAGTGCGGCCGGGCTACGCCGTAAAAATGCGCCAGATAGCCCGCTATGGCCACAGCACCGACAAAAAATGCTTTACCGTCTTGCAGCTTGGACGCCAGCTCGGCCGGGATGGATATATCGCGACGTTTGTTGATGAGCATCGGGCAGCCTTGATGAGCTTCGCCCAGTTCTTCGACTATGGCGACGCGCGGCTTCGGAAAGTCGACATAGAGGACTTCCAGCTCGGTGCGCAGATGCGGATAAAAGCTCAACAATCCCTCGATCTGCGCGCAATCCGGGCAGTAATAGGGAATGTTTTTATCCATGAATCCCGGGCGCAGTAAAAACAGTTTGTCTTTTTGCATAGTTATTGATATTACGCAGAGGTTAAGCGGTTTATTGGGAAATGGTGAAAGGGCTATCCTGTAAAAATTTGCATCCTGGTTCCCCTCTTTGAAAAAGAGGGGCGGAGGGGAGATTTGCGGTTGCTGAATCGGCGACAAGCACCGAAAATCCCCCTTATTCCCCCTTTAAAAAAGGGGGAGGTCCGGTCGTGCGCGATGAAACAATGAAGTAACAACATAAAAGCAAAATTTTTCTGCAACATGGGTTTCCCAGACAAAAAATTTCCTGGCAGTGCCTAACATCAAATAGTCATTACACCGTCCACGGTGCCGGTTTATCGGCATCGATGTGGTATTTGCGAATTGCTTCGGAAACCACGCGCATCGGGATTTGCCCCTCATCAGCCAGCGCTTTCAGGGCCGCCACCACGACGTAGTAGCGGTTGACCTCGAAGAATTTGCGCAGTTGTTTTCGCGTATCCGAGCGGCCAAAGCCATCGGTGCCCAGCGCGATCATTTTACGGTCGGTGATGTAGGGCGAAATTTGCTCGGCAAAACTGCGCATGTAGTCGGTCGAGGCCACCACCGGGCCTTTGCGGCCTTTCAGTTGCTGGGCCACGTAGGGAATGTGCGGCGCTGCTTCGGGGTGTAACAGGTTGTAGCGCTCGGCGGCCATGCCGTCACGGCGCAGCTCGGTGAATGAGGTGCAGCTCCAGATATCCGAGACCACGCCCCAATCCAGCTCCAGCAATTCTGCTGCGGCAATCACTTCGCGGAAGATGCTGCCCGAGCCCATCAGTTGCACGCGCGGTTTTTTCGCTTCCCGCGCTTCGCGGAACAGGTACATGCCTTTGAGGATGCCTGCCTCCGCGCCTTCCGGCATGGCGGGGTGGGTGTAGTTTTCGTTCATTACCGTGAGGTAATAGAAAATCGACTCCTGTTTTTCGTACATGCGATGCAGGCCGTTTTGCATGATCACCGCCACTTCGTATGCGAAGGTGGGGTCATACGAAATACAGTTGGGGATGGTGGCGGACATCAGGTGCGAGTGGCCGTCTTCGTGCTGCAAGCCTTCGCCATTCAAGGTGGTGCGGCCCGAGGTGCCGCCCAGCAGGAAGCCGCGTGCCTGCATGTCGCCCGCCGCCCACGCCAGATCGCCGACGCGCTGGAAGCCGAACATCGAGTAGAAGATGTAAAACGGGATCATGTGCTGGCCGTGGTTGGCATAGCTGGTGCCAGCCGCCATCCACGAGCAGAATGCGCCCGCTTCGTTGATGCCTTCCTGCAGGATTTGCCCGGCCTTGTCTTCCTTGTAAAACATCAGCTCGCCGGCATCGACCGGCTCGTAAAGCTGGCCCACCGAGGAGTAGATGCCCAACTGGCGGAACAGGCCTTCCATGCCAAAGGTGCGCGATTCGTCAGCCACGATCGGTACCAGCAGCTTGCCGATTTCCTTGTCGCGAGTCAGTGCGGTGAAGAAGCGGACGAAGGCCATGGTGGTGGAGATTTCGCGCTCTTCGGTGCTTTTCAGCAGCGCGGCAAAGGTTTCCAGCGGCGGCACTTTCAGCGGCGGAATATTGGGGTGACGTATCGGCAGCGAGCCGCCCAGTTTTTCACGCGCAGCTTTCAGGTATTTGATCTCTGGGCTGTCCGGGCCGGGCGTGTAGAAGGGCGTATCGGCGATAACGTCGTCGGTAATCGGCACATTGAAGCGATCGCGGAAGGCTTTCAGCGCCTCCACATCCATTTTCTTTTGCTGATGGGTGATGTTCTGACCTTCGCCCGCCTTGCCCATGCCGTAACCCTTGATGGTCTTGGCCAGAATGACCGTGGGTTGGCCGGTATGCTTGGTCGCCGTGGCATACGCGGCATAGACTTTGTACGGGTCGTGGCCGCCACGATTCAGCCGCCAGATGTCGTCGTCCGACATACTGGCCACCATTTTTTCCAGCTCGGGATATTTGCCGAAAAAATGTTTGCGCACGTACGCGCCATCGCGCGCTTTGTAGTTTTGGTATTCGCCATCGACCGCTTCCATCATGCGCCGTTGCAGCAGGCCATCGTGATCCTTGGCCAGCAGCGGATCCCAGTAACGGCCCCAAATTACTTTCATCACATTCCAGCCCGCGCCGCGGAAATCGGCTTCCAGCTCCTGAATGATTTTGCCGTTGCCGCGCACCGGGCCATCCAGACGCTGCAGGTTGCAATTGACGACGAAGATCAGGTTATCGAGTTTTTCGCGCGAGGCCAGCGCAATGGCGCCCAGCGATTCGGGCTCATCCATTTCGCCGTCGCCCATGAAGGCCCATACCTTGCGGCCCTCGGTATTGGCGATGCCGCGATCCTGCAAATATTTCATAAAGCGCGCCTGATAGATCGCCTGCAGCGGCCCCAGACCCATCGAGACGGTCGCGAATTGCCAGAAGTCCGGCATCAACCACGGATGCGGGTAGCTGGAGATGCCCTTGCCGTCGACTTCGCGGCGGAAGTTATCAAGCTGCTCTTCGCTTAACCGGCCTTCCAGAAACGCGCGCGCATACACACCGGGCGCGGAATGGCCCTGAATGTAAAGCAGGTCGCCGCCATGGGTCGCAGAGGGCGCGTGCCAGAAATGATCGAAGCCCACGTCGTACAGTGTCGCTGCAGACTGGAAACTGGCGATATGTCCGCCCAGCTCCGAGCTCTCGCGGTTGGCGCGCAACACCATGGCAATGGCGTTCCAGCGGATCAAGGCGCGGATGCGGTATTCGATTTCGGCATCGCCGGGCACGGCCTCTTCAGCGTGCGGCGGGATGGTATTGATATAGGCGGTATTGGCGGAGTAGGGCAGGTAGGTGCCCGAACGGCGGGCTTTATCGACCAGTGTTTCCAACAGGTAATGCGCACGTTCCGGCCCTTCGGCATCGAGCACGCTTTCCAGCGCATCGAGCCATTCTCTGGTCTCCAGCGGGTCGATATCTTTTTCCAGAAAAGTGGGACGGTCCATAACTGTAGCGCTCCTCGTTAAATGCTGTTTTATTGATCAAGCAAAACCCGCTTTGCGCGGGCGGATTGGCCTATTTTATCAATTTATTAACGTGAGCCGGAGGCGATTGGTATTAAATTGCCAGATTTCTGCTGGTCTAAATCTATAAAAGACCTTCTACCGAGGGTGAGGTAGAGAAGTATTTACTTTTTGTTTTACACATGACTAAATTCTCGCCTTCGAGCAGGATTGCATCTGATTCTTTGTAGTTCTGTGCCTCGGCCATTTCTATCAAAATAAAATGATGATGGGTAAGTAAATGCGAAATGGCATCCAGCTCAATAGCCCAGGTAAAGGGTTCACCACGCCAATCCAGCCAGCGTTCGATCAGCCAGCTACAAGGCCGGAACCCAGACTTTCCGTCTGGCCAGCGTACCAAATAGCTGAAAATGACATGAACATGTTGCGATGACAATCGATGCAACGTTTCAAACAGCCGGGAGATATTTTCTGCCGAAAGATACATCAGCAATCCTTCTGCAATAACGAGCGTTTTTCTGCGATCGTTCAACAAAGATTCGGGAAGCGCCTGCTTGCCTAAATCGAGCGCAATAAACTTCACCTTGATATTGTTAGATGTAACGACCGCAAGCGCGCGTTGTTTTACTGTTTGCGTTGCAGGGTGATCGATTTCAATTATTTCAACACTGCCGAATTCCTGGCTCAATCGACAGCCCAGCGTATCGAAGCCTGCACCAAGAATAATCACCCGTTCGCAGCCATTGGCAATGGCGGTTCTACAGCGCTGTTCGATCCAGCGCTTGCGATACCAGTAGTGAACCATAATGCCGGGTAGCGTTAGCCGTTCCAATATATGCCATACCCATTTTGTTAGCGGAAATGAAGCGCTTTTTGCCAGCCAGCGATCGCTCCAGCTGCCGGAAAGAAATTGTTTGCACATTGCAGCTGCACCAGGGGCCACTAATTTTGCTGTTCGTATATCACTAGCAAGAAGCAAGGTGCTGGCGGCGATGACTTTGGCGGTTGTGCTGGCCTGTCCCGTCTTCATTTTGGCAATAACGAATGCGGGGATAAATCGTTTGCGAACGCTTTTTTATAGTGAAAGTACCAATCGCTGGTAAATAACTCATCGTGATCGTAGGTTTTTTTCAACTCCAGAAATTGACGAAAACGTGGGTAGCAGGCTTCTACTTGCCGGGCCGATGCATAACGGTGATAGGTGAGAAAAAAGCTGCCGCCAAGTGCGATACCCGCATCGATGAGGGCACGAAATGTATCGGCGGTCCGCTTCATGCCTGAATCGTTGTGCGGCGTTCTGATATTGAAAATGACACACGCAAAATCATCCTTTGCCCACGGCAGAAAGGAGGTGGTGTCGCGAAGAATGGCGCGGATCGTGCCGTAAATGACTTCTGCATCATGCACGCGCAGTATTTCCCGGGCCTGTTTCATAAAGGAGATAAGTTGATCGCGAGGAACGTAATGTTCGCCGATGACCAGTGTTTCTTTCACAGGCTGCTTGAGATCAGTGTCGTTTGTGCTGTGCAGGAAATCCGCATAGCTGGGAATGTAAGTGCTGAGTTGCATGGTGTCCGACCAGTAGCAGTTTCCATCGGTGTTGAGATAGTGCTGCGCATAAAGACGGAAAGCGGTTTTTTTATCGTCGTGGGCCAACTTGAGCAGCTTGAGCCAGGTTTCCGGTGCGAGGTCCGCGGTTGAGTTTGCTTGCTGTTCATTTTCACTAGCCGGTTTATAACAAGCAAATACGCCTCGCCGCAGGAAGTTGTCGTCATCAGCATCGATGACAAACTGGAAATCGCCAAAAAGGCAGCCTTCTTCCACGCGGCGGAATACAGCATTCATGGCGTCATCCAGATCGATAATGTCGACCACACGTTTAAGGCGCTGGCGAGGCGATAAACGCAGTGTCGCAGAGTAGATGATGCCAAACAAACCATAGCCGCCGATCACAAGCGAAAACAACTCCGCGTTTTGTTCGCGGCTACAGACTATAACCTGGCCGTTTGCATCGATCAGAGTGAGGTCTTCGATGTCGTCACCGAGCGGTTGCATCAGCAGACCGCGGCCATGCGCATTGGCGGAAATCGAGCCACCAAGGCTTACCGCATCGACCCCGGTTTGTTTTTGCCGAATACTCCATGCAACATTCGTATGGACAGACATGTCCTCACACGCCTTGATAATCTTGGGCCAGTCTGCTCCTGCCTCGATATGCAATAAACCCTTTTCTGGATCTGTGTTCAGTACTTTGTTTAGAGTAGTCATGTCGATGTGTAACGAGCCGGTTGCAAATTGCTGTGCACCCATGGCGTGGCGACCACCTGCAACGGAAATAGATAAACTGCGTGACCGAGCTTCAGCAACTGCGTGCTGCAATTCGACCAGTGTTTGCGGACATACGATGTGGGCGACGGTTGTCGCATTTAATTGCGAATGTATGTCGTTCAGGATAATAGGTATCACGTTGTGTAATCCTTGATCAAAGTTAATGGCTTAGCGCGTAAATTATTGAGGGATGGCAGCGGGTAAACAAGAAAAAATATGGGTAGTGCATAATGGTACTGCCAAAGTATAATTTTTTGATACCGCCATGCTGGCCATCTCGGCACAAATCATTGATGTCATCAAGAACGGGCTGCGTAACGAAGGCATCATCTATGCGCAGCTGGTGAAAAACCGGAGTTTACAAGGGAGTAAATGAGGATTTTGAGCACCGTGCAACGCCGTTATGTCAAGCGCAGCAAGTTTCGAAAGAAGACTATTGGTCAAAAGCAGCATTAATGACGCAAGGTATGCGGTGCCGCCCGTTTCAAAATCAAGGTAGCATATCGGCTGTAAGCCTTATTGCAAGCGGGCCTGCACGGATATCGCTTAGCCATGTTACGGGGACAATCGCCATGCCAGGAAGAACGCGGGCGTGTTGCTCCATATTAAGGAACCTCTGAATAAGTCCTCCATGAGCACTGAACAACGCATTTTCGTTTTCTTTCTCATCCTGCGTGTGCTACTTTGGTTTCTGCACCGCGACCCGCAGAGCGTTGTTAGTCGCGTTGCATTCTCATGGATTGGGCCGCTTCCAATAGACCAAGAACTATTCGCGCGTTTCCAGTTGCGCTGGGCCATCTATTCATTCGGCTGGTTGTGCCAGTTTGCAATTGCAATCGCAGCTTTATTGATAGTCGGAACCTATTTTCCAAATCAGTCCGAGCAAGTGTGGTTCAAAGTATTTCTATTTGCGCTTCCCCTTGGTTTTGGCATCGCAGCCCTAGCAACCATCGGCTTTCTTTTTAAAGCAGGCAAAGCGCATTGGTTTGGGCCCAATCCTCAATTTGTTGGCGTCGAGCAGACCGACAGTGCAACCTAACCCATTCATCAACACCAACTGGCGCGATAAGACCACGTCAGGCCATTCACCTTCACGTTGGGCATCATGAAATCTCACCTTGTTGAAGTTGCCGTCGCTTTTGTTTTTGGGGCAATTTGGTCCGCGTTACTCTTGATTCCGAGTGTATTCAGGCAGTTTCCAAAATGGAGTGGCGCTCTATCAATTTTCGTTTTCTGTGTCTTCGCTGTTTACATTGCCATCATCGACGACGAGCGCCATCCAACTAAGTCACATGCATTTCGAATCGTAGTCGGCGTCTTGGCTGGCGTTACAATCGCCGCAATTAATCAACTTCAAATTGAAAGTTATTTTGTTGGTGCGCTCGTAGGCGGACTGCTCGGCTGGGTTGGCAATCTCTGGACCAGGCATTTGTGATCATGATTCCAACACGGCGGTTAAATTGTTTCTTTTGGTTGTTAGGTCGCACCAATCAAGTGTACGTGCACTTTTCACATGTCATACCCGGAACAAATCATGACTGAACGCACTGGAAGCTGTCTTTGTGGCCAAGTGACATTCCGACTAAAGGCTGAACCTGTCGTATCGAGAATATGCTGGTGCAGGGACTGTCAGCGCATTTCATCCAACGGTACAGTCAATGCGATATTTCCGTCACTGGCAATAGAGATCACTGGAAGCACAAGCGAGTACACCAGCACCGCCGAAAGTGGCAATCAAGTTCGCCGTCGCTTCTGCCCAAATTGCGGCAGCCAACTCTTCGCTGATTCAACGGGCCGCCCGGGTTTAACAGTTGTACGCCTTGGCACTATCGATAATCCTTCGTCAATAAAGCCAACTGCAAACATCTGGAGTACAAGCGCGCCAACCTGGGCCTGCCTTGACTCAACTCTGGAGCGCATTGCAGGCCAGCCAAAGCCACCACAGCCGCCGCACAGTGCGGCCTAACCATTCGCTCAACCGGATAATTTGCGGAGGTTTGGCTCAAACGTTAGGCTGCTTCCAATGCATGCGTTCTTCGTACTGGAGGAAGCAAGCGAATCCCTCAGCCTCAAATCGGCTGCTGAAGAATTGCACCCCGACGATTTTGGAAGCGCACTTTGCATTTTTGATAAGGGATCGAAAACTAGCTCATGTGGGCAACGGTTGTCGCATTCAACTGCGAATACACGTTAGTTAGCAGCGAGTGAACAAGAAAAAGTACAGGTAGTGCATAATGACATTGTTAAAGTATAACTTTTTGATACCACCATGCTGGCCATCTCGGCACAAATCATTGATGTCATCAAGAGCGGGCTGCGTAACGAAGGCATCACCTATGCACAGCTGGCGAAGAAGCTGAAATTGTCCGAGGCGACGGTCAAGCGAATGTTTTCGAAACGAAACTTTCCGTTGCAACGGCTGGATGATATCTGTACAGCATGCAAGCTTGACCTTCCCGCGCTGCTTCAGCATTACCGGCCCGAATCGCATTTAATTGACCATTTGAGTTTGCGGCAGGAGCGGCAATTGGTGGAAGACAAACGGCTCCTGCTGATTGCGTTGTGCGCGATGAACCACATGTCTCTCGCCGATATCGTTGCGACCTACGATCTCACTGAAACCGATTGTTTACGTTGCCTGGTTAAACTGGATCGCATGGGTTTTCTCGCCCTGCATCCGCATAACCGGATTCAACTGTTGGTATCGCGCATGTTTCGCTGGCACCCGGCCGGCCCGATCCAGACTTTGTTCCGTGAGCACGTGACGGATTATTTTGATACGACCTTTCAGCAACAAGACGAGATGTTTGGCTTGATTAATGTAATGCTATCGAATTCTTCGCGGGATTTATTATTGATGCGCATGCAGGCGTTGGTCGATGAAGTCGTTCAGTCGCATAACCGCGATTCGACCATTTCTTTCGAAAAGCGCAATGCCACCAGTATTTTGCTGGCAGCGCGAAAATGGGAATTGCCTTTTATGCGCCGCTTACGGCGCTGATCGAAGAATGATTAATTAATCAGCACGAACCGGTATAAAAACGCCTGGGGCACACCGCTTCATAGCGATCGTTACCACCGATTTCCACTTGTTCTCCAACCATCACCCGCTGGCCTTGCGCATCGAGGCGAACGTTCATGGTGGCTTTTTTACCGCAGCGACAAATGGTTTTCATTTCTTCCAGATCGTCCGCCAGAGTGAGCAAGGCGCGGGAACCCGGAAAGGGCTGGCCCAGAAAGTCGCTGCGCAATCCATAACAAATCACCGGTGTTTTGCTGGTATGGGCCAGTTGATGTAACTGGATGACTTGTGGTTCGGTTAAAAATTGCGCTTCGTCGATCAACACACACGACGGATATGAACGATTTTTATAAAGCACACCAAAATCGGTGGTATTTGAAAATACGGCAGTATCCCTAGCCACACCAAGTCTGGAAACAATGCGGCCAGTGCCATACCGATCATCCAGTGCTGCTGTATAGAGGTCTACGGTTTGCCCTCGCTCTTCGTAATTGTGCGCCACCTGAAGTAGGGCCGTGGATTTTCCTGCATTCATGGCGGCGAAGCGAAAATACAACTTTGCCAAAATTAGTTCTCCAATAAAACATTGAGTTTGAAGAAGGCATCACTGAATAAAGGGCAGCGGATGCCCACTTAAAATCAATGTTGAAATGAGCGAATAACGCCGACAACCAAGCCTTCGATGTCGAGTGGTGCTTTTTCCAGGTCGATAACGATAGGCAAAAAGTCCGGGTTTTCTGCTATGAGGAAGGCTTGCTGCCCTTTCAGCTTGAGGCGTTTGACGGTGACGTCGCCTTCGATTCGTGCGACGACGATTTCGCCATTGCGTGCTTGTGTGGTTTTGTGAACGGCCAGCCAGTCGCCATCCATGATGCCGACATCCTTCATGCTCATGCCTGAAACCTGTAATAGATAGTCTGCCTTGGGTTTGAACATGAGCGGACTAACGGGGTAGCGTCCGGCAAAATTTTCCTGCGCCAGAATAGGTTGTCCGGCGGCGACGCGGCCAATCAGGGGCAGGCCTTCCTCACGGCTTTCATGGCTATCGGTATTGTGGGCATTGCGGATACGTATGCCACGCGAAGAGCCGGCAAGCATATCGATCACGCCTTTACGTTCGAGTGTGCGTAAATGTTCTTCTGCTGCGTTGGGGGAGCGAAAACCCAAGGCGGCGCACATTTCAGCGCGGGTGGGCGGCATGCCGTTCTCGGCGATCCAATCCTTGAGAAAGGTGAGGATTTCTTGTTGGCGGGGAGTCATTTTGTTCATGGCTGTATTCTTATACAGCCATGAACAAAATGCAAGCGTTTTTATTGACAGCGTTTATTTTTCGACGCATGACCCAGCTTTTACTTGGCTGGAAGCGCACCTTCTTCGCGCAAAATCTTTCGCGCGACGGTAAAGCGATCTTCAAATCTGGTTTTTGGCGTGGTATCCATGTTCAAGGCAAAATAAATTCGGCGGATGCCGGTGGGTGTTTTGCGTTCCACCCAACCGATCCACCAGGCAATCAAAGGCTGGGAGTTGCTGGTACCGGTTTTTGCGCGCAAGGTGTAGTTTGCAGTGGATTCAACGACGATCATTTTTTTTACCGTTTCCTGTGCCGTGGCGCTCACACCCAGCAAGCCTTGATCAAGCCGGCGCAGAAATGCGATTTGTTCCATGGCCGAAATGCGCAGGCCGCCGCTAAGCCAGAATGGGTCGATGCCACCCGCTACGGAATTGCGGTTGCCGTAGTCGAGGCGTTCCAGTCCTTTTTGCATTCGTATCGTGCCAATGCGCCGCGCTGTTTCCTGGAAGACAGGCACTGCACTGACCTGCATCGCCTCCTGAAAGGTCAGGTCTTTTTCCCAGGCCTTGTTGCCATAGCGCCTGCCATCCCAGGGAAACCATTCGTTTTCATCCTTGACCACCTGCAAATCCAGCGCCAGCAAGGCGTTGGCGATGTTGAAAGTGGAGGCAGGCAAGTAGCGCTTTTCGGCGCGTTTGCGATCCAGCACTTGCATGCGGTCTTTATCCGCCTCGTACATCACAAAGGTGCCCTGAGTGCCAAGCGCACGGAAATGCCGTGCCCAGTCCGGGCGTTCCACCCATCCCGATGCTTGTGCAGGATGAGCAAAAATGAAACACAAAAAGAGTGTTGCCACAATCCGGATTGCCATTGATTTTGCCTTTACTGGATGCTGAATGCTGCTGCAACTTTGCAGCATTGACGGCAATACTGGCCTTGAATCGGCAAAAAGGTGGCGAAATTGTGACGGGCCTATATCAGAAGTGCCGCTGCAACGTTACGGCCTTCGGCCATGAGAATGTTATAGGTACGGCACGCCGCAGGTGTATTCATGACTTCGAAGCCCATTTTTGCAGCGGAAAAAGCCGCCATGATGCGTGGATCGGGGAATCGAAAAACAGGGCCGCTGCCGAATATCACCAGCTCCGGTTTTAACTCGATGAGAGGGGTGAAATCATTCAGCGCGAGTTGCTGCGTAGCGGAAACAGGCCACGGATCGATCAATCTATCGGGCATAACGATTACCGGATGCTCGATGCGCAGGCTATTGACCACCACATAACCTTCGCCGTGCGCGTGGATGGTATTGGCTCCGGCGGTTGCATGGAGGTGGAGTTTCATGGCAATAAAAATAGAAAGAGAAAAGTATGTTGCTGACGCGATTACTGGGCTACAATTTTGCGCTGCACAATTATAAGCACGTAGTGACAATCATGGCTCACGAATTTTCGCGCATTAAGCGCCTCCCGCCTTACGTTTTTAACATTACGGCCGAGCTCAAAATGGCCGCGCGCCGTCGGGGCGAGGATATTATCGATATGTCGATGGGCAATCCCGATGGCGCGACGCCACAGCATATTGTCGATAAACTGGTGGAAGCCTCCAGGCGGCCCAATACGCACGGCTACTCGGTCTCCAAGGGCATTCCCCGCTTGCGCAAGGCCATCTGCGACTGGTATCAGCGCCGTTATCAAGTAACGTTCGATCCCGATTCGGAAGCCATTGTTACCATCGGCTCCAAGGAAGGGCTGGCGCATTTGATGCTGGCGACGCTCGACAGCGGTGACACAGTGTTGGTGCCCAACCCCAGCTATCCCATTCATATTTATGGCGCGGTCATTGCGGGTGCGCAGATCAAGCATGTACGGATGACCGAGGGCGTGGATTTTTTCGCGGAAGCCGAGCGCGCGATACGCGAATCGTACCCCAAGCCCAAAATGCTCATTTTGGGCTTCCCCTCCAACCCTACCGCCATGTGCGTGGAACTGGATTTTTTCGAACGCATTGTGGCGCTGGCGAAAGCCAATAATGTGCTGGTGGTGCACGATCTGGCCTACGCCGATATTACCTATGACGGCTGGAAGGCGCCCTCGATCATGCAGGTGCCGGGCGCGCGTGATGTGGCGGTTGAATTTTTCACCATGTCAAAGTCGTACAACATGGCGGGCTGGCGCATCGGTTTCATGGTCGGCAACAGGGAATTGGTGGCTGCCTTGGCACGCATCAAGGGTTATCACGATTACGGTACATTTACGCCGATTCAGGTGGCGAGTATTGCAGCCCTGGAGGGGCCGCAGGATTGCGTACAGGAGATCGTGGCCGAGTACCAGGTGCGCCGCGATGTGCTGCACAAAGGTTTGGCCGAAGCAGGCTGGATAACGACCAAACCCAAGGCATCGATGTATATCTGGGCCAAAATTCCCGAGCCGTATCGAAAAATGGGATCGCTGGAATTTGCAAAAAAATTATTGGCCGAGGCGAAAATTTCGGTTTCTCCCGGCATCGGGTTTGGTGATTACGGCGACGATCATGTGCGCTTTGCGCTGATCGAAAATACCGAACGCATCCGGCAGGCCGTACGCGGCATCAAGGAAATGTTTAAAAGGGATCAAGTGCTATGAATGCGGTGAAGATCATCGCCATTACCGATACATCGAGCAAAATTATCGAGATGGAATGGTTGAAGCGAGCCGAGGCGGTGCATCGCCAGTTACGCCCGCATTTGCCGGAAGATTATGTAGGCCGCATGAAAACAGTGTTTGCGAGCGGCGCAGAAATGGCGATTGCAACACATGATGAGGAAGTGCTGGGCGTCAGCGTATTCCGCGTGCTGGAAAAAACCTATAGCGGCCGCGAAATGTATTGCGACGATTTGATCACCGACGAAGCCAAACGGTCTACCGGCGTTGGCCACGCGTTGATGCAGTATATGGAGGCGCTAGCGCGAGAAAGAAACTGCGATTGTCTGACACTCGACTCAGGGACGCATCGTCAACAGGCGCACAAATTCTATTTCCGCGAAGGTATGACGATTGCAAGTTTTCATTTTATAAAATCACTGAAAAAATAAGGTAATGAAACCGATTCAGGTAGGCTTATTAGGGCTGGGAACAGTCGGCCGGGGCACGATTGAAGTATTGCGCCGCAATCGCGAGGAAATTGCCCGACGGGCGGGGCGCGACATTCTGGTGACGCATGCGACAGCACGCCACCTCGCCAAACCGCGCGATTTTTCGCTGGACGGTATCGAGTTGATTGCCGATGCCGATCAGCTGGTGACGAATCCCGATATCGATATTGTTTGCGAATTGATCGGGGGCGACACCACGGCAAAAGATTTGGTAATGAAGGCCATCGAAAATGGCAAGCATGTCGTCACCGCCAACAAAGCGTTGCTGGCCAAACACGGCAACGAAATTTTTGCAGCGGCGCAAAAACACCGGGTGATGGTTGCTTTCGAAGCCGCCGTGGCGGGCGGGGTGCCGATTATCAAGGCATTGCGCGAGGGGTTGACCGCCAATCGAATCGAATGGATCGCCGGCATTATCAACGGCACGTCGAATTACATTCTTTCCGAGATGCGTACGCGTGGTGTGAGTTTTGCTGCGGCACTCAAAGAGGCACAGGCAAAGGGCTACGCTGAAGCCGACCCAACTTTCGATATTGAGGGTATCGATGCAGCACACAAGCTGACAATCCTTTCGGCGATTGCGTTTGGCATTCCGGTGCAATTCGATAAAGCCTATACCGAAGGCATCTCCACACTGACGGACAAGGATATTCAATACGCCGAACAGCTCGGTTACCGTATCAAACTACTCGGCATCACCCGCTACGCCAAAGCAGGGATCGAGTTGCGCGTTCATCCGACGCTGATCCCGGAAAAGCGTCTGATCGCCAATGTAGAAGGGGTGATGAATGCGATTCTGATCAAGGGAGATGCGGTGGGCGCGACGCTTTATTACGGGCGCGGGGCCGGGGCGGAGGCCACCGCCAGCGCGGTCATCGCCGATCTGGTGGATGTGGCGCGCATGCTGACTGCCGATCCCGAATATCGTGTGCCGCATCTGGCCTTTCAGCCAGATCAGTTGAGCGACGTGCCGGTTTTACCGATGGGCAAGATTGAAACGGCCTGCTATTTACGCCTCAGTGCCCGTGATCAGCCGGGCGTCATGGCGGATGTAACGCGCATCCTCGCCGATAGGTCGATTTCCATCGATGCCATGTTGCAAAAGGAGGCCGAGGAAGGCGAAGATGTGGTCGATGTCATCATCATTACCCACCTTGCCATGGAAGCACATGTCGATGAGGCTATCGCTCGCATCGAGGCGTTGCCGACGATCGCAAGCAAAGTGGTGCGCATTCGTTTGGAGGCACTTGGCTGATGCGTCTTAACCAGGTCACCGTGACCGTTTTAAACATCGAACTCGCGATCTCGTTTTACCGCAAGTTGGGATTGAAGCTGATCGTCGCTAGTCCGCATTACGCCCGTTTTGTTTGCCCGCAAGGGGATGCGACGTTTTCCGTGCATTTGGGCGAGGTGCTTACAGCCCAGACCACGGTCGTGTATTTCGAGAACGACAAAATCGATCAAACTGTTGCTCGTTTAAAGGAGGCTGGAATCGTGTTCGATACCGATCCAACCGATGAACCGTGGCTTTGGCGCGAGGCACGCCTGCGCGATCCGTTCGGCAACCGGCTATGTTTGTTTTCGGCGGGCGTGAACCGGCTCGCGCCACCTTGGCAAATAAAAGAATGAGCGGTATCCCTATGCATTACATCAGCACTCGCGACGATGGCACCCATGTGCCGCTGCCTTTTTGCAGCATCCTCATTGAGGGCCTGGCGCCGGATGGCGGGCTCTATATACCGCAATCCTGCCCCGTATTTTCCGAGGAGGAATTGGTCGCCATGCGGCCTCTGCCCTATCCTGAACTTGCGTTCGAGATTATTCGCCGCTTTGTCGACGATATTCCCGAAAACGATTTAAAAATACTTATCGATAAAACCTATAACGCGGAAGTTTTCGGTTCGACGGAGATTACCCCGATACACACGCTGGAAGAGGGTTTGTACATCCTGCGCTGCTCGAATGGACCCACGCTGGCGTTCAAGGATATCGCCATGCAGTGGCTGGGGCAGCTGTTCGAATATGTGCTGGCAAAAAATAACGCCCGGATCAACATTCTGGGTGCCACCTCGGGCGACACGGGTTCCAGCGCCGAATATGCAATGAAGGGCAAGCGCGGCGTGCAAGTCTTCATGCTTTCACCGCACGGCAAAATGTCGCCGTTTCAGGCTGCGCAGATGTTTTCCTTGCAGGATGCCAATATCCATAACATCGCCATCCGGGGCGTATTCGACGATTGTCAGGATATCGTCAAAGCTGTCTCCAACGATCTCGAATTCAAGGCAACCTGCCGAATCGGTGCGGTCAATTCCATCAACTGGGGGCGCATCGTGGCCCAGTTGGTGTATTACTTCAAGGGATATTTTGCGGCAACACGTACCAATGAGGAAAAAGTCTCCTTTGCCGTACCGACCGGAAATTTCGGCAATGTGCTGGCCGGGCATATCGCGCGCATGATGGGGCTGCCCATCAAGCAATTGATTATCGCCACCAATGAAAACGATGTGCTGGACGAATTTTTTCGTACCGGTCGTTACCGGCCACGCAAAACCAATGAAACCCGGCAAACCTCCAGTCCGTCGATGGATATTTCCAAGGCCTCGAATTTTGAGCGCTTTCTATATGATCTGGTGTGGCGCGATCCGGCGGTCGTGCGCGAATTGATGCGCAAAGTAGATCAGGAAGGGGGCTTCGACATATCGAATTGCGAATATTGGAATCGTCTGCCGGCCTTTGGCTTCGTCTCGGGCCGCAGCACCCACGCCGATCGCCTGTCCACCATTCGCATGGTGTGGGAAAAGTATCGAATCGAAATTGATCCACATACCGCCGATGGGATCCATGCAGGACTGGCGCATCGTAAACCGGGGGTGCCGCTGGTGTGCTTGGAAACCGCACTGCCCAGCAAATTTGAGCCCACCATGGTTGAGGCAATAGGCCGAAAGCCCGCCCGCCCTACTAATTACGATGGGATCGAGAAATTGCCCCAGCGATTTGAAATCATGGATGCGAATGTCGAGCAGGTAAAAGAAGCAATTGCGCGGATATGCCGTGATCAGCAGAGCACGCATTCAAAGGCTGCAGAAATCGAGGCCTCTCCAACGTGATACACACAATTGAGCAAATTGATGCCACATACATCACGACCCATAATGCCCGCATATCAACTCAATCTCATCTGTCCACGCTTTTTCCTCAATCGTGCCCTCAAAGATAAGCGCCCTCCCCTCTCGTTTCTAAAGAACAAACAACTCCTTTGACTTGTTGCCACAAGCCAAAGGAAGTGTAATCTGCTTCGGAAAAAACCATGTCATCTGATCGCGGCTGACTTGTCCCTCAACCATTACCGATAGCTCAGTGGCTGTGGCAGCCCCAAATGTGCTCAGCAAATAATCTGTGTATAAATGCAGTTTCGTTTTTTTGTGGGTCAGTATTATCTGGGAAAGTAGGTAACACACGCGAACTTGCACGGAGTGGCCAAGATCGAGAAATAGCGCAACACGCAAATTTGTCTGCGCAGGCCAGCATCAAAGTCTATTTCGCTTACCCGCACAGTCCATGAGAATTGCGATATCAATAAAAACACCTATGGGCTGCCATATCAGTATTTACCCAAAGGTGACAGTCTATCTTCTTGCTCTCAACAACAATTTGCTGAACTCGCCTGGACTCTCAATACTCAACCCAGAAAATCACTCGGCTGGAAATGCCCCATTGAGCTGTTTCTCCCTAAAGACGATTTTGACTTTAAAACCTACTGTGCCGATAAAATGCGCTTCATTGCATTTGGACATTGAAATCGCGCCCGCTATTTAAAACATTTCCCTGATGAAAGGCTCTACAAATGTATAACTGGAAACATTGGCGACTTGAGGTCGATGGCGATCGTTTAGGCTGGCTGTATTTCGACCGCGTTGAAAACACTGGCGAGCGGGCCAGCACCAACACTTTTTCCTCCGAAGTGCTGAATGAACTGGGCGATATTTGTCGCCATTTGCGTGAGCAACCGGTGAAAGGGTTAGCCATTCTTTCCGCCAAGGAAAACGGTTTTGCCGCTGGCGCCGATATTGGCGAATTTACCTCGCTGGCCAGTGCGGAAGAGGCGTTTGCATTTACCAGGCTGGGCTACGAGGTATTCGATCTGGTCGAAGCCTTGCCCTTTCCTACCCTGGCGCTGATTCATGGTTTTTGCATGGGAGGGAGCACCGAGCTGGCGCTGGCCTGCACCTATCGCATTGCCGATGACGGCCCCAAAACCAAAATGGCCCTGCCCGAGGTCATGATCGGCATTGTGCCCGGCTGGGGTGGCGCGAAACGCATGCCCCGCCTGATTGGCGCAACGCAGGCTTTCGATCTCATGCTGACCGGTCGCGGCGTGGATGGGCGCAAGGCAAAACGTTTGGGGCTGGTTGATGCGATAACCCCGCGCCGCCATTTCATCAATGCGGCAAGCACTTTTCTGTTGCGCCCGCCTGCGCCGCATCGTCCGGCGTTCAAACATGCGATGGCTAACTGGCCGCTGTTGCGCGGTTTGGTGGCCAAACTGTCACGCAAACAGGTCGCGAAAAGAGTTCGTCAGGATCATTACCCTGCACCGTACGCCATTATCGACTTGTGGGAAAAATACGGCGGCGATCCGCGCCGTGTACCGGATGGTGATCCCGCATCAATCGTCAGCCTGTTTGCCCACCCGACTGCCGCCAATCTCATTCGTATTTTTACTTTGCAGGATCGGCTGAAAGCCCTGGGCAATCAAACGGATTCACAGATTAAACAGGTTCATGTGATTGGCGCGGGCGTGATGGGCAGCGATATCGCAGCATGGTGCGCCTCCAAAGGGTTTACCGTGACGCTGCAGGATCTCGATCAGGCGCGTATTGCCCCGGCCATCAAACGTGCTGCCGAACTTTATAAACGCCGTTTGAAACAGCCGCATCTGATTCAGGCGGCCCTGGACCGATTGATTCCCGACGTGAAAGGCGAGGGTATTGCACATGCCGATTTGGTGATTGAAGCCATTGTCGAAAACGCCGAGATCAAGAAAAAACTCTATGCCCAGCTGGAGCCACGGCTGAAACCGCAAGCGATTCTGGCCAGCAATACCTCGTCGATCCCTTTGCAGGAATTATCCTCAGGGCTCAGCCAGCCCGAGCGGCTGGTGGGGATTCATTTTTTCAACCCGGTTGCGCAGATGATGCTGGTGGAGATTGTCGAAGGGCCGCAGACGACTGGGGACGTGATGACGCGCGCCGCGGCATTCGTGAAAAAAATCGACAAGCTGCCACTTCCGGTGAAATCGGCACCGGGATTTTTGGTCAATCGCATTCTTGCACCCTACATGAGCGAAGCACAGCGCATGCTGGAAGAAGGCATTCCACCCGAAACTATCGATGCCGCCGCACGTGATTTCGGCATGCCGGTGGGGCCTATCGAACTGGCCGATACCATTGGGCTGGATGTAGCGTTAGCGGTGGGTCGGGAACTCGCCAAACCTGACATTCCGCAACCGAAAACTATCCTTGCGTTAGTAGAAGCGGGCAAGCTGGGCAAGAAAAGCGGGGAGGGATTTTATAAATGGTCAAATGGCAAGCCGCATAAAGCGCAAGGCTCGGGTACGGTCGACCTGGCGCCTTTATGGATGCGCATGACCTTGCCGATGGTGAATGAAACAGTAGCCTGCGTGCGTGAAGGGATCGTCGGTGATGACGATCTATGTGATGCTGGAGTGATTTTCGGTACCGGTTTTGCGCCACATCGTGGCGGGCCAATCCGTTATTTGCGTGCTGCTGGCAAGGAAAAGTTGCTGACGGAGATGAAGGTGCTGGAGGCGCAGTATGGCAGCCGGTTTGCAGCGGATACAGGATGGGCCAGCAGGTAATTGCCAAAATTCCGCTAAACGTCGAGCCGTTTACCCACATTAGCCAGCATCTCTTGCGCTGCCTGGCGGGTGGCAGCAGTAATCGTTATACCGCCCAGCATGCGAGCAATTTCATCGATCCGCTTGGCGCCCTGCAATGGTGTAATCGCTGTAATGACTACTCCATCTTTTACTATTTTCGTTACTTGAAACTGATGTGCTGCGCAAGCTGCCACTTGCGGCAAATGGGTAACAGCCAATACCTGATAGGCCAGGTTATTCTTATCACCCAGCGCGCGCAGCATGCGGCCAACTACTTCAGCCACGCGCCCGCCGATGCCCGCATCGACTTCGTCAAAAATCAGTGTACCCACACCGCCCCGTGCCGACGCCATCATCTGAATCGCTAGCGATACGCGGGAGAGCTCACCACCCGAAGCAATCCGCGCGAGCGGGCCTAGCGGCTGACCTTCGTGTGCAGTAACCTGAAATTCGCAGTTTTCGAGACCATTCGCCGATGGTTCGCGCGCCGAAAATTCCACCGCAAATTTCCCTCCGGGCATGGCGAGTTGATGCAGCAGGGGCGTTACTTCGGCCGCAAACTTTTTCGCAGCAGCCTGACGGGCGCGCGTTAATTTTTTCGCAGCATCGTTATAGGCGGCTTGCGCAACCTGTTCCTGTTCAATCAGCGCATCGAGCGACTGTCCGCCGCCCAGCGCTGAGAGGCGGTCGCGTTTTTGTTGCAAAAATTCCGGAATGCGCAGGGGGTCGATGCGTAACTTGCGGGCAACTTCCAGCACATCGGCAATGTCACGATCGAGCGCTGCAAGTCGGGCCGGATCAAGCTCCAGCTTATGCAGGTAATGGCGTAACTCGCTTACCACCTCGCGCAATTCCACGCTGGCGCTGGCAAGCAACGTCAGCGCTTCTTTCAGGGCAGGATCGGTTTCAACGGCATCAGTCAAGCTGTGGGCAACGTCGTCGACGCGGGATAGCACCGCATGATCGGCATCGGCCAATTCCCCAATCGCCGCTTCAGTTGCCGCTATCAGGCCGGCAGCATTGGCGAGGCGGCGCTGATCGGCCTGCATTTCTTCCCAATGCGTACCAGAGAAATTCAGCTTCTCCAATTCGCCAATCTGCCAGGTCAGCTCCTCAAATTCGCGTGCGATGGCGGCTTCGTTAGCCTCACGCGCTGAGCGAACCGTAGCCAGTTGCACCCATTCAGCATGGCACGCACGTACCGCTGCCAATAATGCATCGTTGCCGGCGAAATCGTCGAGCAGCATGAGTTGGGCCTCGCGCCGGATCAAACTCTGGTGTTCATGTTGTCCATGAATGTCGATCAAGCGTTCAGCCAAGTCGCGCATCTGGCTCAAGGTAACCGGCGCCCCATTGACAAAGGATCGCGAGCGTCCGCCCGCATCGAGTACGCGACGAAACAAGCAGAGATTCACATCGTCATCAGCCAAATCGTTGACAGCAAGCCATTCACGGGCTGTGACACAGCCCGAAATATCGAATTCCGCCGCGATTTCCGCGCGCGCATGCCCTACCCGCACCACATTGCCCTCCGCACGCGCGCCCAGCGCCAGCGCCAGTGCATCGATCAAAATTGATTTTCCTACTCCGGTTTCCCCAGTCAGCGCCGTGAAGCCCGGCTCGAAATCCAATTCGAGATGATCAACGATAATAAAATCGCGGATGGTCAGCGCGCGCAGCATATCAACCTAGGAGGTACGTTCATTCCAGTGCAGCTTACTGCGTAGCATGGCAAAGTATTTGTAGCCTGCCGGATGCAACAAACGCAGCCGGTTGGCATGGGAGCGAATCACCACCACATCGTCGGTGGCGGGATCGAAATATGATTGCACATCAAAATTAACGCGCGCATTCACCCCGCGTATCAACCGGATGCGCACCTCGGAGTCGGACGAAATGGCGATAGGCCGATTGGACAAGGTATGCGGTGAAATCGGCACCAGCGAAATCGCTGGCAAGCCCGGTTGCAGGATCGGCCCGCCACTGGATAAGGCATAGGCAGTGGATCCGGTTGGTGTATTGACGATCAAGCCGTCAGCGCGCAGCGAATAGACAAACTCACCATTCACTTCTACGGCGAATTCGATCATGCTGCCCATGGCGCCGCGGCTCACCACCACATCATTTAGTGCGACCGACTGAAAAATGGATTTCCCGCCCCGCCGGATGTCAGCTTCCAGCAACAGGCGCTGCTCTTCGCTGAATTCACCGTTGAGCAATTCGTTAATCGCAGGACTCAGCGATTCGGCGGCAATATCAGTGAGAAAACCAAGGTGACCGAGATTTACTCCCACCAATGGCACGTGATGCTGCGCCACACCGCGGGCCAGGCCAAGCATGGTGCCATCCCCCCCTACTGCAATGGCGAGATCGGCACCACTCAGCAAGCTATCCAGCGGCTCACGCGGCAAAACAGCATCTACTTTTATAGTGGCGAATTCCGCCGTGCGCGCATCCAGCCACACACGAATACCGCGTGCCTTCAGCAAAGCGATCAACGCATTGAGCGGCTGGGCAACGCCGACGCCATCGGGCTTGCCGACGATTACAACAGTTTTAAACTGGGGAGGAGCAGACATTCCAGAATTAAACCACAGTGTCGCCAGCACGCAAAGCATTTATCGCCTGACCATTTTATACACTGCCCAGCAACTGATTTTCGAACAGAAAACCCTTTCATACGATTGCACGCGACAAGCACAAACTCTGTACAATAAATTTGTGATAAATACGTGCTCCCTTCCTCTGAATGACCGTGCGCAGGCGCTGCTCAAGGCGCTGGTTGAACGTTACATCGCTGAAGGGCAGCCAGTCGGTTCACGTGCGCTTTCCAAACTGGCGGGCATGGAATTGTCGCCTGCATCGATCCGCAATGTAATGGCTGATCTGGAAGAAATGGGCTACATCGCCAGCCCGCATACTTCCGCCGGGCGGGTGCCCACTCCCAAGGGCTACCGCATCTTTGTCGATACTCTCTTGACCGTGCAGCCGCTGCAACAAATCGAGTGCGAGCAGCTGCAGGAGCAGTTGCGCCTCGATGACCCGAGACAAGTCATGGCAGCTGCTTCGCAGCTTTTGTCGGACCTCACCTGTTTCGCCGGCATCGTCAGAACGCCGCGGCGTGATGGAGCCGGGTTAAAGCATGTCGAATTCATGCCGCTATCGGAAAAACGTGTACTGCTCATCATCGTGGCGACCGATGGCGAGGTGCAAAACCGCATCATGGTCACCGAAAAAGGGTATACCCAGACGCAATTGACCGAAGCCGCCAACTATATCAACCATCATTACGCAGGCTATGAATTCGACCAGTTGCGCGACAAGGTTCGTTTTGAACTTTCGCAACTGCACCGTGACATTTCTACCTTAATGGCCGCTGTCATCGAGATGCGCAGCATGGGTGTTGATACCTCTGGCATTATGGTATCGGGAGAGCGCAAGCTACTAGAAGTAGACGAGCTATCGTCGAACATGCAATCGCTGCGCAAGCTCTTCAATGTGTTCGAACGCAAAACGCAGTTGATGGAATTACTCGATGTTTCCCAATGCGCGGAAGGGGTAAAAATTTTCATCGGTGGCGAATCAGAGTTGGTACCGCTGGATGAATGCTCGATCGTCACCGCCCCATACGAGGTAAATGGGCAAGTCGTTGGCACGGTTGGCGTCATCGGACCTACGCGTATGGCCTACGAGCGTGTCATCTCCATCGTTGATGTAACAGCGAAAATGTTATCGTCCGCTCTCAGTCAGCACTGATAATATCCGCACCGCAAAAAAGACTGAAAGTTGACCATGAGGTCGACGACATGCTTAAATCTGCGCTCCTACCGAAGATAGGGCGGTTAGCTCAGCGGTAGAGCACTGCCTTCACACGGCAGGGGTCACTGGTTCGATCCCAGTACCGCCCACCAGAACATTTTTTGATATGTCAGTTTTTGTGTCCACCATTAAAACGATGGTGGTAATTTTCGATTGTGGATCGTAATCGATTTGGATTCGACCGTAATATAACCCCGGTCCGAAAGGTCCTTCAGGATACGGTTTACCATCTCGCGCGAGGCACCAACCATATTGGCAATATCCTGTTGGGATAATTTCTCGCCCACGATGGTTTTACCATTCGATTGGATGGCCAGTTCCATAAGCATACTGGCCACTCGCCCGTAAACGTCCATCAAGGCGAGTGTGGAAATTTTACGATCGGCCTCACGTAAGCGCTTGGCGAGCGCCTGCATCACTTGTGTACCAATGGAGGGAGTACGGTTAAGACAAGCTTGAAAGGCTTGTTGCGAAATGACCTTGAACACCGAATTTTCCAGAGCGGAAGCAGATGCCGAACGAGGCTGGCGATCGATCATCGACATTTCACCAAAAAAATCGCCAGGGTTCAGGAATTTTAAAATAATCTCGCGACCATCCTCGTCGCCAATAAAAATTTTGACCCGCCCAGAAACAATGACGTAAAGCGAATCGCCCACCTCGCCCTCGGTAAGCACTATGGTATTTTTTGGTACCTGTTTCTCGATAGCAAGCTCGTCGATAATGGCCAGATCGTTGTCGGTCAAATCTTGAAAAAGTGGTATTGCCCGTAACATGTTTTCTCCTGCGTGTGCCGAAGTTGGCAAAGCCAGTTTTAACTAGGGTGCTATTTTTTTATAATTGTCGCATAGATAGTAAAGCATGCCCATCCTGGTTTACAAAGCTCAGTATTAAAAACGGCTAATTCATTCCCATACGCACTGCTATCCTGCGCCCTACCTTATTATCCGGATCCACTACGGTAAAATACGTTCGCTCCCCCTCTTTGGAAAGTCTGTCATGTCCATCCTGCACCATCGCCTCATTATTCTTGGATCCGGCCCCGCGGGATATACCGCTGCGGTCTATGCCGCGCGCGCCAATCTGAATCCCGTGCTGATTACGGGGCTCGCACAAGGCGGGCAACTGATGACCACCACCGATGTGGAAAACTGGCCTGCCGATCAAAATGGAGTGATGGGGCCCGAGTTAATGGAGCGTTTTCAGAAACACGCTGAACGCTTCAATACCAAAATCATTTTCGACCATATTCATACGGTAGATCTTAAACAGCGCCCTTTCACATTAAAAGGTGATGCGGCCGTTTACACCTGCGACGCGCTGATTATCGCCACCGGTGCATCGGCCCAATATCTGGGGCTGCCATCGGAACAGGCCTTTCTCGGCAAAGGCGTATCTGGCTGCGCCACCTGCGATGGTTTTTTTTATAAAAATCAGGATGTGTGCGTGGTGGGCGGAGGCAATACCGCGGTGGAAGAAGCACTATACCTCAGCAATATTGCCCGCCATGTTACGGTCATACACCGGCGGGATAAATTCCGTTCGGAAAAAATCCTGCAAGACCGCTTGCTCGCTAAAGAAAAGGAAGGCAAAGTCAGCATTCTCTGGAATCACACCCTTGATGAAGTATTGGGCGACAAAACTGGCGTAACCGGCGTACGCGTCAAATCCACAATTGATGGTGCAACACGCCAACTCGAACTCAAAGGTTGCTTTATCGCCATCGGCCATAAACCCAACACCGATATTTTCGAGGGCCAACTGGAAATGAAAAATGGTTATATCGTGACGCGCAGTGGACTGGCTGGTAATGCAACGGCTACCAGTGTGGAAGGGGTATTTGCAGCCGGTGATGTGCAGGATCATATTTACCGTCAGGCGGTCACCAGCGCAGGTACGGGCTGCATGGCGGCGCTGGATGCAGATCGCTATCTCGAATCATTGCACTAAAACTCAGGTTTTATGCATAAACCATCCCGCTCTACCCCGTCTGCCGAACAGGATACCGAACTGTTTGCAACGGAAATGAGCGATGTCCAGCCGCTTAAATCCCCAGCACGGGCAAACCTGACCCAACCCAAACCACGCCCTCTCCCCCTCAAGCGACTGGAAGACAATCGCGCGGTAATTGATGGCCTGCTAACCGATTCGACTGGATGGGAGGGGGATATTGAATCCGGCGATCTCATCACTTTTTTAAGGCCGGGATTGCCACCCGATTTGTTGCGCAAGTTAAAACGTGGCCACTGGGTGATTCAGGAATCGATCGATTTACATGGCGAAACGGCTGCCACTGCCCATCAGCGGCTGGTTGCATTCCTTGCCCATGTCCGCCAGCGGGGCCTGCGTTGCATACGCATCGTGCATGGAAAAGGTCACCGTTCGGCTCAACAGGTTCCCGTATTGCGCAATAAAGTCCGTTGCCTGCTTTCCCGACGTAACGAAATACTGGCTTTTTGCGACGCGGCGCCCGCCGATGGCGGCAGCGGCGCCGTGGTGGTACTACTTAAGGGCAGCCCATAAAATTATCTTTGCCTTGCAGCAAGCCTCTTCTTCGAGGTTAATCAGGGTCAATCGCCAACCCATACCGGCGCTCACGCTCACATACCTCTTTATTACATGCCCTCTCGCCCTCTTTCTCTTTTCACCGCTGCTGCACTAGCACTTTTTGTCATCGTCTGTTTTCTCGCCATTGACGATCTGGGGCACCGCAAACTGGCTAATCCCGATGAGGGCCGTTATTCCGTTCTGGCACGCGAAATGGCGCAAAGCGGCGATTTCATTACTCCTCGACTGAATGGCCTGAAATATTTTGAAAAGCCGCCGTTGCAATACTGGATGTCGGCCTTATCGTTCAGGATTTTTGGCGAAAGTGAATGGAGTGCGCGCCTATACACCGCCCTGTGCGGGTTGCTTTGTTTATGCATCGTGGGTTATACCGGCGCGCGCCTGTTTACCCGGGAAGTGGGGATTTTTTCAGCGCTGGCGTTGATGGGATGCCCGTATTTCATGGCGCTGGCCGAGATCATTACGCTCGATATGGGATTAACGTTCTGGACCACCCTGTCGCTGTGCGCTTTTTTGCTTGGCCAGCGCGAGACTGAGCATCCGTCGCATCGGCGCTGGCTATGGCTGGCCTGGGCCGCCACCGCGGGCGCGGTGCTCTCCAAAGGGCTGATTGGCGTGTTGTTTCCCGCCGCCGCACTTTTCCTGTATTGCCTGTCCATGCGCGATTTTTCACGGTTAAAAAAATTGGAATGGGGTATGGGCTTGCTGATTTTTTCCGTTATCGCTGCCCCCTGGTTTATTTGGGTATCTGCACACAACCCCGAGTTTCCTCATTTCTTTTTCATTCACGAGCATGTCGAGCGTTTTCTGACCACCACGCACCGGCGGGTGGAACCGTTCTGGTTTTTTGTTCCCATCCTGCTCATCGGTACGCTGCCCTGGACATTCATGCTGGGCCACGCTGTATGGCGTGGCTGGCAACAGCAACATGCCCAACCGGTTTTTCATCCATTGCGCTTTGCCCTGCTCTGGAGCGCATTCATTTTCCTGTTTTTCAGCGCATCGGGATCGAAGTTGCCCGCGTACATTCTGCCGCTGTTTCCCTCTCTCGCTCTCATCCTCGGGTTTTATATCAGCACCGTTCCCGGGCGTATCCTGGCCAGATTCATTTTGCCGATACCTTTTTGCGCGCTCATCGGCATCTACGTAGCGTATGTGGCGCCTGCCCTGCGCGCGCGCGATAGCTTCACCCATCTGCTCTACGAGCAATACAGTGCTTTCTTGATGGGCGCGGCCGCCTTGCTTTTTACTGGCTCAGCTGCTGCACTCGTTGCCTTATGGCGGGAAAGCAAAGTATCCAGGCGCTGGGGCATCGCCGTGCTGGCCCTGACTTCTGCCTTCATGGTGGAAGTCATCGAACACGGCTACGAAACACTTTCCCCACTGCAATCTGGTTATGCAACCGCGCAGGCCATGCTCAAACACATGACTCCTGAAACGCGTTTATATGCCGTGAAAATATACGATCAAACGCTGCCCTTCTACTTAAAACGCAATATGATGCTGGTCGATTATTACGACGAATTTTTGCTGGGCATCGAGCAGGAGCCTGAAAAGGTGATCGCCAAAATAAAAGATTTTCCTGCTGACTGGCTAAAACCCGGCCCGGCAATGGCTATAATTCAGCCTGATCTCTATGAACAGCTTAAGTCCGAAGGATTGCCTATGGAGCGCATTCACCAGGATGCACGCCGGGTAGCCATCAAAAAACCAGACCAGAATCAGTGATTGATGTGACGCAGATGCAAGGTAACAACGCTCTAAAAATACCTTTTCCAATAATAAACCGTCACCGTCATTCCCGCGAAAGCGGGAATCCAGCGACTTTGCGGGGTACTCGTTATGGCAAAAATTTACAAACGCCACTGGGCCCCCGCTTTTTCGGGGGCGACAAACTTTTAGCGCTCGTGCGCCGAAACGGTGCGTGGATTTTTCGTGCTGCGGATGTAAAGATTTTGCGTTCGTATGACAAGTTCAAGATTGATTCCATAGCTGTGCATAACATCAGTTAATCAGAGATTCCCTAATCTTGAACGCCCTTGTTTTTTCACTCATTCTGGCTGGCGTGCTGCTCAACGCCACCGCACAGTTGCTGCTCAAAGCGGGCGCGACGCGGATCGGGCAGTTTGAATTCACCGTCAACAATATCTTTCCCATCGGCTGGCAACTCGCTTCGCAGCCGCATATTCTGGGCGGCCTCGCCTGCTACGTGATCAGCGTGGTGGTCTGGATCATGGCCTTGTCACGCGTACCGGTCTCCATCGCTTACCCGATGCTTTCGATTGGCTACATCGTCAACGCTTTTGCCGCCTGGTGGCTGTTTGGCGAATCGTTAACCGCGCAGAAGCTGGCAGGAATAGGCTTTATCGTGATTGGTGTTTATCTGGTAGCCCGCTCGTGAATTCTCCTGCTTTCATACCGTTTGCCCGCCCTACGCTAACCGAAAGCATGGGGGATGCGCTGAAGGAAACGTTGCTGACGCACTGGATCGCTACTGGGCCACAGGTACAGTCTTTTCAGAATGCGCTTTCGGCTTACCACGACGGGCGGCCCACACGGGTCTTTACCTCGGCCACAGCGGCTCTGGAAGCTGCGCTGCACGTGTGCGGCATCGGCGCCGCCAGCGGCGGCAACGCCAGTGATGAAGTGATCACCTCAGCCATGACGTTTTTTTCAGTCGCCAACATGATTGAAAAAATCGGAGCACGCACCGTGTTCGTCGACTGCGATCTCATCACCCGCAACATCGATCTCGATCAAGTCGAGCGCGCCATTACGCCGAAAACCAAAGCCATCATTCCGACCCATTTTTCCGGATTGCCTTGCGATATGGATCGGCTGCTTGCGCTAGCGCAAAAATATAAATTACGTGTGATCGAAGACGCAGCGCTGGCCATCGGGTCGTCGTGGCACGGACAAAAAATCGGCGCTTTTGGCGACATTGCGACATTCAGTTTTCATCCCAATAAAAACATGACCACCATCGAAGGTGGCGCTGCAATATTTGCAAATGAAAAAGAAGCGCAACGCGCGCAGATCTTTGCTTTCCACGGTATCAACAAGCTGCCAGATGGCACGCGCGATGTCGACGTAGCGGGTGGCAAGTTCAACATGAGCGATGTCTCGGCGCGACTGGGCCTGGAGCAACTGAAACATCTGGATGACTGGTGCGCCACACGCCGCACCTTGGCCGACCATTATTTTTTGCGCTTGCAGCCTCTCGCAGACCAACTGGGCCTGATCCTTCCTGCGCCCGCGCATACCGGCGAATATGAAGGGCATAGCTGGAACATGTTCTGCATTCTGCTGCCTTTGGAAAAAATGACGATCACCCGTAAGGCGTTTATGGACGCCCTGCATGCTCGTGGAATCGGTACCGGCATTTCATACGAGGCCATGCACCTCACCACCTTGTTTCGCGCCAAAGGGCACCGCGAAGGCGAATTTCCCAACGCTGAACGTATTGCACGGCAAACTTTGACCCTGCCTTTATTCCCTACCCTGACCACGACGGATATCGATCGCGTATGCGACACACTCCTGACGCTTGTGCAAGATTGCTGGATTAAGCCATGAGCGCTCCTCAGGTTTCCGTCGTCATCCCGGTTTATAACGAAGAGCCAGGGTTGCCCGCCCTGTTCACACGTCTGTATGTAGCTATGGATGCGCTCAACGTTCGCTACGAAATCATTTTCGTCAACGATGGCTCCATCGACCGTTCTGCCGCGCTATTGCGCGAACAATTCCAGAAACGGCCGGACGTAACCCGAGTCGTGCTGTTCAACGGCAACTATGGGCAGCACATGGCTATCGTGGCGGGATTCGAATATGCACGCGGCGAACGCGTGGTAACACTGGATGCCGATCTGCAAAATCCGCCGGAGGAAATCGGCAAGCTGCTGGCGGAAATGGACAAGGGGCATGACTATGTGGGCTCCATTCGCCGCAAGCGGCAAGATACGGCATGGCGGCGGTGGGCGTCCAAGGCCATGAACCGGCTGCGCGAGCGCCTGACCCATATCAAAATGACCGATCAGGGTTGCATGCTGCGCGCCTACAGCCGCGAGATCGTCGATGCAATCAAAATGTCCCGCGAGGTCAATACCTATATTCCTGCCCTGGCCTATTCGTTTTCGCACACGCCGACCGAGGTAGAAGTGGAGCACGAAGAACGCGCGGCCGGGGAGTCGAAATATTCCTTGTACAAATTGATTCGTCTCAACTTCGATCTGGTCACCGGCTTTTCGGTCGTGCCACTGCAACTTTTTTCACTCTTCGGCATATTGGTTTCGATTGGCTCCGTGATCACTTATTTGATTGTCGTGATCCAGAAAATTTTTTCCGAGACAGGGTGGGACAGCATCCGCTCACTATGGGATCGCGATATTCTCGAATTTTTCCTGATCGGCATGGTGCTGTTTGGCTTGGGCCTGGTGGGTGAATACGTCGGCCGCATCTATCAACAGGTGCGTGAACGGCCGCGCTTTATCGTTCAGGCGGTACTCGAAAAAACAGAATGACCCGCGCAGTTGTCTTTGCGTACCACAACGTCGGCTGTGAATGCCTCAAGGTGCTGATCCGGCATGGCATCGACATTCCACTCGTGGTCACGCATCAGGATAATCCGCATGAAAACATCTGGTTCGACCGTGTCGCCAGCCTGGCTAAGCAACAGGGGATTGAAGCGATTACTCCAGATGATCCCAATACCAATGAAATCATCGCCAAAATCGAGGCACTGGCCCCGGATTTTCTGTTTTCGTTTTACTACCGCCACATGCTAAAGCCCGCCATGCTGGCCACCGCAAAACGCGGCGCTTTCAACATGCATGGCTCGCTGCTACCTAAGTACCGCGGCCGCGTGCCGATCAACTGGGCCATCCTCAAAGGGGAAACCGAGACCGGAGCCACCCTGCACGAAATGGTTGAAAAGCCCGACGCGGGACGCATCGTCGACCAACAAGCCGTCACCATCCTGCCAGACGAAAATGCGCTGGCCGTATTCAAAAAAGTGACACAGGCGGCGGCCATGGTGCTGGATCGCGCCTTGCCGCATTTGATCGATGACACAGCGGTGTTGAAAGAACAGAATTTACAGGCGGGCAGCTATTTTGGCGGCCGCAACCCGCAGGACGGCATGATCAACTGGAACGACAGCGCGCAAAATATTCATAACCTGATCCGCGCCGTGGCACCACCCTACCCGGGCGCCACCACTACTGTCGAGGGGCGGCCGGTAAAACTGATTCGCAGCATGCTGGCCCCCGCACATTTAATGCATCACAACCCGGGTATGCTCAACGTCAGCTCCAATCGCTGTATCGCCTTATGTGGCGATGGCCGTATGTTGCGCGTGCTGGAAGCCGAAATCGATGGGAGAATATACGATGAACTTAGTTTATCCCGAGCCTTGGGCATCGGCATACACCGATTGGGGACTCATTAATTTAGTTGCAGAAAGCCAATTTCCTGATACTTAACCATGAAAAAAATCCTCATCCTCGGCGTCAATGGTTTTATCGGCCACCACCTTTCCAAACGTATTCTGGAATCGACACCATGGCACGTCTATGGCATGGATATGAATAGCGACCGTATCGCTGAGTTCATGAACAATCCACGCTTTCATTTTTTCGAGGGCGATATCACCATCAATAAGGAGTGGATCGAATATCACGTACGTAAATGCGATACGGTGCTTCCCCTCGTCGCCATTGCCACACCAGCCACCTACGTCAAAGAGCCATTACGCGTATTTGAGCTCGACTTCGAGGCTAACCTGCCGATCGTGCGTCAATGCGTAAAATATGGAAAACGTATCGTTTTTCCGTCGACCTCAGAGGTCTACGGCATGTGTGCCGATGCGGAATTCGACCCCGCACAATCCAATCTGGTGCTAGGCCCCATCGAAAAGCAGCGCTGGATCTATTCCTGCTCCAAGCAATTGATGGATCGCGTCATCTATGCCTATGGCTCGATGGGCCAGCTTGATTTCACGCTGTTCCGTCCCTTCAATTGGATCGGCGCGGGACTCGACAGCATCCATACCGCCAAGGAAGGTTCCAGCCGCGTCATCACCCAATTCTTCGGCCACATTGTGCGCGGCGAGCCGATCAAACTGGTGGATGGCGGCGCACAAAAGCGCGCCTTTACCTACATCGACGATGGCATTGCGGCATTGATCAAAATTATCGCCAACGAAAAAAACGTGGCCTCAGGACAAATTTACAACATCGGTAACCCGCGCAATAACTATTCTGTCCGCGAGCTGGCGTCGATGATGCTGGAACTGGCCAAACAATACCCGGAGTACAAGGAAGCCGCCAGCAAGGTTAAACTCATCGAAACCACCTCGGGCGAGTATTACGGCAAGGGTTATCAGGATGTGCAGAACCGCGTGCCCAAAATCGACAACACCATGACTGACCTGAACTGGAAACCACAAGTCGCCATGGCCGACGCGTTAAAAGGAATTTTTGACCACTATCGCAAAGAGCTTGAAGCAGCGCGGCAACTCGTCAACTGAGGTCAACATGTCTGAAACCCAAGGTATGAACAATATAATCGTAGGCGTCGTCATGGGATCCCAATCTGACTGGGACGTCATGCAGCATGCCGCCAAAATATTGAAAGATTTTGGCGTAGCCTTCGAACACAGGGTCATCTCGGCGCACCGCACGCCCGATGCCATGTTCGACTACGCGCAATCAGCACGCGCGCGCGGCCTGCGCTGTATCATCGCCGGCGCGGGCGGCGCGGCGCACCTGCCCGGAATGATTGCCTCCAAAACAACGTTGCCGGTGCTGGGCGTGCCGGTACCGTCCAAACATCTGGCTGGTCAGGATTCGCTGTACTCCATCGTACAAATGCCCAAAGGCATTCCAGTGGCAACGTTCGCGATCGGCGAAGCAGGCGCAACCAATGCCGCCTTATTCGCCATCAGCCTGCTCGCCAATCACGACGCGGCGCTAGCCGATAAACTGGCGCAATACCGCGATAACCTGAAAGAACAGGTTTTCGCCATGCAGCTGCCGGAAATACTGTGATTCTGCCCGGAGCAACACTGGGACTGCTGGGCGGCGGCCAGCTGGGCCGCTTTTTTACCATCGCCGCGCGCGACATGGGCTATCAGGTCACGGTACTTGACCCCGACCCCAACGCGCCCGCCGCTGAATTTGCGACCCGCCACCTTGTTACCGCCTATACCGACCCGGCTGCGCTCAATGAACTCGGTGCAACCTGCGCAGCGATCACCACCGAATTTGAAAACGCCCCTGCAGAAGCCCTGATTGCATTAGCCGAACGTACCCTCGTTCGCCCCTCTGGCCATGCGGTCGCTATTGCGCAAAATCGTGCACGCGAAAAAACATACTTCCGCGAGCGGGGCCTTCCGGTTGGTCCGTTTAACGTGATCGATAGTGCGGCAGATATCGATTTTGCTTTGCAAAACATCCCCCTCCCCGCCATTCTGAAAACCGCGCGTTTTGGCTACGATGGCAAAGGGCAACAGCGTATTACCACCCGCCACGAACTCAAAGCGACGTTTGCCGCCTGGAACAACGTACCGTGCGTACTCGAATCATTGCTGATACTGCAGCGTGAAATATCGGTGATTCTCACTCGTGCGATAGATGGCAATGTTGCGGTATTTCCCATTGCCGAAAATCAGCATGTCAACGGAATCCTCAACCTCAGCATTGCACCAGCTCGCATTTCCTCGACATTGGCTGAAGAAGCCGTCGCCATCGCAACCCAACTAGCGCACGCCCTCGACTATGTGGGCGTGCTGGCCGTGGAATTCTTTATCGTCGAAAACGAACGTCTGCTCATCAACGAAATGGCGCCACGCCCGCACAACAGCGGCCACTACACGATCGACGCCAGCCGTTCCTCCCAGTTTGAACAACAAGTGCGAGTGCTATGCGGTCTGCCCCTCGGCGATCCGACTTTGCATACACCAGCAGTGATGTTAAATCTGCTGGGCGACAGCTGGCACGGGCCCAACCACTGCGTCGCTCCCGACTGGGAAATCGTTCTCAAACACCCGGGTGCTCACCTGCATCTATACGGCAAACGCGAGGCCCGCGCCGGGCGCAAAATGGGTCACGTGACGGTATGCGATGCCGATTTAACGAAAGCACTGGCGATTGCCTTGGAAATTAAAACTGGTTTGGGGAATTTCTGATTAAAATTGCTTAGAACGTGTTCATAATCTTCGTAGCAGTAACGCTAAGAAAGCCAATGACACA
>CAZRAL010000003.1:0-94925 GCA_964598005.1 uncultured Burkholderiales bacterium
TCTGGACTATTCTTGTCAAAACGCGGCTCATGGAGGACTTAATCAGAGGTTCCTTTGTAAAGTTTGATGATGCTGGAAAAATCCAGTGCACCATGTCCCATGGTTGAATGCATTTGATAAAGCTGTTGTGCTGCCGCGCCCAATACCACGGGCTGTTTGACGGTTTTGGCCGCATCGGTGACCAGCGTCAAATCCTTCAGCATCAGGTCGGCACCAAAGCCGCCCGTATAGCCGCGCGAAGCGGGCACATTTTCCATAACGCCCGGGTATGGGTTATAGGTATCCGAGCTCCAGCAACGCCCGCTGGAGGTGTTAGCAATGGATGCAAACACTTTGGGATCCATGCCCAGTTTGGCTGCCAGCGCCATGCCTTCTGCGGTGGCGATCATTTCAATGGCCAGCATCATGTTGTTGCAGATTTTGGCGACCTGCCCGTTACCTGTATCGCCGCAGTGAACGATATTTTTACCCATACATTGCAGAATCGATTTGGCTTTTTCAAAAGCGGCGGCTTCACCACCCACCATGAAGGTAAGGGTGCCCGCTTCGGCCCCGCCCGTGCCCCCCGATACCGGGGCATCGACCATGGTAAAGCCTTTGGCTTTGGCGTCGAATGCGACGTCGCGCGCAGTGTGCGGATCGATGGTCGAGCAATCGATCAGCAAGATACCGGGACGAGCGCTGGACAAAATTCCTTGCGGGAAACCATAAACGTTTTTGACGTGCGGGGAGGAAGGCAGCATGGTGATGACACTCTCCACATCCTTCACACAATCGGCCACCGAGCCTGCATGGATAGCGCCGAAGGGCGTCAGTTTTTCGATCAAGGCGGGAACCACATCAAAAACTTTGAGCGTATGGCCTGCCTTGAGTAGATTACGGCACATGGGGTTGCCCATATGGCCCAAGCCGATGAATCCGATCTTCATATTTTTTACCTTGATGTTTATCGTAGGTTAATGGTGGTGTTTACCCCGGTGTTGACCGCGGCATCGTCAAACCAACGCGCGGTCACCGTTTTCACTTGCGTATAAAACTGGATCACTTGCTTGCCATAGGGGCCGAGGTCGCCCAGTTTCGAGCCGCGCGAGCCGGTAAAGCTGAAGTATGGCACGGGTACCGGGATTGGCACGTTGATGCCGACCTGGCCGACATCGATTTCATTTTGAAATTTACGCGCCGCCGCGCCAGACTGCGTGAAAATGCCGGTGCCGTTGCCGTAAGGATTGGCATTGGTCAGCGTAATGGCCTCATCGAGCGAGGCGGCGGAAACAAGAACCAGCACCGGCCCGAAAATTTCCTCTTTATAAACGGTATGGTGCGGTTTGACGCCGGAAAAAATGGTCGGCCCGATGAAATTGCCGTTGGGATAACCGTCGACTTTCGGATTGCGGCCATCCAGCTCGAGCTTGCACCCTTCGGCGATGCCTTTTTCAATCAGGCCCTCGATGCGCTGTTTGGCCTGCTTCGAAATAACCGGCCCCAGATCGGCACCGGCCACCGTACCGCCATTGATTTTCAGGGTTTTTGCCTTGGCGACGATATCCGGTATCCAGTCGTTGGCGGCACCGACCAAGACCGCGACCGAGGTGGCCATGCAGCGTTGCCCCGCTGCGCCGAAACCCGCGCCCACCAAGGCGTTCAGCGATTGTTCCTTGTTGGCGTCGGGCATCACAATGGCATGGTTTTTGGCGCCCATCATGCATTGCGCGCGCTTGCCGTGCTCGGAGGAAAGTTTGTAAACATGTTCGCCGACATGGCACGAGCCGACGAACGATACGGCCTTGATTTCCGGGTGGGTGCAAATAGCATCGACCGACTCTTTGCCACCATGCACCACGTTCAGCACGCCGGGCGGGACACCGGCTTCCAGCGCCAACTCGGCCAGCAGCATGGGCGTCATCGGGTCTTGTTCGGAAGGTTTGAGTACGAAGGTATTGCCGCAGGCAATGGCCATTGGGAACATCCACAGCGGAATCATGGCCGGAAAGTTAAACGGCGTGATGCCCGCACAAACGCCAATGGGCTGCCGAATAAAATAAGTATCGACACCGCCCGCCACATTTTCAGCGATTTCCCCTAGCGACAGGGTGCCGATGGAGCAGGCATGTTCGACCACTTCCAGCCCGCGGAATACATCGCCCTCGGCATCGGGCAACGTTTTGCCTTGTTCGGCAGTGAGACAAGCGGCCAGTTTTTTCATGTCGCGGCGGATCAACTCCTGCAACTTCAGCATGATGCGGGCGCGGGCACCGATGGGAGTGTTTTTCCAGGTTTTGAAGGCAAGGGCGGCCGCTTTGACTGCTTCATCCACCTCGTGCGCGTCGCACATGGGTACGCGCGCCAGCACTTCCTGTGTGGCGGGATTGATCACATCTTTCCAGTGCGTTGCTTTGGATTCGACGAAGTGGCCGTCGATCAACAATTTGACGCTCGGCGGTGTAGAGGATGGGCCGGGTTTGGCAGAAGGGGAAGAGGGGGATTGAGTTGCGGTGGTCATGGTGTGCTCCTCGTTGATTTTTATGGAACCTCTGATTAAGTTCCACCTGTTTCATGGAAGACTTATTCTCTGATACGCACTACTAAAGGCAAATTTCTTTGCCGGAAAAACAAATATCATGAAAAAATTGTTTTGCTTTGATATCACTGCTTTAAACATCCACGATCAGACCTCCCCCTTTGGAAAAGGGGGATCGAGGGGGATTGAAAATGTTTGATGCTGAGGGTTGGTGTTGCGGTTTGGTGCTGCGATTTGGTGCTGCAACAACCACTCTCAATCTCCCCTCCGCCCCTCTTTTTCAAAGAGGGGAACCCAAGCGGAAATTTTTTCACGATTTTTCTATTTCATAGACAAGCTGCCTTATTTCTGCATTAACAGCAGATATTCTGAGGTTTCTCTATTGCCGCTGTCGTTGCAACGATTAATCCGTGCGGCGGGCTAATAACGGCATGACTGCAATAAAAGCGTCATTATAAATTCGCGGACGAAAGAATGCTGTACTGATTGATAGTTGAAAAATGATCACAATCCATTACATCAATCCGAGGAGCGTGCGACGAGGAATCTGCTGGTTTCTACTATTTTTTTCGTGTAACAAATGATCGGTTGTCAGATCAGGCTTACACATTTTGTAGTCAAACGCGGTCAACCGCACCTTATACCCCAGCGTTATATTGCAGTGAATCAACCCAAGGAGATAAACATGGCAATAAACATGGCAATAAACGTGAAAACCAAAATAACCCGTCTGTTTGTGGCATCCAGCATGATCGCGCCGGCCGCGGCCGTATTCGCCCATACCGACGTCGCGACGGTTATTTCCACAACGCCTGTTTATCAGCAGGTGTTGATGCCACAGCGTCAATGCTGGACTGAGCAAATCGCCACTTACGAAGAACGGCGCATTTATCAACCCGAATATGTGTATGAATCCCGGAGCAGTGGAAATGGAACGGGGGCCATACTGGGCGCCATTGTCGGCGGGGTGATTGGACATCAGTTTGGACATAGTTCCGGCGGACGTGATCGCAGTACAGCAGCGGGCGCCGTCATTGGCGGCCTGATTGGCAACGATATGGAGCGCTCCAGCTACCGTGGCTATCGGCGCAGCGGCTACGTCGATGTGGAGCGCATCCCCGTTACCCGCAATGTGGAACGCTGCCGTACGACGAATAGCTATCAGGAAGAAATTACCAGTTACGATGTCCGCTACCGTTATAACGGACGCGAATACGTTACCCGGCTGTCTTACGATCCTGGCCCGACCTTGCCCATCAATATAGAAGTACGGCCCGCGGATCAGGGGCGGGCGCAGGTTTACCCGCGCCCCTATTAAAAATGGGAATCTCCAAATCAGCCGCCGCTCCTGCAGCGATTATTGCCTTCATGGAAAATAAATGAAGAAACTCTGGCCATCAATATTGCTTGGAGCGGGAGTGACATTAGTGGGATTAATCTGTTATTGGCTGCTTCAACCCTACTCGGTTTTTGCCAGAGCGCTCGGCGTCGCATTGGGCTGTGGTGTTGCTGCGATGATCGTCATGCTTCTGATACACAAGAATGAAACGAAATAAACAGGCCAAGGCTTAGACATTTTGTAGTCACAGGGGCGGGCGCAGATTGCTCCCCGGGTTTACTGATAGCGTTGAAGGTAAGGGCGGCAATGGGGTAACCGAGGCTACCCCACATTCACCGGCACCAGGGTCATCGTATCGTTGCCAAAAATATCGATGACCTTGACGGCCACCGTGTAGCGTCCCGGCTGCTGGTAGGTGTGCTCGGCGGTCATCAGCTCCAGCTCCCGGTTTTGCCGGGTGCGAAAGCTCTGCCATTCGTTTTCGAAAATATAACCACCGGTCCAGCGCTCTTCAAACTCGGTGAGTTCGCCCTGCACCGGATCGATACCGGGTAAGGTGCCTTCCAATCCTAATCCCTGCGCGCGCGGCACTTTGATGATTTCCTTGCGTTGCAGGTAGTCGAAATCCACCGCCCAGTAGTCCACCCAATCAGTCCAGTTCCGGGTCAGCAGATTGCGCGTGACGATGCCGTTTTTGTCCTTGCTGACTTTTACCAATTGCCCACGCTCGCACAGCACTTCGCTCTTGTCCTCTTTCATGGCGGCGATAGCGGCCTCGGCCGCACCCTGCGTGTAGTAGACGGAAAAGTCGGTCAGCTCGATCTGGATGGTGAGTTTTTCCTTTGCCGAAAGTTTTTTGCCGCTCTTTGCTTTGGCGTAACGGGGCGTGGCTTCGACAAAACTGATGTCGTGGAAGACGACCTGCCCGCGATCCACGGCGCGCTTGTCGAATACCTCTGCAGGAATGTACTTGGGCGCGAGGTCGATGCCTTTGCCTTTGGCCTCCTCCAGGGCGGCGGGGAACAAGCCCATTTCGAATTCGAAGGCCAGCACGTCCGCGCGCGAGGCGCCGCGCTTGCGGCATTCGGTAATCACTTCCTCGACAAATAGCCGCCCCACGGGAAGGTTGATCGGCCCGACCACCACCAGACGTCCGGCATTTTTGCCGTGGAAAAAACTTTCATTCTGCAAAGGTTCGGCCTTGTAGGCACGCAGGATCAGCTCGCGAAATTCGCGCTCCTTCTGCATCAGCGCCTGTTCTTTTTGCGCCGCGGTCAGCCGCCCGCCGACGTGGAGATAGGCCTGCCGCTCGTAGCGGCCCAGGTTCAGCACCTCGAAGGCGCGGAAGTTTTTCCCGGCCGCCTTCAATTCGCGTTGCACGCCGATCAGGCGCTTGCGCGTGGTGTGTATGCCGAATTTGCCGAGGTCGGTGGCGATCCATTTGCGGCCCAGCTTTTCGGCGACCGCTGCGGTGGTGCCGGAGCCGCAAAAGAAATCGGCGACAAGATCGCCTTCGTTACTACTGGCTTTGATGATGCGTTCGAGAAGGGCTTCGGGTTTTTGCGTTGGATAACTGACTCTCTCTTTAGCAGTTGGCGCCAGTAACATGTCGGCCCAAATCGTTGAGGCCGACACGCCTGGGCGTTCATCAAGGTAGTACTTGATATATGGCTGCCCTGTATTTGAGTAGTAGAGTTTTCCCTCTTTATCAAACTCTTCCATCTTGGTTCTTGAATATGCCCAAAACCTGCCTTGCGGAGGCGTAACTCCCTTCCATGGGTACGATGTATCACCGCCAGGTTTGGCAGCAGTCGGAGTTACCAGTCGATACTTGCGTCCATTGCTTTCGGTTTTGTTGTATTGCTGAGCGATTTGGTCTTCCGAGAATGGAACATATTGCGTGTTCCAAATCTTATTTTCGTCCGATTTTGTAAAGAACAGAATCGTGTCATCTACGGTATCAAAATGTTGAGCGCCTTGTTTTGCATCGCCATGTGCTGTTGTTCGACGCCAACATATTTGATTCACAAAATTGTGTGGGCCAAAGATTTCTCCCATTACGACTCGCAGGAATGAATTCACCCTCCAATCACAATGCACATAAATGCTTCCATCCTCCGCCAGCAAATCCCGCATCAAAATCAGCCGCTCATAAATCATGCTGATAAACGAATCTGCCCCGCGCCCCCACGTATCGCGATAGGCGATTTGTTCCAGCAGATTCGGCTCCTTATGGAAGGTTTCGCCGCCGATTTCGATATCCATGCTGAAATCCGCGCCCACATCGAAGGGCGGGTCGATATAAATCAGTTTCAAGCCGCCTGCCTCTTCGATCTGCCGGCGCAGCGCACCGGATTTGAGTGAAGACAGTATCAGTTTGTTATCGCCCCAGATGAGTTTGTTGGTCCAGCCTTTTTGCTGCCGCCCGCGCGAATCGAACAGCTCGCCCTGCGTACTCGTTTCACTACGCGGTTCGTCGATGTGTTCCAGTGACTGGAAGGGCAGCACGGCGGTGCAAATATCACGGGTTTTGCCGTTCCACACCAGTTCCACTTCGCGCTTGTCTTCAAAGAGGATGAAGCGGTATTTCTCCGGCAAGGGCTTGCCCTGCTGGATAAGCTGGGTGAGGTCGCGTTTTTCGGCGTCGGTAAGTTCGTAGGTGGATTTGTTGGTAAAAGGACGGGTCATGGTTTGATTGGGGTATTTTCTTTGTTTAAGCGAGGGTGATTTTCCCTGTTTAAACAAAGAAAATAATCTTTTTAATCAGTTAGATATGAAATATGAAGTACTGATTTCTTTGTTAAAAAATAATTGCATACGATTTTTTAAGCGAAAAAACAAAGCTCTTAGGACTTACGCAAAATTGTTCCAGCAAGGCGCAGCGACGCAGGCAGTACAAGTTGTACGACCAGACGCTGCAACACAGCTGGGGCAGTTTTGCGTAAGTCCTGACTCTATAAAAATAAAGTAAATCATGTGGACACTATCCATTTGGAACATCATTTTCATATAAAGACCATTTGGCATTACTGAGGCTCCCTGAGCGCTTGATGATGCCCATTTTCCGCAGAGAAGTAAGCAAATTTTGGAGCTTGGATTCTTTCTGTTTATCCGTTAGTACATCCGGTAATTTTGGCACTATAAGCCGACGCAAATCATCCCGGTTGGCTTGGTTAAACTTGGTTAAATAGTCTGCGATAAGTTTGCGGTAATACTCGTCATTCTGTCCTCTGGCTCGGATGTAATCCGCTTTTTGCCCTGTTAGATCAGCGACACTCGCCGAGATATGCAGCGCTCGCTTGCGGCCTTCTACCAAACCGTGTTTACGTAACGCTTTCAAACTCGTCTCGTCGGGGATTTTCCCTTTCTGAATCTGATCCAGCGCGAGTATTTCGAGCCAACTCATATCCGGCAGGCTGAGCAGCGCACGGCTGTAATTCTCATCAATGAATCGGCCGAGCAAACGAACCTTCACGTGATTGGGTTCGGAAAGATCATAGTCCGGCAATGGAAAAAATCGTCTGGCCTGGCCGCGAAACATAACTTCGCGAATGCCATAGCCCATCGTGTCGATCATGCGCAAATTCACCATCGCCTCAGTGAGGAAGCGATTGCGATAACGACGCGGGTGGCGGTTACCGGCAATGTAATCATTGGGTACGCCATCGAAGAAGTTGCCGGCATTCTGAAACTCCAGTTCGCCGACGCGCTCGATCACCAGCACGCGCTCGCACGAGCGATAGTCTTGATGGGCAATGCAGTTATGCAGCGCCTCCAGCACGATCCTTTGCTCGTACTTCCACATTTCAAGCGGGATCAGTTGTCCCGGTGGCAGCAATGTCATGCGTATGTTTCGGATGCGCTGATAGAGTAAAGACGACGTCAGCAAGAATGGTGGCGAGAAATGTTCGTAGGCCTTCTCGTCGCCTTCGAGCTTCCAGCTCAGCTCAGCTACATAGGGGCTCAGGTAGTGCGTGGCTTCGCGCTTGCCAAGCAGCAGCAGCGTCGCGCGGGCAATTTTTCCGTTGATTGTCAGTTTAGCCCGATCAAGAAAAGTTGCGTCGTCCCAACCCTGAATCGTTGCCTCGGAAATACGGTCGCCATATTTTGCGGTAAAGACCTCGCGCGCCCTGCTAATCGCGTCCGGGTCGAGATCGGCGAGAGTGGCAGCGGGACAAATTTGCGCTGACCAGTCATCGTCTGCGCCTTGACCGCGAATTTGATCGAGCTTGGCCAAGTTCAGCGGAGCCAGACTTTCGCCATTGCGCGAATAGTAGTGCCCACTCCAGGCGATTGGAATACCGCGCGGTGCGGGGGGAATTTCAAACATAACGACACGGCCTTCCGGCGTAACCACCTCGTGTATTTCACTAAAAGTGACAGAGGGGTCCAATCCGTTCGCCATGTCCTGCTTGAGTTGATTTAGCCGTGTGATATCCCTGCGATACTCGGTCCCGACGATTTTGCGCGTTTTGTTGTGAACACCAAACACAAGCCAGCCTGCATCCCGGGCGCGCAGATTGGCCTCATTGCTAAGTGCGGAAAAATACTTGCCGATGTCCGGTGTTGAAAAATTATCGTTGGCTTCCTTGAATTCGACACACTCTCCCTCCCAGTCTTCAAGGAGCGAAACCAACAGATACGACAAGCAGCCCGTCATTGTCACGATTGAACTCGCCTGAGCGGGAACAAATGAGATTGCAGGCCAACCATTAAGCAAGACTTAATAGTTGGGACAATCGATTCGCAGATCCATCGAAATTCAATTTGCATCACGATTGATACTCCGTGAAGCTGTGGACAATGCCCGCAAAATCATGGGGCGGATGTTTCTCAAATCCAGCCTGATCGACGTAGACAAAGCGGTACGCCACGCCGTTTTCACTTGCGCTCGCGGCCGTTGCATCTTCGCACCACTGTTTGAGGCGGTTCATTTTCTGTTGGATATCCAGTTCGGCACGGCCCTTGGTTTCCACGATCCACACGCCTTCTTTTGTCTTGACGAAAAAATCCGGGATGTAATGCGACAGGTCGCCATCGGCTTTGACGTAGTCGATCTTGAAGCCCACGGCGAGGTAGTTTTTGGCAAAGCTCACGACATCGGGCGCGTCGTCAAGAAATTTGGCAAAGGCCAGTTCAAAGCCGCCCGCGTTCGGCTCGCCAACGATTTTGCTGAAGATCGATTTTTTCGCGGTCAGGTAGGGGCGATGATCGGTGCGAAAGGGCCGCGTATCGCGCAAATGGATGCGCCCGTCGATGCGGGCAACGCCACTATCGCGCACGGTCAGTGCGTTGATTGCTTTTTTGAAACTGTCGAACAGTATTTTTCCCGCTTCCGGCTCGGACAGGTTGCGTACGACCACCGGGTCTTCGAGGTCAACCTCTGTTACAAACAGGTGGGCGCGCAGGAATGTTTTTACCTTTCCGTACATGACATCGTAGCCGCCGACCAGTTTCATTTCCTTGAGCAACTGACGGGTGAAAAAACCAATGACCGAACGGAAATCAGCCGGGCCGGTACCCTCGAGATGCGTGATGTGATCGATTTCGCCGTCGAGCATGGATTTGAAGATGATGTCGCGTGTTTCCTCTGGTGTGAAGGGTTTGACGGGAAGTTTGCGGTTGCCAAAATTTGCGGGAGCCAGCGCTTCCAGTTCCGTGAATTCGCGGCTGAATCGGCGCGCCAGTTTGGGCAGCTCGATATCGAGTTCACCGATATTTTTTTCGCTGTTGGCGGTATCCACTTCCACGACCAGCGAGTCTTGGCGCCCTGTGCCGGTGCCCATCGGCACGCGTTCGAACGTGACGCCTTCGCTCTGGATAGATTCGACAAAATCCATGAAGGCCGCGGTGCCCATGACTGAAACGGTCTCTGCCATGTCGCCACCGAAGTACATGCGGCGCAAGCCACGGCCCAGCGTTTGTTCAGGAAGGATGTTGGCTGGTGCGGAAAATTTGCGCAAGCCGACGATGGTGGTGACGTTGCGCACGTCCCAGCCTTCTTTCAGCATGAGGACAGAGACGATGGCTTTATACGGCGATTTCCACGAGTCGATTTCATTGGACTGCTTGCGCAGCAACGCCAGTTCCTCTTTGTTCTTGCCCGATGCCGCTTCGGAAATTTCGCCGTTGTTTTTGGTGTGGATGACCAGCACGGCCCCCTGAAGTTCAGGGCAGATTTTTTGCAGGTATTCGCCGACTTCGTCGCAGTTGCGCGTGTCATCGACCATGACAAACAGAACGGCTTTTTTGCCGAGGGTCTGGTGTTCCGCATATCTCTTGCGCCACTCTTCGATGCCGAGCTGCAGGTAGTCCCGATAGCGCTCGGCAAAAATGGCGCTCTGTTGTTCGATCAGCTGGCTGCGGCTGGCCATATCGGGCAATACAGGATGTTTGACCACGTTTTGATGAATCGCTTCCACCAGTGGATAGTCGGAAACCGTTTGCACAAAAATCGCGCCGTTGTTGTGGCGCGGCGTGGCGGTGACGTCGATTTGCAAGGCCAGTTTTTGATCTTTTTGCAGCATGCGGTGGTGGATATCCTGAATGCTTTTGAACCACGCCATTTTCGGGCCATTAATGTTGTGCGCTTCGTCGTTCAGAACGACGAGTTCGTCGATTTCACGAACGATTTCGCCCAGATCGGTCCTGCTGTCGGTCGTTTTGCCAGCGGGTTTGGGGCCGAACGGGGACAAAAAATAATCGCGCAGGTCATCGTCCTCAAGCGAGGGCTCGTGAATATCGCCAAGGTAGACGCGGTGGATGTTGGTCAAAAACAGATTTCCGGTTTTTCGCACCACGCGAACATCATCCTGTATATGCAGCGCAAGCTGGAATTCGTCGCGCCAGTTGCGGCCTGCAAAGCCGTTGTCCGGCAGGATGGGATCGTTGAAGAAAATTTTGAGTCCATCAAAGTCGGCACGCAGGCGATCAAGGACGATGATGTTTGGCGCAATCAGCAGAAAGTTGCGCGCCAGCGGTGAACCCGGCTCATAGGATTTGTGAAAAAAGCACCATGCAATAAGCAGCGAGAGCACTTTGGTTTTGCCCGCGCCGGTAGCCATTTTGATGACGTAGCGCGGCCAGTCCTCATCAAACATGTTGGCGGAGACTGCGCCAGACGCATCGAATCTGAGCAAATCGAATTTATCGCGTACGCGCTTGACGTCATGCAGCCAGATAACGGTTTCAACCGCTTCCCGTTGCGCAAAGTAGTAGTTGAACGGCGAGAGTACGCCGTCAGCCTGCTCGATCAAATGATCGGTATCAAACCACCAGTGCAATAAGGCCCGTGAGGTCGCGGAAGCGTCGGCATACCCCGCATCGCGCCACGCTTTCACTTCGTTGCGTATGCTGGCGACCAGCGGAGGGATCAGTTTTTCGTAAGCGGTTTGACGCAGGTCTTCGGCAGCGGGAAACCAGCGTTGCTCCGGCTGGAGCACGGCGTAGGGAGAGTTTGAAAATTCCGGGTGGAGGGCCATAGGTTGATAAATTCAAGTCTGAAGGGCAGGCGGCCGCTTATTCCGCAAACGCAAACAACACGGCATCGGCGGGCACCATGTCGCCAGCCTGAAATGCGACGCGCTCGATCGCGCCTTCGCGGGGGCTGACGATGGTGTGCTCCATTTTCATGGCTTCCATGATGATAAGCGGCTGACCTTTTTTAACGACATCGCCGGATTGGGCCATGACTTTCACCACCCGTCCCGGCATGAGGGCTGTGAGGCGGCCTTCGCTTGCGGTATCGCTGCTTTCAAAATGAAAAGGGTCGAAGAGCATTAATTCCGTTCGGCCTGCTGTGGTCACGACGCTAAGCGCATCGCCTGATCGCACGACCGTTGCGGTCTGTTTGCTTTCACCCAGCTTGATTTCCAGGCTTCCATCGGAATGCAGCGACCATGCGAAAGCAAGCCGGGTTTGCTTATGTCGAAAGTAGCGCATGCCGTGTTCAATCTCGATATGGCATTCGATGGGCTCATCTTGTCCATCGACCTTGAATTCAATTAATCGCGACGCGGCGCTATTCAGTCGCCAGCCCTCGCGAGTGGACCACAGGTCACCATCGATCATGGCCATTTCATCAGCCAGCACGCGGCTGCAGGCGGCCGCCAGCGTAAAGTCGTTGATGGGTGGAAGAGCGAGTAATGCTGTTTTGTGCTGGGCAATGAAGCCGGTATCCGTTTCACCAGCAAGGTAGGCAGGATGCTGCACGAGTGTCTGCAGAAAACCAAGATTGGTTTTTACGCCGATGACGGCCGTGGTAGCCAGCGCCTGCTGCATGCGGCGAGTCGCTTCAAGGCGATCACTTCCCCATGCGATCAGTTTGGCGACCATGGGGTCGTAAAAAACGCTGATTTCATCGCCTGCAACCACGCCGGTATCCAGGCGGATATCCCCGTCCGTTTCAGGGGGAATGGCAAAGGCTTGCAAGCGCCCGGTTTCCGGCAGGAAGTCATTGCCTGGATTTTCCGCGCAAATGCGCACTTCAATGGCGTGGCCGCTGCGTGTGATGTCGGCTTGTGCCAAGGGCAGCGGCTCGCCCGAGGCTACGCGCAATTGCCATTCCACCAAATCTTCACCGGTAATCATTTCGGTGATGGGGTGCTCGACCTGTAGCCGGGTATTCATTTCCATAAAAAAGAATTCGCGGTTTTCACCGGCGATGAATTCGATGGTGCCGGCACCGCGATAACGAATGGCGCGCGCAGCAGCCACCGCCGCTTCGCCCATTTTTTCGCGCATGCCATCGTCGAGGGCATCGAGATAAGGGGAGGGCGTTTCTTCGAGTATTTTTTGATGCCGGCGCTGGATCGAGCATTCACGTTCAAACAGGTGCACATAATTGCCGTGGGTGTCGCCGAAAACCTGAAACTCAATGTGATGCGGGCCTTGCACAAAACGTTCGATGAGGACGTCTTCATCGCCAAAAGCGTTTTTGGCTTCGCGTTTCGCGGCCTCCAGTTGCGCCATGAAATCGGTTGCTTTTTCAACTAGCCGCATGCCTTTACCGCCGCCGCCCGCTACGGCTTTGATGAGCTGCGGGTAGCCGACTTTTTTCGATTGTTCGGCAAGAAACGCCGGATCCTGGTTGCCGCCGTGATAACCGGGAACAACGGGCACCCCGGCTTTTTCCATCAGCGCTTTGGCTGCACTTTTGGAGCCCATTTTCTCGATGGCGTCCGCAGTGGGGCCGATAAATACGATTCCAGCCTGTTCGCAGGCCGTGGCGAACTGTTCGTTTTCGGAGAGGAAACCATAACCCGGATGGATTGCCTGCGCACCCGATTGTTTGGCTGTGGCAATGATGGCGTCCTGTCGAAGATAAGAGTCCACCGGGCGTGGGCCGCCGATCAGATAGGCTTCGTCAGCCTGTCGAACATGCTGGGCGTTGCCATCGACTTCGGAGTAGACAGCAACGGTGCGTATGCCCAGACGTCGACAGGTGCGGATGATGCGGCAGGCGATTTCGCCGCGATTGGCGATCAGGATTTTATTGAACATTTTTAATCCGAAGATAACAATGAAATGGGTTTTACCGGGCGAACCAACTGGGTTTACGTTTTTCCAGAAAAGCGCTGACGCCTTCGCGCCCTTCTGCGCTGGCGCGAACGCGCGCGATGCGTTGCGCTGTTTCAGTGATGGGGTGTTCGTCTATCGGTCGATTGGCTACGGCTGCGATCAATCGCTTGCTTTCAGTGATGGCGGCTGGGCTGCATGAGAGCAGGGCATGGGTCCATTCCGTGATTGTGGCGTCCATTGCATTTTCATCGGCAGCCAATTCGTGCAGCAGTCCCAGACGGTGCGCCTCCACGGCGTTGAAACGTTCACCGGTCAAAAAATAGCGCTGGGCGCTGCGTTGCCCGATGGCGGCAATGACATAGGGGGAGATCACGGCGGGAATCAAACCCAGACGCACCTCGGAAAGCGCAAAGATCGCCTGAGGTGTGCCTACCGCCATGTCGCAGCAGGCGACCAGACCCACACCGCCACCATAGGCTGCGCCCTGTACGCGGGCAATGGTCGGTTTGCTCAAGCCATGCAGCGTGCGCATTAGTTCGGCCAGGCCCATCGCATCGCGGAAATTTTCTGCTTCCGAATACGCTGCCATGCGCTTCATCCAGTTGAGATCGGCGCCAGCGGAAAAAGATGACCCTGCTGCTGAAAGGATGACGATACGTACGGCGGGGTTGGCGTCCAGTTCCTTTAATGTAGCGGTCAGGTGGGCGATGAGCGTATCGTCAAATGCGTTGTGCTTGTCGGGGTTGTTGAGGGTGATGGTGCTGACGGGGCCGTGGGTTTGGGTCAGGATATGGGTCATGGATTTACCTTCCCATTACGGAAAAAGGTGATAGTAGGGGAGGGCAGAGCATGGACGAACCGATGAATCTCGTTAAGCGTTGCTTCTGTTTCCAGCAAAATCTGCAGATTGTTGAATCGAAGTACGGTATAGCCTTTTGATTCAAGAAACTGGGTGCGCCGATCATCGTATGTTTTTTTCTCTTGGTGTTGACTGCCATCCACCTCTATAACCAGTTGGACAGCGGACGCAAGAAAATCGACGATAAAATTTCCGATGGGGCGTTGCCGATAAAACTGTATGCCGTTGATTTGTTTTCCCCGCAGCCGATGCCAGAGTGTTTGCTCGGCTTCAGTCATGCCTGAACGAAGGTGGCGGGACTGCTCTTTCAGGCTGGGAACATACTTCAGCATTCACAATCCCCCCTCCCCCCCTTTTTCAAAGGGGGGTATGGCGCATACCACCTTGCATTTTGTAACCCCCCTTTGAAAAAGGGGGGGAGGGGGGATTGTGAATGGTTAAATGAGACATTCATTGCTAATTTATTGCTTGCTTCACTTTTAAAAATGGAATGACACATATCACATCCTGAACACACCATAATCCGTCTTTTCAATCGGCGCATTCATGGCCGCTGAAAGCCCCAGACCCAGCACCATGCGTGTGTCTTTGGGGTCGATCACCCCGTCATCCCACAGGCGTGCAGTGGCATAGTATGGATTACCCTGATCCTCATATTGCTTGCGGATGGGGGCCTTGAAAGCCTCTTCCTCATCCTTGCTCCATTGCCCCTTCTTGGCTTCGATGCCATCGCGTTTGACTGTGGCCAATACCGAAGCGGCTTGTTCACCACCCATCACTGAAATGCGCGCATTGGGCCACATCCATAGAAAACGCGGATTGAACGCGCGGCCGCACATGCCGTAGTTGCCCGCACCAAAACTGCCGCCGATTACCACGGTGAATTTGGGCACTTGTGCGCACGATACGGCCATCACCATCTTCGCGCCATCCTTGGCAATGCCGCCAGTCTCGTATTTTTTGCCGACCATGAAGCCGGTGATGTTTTGCAGAAATACCAGTGGAATGCGGCGCTGGTTACACAGCTCGATGAAGTGCGCCCCTTTCAAGGCCGATTCGGAAAACAGAATGCCGTTGTTGGCGACGATGCCAACCGGAAATCCCCAGATCTGCGCGAAACCACAGACCAGCGTGGCGCCGTACAGTGCCTTGAATTCATGGAAATCGGAATCATCGACAATGCGCGCGATGACTTCGCGAATATCAAAGGGCTGGCGGGTATCTTTTGGGATGACACCGTATAGTTCTTCAGCGGCATAGCGAGGTTCCGCCACCATCTGCATGGTGACAGGAACATTTTTTTTACGATTCAAGTGGCGCACGATTTCACGCGCGATACCCAATGCGTGCTTGTCATTCTCGGCCAAATGGTCAGTTACGCCCGAGGTGCGGCTATGCACATCGCCGCCGCCTAGTTCTTCAGCCGTGACCACTTCGCCGGTGGCGGCTTTCACCAATGGCGGGCCGCCGAGAAAAATCGTGCCCTGATTCTTGACGATGATCGATTCATCGCACATCGCCGGTACATAAGCCCCGCCCGCGGTGCACGAGCCCATGACGCAGGCTACCTGGGGGATGCCCTTGGCCGACAGGTTGGCCTGATTGTAGAAGATGCGGCCGAAATGCTCCTTGTCCGGAAACACTTCATCCTGCAACGGGAGAAATGCGCCGCCGGAATCGACCAAATAGACGCAAGGCAGGTTGTTATGCAAAGCGATCTCCTGCGCGCGCAGGTGCTTTTTCACCGTCATGGGATAGTAGGTGCCGCCTTTAACCGTGGCGTCGTTGGCTACGATCATGCACTCTGTACCCTCGACCCGGCCGATGCCGGTGATGATGCCGGCCGCGGGCGCATCGTTTCCCTCAGGGCCATACATTCCCCAAGCGGCCAGTGGCGAAAGTTCAAGAAAGGGCGAACCCGGATCGAGTAGGGCCTTGACGCGGTCGCGCGGCAGCAACTTGCCTCGTGCGACATGCTTGGCATTGGCTTCCTGGCCGCCACCCTCGACGACTTTGCGGGAGCGGTTAGTCAGCTCCTCAACCAGCGTACGCATCTGCGCGGCATTGGCAATGAAAGCAGGTGACGATAGGTCGAGTTTCGATTTAAGTTGAGCCATGGGGTATGTTGTGTTTTTTGTAAAAATACTATCTTTTATTCAGCACCCGATCATAAAGCCTTTTTTCAGGTAGCGGGTTTTTGCAAAGGCAAAAACAAGCGTGTTTAACTTAACGGCCTTTGTTAAAGTTAAAACAATGGGCAGGCTCTGGGAATTTACCACTGCGTACTTCCGTCGCATATTGTTCAACAGCTTGCTGTATTTGCATGCCGATATCAGCATAACGTTTGGCAAATTTCGGTTTGAAATCGGGAAACAGGCCAAGAATATCTTCGGTGACCAGCACCTGCCCATCGCAGGCAGGCGATGCGCCGATGCCGATAGTTGGAATGGTTAGCGACTCCGTAATCGCCCGGGCTACCGGTTCGAGTGTGCCTTCGATCACCATAGAAAATGCGCCAGCATTTTCAAGTTGCTTGGCGATAGTTGTCCATTTTTTTACGGCATCATCTTCCTTGCCTTGCGCCTTGAAGCCGCCCATCACGTTGACATGTTGCGGCATCAATCCAATATGGGCCATTACCGGAATGCCCCGGGAGGAAAGAAAGGCAACGGTTTCGGCCATTTCCGCTCCGCCCTCAAGCTTGATAGCCTGTGCACCGGATTGCGCCAGCGCCATTGCTGCGTTACGGTAGGCCTGTTGCGGTGACTCCTGGTAGCTGCCAAACGGCATGTCGAGGATAACGCACGTCCGGGCGGAACCGCGCATGACGGCCCGCGTGTGTTCGATCATCATGTCCAGCGTTACGGCCAGCGTGGAATCCATGCCGTATACCACCATGCCCAGCGAATCGCCGACCAGTAAAATATCGCAATAAGGGTCAAGCAAGTGCGCCATCGGTTTAGTGTATGCCGTCAATACGACAATTTTGCCCGGCCCTTTCATCGACCGAATATCAGGTATGGAAATGCGTTTTTGAATGGAATGGGCGCTCATAAGGGAGGGTGTTCTAAAGTTCCAAGACAGGTATTATCCGGTTTTCTTTGAAGGAGGTGGCGGATGATGTCGATTTTACTTCGCTGGCTGTTAAATGCCTTGGCGTTGATGCTGGTGGCGTATCTTTATTCGGGAGTACAGGTTGCCGGTCTATTTCCGGCATTGATCGCGGCGCTGGTACTCGGGCTAGTCAATGCATTGATTCGTCCTATTCTTATTGTTTTGACCTTGCCTGTTACGGTGTTGACGTTGGGGCTGTTTATTTTTGTTATTAACGCTTTATTGTTCTGGTTTGTGGCTGAAATCATCAAGGGGTTTAATGTAAGCGGCTTTATAGCAGCCTTGATTGGGTCACTGATGTATAGCGTGATTACTTTGATTACCAGCTGGTTGATTACCGGCGATAAAAGTCGCTGATTTTCCACCAGGACTTACGCAAAACCGCCCCAGCTGTGTTGCAGCGCCTGGTCGTACAACTTGTACTGCCTGCGTCGCTGCGCCTTGCTGGAACAATTTTGCGTAAGTCCTCTACACAAAAATGTCTGCTGTTGGCCTTCCCCCCTTGAAAAAGGGAAATGAGGCCCCATATCTTGGGCGGGAGAGCTTATTCAGCAGTTTTGTTCATGAGTCAGTCGTTGAGCGACTCGTGAGTTTTTCTTTTTTACGCCGGAGCTTTTTAAAAATGTCTGACCCGATTGAAAACCAAAGCGTCCCGCCGGGCGCCGGTCTTGATAATGAGCATGCTGTGCCACCCGCCACGCAGAACGAAGGCGGAACGGAGTCTGCTGAAGCAGATCTGGCGCGGGTTTTGGTCGAAACACAGGCCAAAGTGCAGGAGAATTATGATCTCTTCTTGCGCGCTAAAGCTGAAACCGACACGATTCGCCGCCGGGCAGCGGAAGATGTGCTCAAAGCCCAAAAATTTGGGGTGGAAAAAATAGCCGATGCCTTGCTGGCGGTAAAAGACAGTATGGACGCCGCGCTGGTGGTCGAAAATGTATCGGTGGAATCGTTTAAAACGGGTGTCGAATTGACTGCGCGGCAGTTGGCGGGCGTTTTTGAAAAATTCTCCATCCGCGAAATTAATCCGCTAGGCGAAAAATTCGACCCCAACAGGCACCAGGCGATTTCGGCTATTGAATCGGAACAGGAGCCCAATACGGTTGTTAACGTGCTGCAAAAGGGCTATGCCTTGCACGACCGTATATTACGCCCGGCATTGGTGGCGGTCGCCAAGAAAAAAAACGCTGGATAGCCCGCCAGCAGCTTGAAATAAACAAAAATAACCGTATCTTCAGAATAACTTAACCATTCAGGATCGAGGACATATCATGGCAAAAATTATCGGTATCGATTTGGGAACCACCAATAGTTGTGTGGCCATTATGGAAGGCGGCCAGCCCAAAGTGATTGAAAATTCGGAGGGGGCGCGCACCACGCCTTCAATCGTCGCTTATCAGGATGATGGCGAGATTTTGGTTGGCGCATCAGCCAAGCGTCAGGCGGTTACCAATCCCAAAAATACGCTGTTCGCGGTCAAACGCCTGATTGGCCGTCGTTTTGAGGAAAAAGAGGTGCAGAAAGATATCAATTTGATGCCGTATCGCATCATTAAGGCCGACAATGGCGATGCGTGGGTGGACGTCAGCGGCAAGAAAATGGCCCCGCCGCAAGTTTCCAGCGAAGTGCTGCGCAAGATGAAAAAGACGGCAGAAGATTATCTGGGCGAGGAAGTCACCGAGGCAGTGATTACCGTGCCGGCCTATTTCAACGATAGCCAACGTCAGGCCACCAAGGATGCAGGTCGCATAGCCGGGTTGGATGTAAAACGCATTATCAATGAGCCGACAGCCGCAGCACTGGCTTTCGGTCTTGACAAAAAAGAGGGCGACCGCAAAATCGCCGTCTACGATTTGGGTGGCGGCACGTTCGATATTTCCATCATTGAAATTGCCGAAGTCGAGGGGGAGCATCAATTCGAGGTTCTTTCCACCAACGGCGATACTTTCCTTGGCGGTGAAGACTTCGATCAGCGTTTGATGGATTATCTGTGTGACGAGTTCAAAAAGGATCAAGGCATCGATTTGAAGAAGGATGTACTGGCTTTACAGCGCTTGAAAGAGTCTGCGGAAAAAGCCAAGATCGAGCTCTCCTCTTCACAGCAGACTGAAGTGAATCTGCCCTATATCACCGCAGATGCAGCTGGCCCCAAACATCTGGCGGTCAAATTGACACGCGCTAAATTTGAAGCCTTGGTCGATGATTTGATCGAAAGAACAATCGAGCCTTGTCGCATCGCCATCAACGATGCAGGCGTGAAAATCAACGATATTTCCGATGTGATTCTGGTCGGCGGTCAAACGCGTATGCCGAAAGTACAGGAGAAAGTGAAGGAAATTTTTGGCCGTGAGCCGCGCAAGGACGTTAATCCCGATGAGGCTGTGGCCGTTGGGGCCGCTATTCAAGGCGGGGTGCTCAAGGGTGACGTGAAGGACGTGTTGTTGCTTGATGTGACGCCATTGTCGCTGGGTATCGAAACGCTGGGTGGCGTGATGACCAAGCTCATCAAGAAAAACACCACCATTCCCACCAAGGCCTCGCAGGTATTTTCCACCGCAGATGACAATCAATCGGCCGTAACCATCCACGTACTGCAAGGGGAGCGCGAGATAGCCGCGGGCAATAAATCGCTGGGTCAGTTCAACCTGGAAGGCATTCCCAGTGCGCCGCGTGGCATGCCGCAGATCGAAGTCACTTTTGATATTGATGCCAACGGGATTATGCACGTCAGCGCCAAGGATAAAGCGACGGGCAAGGAAAACAAAATCACCATCAAGGCCAACTCCGGCTTGACCGAGGAAGAAATCCAGCGCATGGTGAAAGATGCTGAAGCCAATGCTGATGAGGACAAAAAAGCCCTGGAGCTGGTCAATGCCCGCAATCAGGGCGATGCGCTGGTGCATTCAACCGAGAAATCTTTGACTGAATACGGTGACAAAATAGATGCGTCGGAAAGGGCAGAGATCAGGGCTGCCAGCAAAGAACTTGAAAAATCCCTGAAGGGCGATAACAAAGCGGATATCGAGGCCAAGACTGAAGCGTTAGCCAAGGCTGCGCAAAAATTGAGTGAAAAAATGCACGCGGATATGCAAGCTAAAGCTCAGGCAGGCGCATCTGCAGAGACAGCTGGCGATGCAGGGGCCGTTCCGGGGCAGGAGAAAGATATGGGTAATGTGGTGGACGCGGAGTTTACCGAGGTTAAAGACAAAAAATAATTTGCATGAATCACCTCTCTGGGAAACATTATTCAGGAGGGACTTTTTTGCGACACAACAAGGAATCTGCTTCACAACCGCCGGTTGACGAAGCAGATTCCTTTGTTTATTCGGAACAGTAACCGTTGATCAGGACCCCATAACATGGCAAGTAAAAGAGATTTCTACGACATTCTGGGCGTCAATCGCGATGCCAGTGACGAGGATATTAAAAAAGCCTACCGCAAACTCGCCATGAAATATCATCCAGATCGCAATCCGGACAGCAAGGATGCCGAGGAAAAATTCAAGGAAGCCAAGGAAGCCTATGAAATTCTCTCCGAGCCGGAAAAACGCCGCGCCTACGATGCCTATGGCCACGCAGGGGTAAATCCGCAAATGGGTAGAGGCCCGGGCGGGTTTGGCGGGGGAGAAGGATTTGGTGGCTTTTCGGAAGCCTTCGGCGATATTTTTAGCGAAATTTTCAGCGGCGGAGGCAATCGCTCCAACGTGTATCGCGGCGCAGATTTGCGCTACAACCTTGAAATTACGCTCGAACAGGCGGCCCGTGGCACCGAGACCAAAATCCGTATTCCAGCCATGGAAGAGTGTGAGGTATGCCATGGTTCCGGGGCCAAGCCCGGCACACAATCCAAAACATGTACGACTTGTCACGGTAATGGTCAGGTGCGTATTCAGCAGGGGCTGTTTTCTTTGCAGCAAACCTGTCCCACATGTCGCGGAAGCGGCAAAGTGATTAGCGACCCGTGCAAAGCATGCGGAGGAGCAGGGCGGGTCAAAAAACACAAAACCTTATCGGTGAAAATTCCGGCTGGAGTGGATGAAGGCGATCGCATCCGGCTTTCGGGTGAAGGCGAGGCGGGCGCCAATGGTGGGCCGCCGGGTGATCTCTATGTGGTTATTCAGCTTAAAAAACATAGCGTATTCCAGCGTGATGGCGCCGACTTGCATTGTGAAATGCCGATCAGCTTTACCGTCGCTGCCTTGGGCGGAGAAATTGTTATCCCTACACTGGAAGGCGAGGCACATATCAAGATTCCATCGGAAACCCAATCCGGTCAAGTTTTTCGCCTGCGCGGCAAAGGCATCAAGCCGATCCGCTCTTCGGTTGCCGGCGATATGCTGTGCCATGTTGCTGTTGAAACGCCTGTTCGATTAACTGAGCGCCAGAAAGAATTGTTGCGTGAACTGGAAGAAATCAACAAAAATGATGGAGATAAGCATAACCCACGCGCCAAAGGCTTTATGGATAAGGTCAAGGATTTCTTTGCTCGGTAAAGCAATAACAGATATGGTTAATCTGCACTCCATGTGGTATGGCTGTATGGTATTTTGAGGTAAGCTATGAAACAGTAAACTGCTCGAACAATAATTGCTTAAACATAGTTTTCCATATTTGCAAAGGCAAAAAATTTAGGCTTGTGATTTTATACGGAGGAACTGCCATGTCTCTTTCTCATCGAATTCTACTTTTGGTTTCGGCAGTTATTTTTGGCTGGACAGTGGGGGGGGTACAGGCACAGGGGGTGGCGTCTGATACGATTTTGATCGGCCAATCTGCGGCGTTATCCGGTCCAGCCCAGGCATTGGGAATGGAAATGAAGGCAGGGGCCGAAGCGTATCTGGAGCAGATCAATAAGGCTGGCGGTATTCATGGTCGCAAGATAAAACTTATTTCTCTGGACGATGGTTATGAGCCGGAACGTGCGAAAGCCAATACCAGGGAGTTAATTGAAGAGAAAAAAGTTTTTGCGCTATTCGGCTATGTCGGAACGACCACGAGTAATGCGGCGTTACCACTATTTACCGAGGCCAAAGTGCCTTTTATTGGTGCTTTTACTGGCGCGCAATCGCTACGCGAACCTTATAATCGTTATATTTTTAACGTTCGTGCTAGCTATTTTGACGAAACAGAGGCGATCGTCGATCATTTGACGCGTCTGGGAGTTAATCGGATCGCGGTGTTTTATCAGAACGATGCCTACGGCCAAGCCGGATTGACGGGTGTAGAAAGGGCGATGGCGAAACGCAATCTTACAATTACCGGCAAGGCAACCGTCGAACGCAATACAACGAACGTTACTGTTGCGGTACAAACACTATCGAAATTGAATGTGCAAGCCATTGTCATGATCAGTGCTTACAAAAGCTGTGCCGCTTTTATCCGTGAAATGAAGCGTGCCAAATCACAGCCTCTTTTCTGGAATGTCAGTTTCGTCGGTAGCAAGGCGCTTGCAAGTGAATTGGGAGATGACGGCCAAGGGACGCACATTTCACAGGTTGTACCATTTCCCTGGAATAGCGGAATTCCAATTGTCAATCAATACCAAAAAGCGATGGGAAGCGAAGCCAATTACTCTTTTACCAGTCTGGAGGGGTACCTTGCGGCCAAGGTGCTGGTCGAAGGTATCGAGCGGGCGGGCAAAAACCTTACCCGCGAATTGTTCGTAGACGCCATGCAGAAAATGGGCAAGATCAACTTTGGCGGATTTACGGTGAATTACTCGGCCAATAACCATAATGGCTCGTCGTTTGTGGACTTGACGATCATTTCTAAGGGGGGGAAATTCAAACATTAGTCTTACTTACAGCGCCATTCCGTCACTCCATCTGGCCGATCTTCCAGAATAATGCCGACCCCTTCAAGTTCCTTGCGGATTTCGTCGGCACGCACAAAATTGCGTATCTTTTTTGCAGTTGCCCGCTCGGCAATTAGCCTTTCCACATCACTGGGGGCGCCTTGCCATTCGCCGCCCACGTAAAGGGCGGGATCGATTTGCAGAAGCCCGATTGTTTCGCCCAACGCTTTCAATAGACCAGATAGCGCGCTGGACCCGGTTTTGCGTACCTCATCCCGTAAATCGTGCAACACTGAAAAAGCGATAGGGGTATCAAAATCGTCTTCCATCGCAGCTTTAAAGCGAGCAGCAAAAGGGTTTGTCCAGTCAACTAAAATTGTTGCGGGGGGAACATCTTTTAATACGCGATAAAGGCCGATCAGTGAATTACCAGCATCTATCAATGTATCCCAGGTGTAATTGATTTCACTTCTATAGTGACCTCGTAAAAGGAAATAACGTAGTTCTTCTCCTCCGCGTACCCGGTTGAGTTTGCCCAGGATTTCACGTGCAGTAAAAAAATTACCAAGCGATTTGGACATTTTTTCGCTGTCCATGTTAAGGAAGGCCGTGTGCATCCAGTAATTGACGAAAGGTTCTCCCCAGGCTCCTTCGCTTTGGGCAATTTCGTTTTCATGGTGCGGAAATTGTAGATCCCACCCGCCGCCATGAATATCGAGACGTTTACCTAGCATGGCGCGGCACATGGCCGAACATTCGATATGCCAGCCCGGGCGTCCCTCACCAAAAATGGAGGGCCAGCGTGGTTCGTTTGGTTTGGCGGCTTTCCATAACACAAAGTCGAGGGGATCGCGCTTGTCGTTATCTATGGCGACGCGTTCACCGCTGCGCAAATCGTCCAGTGATTTGCGCGATAGTTTTCCGTAATCTGCAAACTGCCGTACCGAATAATAGACATCGCCGCCGGGAGATCGATAGCCGATGCCTTTTTCCTCGAGCAACTTGATAATTTCCAGCATCGAATCGATATGATAGGTGGCACGAGGTTCATAAGTAGGGCGTAGCAAATTGAGGCGATCGGTATCTTCGTGCATGGCAGCTACCATGCGTTCCGTCAATGCATCGATTGGTTCACCGTTTTTGTTGGCGCGCTCAATGATCTTGTCGTCTACGTCGGTGATATTGCGGACATAAGTAACGTTAAATCCTGTAGCTTGCAGCCAGCGGTAGATCATATCGAAGACGGTGAGTGTACGCGCGTTACCGATATGAAAAAGATCATATACCGTTACGCCGCACACATACATGCGCACTTTACCGGGTTCAATGGGTACGAATATTTCTTTTTTTCGCGGTAAAGTATTGTAAAGAATTTGCATATCCAATTTTGCCTGAAATCAGGGTTTGTCTGATAAATATCGAAACGGTGGGATCGGATTTTTAATCGAGAAATATCACTCAATCTAGGGCAGCGGATATACCTATCGAGCCGTATCAGATTATCAGCAGAGGAATAAAATTATGACTGCGAATGGCATTGTTGATAAAATGCTACAAAAAAGCAGTTAATTCTATTTTTATTTCAGTTCAAAAATTATAACCCAATGTTCAATTTTTCCCCTTTTCGGGTGCAGTTTAAGTTGTTTATGCTGGTCACTTTTTTTTGTGCAACCCCTGTGTGGGCCGCTCTCCAAGATGACCTTAAGGAAGTGAGCAACTTGTATGAACAAAATAAGCTCGATATGGCACTTGGTAAGGTAAATGCACTGCTTGCCCAGCAGCCAAAAGAGGCGCAGGCGCGCTTTCTCAAGGCCTTGATCTTAACCGAGCAAAAAAAGACCGCTGAAGCCACACAAGTACTAATCAAACTTACAGAAGATTATCCAACGCTCCCCGAGCCCTATAACAATCTCGCCGTACTTTATGCCGCGCAAGGAAAATACGATGAAGCCAAAGCTACGCTCGAACGCGCGATTCACACTCACCCCAGCTATGCCACGGCTCATGAAAATCTGGGAGATATTTATGCACAACTGGCGCGACGCGCATACGACAAGGCATTGCAATTGGACAAATCTAATACCATTGCACTTTCCAAATTGGCGCTGATCAAAGATTTATTTGTGGCACCCAATCCTCCACTTTTAACCGCGGCTGCACAGCAGGGTAAAAATGCTCCCAGTGTAAAGCCACAGATAGAACCAGCTGCTGCATTAAGTACCGCCAGCGTCATTCATCCTGCCGTACCGGAAGGCAAAGCTAATGCACCTGTTTTCGAAGAGCCTATAGCGATGGTTAATGCGTGGGCAAAGGCTTGGTCTGCCAAGGAAGTGGAATCCTATCTCGCCTTTTATGCGCTAGATTTTGATACCTCGGGTGAAAAACGGGAAGTTTGGGAACAAATGCGCCGTAGTCGTATCGAACGTCCCAAACAAATTTCAATCGGTATCAAAATCATTTCCATCAAGGTTGATGCGAGCGGTACACAAGCCACCGTCGTGTTTCAACAAAATTATCGCTCGGATATGCTGAAAAGCAGCACGATGAAAACACTCCAGTTGGTCAAGCAAAACGAAAAATGGTTAATCCGCTCGGAACAAACAGGTAGATCGTAAATTTATGGGGATGCGTCACGCGGTTGTTGTTTTATTGATTTTTCTCGGCCCCGTTTTTATGGCCTTTTCTGTGCGCGCAGAAGGCGTAAATAAGGTTGAGGTTACCGTAACAAATTCAGTCGAAGCATCGTTGGTCAAAGCCTTCGAAGCGCTTCGCACAGAAGGACTGAGGCCTGCTTTAACGGAACTCGATCTTGTGCTGGCGCGCAATCCCAATTTTCGGCTGGGACATATGGTGAAAGGGGATTTACTGATGGCGCAAGCAGGTTCGCCTGTTGCTTTTGCCGATAGTAAATTATCTCCCAATACGGTCGCGCATTTGCGGCACGAAGCACAGGTTCGGCTTGAGCGTTATTTTGATGCACCACCCGTCGATTATTTGCCAGCGGCGCTGCTTCAGTTGGCCCCGCAACATCGCCATGCTTTACTGGTGGATAGCGAACGATCGCGTCTTTATGTATTTCGAAACGTGCAAGGCAGGCCGCAACACGTTGTTGATTTTTATATTTCAGCAGGTAAAAAAGGCATCGATAAAATGCGCGAAGGCGACCAGAGAACGCCGCTAGGAATTTATCATGTCACAACATTGTTGCCCAAAGAAAAGTTGCCGAATATTGACCTTTACGGCCCCAGCGCTTTTCCGCTAAGTTATCCTAACGAATGGGATAGGCGTCTTGGTAAGAGTGGGTCTGGTATCTGGATACACGGGACTCCATCCAATACCTACAGTCGGCCACCCCGATCAAGTGATGGATGTGTGGTACTAAGTAATGACGATTTACTGACGATTGCGAAATATATTGATATTGGCAGTACACCAGTCATTATTCTCCCGAGAATAAAATGGGTGACATCGGAGCAGTGGCAGGAAGAACGCGCCGTTTTTAACAAACTAATTGGAAAATGGAAAAAGGACCGGGAAAGCGCCAATATCAACTTTTATCTCAGTCACTATTCCCGAAAATTTAACGCGGATGGAAAAGATTTTAAAACGTGGGCGCTTTACTATCGCAGTAAAAGAGTGCTAAAAAAAGGAGGCATTAAAGTCAAGATATCGAATTTATCCGTCTTTGACTATCCGAACGAGAGTCCAATGGTCATGATGACCTTCGATCAACAATTTAAAGATAAACATAAACTGTTGCGTACTAAAAAACGCCAGTACTGGACGTTCGAAAATGGTGTCTGGAAAATTATTCATGAAGCAACAGTCACATAATGGCCAATATGCTGCGGAAAATTAAACCCGAAGTGATTAAAATATCTTGTTACAACAACCACAAAGGAGAAAGTCTCATGCATTCTTGTCTATTCGTTCGTTCATTTTTAATTTTTTTGGCTGCGAGCAGTATGGTCTTATCTGTATTTGCAGGAGCTACAACGCCTCCCAAAACTGCAGCTAAGGCGGCGTCAGCAAAATCGACGCCGGCTAAAGATGCTAAAAACGCTTCGACAAAGACTAATTCCTGCAAACTTGACGATAAAGGAAATAATCCAGTGAAAATCAAATTGACCACCTCGATGGGCGCCATGACGCTTGAACTCGACAAGGAAAAAGCACCGGTTTCAACCGCTAATTTTGTGAAGTATGTTGAAAATGGTCATTACAATGGAACGATTTTTCATCGCGTTATCGATAATTTCATGATTCAGGGTGGAGGATTTACCAAGGATATGATGCAAAAACCGGTTGAGATGGCTATCAAGAATGAAGCTGCCAACGGACTAAAAAACAACAAATACACGGTGGCTATGGCGCGCACCAACGTTGTGGATTCGGCTACTTCGCAATTCTTCATCAATGTCAAGGACAACGATTTTCTTAATCATGCCGGACCAGCCAATTTCGGGTATGCCGTATTCGGCAAAGTCGTGGAAGGGACGGATGTCGTGGACAAAATAAAAGGGGTTGCAACGGGTAATAAAGGACTGCTCCAAAATGTGCCGAATGAACCCGTCGTTATCGAAAAGGCCGAATGTCTTTGATGAAGTGGTCGTTTTTTAGTAGTCAAAAGAGCGGCAATGGCCGCTCTTTTGATTTATAGTCATTTCGTAGGGAAATGATGCTAAAAATATCGTTTGATAAACGAAACAGAAAGGTAAATTTGCACAGGCTACTCATAGCCTGTATTTTTTTCTTTTCTACACTTGTATTTTCTGGTGATTTTGAACAAGCCAACGCGCTATATGCAAAAGGGGAACTTGATCTTGCATTAGAGAAAGTGAATGCATTATTGGCGCAGCAGCCCAAGGAAGCGCAGGCCCGCTTTCTCAAGGCGCTGATCTTGACCGACCAGAAAAAAATATCCGATGCCATCCCGATTCTGATTGGTTTAACCGAGGACTATCCTACGCTGCCCGAACCTTACAATAACTTGGCCGTATTGTATGCATTGCAACAAAGGTATGAAGAGGCCAGCGCAATGCTGGAGTTGGTCATTCATCTTCATCCTGATTACACCACGGCTTACGAAAATTTAGGAGATATTTATGCCCACCTTGCCCGCCGTTCTTATGATAATGCGTTGAAGTTTGATCAATCGAATACGGCCATTTCCATGAAAGCAGCTGTTATCAAACGACTGTTCGCGTTCGAGCAAGACGCGCCTTCCAGCCTGAAAAAAGAAACCCCGCAAACCCATATCGACAAAGCCCTACGCGCTGTCTCTGGTGCAGAAGACAAATCGGCTATCAACGATGCAGCGCAAGAGCAGATCAGGACAATGGTTAATGCCTGGGCCAAATCGTGGTCAGGCAAGCGGATAGAGGATTTTCTGGCTTTTTATGCACCGGATTTTGCAGCGCCACTTAGTGACAGGCGTGAAGGGTGGGCGCGTATGCGTCGTCTTCGGGCTAATAACCCACGGGAAGGTGTGATAACCGTCAGAATTGTTTCTATCAAAATCAATCCCGCTGGCAGGGAGGCTTTTGTCGTATTTCGCCAATCCTGGCTGGTGAATGAACAAAAAAGCGAAAATATAAAAACCTTCAAATTGGTGAAGTACGGAGAAAAGTGGCTGATTCGCGCAGAAAAAACAGGGCTGTGACAAACCGGGCTGTGATGAACGTATTTTTTGCTTTCGGAATTTGGTAAAAAACCTCTTAATTGTATGGCGCATACCCTTTTTATATCCGATCTGCATCTGGCCAATGCCTTTCCGCAAACTACAGCGCTGTTTTTTCATTTTCTGCACAAAATGGCTCCTCAGGCCGAGGCGCTTTACATTCTGGGCGATTTGTTTGAGTACTGGCTGGGCGACGACATGCTCGACCACGACCCCATGAGTCAGGACGTTGCATTGGCAATCGGAGCACTCGCGCAGCGCGGCGTAAAAGTGTTCTTTATGGCCGGCAATCGGGACTTTCTGGTGGGTGAACGTTTTGCCCGGCAAGCAGGATTTGAAATTCTGCCTGACCCAACCTTGATTCATTTATATGGACAGCGCGTGCTATTGATGCACGGCGATACCTTATGTACCGATGATCTGGATTATCAGCGTTTTCGCGAGGAAGTCAGGCAACCCGGCTGGCGTCATGCCTTTCTTGCCCAATCGTATCGGGTGCGTGAAGCGATGGTCATGGGGTTACGCAAGCAAAGCGAGCAGGCCAAAGCAGCCAAATTGGTGGAGATCATGGACGTGAATGGGGATACGGTGGCGTCCGTATTGCAGCAGCACGCGTACCCTGCGCTGATTCATGGGCATACCCACCGGCCTGCGCGGCATATTCATCGCATACAAGGACAGGTTTGTACGCGCTGGGTGCTACCGGACTGGGGTAAGCAAAGCGTGGCATTACAGTGCAATGATGCTTTTCATTGGCAGATGATAGACATTGCCTTGCCCTGATACGGGTAAGGGACTGCCGTATAATGCAGCCCTTTCTAAGGAACTGATGTTAACGCACTACTAAAGGAAAATTTTTTTGCCGGAAAAACAAATATCACGAAAAAATTGTTTTGCTTTGATATCACTGCTTTAAACATCGACGATCAGGCCTCCCCCTTTGAAAAAGGGGGATCGAGGGGGATTGAAAATATTTGGCGCTGAGGTTTGATGCTAAAACAACCACTCTCAATCTCCCCTCCGCCCCTCTTTTTCAAAGAGGGGAACCTAAGCGGAAATTTTTTCACAAGTTTTCTATTTCATAGACAAACTGCCTTGCTTCTGCGTAACATCAGTAAGCAAGTAAACGAGGATGTTGAGCCACTGTGCAACGCCGTTATGTCAAGCGCAGCAAGTTTCGAAAGAAGTCTATTACCAACGACGAGGAAATTCATGGCTACTCATTCAACCACGGAAATAATTGAAGATATCCGCCAGGGGAAAATGGTTGTTTTGGTGGATGAAGAAAGCCGCGAAAACGAAGGCGATCTCATTATGGCGGCAGATTTTATTACCCCCGCCGCGATTAACTTCATGGCCATGCATGCGCGTGGATTGATCTGTATGCCGATCACCGAAGTGCGTGCCCGGCAGCTGAATCTGGCGCCTATGGTGGCGGATAACCGTACGTTGCATGGAACGGCGTTTACCGCTTCGATCGAGGCCGCTAGTGGCGTCACAACCGGCATTTCAGCGGCGGATCGCGCACGCACGATTCAGGTTGCCAACGCCCGGCATGCCCGGCCAGAAGATATTGTGCAGCCCGGCCATATTTTTCCCTTGATTGCACGCGAGGGCGGCGTTCTGGTACGTGCCGGCCATACGGAAGCAGCCTGCGATCTGGCGCAGCTTGCCGGATTGAATCCCGCTGGTGTGATCTGCGAAATATTGAATGAAGATGGTTCCATGGCGCGTTTGCCGGATTTGCTTCCCTTTGCAAAACGGCATGGCTTGAAGGTAGGCACCATTGCCGATCTGATCCGCCATCGTTCGATCAACGAAACTCTGGTCGAACAGGTCTCGAAACATGCCATTAGCACGCCTTATGGGCCTTTTACGCTGTATGCCTTTCATGACCGTATCGCAGATGAAGTTCATCTGGCGCTAACGCGCGGTGAGTTGCGGCCTGAGCTACCCATCCTTACCCGCGTCCATGAGCCTTTCACTTCGCTTGATTTTTTTGATTTTGACAATGGCCGCCATGCCTATTCGGTGGCTGAAGCTATGCGGCTCATTGCCACCGAGGGCAGCGGGGTGATTGTCTTGCTGCGTCGGCAGGAGAGTGCTGAGGAGTTGCTAGCATGCATGGCCTCCAGAGAACCCATGACCAAACGAACCGGCTCGTGGGATCCGCGCTTGCACGGAATTGGGGCGCAAATCCTGCGCCAATTGAATGTCCGTAAACTGCGCATCATGGCGTGGCCGAAAAAAATACCGTCGATGGCGGGTTTCGATCTGGAGATCGTGGACTATGTACCGCCCACCTCAGAACGTAAATTGAAAGCGGTATAAATCCATGGCTATTCAACTCGATGGGGCTGGTCTGAAAATTGCTATCGTTCACAGCCGATTCAATGCATCCATTGTCAATCGCATGGTGGAGGCCTGCGAAAAGGAGCTGCGCCAATGTGGTGTAAAAAAGGAAAACATTACGCTTGCTGCCGTGCCGGGAGCCCTGGAAATGCCGGTCGTTTTGCAAGCTTTGGCCCTCACGCAAAAATATCAGGCGCTGATTGCCATTGGTGCGGTGATCCGTGGTGAAACCTATCACTTCGAAATTGTGGCCAATGAATCTTGTCGTGGTGTGATGGACGTTATGCTACAAACCGGGGTACCCATTGCGAATGGAATTTTGACTACCAACACCGATGAGCAGGCGCAAGCCCGTACGCAGGAAAAAGGTGCCGATTGCGCTCGTGTAGCCATTGAAATGGCGCATTTGCTGCGCGGCATTACGCAGTCGGCTGCATGATGAAAGAAAAAAAACAGCCAACGGGGAATCGCCGGCGTAAGTCACGTGAATTTGCGCTGCAGGCGCTTTATCAATGGCAATTAGCCAGCCCTGGTACAGCCGAACTTGAACAGCAATACCGCGCTGCAGAAGGTTTTTCAAAAGCGGATCCGCAGTTTTTTCTTACGCTGGTAACCGGGGCGATACAAATTGCTCCCGATTTGCAGGAAAAAATGGCTGCATACCTGGATCGCACCTGGCAAGAAATCAGTCCGATTGAGCGGGGCATACTTTTATTGGCGGGTTATGAGTTGATTATGCAACCTGCCACGCCTTATCGCGTCATCATCAATGAGGCCATCGAACTGGCCAAAAGCTACGGCGGCACGGAAGGGCACAAATATGTAAATGGGGTGCTGGACAAGCTGGCTGCTGCGGTTCGCGCTGAAGAAATTGCTCGTCCGCGGGCTTGATCCCTTGTCGAATGTAAATAACTGATGTTACGCAGAAGCAAAGCAGCTGCCTATGAATGGTCAATCCGTGAAAAGATTTCCGCTTAGGTTCCCCTCTTTGGAAAAGAGGGGCGGAGGGGAGATTTGCGGTCGCTTAACCTGCGACAAGCAGCGAAAATCCCTCTCGATCCCCCTTTAAAAAGGGGGAAATCTGGTTGTGGATTGTTGAAACAGTGAAGCGATGCCGAAGCAAAATGATTTTTCTGTAACATGGATTTTCCTGGCAAAAAATTCCTTGGCGATGCGTAATATCAGTAAATAAATTTTTGACCAAAATGCTTCCATGCTGGGACAAACACCCGAATTCAGATTAATCGCTCGTCATTTTGTACGCCCTGTATCCGGTGTGGTACTGGGCATTGGCGACGATTGCGCGCTGGTGCGGCCGTCAGCTGATCGGGAACTCGCGATCTCGACCGATACGCTCGTGAGTGGCAGGCATTTTTTTGCCGACGCTGATCCGTATGGCGTAGGGCATAAAGCGCTGGCCGTTAACTTGTCCGACCTGGCCGCAATGGGCGCCGCGCCGCGCTGGGTAACGCTGGCGCTGACCTTGCCGCATATCGATGAGGCGTGGCTTTCCGAGCTGTCGCGTGGGCTGTTTTCCCTGGCCGACCTGCACGGAGTGGCCCTGATCGGGGGCGATACGACCCGTGGCCCCTTGTCGCTGACCTTGACCGTGATCGGCGAAGTGCCGCCCGGTCAAGCACTGCGACGCGACGAGGCAAAGGCTGCTGATGACATCTGGGTATCCGGCTCGCTGGGCGATGCCGCGCTGACGCTGGCGCATCTTCAAGGGCGTATTCAGCTTGGCCACGAGGATTTTCAATCCATTGCCCATCGGCTGCATTGCCCCGTGCCACGGATTGCCCTTGGCTTGGCCTTACGCGGCGTCGCACATGCGGCCATCGATATTTCCGATGGGCTAGTGGCTGATTTACGGCATATCTGTCAACGATCCGGCTGCGCTGCACAATTGTTTTTAGAGGCGCTGCCGCGATCGCGCGTATTACAATCGGTAGCCGAGCCGCTTAACCATGAATGTTTGCTTTCAGGCGGCGATGACTATGAGTTGTGTTTTACCGCATCGCCTCTGCAACGCGCGAAAATCGATGACATCGCCCGCGCCTTGACACTGGGCCTACACCGTATCGGTTTCATGGTGGAAGGGGAGGCAGAAGTAAAAGTAGTAGATCGTGAGGGTAAATGCTTTCAACCCGTAAAAGCCGGATTCGATCATTTTGCCGATAGTTTTCCATCGATATGAAACCTGATCGTCAATTTCTGCTGGCGCATCCCGCCCATTTTATTGCGCTAGGCATGGGGGCAGGCCTGGCGCGCCATGCGCCGGGGACTTGGGGCACGCTGGTGGCATTTCCCTTGTTTTGGCTGGCCAGCTTGATCCCCTTGACCGGAGCAATGGGCGTACTGGTTTTGTTTTTGTTTATGGTCGGTGTCTGGGCGGCTGCGCGTACCGGGCAGGATTGCGGCATAGCCGATCATGGCAGTATCGTGATTGACGAAATCGCCGCATTTTTTCTGGTACTGATCTTTACTCCCCCGCGCTGGAGTTGGTATGGGGTGGCGTTTCTGTTATTCAGACTATTCGATATCTGGAAACCCTGGCCGATTCGGTATTTTGACCGCTCGCTAAAAGGTGGGTTCGGTGTGATGTTCGATGATTTGCTGGCGGCTGTGTTTTCCATTGCTGCGCTTTTTTTGCTTCGCCACCTTATTGAAGGAGCCGTGTCATGAGTAGAACCAACGCAAACTGGCCTTATCCGCTACTGTTCGCGCATCGCGGTGGTGGATCGCTGGCGCCGGAAAATACGCTGGCCGCGATGAAAAAAGGCTATGAGCGCGGGTACTTTGCATTTGAATTCGATGTCAAACTCACCGCTGATGATATTGCGATTCTGATGCATGATTCAACGCTGGAACGAACGACCAATGGGCAGGGATTTGTCGCCGAAAAAACCATTGCGGAGCTTGAGCAGCTCGATGCCGGAAGCTGGCATGGTGCGGCATTTCGCGGCGAACCCGTGGCCCGCTTTTCAACCGTCGCCAAGTATTTACACGGCCTTGGTTTGATGGCGAACGTCGAAATCAAACCCTGCGCGGGCCGTGAAATGGTGACGGGGAAAAGGGTTGCCGAACTATGCCGCGAGCTATGGGCCGATCGGCTGGTACAACCCTTGATCTCATCGTTCAGTATCGAGACGTTGCGCGCGGCGCGTGCCGCAGCATCGGCATTGCCTATGGGATTACTGGTTGAACAGCCCGTAAAAGAACATTTGCCGCTTTTGCAGGAATTACAGTGCGTATCGATCCATGCGCATCACCAGCATATTACGCCTGATGGGGTGCGATTTTTTCACGACCTTGGCTATCGCGTATTGACCTACACGGTAAACGATCCCGCGCGCGTGCGGGAATTGCTGGAGATGGGAGTAGACGGACTGTTTACCGACCGCCTCGATGAAATGGCCAGGCAGTTTCCGGATGGGCTAAGGGGCCCTATAGGTTTTAAAAATTAATCGATTTTAGAAGCAAAAAACCTCCCGGTTATGACCTTGATCGGTCATAACCGGGAGAACATTCAGGAACGTACGATACTTGCTTACGGGACTACGTTAAACTCAGCGGACTCCACATACCAGGTGACATCCCCCAAAGTCTTATATTCCAGGCGAACCTGCGTGGTATAAGGCATCACCAGCTGGGAGGGGAACACAATTGCGGGGAATACTGCCTTGCTACCCGGCGCCCCATATTCGACATTGAGCTTCCGCCAGCTAAACCAGGGATCCCTATAAGAAATCACCAGCGAAAAAAACTTGGCTTGGCTGGCTGCAAAATTGGGCAACCAGGTGATATCGTAGGGCATCCCTGCCGTGAGCATCTTGTTAGCCTGTGGAAAAATAAACCAGGGCTTGTCACCGTTTACTGTCACCGGCACGTCGGCTGATACAAAAGCCGGGAAACCGGCGCCAGCATCCGCATTCGTATCCCAGGCGGTAGCGCGAAAGGTTAACTGTGCGGCCTCAGTCATCAATGGATCCCATTGCGTCCCTAGCGGCGTCTTTTTATTGGGAAACGAGCGAGAATAATATTTCAAATAATGAAAGGGGATTGGAATAATAAAATTGTGGTCGGCAATTTGAGGCGGGAAGGAGCGATAGACAGGGCCTGGATTGGTGCCGAACAGATCGATTTGTTCCCAATTGACTCTGCCAGCGCCTTCCAGCTTGGCCTTCTGGGGAATAAGGGAGGGGTCCTTATTTTGAAAAGCGGCCGTGACCAGATCGTCCAGCTCGGGGTCGGCCAGATGGGCAGTCAACTCAAAGCGTACATCTTTTGGAACGACATTGAGTTGGGGGTTCTTGCTGACCGTTAAAACGGGAGGTCTATTTTTGGTAGGTGCATGGGAAATACAGGTATTGGAGGCTTCCAGGTTAGTGAGAAAAGCGTTGATTTGCTCGATCGATTTGCCGTGGAAGTAATAAAATTTATTGGGGTCATAAGGTTCGACAATATCCGGCGCACATTGCCCGATGTACGACATACGCGTGCTGCCGCTGCCGGGCTCGATGGCGCTAGAGGCATTAAAAGTCGATGCGCAGTCGCCAATCTGTGAAGAAAATGTATGAAGAGCCCCCATCAGATGGCCCAGTTCGTGCAACGCACCTTCTATATGTTGAATTTTGTCAAACCCATCTTTCGGCGGGGCTCTGTATGATTTGCCTTTATGGAGAGGATCGCACAATCCTGATATGTAGGCTTTAGACTCAGAGGGGTCAGTGTTAATACTATCGTCAATGGCTCCTAACACCATCCCTGCATCCCACCAAGCAGCCAAATTGGGTTGTCCACTGACAATCCAGGCTTGAAATTCATGATTGGCAATGGCCCATCCTACTGCAGTGAAGGGAACGCTAGGATCGCCAAAAATACTGTTGCTGGGTTGCCCCGAAAAACCGCCTTGGGGTTGCACAATAAACTTTACCCCATCTTTTTCGGGCTCCAATAGCTCTCCATTGGGGCCAAGAGCACTAATCGGATCGATCGTAACACCGATCTCAGCCATCAATAGGGCATTCACCTGCATAGAAAAATTCGTTACCCAATCGACCACCTTCTGGTTGAACACCAAAGGATCGCCATTCGGATCGATGGTATGGAAAATATTATCAGTCAGGGTAAAAAACAACCCAATATGGCGCAGTCTCACCAAACCATTAGCGTCTACGGGCGATTTGAAATCGGCGGGGTTGAGATCAGGCTCCAATTTTGCAGAATGAGATTCCAGTGCTTCCACAACAGCCGTATCGCCAGAACCTGGCTTGCCATCGCCAACTTGTAATGACTTGGATTGCACTAGAATTCGCCCGGCTTCGCTGTTTTGCACAATCGCGCTGAAACTCTGGTCACTAATAAAACCTTGCACCCGATCGCCGTTTTTTGCAGTACCTGCAAAGCCAAGATAAAAATGTTGTACAGGAGCAAATTGCCTGCCTGTCCACATAACTTGACCGATGTGCTTGGTAACACCTTGTACTGTGAACTCGGCAAACCCCTGATTGCCGAGCGGGATAGTAATAGTAGTGGGGGCTTTTTTATCTCGGCTTTCCTGTAGAAGCGCGTAAACCCTATCAAATTCGAACGATACCTCTTCAGTCGGGAGGGATGAAGAAGAGTCTGTGTACACCACCGTAACCGTGGTTTGCGAAGCCGGGCGCGGGATTTCGGCATGTGCTTGGAAGATAGCGAGTGCTGCTACAACAGCACTCCATTGCAAAAGTTTCATGGTGTTTTTTTCCCTGAAGAAAGAGTTAGGTAAGGTTAAATAATCTTTAATTATCATTAACTTATAGCGATTGATCGTCGCAAAATACAAGTCGTAAGTTTCTTCAGAAAGGTTCAATTTTTATTTATAGGCTTGCCGTAAACTCCGTTTAACGTTCTCGAAAAACTGGGCTTTATTAAAGTTGAATTTTTTCAATCAAATGAGAAGAACTCGAACCACACAGTCGAGCTTCTGTGATGAACAAATACGAGCGATATTGAAACAAATCGAAGCAGGTGGCAGGGAACTGAACACTGCCGCTGCATACCGGAGAAGACCTATTGCGGCTGGGAAGCAAAAAAAGCCGTTAAAATTTTTCTGAGGCTAATCGCATATAAAGATGTAAATGCTGTTGAGCCCTAGCATTATTGCTGGTCGCATTTTTTTCTGCTGCTGTTGGAAATTAACTCTCCGGCTTTTTTAATAACGATTTGATCTGGGTGAGTAGCCCCGCTTTTTTTTCTTCAGGTGGAGGGGTTGAGTCGATAATGTAAGCAGGAATTTTGATCTCCGCAGCGCGCGCGAATGGCCCGGTTGAAACAGGATCGAAATCCGGATGGTAATTGAATTTTTTGAAACCCGATTTTTTGCCGATTAGCAGCATGGCGAATTCCTCCAATGCTTGCTCGGTCAATGATTCTGGTTTGAGCGTATAGCCCGTTGGGCCAAAATCTTCGACGTTTTTGAGCCTGAAATTAATCAGCCCGTTATCGAATTCGCCTGCGATAGCTGCACCACAGATTACCTCCTGGTCGATTTTAAAAATTTCGTAAATCGCCAAACGTCGCTTATTGTGAAACGGCTCTGATACATAGCGCAAGTTACTTTGCCAAAGCAGATCGCGGAATTTTTCGATCTGTTCCGCATCGCGCCGAACGGTGATCTGACCGGGTTTGGTACGTTTGAAGGTAATGTCGAGGCTTTCAAATTGCTCGCTATCAATACGCCGAGATGTACGATATTCGATGCGGTAATCGATTTGCATCAAATTTTCCAGAGCGCCGACGCCGTGCAAGTGGTATGACGTCTCGCAAAGCGGTTTGATGATATTGAGTTGTTTAAACAACTCATTGAAGTAGTCAAATATCTTGCGCAAACCTTGATCTATCGCTACGACATTGGTTTTTAAGGCATGTGTATTTACTGCTTCCCGGTTCCTGATGGAATTGGCTTCTTTTTTAAGGTCGTCGAGCAAGCTCAATTTTTCCCCCTTGGAGAATAGTAGCTGTATTGTATTCGTCTATTTACGTTGCCAAATTTGCCATTTTTCCTTCTCTGCAAATACGGGAATCGAATCGGTTGGTATTTTTTCTTCGATCAACGTAAAGTTTTTGCTTAATAAAGCGGTTATTTCACCGTCCTTTAATCCAAATGGCGGGCCGCGTTCACCTTCGTCGAAAAAAAAGTAGCCAACTAACTGACCGCCCGGTTGTAGTAGCTTTGCCATATGCGCTGCCCAATTCGGCCGTAGACGTCGCGGTAAGGCGCACAAAAATGCCCGCTCATAAACAAGATCGTAGTGCTTTTCTCGTGGATCCAGCGTAAAAAAATCGTCAAGGCGTACGATGCTTGCAAAATGGCCTAGTAATGCCGTCGCGGTTTCGACGGCCTTGAGACTGAAATCGATCGCCAGCACATCCCAGCCACGTTCACAGAAATAGCGTGCTTCATAGGCCGCACCGCATCCTGGCACCAGTACACAGCGCGGCATGGTTTGTTTATCTGCATACTCCTGAATCAGTTGCGGTATTCCCGCTTGGTCCCAAGGTGTGTAGGCGGCCGCATAGCGGCTTTCCCAAAAAGCAACATCGGCGGGATCGTTTTTGGGGAAGAGGGGAGTGGGCATCCCGTTATTATAGAGGGCCGAAATAATAAGGCAGGCGAGGCATGGCTTTGACTTCCCCGGCACAGTCGGTTATGGTTTGCGAAGTTTTTACGCCCAATTTTTATGCGCAAGAAATTTTATTTCCCTATTTTTTCAAACCTCTTCCTGTTCATTGCATGGGCAACCCTGATTTTTCCAGTCTATGCAAACAACAATAATGGGCTGGATAGCGCGCTGTCGCCCTGCCGTATCAAGGGGCTGGAAAACGATGTACGCTGTGGCAGTATTACCGTGTTGGAAAATCCTTCAGCAGCCCATACCACCAATGGCAGACGCATTGCTATTCATTATGCGGTGATTCCCGCCAAGGCCAGCCGCCGCGATCCCGATCCGCTCTTTGTTTTTGCCGGCGGGCCCGGTCAAAGCGCAATCAAGATTGCGCCTGCTGTTCAGGGTATTTTCGCCAAGCTGAATCGCCGGCGCGATATCGTATTTATCGATCAGCGGGGCACAGGAAAATCCAATGCGCTGGATTGCCCTGCGGAAGGCAGGGCGCTAATGTTGATTCGCGTAGATGCACCGGCACACGATGCGCGCACTGCGGCAAAAAAATGTCTGGATGCATTGCAAACTCATGCCGCCCCGGCTTTTTACGCGACGACTTTTGCCATGGCCGATATCGAAGCGGTTCGCCTGCGCTTGGGATACAAGCAAATTAATCTATGGGGCGCCAGTTACGGAACGCGTGCGGCGCTGGAATACGCGCGGTTGTACCCGTATGTCGTACGCAGCATGGTGCTTGATGGGGTGGCGCCCGCGGGTATGGGCATTCCCGTCAGTTTCACCTTCGATGCTGAGGCAGCGTTGGCCCGGCTTTCCGCCGAATGTGCCGCAGAGAATGGATGTTTAGTCAAGGCAGCGCAGGGCAAGGATAGTCTGGTCGTACGGCTCGAGCGTTTGAGCGAATCGCTGGTCACGCCTCGGCGCTTAACGGTCGCCGATCCGGTGACCGGGGAGCTGTTAAGCCTGGAAATAACACGGGATATTGCTTTGGGTGCAGTGTTCGCGTCGTTATATGTCCCTAGTTTGGCTGCGCTGACACCTGCTATTGTCGATCAGGCCTTGCAGGGAAATTTTGCCCCCATGCTAACGCTCGTTGACACCTTTGAAAACGGTGCTTCCAGTAATCTGAGTACTGGCATGCGTCTATCAGTACTGTGCGCCGAGGATTGGCCGCGCTTGAGCAAGGAAACGCTGCAGGAAGCGGAAGCGCACAGACCATTTGGCCCTGCGTTGATCCATGAACTTGCCCAGCAGTGTGAAATCTGGCCGCGCACAAAAGTCGACGAAGCCTATTATTTACCGCTGAAAAGCGATATTCCCACGTTGTTATTTTCAGGCGGAGCTGATCCCGCTACGCCGCCCCGGCATGCCGAGGCCGTAGCAAAAAATCTGCGGCGGGCCAAACACATTATCGCCCCCCATTTGAGTCACGGCGTTTCCAGTCAGGGATGTGCGCCCGATTTGATTACCCGGTTTGTTGAAAGCGCCGACTTGTTGCAGGCAGATGGTAAGTGCCTTGCCAAATTGCCCCGGCCACTCTTTTACAGCGCGCCGCAAGCGAAAACATTGCAAGGCAAGGCTCAATAGTTTTACTGAAAACCTTTACAATCAGTTTCAGCTAAGCACCAGGATTTTTGATCGCGCAATTTTATTGAAATGGAAAATGAAAATGTTTATTTCTTGCACAACTGAATTAAAACCGCTGCCGAATTTTTTGCGGCCCGTACTGGGCATCGCATTATTAACCCTGACCGCTCAGGCATACGCATTGGGTAACGATTGCAATGTGGATGGCAAACATATCAATCTGGATAACGGTGCCTCTACGGCTAATCTCACCGGGATCGTCAAGTGCGTCGAAAAAGATACGGGCAAACCAAGCCGTGAAATTCCCTATGTCAAAGGTAAGTTGCACGGTACCGAGAAATCGGTGAGCTGGATGGATGGCAAAACGACGCTCACCGAATATCGGGAAGGCAAAAAACATGGCACCACTCGCGTCTATGCCAAGAAAGGCACGCTGGAAAGCGAGACGAAATATGAAAACGATCAGGAAACCGGCCCCTCCCGCAGCTTTTATCCAAGCGGCAAAATCAAACGGGAAACCGAGTTTGCTGACGGAAAAAATGAGAGAAGCATGGCAATTTCCCGCGAATTCAGCGAGGACGGCAAGCTGATCGGTTTACGCGCCGGAAATGGCAGCGGATTGGGTATGCCTGGGCGCAAATATGCCAATTATTCAGGGCGATTGAGTATTTATTACCCCAACGGAACGCTACGTGAAGAGTTATCGTTTAAACAAGGCCTGTTTGATGGCCGGCAGGAGCGCTATCGACCGGAAGGTACATTGGTGTCACGCGAGGAATGGAAGGCCGGGTTATTGAATGGTGTTGCAAAAAGTTTTCAGGAAGATGGTAAAAATCCCAGTCGTGAAGTTCATTTTTCCGCAGGTGTGTACGATGGGATCGAACGTGAATTTCACCGTGGCATGGCGCAAGCCAGTGCTGAGCGCGAGTGGCGCGACGGTATTCTGGAAAAAGAGCGGCGTTTTTACCAAAATGGCAATGTCGAACAGGAAGTGATTCGCAAGGGCGACGAATTCATTGCCAAATCGTTTTGGGACGATGGCAAAGCAAAATCAACCGGTCAATATGTCTCGCGCCGGGCAGGCGGGCGTCCGATGAAACAGGAAGCCAGCTGGTTTGAACCGCAGCTTCGCGCAGCTTCCAGCTATGGCGCAACGTTGGGTACGTACTGGCCCGATGCAGTGCCGAACGGCTTAGCAACAACTTTCTATGCCAACGGTAGCCGTAAAAGTGAAACTGATTACCGTGCAGGCAAACGTGAGGGTGCCGAGAAAACCTGGCACGACAATGGGCAACTGGCTTCGGAGGCGCAGTACAAGGATGGGGTGCTGGTGGCGCGCAAGGAATACAACAAGGAAGGCGCGCTGCTGCGTGATGAGGCGTTTTATCCCGATGGGTCGCGCAAGCTGAAATAAGGTCCTGCTAGTGTGGCAAAAGACAGCAATGCGAGTTGCCGGGAATGAGTGCAAAAAACAGGTTGGTGAATAGCATAAAGCTCATGAAACAACTGAGATGCACACCAAGCAAGAAGCTGCGTGCTGCTGTTGGATCAAGCCCAGCCTTTTGCTTTCCCCTTTTTTGGTGAGGGCGCGGCCATGTGGGATTTAATCAGAAGTTCCTTAAAGGCATAAATAGACTTCTTTCGAAACTGTCGCGAGCGAAGACCAGCGCATGGCAGCGAAAACCGGAGTTTACAAGGGAGTAAATGAGGATTTTGAGCCACCGTGCAACGCCGTTATGTCAAGCTCAGCAAGTTTCGAAAGAAGTCCTAATGAAAAGCACGATTTCTCAGCGTATATTTCGATTCTTTTCTTTCAAACCTAGCCATGATTGAGGCGCGCGAACTCGGCAAAATTTTTAAAACCCGTACGCAGACCATCCATGCTGTTGACAAGGTGAGCTTTATCGCCCGTGATGGCGTCGTAACGGGGCTGCTGGGCCCGAATGGCGCAGGTAAAACGACTACGCTGCGCATGCTGGCGTCGTTGATCCACCCCACAGCAGGACAGGCGCTGGTCGATGGCATCGATGTGAGCAAAGAACCAATCCGCGCCCGTGCGCGGCTGGGCGTACTGTCAGATGCACGCGGTTTGTATGCGCGTATGACGGCGCGCGAGAACATTCGCTACTACGGCGAATTGCGCGGCATGCCGCGTGCTGAAATTGATCAGCGCGCAGCTGAATTGGCCAGCCTGCTCGATATGCACACTATTCTCGACCGGCCGACAGGCGGATTTTCACAGGGCGAGCGCATGAAAACGGCCATTGCCCGCGCACTGATTCACGATCCGCAAAATGTCATCCTCGACGAGCCGACCAATGGGCTGGACATCATGACCACGCGCGCCATGCGCGAGGTGATTCTGGCGTTGAAGGCGCGGGGTAAATGCATCATTTTTTCCAGCCACATCATGCAGGAAGTGGCGGCGCTGTGCGATGACATCGTGGTGATTTCCAGCGGCCGTATTGCAGCAAGGGGGAGTGCCGAGCAAATTCGCGAACAGAGTGGGGAGATTACACTGGAAGAAGCATTTGTGACCATCATCGAGCGCGAGGCCACCTCATGAGTACGGTTTTCACTGTATTTAAAAAAGAGTTGACTGACCATACGCGCGACAAGCGCACACTGTTGATGATTCTGCTGCTTTCGGTGGTCATGGGGCCGGTCGTGCTGATTTTGATGTCGAATTTCATTTCGGACCTGGAGGACAAAGCCGAAAAGCGCGAGGTGCAGATTGTCGGTCGTGAACATGCTCCCGTGCTAGTCAATTATTTGTTGCGCCAGAATATGACGCTCATCGATGCCCCCGCCGACTTTCGCGAACAAGTCGAGAAGGGCAAGTTGGACGCTGTATTGGTCATCGGTGCGGATTTTCAACAGGATTTTGCCCGCGGGCAACCGGCAAAAATTGAAATGGTGTTCGACGATTCGCGGACTTCAGCTGGGCCTGCCATTAGCGTAATCCGCACGCTGATTCGCGGATTCAATGCTGAAGTGTCTACCCAGCGGCTGATCATGCGCGGCGTGTCGCCGAATATTAACCGTGTGGTGGAACTGGAAAGCACCAATATGGCCACGCCCCAACAACGTGCTGCCATGGTCTTGCTGGTCATTCCCATGATCGTTCTTGTGGCCTGCGTTAGTGGAGGGATGAGTATGGCCATCGATGTCACGGCCGGGGAACGCGAGCGCGGTTCGCTGGAGCCGCTGCTGATGAATCCGGTTGGGCTATTTTCTTTATTGACCGGCAAATGGTTGGCGGTATCCACCTATGCGGTTGTGGTAGTCATACTGATATTAACGGGATTCTGGGCGACGTTGAGTTACTACCCCATGCCCAAGCTGGCCTTGATCTTTACCTTCAATGAATGGCAACTGCTGGGATTTCTGGGCATACTGGCGCCCTTTGCCTTACTCATGTCGGCCGTGCAAATGCTGATTGCGACCTTTGGCCGCACCTATAAAGAAGCGCAAACCTATCTGAGCTACCTGACCACCGTTGTGTCCTTGACACCTGCGCTGATGTTTTTTGCCAATGCCCGCGAAGCCTCGTGGCAATTTGCCGTACCCGCCATGGGCCAGCAGGCGGTATTGATGAAAATCCTGCGTGGCGAGACGGTAGCCCTCTGGCAGTTTGCTCTGCCGATTGCGCTTTGCGTGATCGGAATTCTAGTTTCGCTACGATTGCTGCAACGGCTGCTGATGCGCGAAGACGTGATTTTCGGTCGCTAATTTTTCAAAACCGAAAATGACCGCGGGCATGCACCTGTCTGCTGATTGATGCAAGAGCTGGTGTCTCCCAATTTCCACCCCTGCCCCCGCGCAGGCGTGGGGGAGAATCGTGATCCTTTTATGGAGAATTTAAGTTTTGATTTGGAAAAGGAATAACATCATATATATCCGGCATCGGGTATAGTCGCGCGATGTCTTCCCCGCGTGATCTGGAAAAAATATTTGGCCCCGAGGGCCCGCTGGCCAAAAATATCCCTGGCTTTCGGTTGCGAACCCAGCAACTGGAAATGGCGCAGGCCATTGAAGCTACGATCGATCGTGCAGACGTATTGATCGCCGAAGCGGGGACCGGCACCGGTAAAACCTTTGCCTACCTGGTGCCCACACTGCGTTCTGGCGGCAAGACCATCATCTCCACCGGCTCGAAAACCTTGCAAGACCAGCTTTTTCATCGCGACCTGCCGGTGGTGCGCGCGGCGCTGGGCGTGCCGGTGACCGCGGCGTTATTGAAAGGGCGCGCCAACTACGTGTGCTTGCACCATATCGAAGTAGCTGCAGCAGAAGGCCGGTTTTTCCAGCGCGAGGATATTCGCTATCTCTCATCGATTCGCCGTTTTGCCGATCGGTCGCTGCAAGGCGGCGGCACCGGAGACCGTGCCGAACTTTCGGAGGTACCGGAAAGCGCCAGCGTGTGGTCAATGGCCACCTCGACGCGCGAAAACTGCCTGGGCAGTACCTGCAAACATTACAGCGACTGTTTTGTCATGAAAGCCCGCAAAGCCGCGATGGAAGCCGAAGTTGTCGTCGTCAACCATCACCTGTTTTTTGCCGATCTGGTGCTCAAGGATGAAAATGCGAGCAACTTGCTGCCGGCTTGCAACACCGTTATTTTTGATGAAGCCCACCAATTGCCGGAGACAGCTTCGCTGTTTATGGGGGAATCGGTTTCTACCTTGCAATTACTCGAACTGGCGCGCGATACGCGCCTCGCGGGCATCGAGCATGCAGGCGATTTCAAAGATTTGCAAGACGCCGCACTAGCGCTTGACAAAGCTGCACGCGACTTGCGGCTTGCTGTTGAAGAAGATACAGCGAGATTACCTGGCAACCTGCTGACCGTGCGCGCAGAATTCAATGAGACTCTAAACGACGTACAGGAAACCCTCTCCACCCTGCGCGAAACGCTGGACAGTCAGGCTGGGCGCGCGCAGGAACTGCGCAACTGCATGGAACGCGCCGAAATTCTCGCTGGGCAGATGATGCGTTGGCGCGATCACAGTTTTGAAGATTTCATTCGCTGGGCAGAAATTCATGAACGTTCGTTATCTCTCAACCTCACCCCACTTTCCATTGCCGGCAGCTTCCGCGCCCAGGTCGACGGGCAAAAACGCGCCTGGATTTTTACTTCGGCCACGCTAGCCGTGAAGGGCGATTTCTCTCATTACCAGCACGAAATGGGCCTGGAAGCCGCGCCAGATAAGGAGGAGAGTGAAAAAAATTCTACGCCAGCACGCATTCAAGCACAGGTATGGGCCTCGCCTTTCGACTATCCCAACCAGGGCCTGCTGTACGTCCCCACCGGTCTGCCAGAACCGAATACCGCCAGCTTTACCGAAGCCGTGGTGAAAGCCGCGCTGCCGGTGCTGGAAGCCAGCAAAGGAAGAGCGTTTTTGTTGTTTACCTCGTTACGCGCCATGCAACGTGCGCACGAATTGCTTAAAGAGGCGTGGGATCAACGCGGTCTTGAATTCCCCTTGATGCTACAAGGTGAGGGAACACGTACCGATCTGCTGGATCGCTTTCGTGTCGCAGGCAATGCGGTGCTGGTGGCCAGCCAATCGTTTTGGGAAGGCGTGGATGTAAAAGGCGAAGCGCTCTCGTTGGTGCTGATCGATAAATTGCCGTTTGCGCCACCGGATGATCCCGTACTGGCCGCACGTATTGAAGCCATCAAAAAAGCAGGCGGTAATGCCTTTATGGATTATCAGTTGCCGCATGCGGCCATCAACTTGAAGCAGGGGGCAGGGCGGTTAATCCGCGATGAAAATGACCGCGGCGTGCTGATGATCTGTGATACGCGGCTGGTGGAAAAGCCCTACGGACGGCGCATCTGGCAGAGTTTGCCGCCGATGCGGCGCACACGGAACGAGAAAGAGGCGGTGGCGTTTTTTGGTGAACAGCAAGGTTCTGTATGTCAGACAGGGTAACATCAGTTACTCCTTCGACTCCGGCAAACTGATGCACGTGCATTGCCAGAGATTTCTAGTGATGAACAGAGATCGTCATAGAGGCGTCGGCCAAGGCGGCGGTTGGCACGCGAAGGGTTGGCTTCTTGAATATCAACCAACAATGTAAGCGCTATTGGCGGCCACCCATCTGTCACAACATAGGGTTTTGCACGCGATACAAGATATAACCATAGAGCTTGGTTGTCATCGGCATAGTAAATATTTAAATCGGCCATCCTCTTGAATAGATAGACGATATCGGAAACTGTGCTTTCATTGTTAGTTTGTTTGAGCTGTTCAAGCAGGAAAGGAACAGCGGCTTCACCTCTATGAGCAATGGGATCGGCATAGCGAAGTAGTGGCGGATGAATAACTTGAACTGCGTAAAGATACAGTCGATATTGGTCTTGTATCGGTTGTTGAGTAAGGTGCGTCTTGACCTCAGGCCAAGATGATAGAAAAAATTTCTCTCTTTCGTACTCCGATATTCTATAGTTTCCTTCGCCTCTAAATGCACATGCAGAAACAAAGCACAGGCCAATCATACAGATCACCCAATTAAGCATATCGGCACATCACCATACTCATTCGTTAGGACTCTTTTTTCATGGATTTGTTTTTTCTTGCCGGAATAGGTTTTCTGACGGGGTTTGGCCGCGATTTTGTTTCAGTCTAAATAGCCAGGCCTTGCACATCAAAGCCTTTGCCCTGCCTTAATCCGGCAATGCAGTTTATACTGACATGATTCATTTTATCTGGGTTGAATCGAAGTATTTTGTGAAAAAATAAAAGCCTTTAAGCCCGAAATAAATTCTGCTATTTACCTTATTCATAAAAAAGAGAAACTATCTCCCAACGCCCACTTTGCAGATGTAAGTATACGATGATATGAATCTACGTGAATTAACCGAAAAACTAGGCGGTGAAGCGGTCGGCGAAGTTGACAGGCCCTTGATTGGCGTGGGCACGATCGAGGCGGCGACAAGTAATCAAATTACTTTTCTGGCCAATTCGCGTTACCGCAAAATGCTGGGGCGCACACACGCTGGGGCGGTGATTGTGGGCCCGAACGATCGCAATTCCACGACACTGCCGCGTATTGTGATAGCCAACCCTTATGCCTACTTTGCAAGGGTGGCACAGCTATTTTCGCCTGTGCCGCGCTATGCCGCAGGTGTACACCCCTCGGCGGTGATTCACGCAGATGTATCGTTGGCCGCTTCGGCCAGTGTGGCGGAATTCGTTTCCATCGGTCGCGGTGCAGTGATTGGCGAGCGGGTGCGTCTGGGGCCGGGCACGATAGTGGGCGAGGGCGCGCGCATTGGCGACGATTCGTTTTTGCCGGCGCGCGCTACGCTGTATCACGGTTGTACATTGGGGCGGCGCTGCATCGTGCATGCCGGCGCGGTGATTGGCGCAGATGGTTTTGGTTTTGCCCAGGATCAAGGCGCATGGATCAAGGTTCCCCAAACGGGTGGGGTAGTGATTGGTGACGATTGCGAGATCGGGGCCAATACCACCATCGACCGTGGCGCGATGGAAAATACGATTATCGGCAATGGGGTCAAGCTCGATAACCAGATTCAGATCGGCCATAATGTGGTGATTGGCGATCACACGATTATTGCCGGGTGTGTGGCGATTGCGGGCAGTACGCGTATTGGCGCGCAGGTGATGATTGGCGGGGCATCGGCTATTGTTGGGCATATAGAAATCGCCGATCATTGTGTGATTTCGGCAATGACGCTGGTGACCAAGTCGATCATCAAGCCGGGCACCTATACGGCAGCCATGCCATTCATGCCGCATGGCGAGTGGCTGAAAAACGCTGTCCATCTGCGCAAGCTGGATGAGTTGGCGGAAAAAGTAAAACAATTACAGGCAAGAGAAAATAAAGGGGAGTCCTCATGAGTGTGATGGAGATCGGGGAAATCAAGGAATACCTGCCGCACCGTTATCCGTTTTTACTGGTAGACCGGGTGCTGGAGCTGGAGCCGGAAAAACGTATCGTGGCGCTCAAAAACGTTACCGCCAACGAGCCTTTTTTTCAGGGCCATTTTCCGCATCATGCGGTGATGCCTGGTGTGTTGATCGTTGAAGCGCTGGCGCAAGCCGCTGCGTTGCTGGCTTTCAAAAGCATGGGCACCAAACGCGATGAGCGTACTGTCGTTTATCTTGCCGGGGTGGATGGCGCGCGGTTTAAACGCCCCATCGTTCCCGGCGATACATTATTGCTGGAAGCTGAAAAACTGATGGAAAAGCGCGGGCTGGTGAAATTCGCCGCACGCGCCAAGGTGGGAGAACAAATAGCCTGCGAAGTGGAATTGCTGTGCACGATGCGCACGCTGTGATTCATCCGACCGCGCTGGTTTCGCCGCAGGCGCGTATCGGGCGCAACGTGAGTATTGGCGCTTATACGGTGGTCGATGCGGTGGTCGATGGCGAGGTTGAAATCGGCGAAGGGACGCATATCGGGCATCACTGCGTCATCACTGGCCGGACGCGCATCGGCCGCGATAACCGTATTTTTCATTCGGTTTCGCTGGGTGAAGCCAATCAGGACAAAAAATACAAAGGTGAGCCGACTGCGCTGGAGATTGGCGACCGCAATACCATCCGCGAATTTTGCAGCTTCAACCGTGGCACGGTTCAGGATGCAGGCATCACGCGCATTGGTTCGGATAACTGGATCATGGCGTATGTGCACGTCGCACACGATTGTCAGGTTGGCAGCAACACGACGCTGGCTAACTGTACCCAGCTGGCCGGCCATGTTCACGTTGGCGATTGGGCCACGCTGGGCGGTTTTACAGGGGTGCATCAATTTGTGCGCATTGGGGCGCATGCGATGTGTGGTGTGTCGAGCGTGGTGCTGATGGATATTCCGCCTTATGTCACGGTAGGAGGGAATCCACTCGCCGCTGCGGGGATCAATGCGGAGGGGTTGAAGCGTCGTGGTTTTACAGCCGCGCAACTCGCGGCTATCAAGCAAGCCTATAAAACACTTTATCGTAGCGGGTTGTCTTTTGCCGAAGCCAAGATTCAGCTGGCAAAAGAGGCTGCAATGTCGCCCGAGCTACATTTGCTGGTCGAATTTTTGAATGCTTCCACTCGCGGTATCGTCAGGTAATGCGATGAAGGTCGGAATTGTTGCCGGAGAAGCATCGGGCGATCTGCTGGGCAGTCTGCTGATCGAGGCGCTGAAAGAAAAATATCCGCATATCGAATGGATCGGTATTGCCGGGCCTCGAATGCAGGCGGCGGGCGCGCAATCTTTGTACCCCATGGAAAAGCTAGCGGTGCGGGGTTATGTCGAAGTGCTCAAGCGTTTTCGCGGCATTTTGCAAATACGCAATGGGTTGAAAAATTACTTCCTTCAGCATCGCCCACATTTATTTATCGGCATCGATGCCCCCGATTTCAATCTTGGTCTGGAAAAAACGCTCAAGCAGGCAGGCATTCCCACGATTCATTACGTGAGTCCGTCGATCTGGGCCTGGCGCGGCGAACGCATTCATAAAATTGCCCAAGCGGTTAATCTCATGTTGACGGTATTTCCGTTTGAGGCCGCGCTCTATGAGAAGCAGGGCATTCCCGTCGTTTATGTGGGCCATCCCCTTGCTGATGCGATTCCCCAAAAACCGCAGCGTGAGGCCGCACGGCAGCAGCTAAAACTTCAAGCTGACGATTTATATGTGGCCTTGTTGCCGGGAAGCCGGCAAACCGAGCTGGATTATCATGCTGCGTTGTTCGTTGAGACAGCCAAAGCATTTTTGAAGGTGTTTCCGCAGGCACGTTTTCTGGTGCCGTTAGCGACACGCGAAACGCGCGATCAATTTGAAGCGGCGCGCTGGCAGCTGCAGGCGCAGGATCTGCCATTACAGATTTTATTTGGACACGCCAATTTGGCATTGGCTGCTGCCGATGTAGCACTGGTGGCGAGCGGTACGGCTACGCTTGAGGCTGCGCTATGGAAGTGCCCGCATGTGATTGCCTACCGGATGTCGCCCACTACCTTGGCACTGATGAAACGTAAAGCCTATTTGCCCTATGCCGGGTTGCCGAATATATTGTCCGGTGAATTTATTGTCCCTGAGTTCATTCAGGAAGAGGCGACTCCCGCCAATCTGGTTCAAGCCATGGGAAATTTAATAAGTCACAAAGTTGTTCGAGAACGGCTCTCCGCGCGGTTTGCAGACTTGCATGCCAGTTTGAGTATCGACAATGCAACGCGCATCGGTAATGCTTTGGCGCCTTATCTGGATAACGTTTCCATGGCTGCCACGCCAGCATGAAGGTGCGGCTACGTTGCGGCGTAGATGAGGCGGGCCGCGGGCCGCTTGCTGGCGCTGTATTTGCGGCGGCGGTGATTCTTGATCCACGACGGCCGATCAAAGGGTTGGCCGACTCCAAGCAATTAAGCGAACGGCGGCGCGAGGAACTGGCAATCGAAATTCGCGAGAAAGCAAAAGCATGGTTTATTGCTTCAGCGTCGTCTTCAGAGATCGATCAGCTTAATATCTTGCAAGCGACGTTGCTGGCGATGAAGCGCGCCATTGAATCCCTGGCGCTGGTTCCCGATGAAATTTTGATTGATGGATTACATACGCCAGCTGGTTTACGCTCCTGCACCGCAATGGTGGCGGGCGACCGGCTGGTGGCTGAAATTTCGGCGGCGTCGATTCTGGCTAAAACCGCACGCGATGCAGAGATGCGACAGCACGATGCGAGTTTCCCCCAATATGGATTCGGCCGACACAAAGGGTATGGCACAGCCGCGCATTTAAGCGCGCTCAAACAATATGGTCCCTGCGAAATACATCGTTACAGCTTTGCGCCAGTGCGCAATGCTGCTGCACAGGGCAAATTGTTTTTATCGTGATAAAAACCATCCATTCCCGCGACAACCCGCTGTTTAAACAGTTGGTCAAGCTGGCTTCAAGCGCACGCGAGCGGAAAAAGTCCGGGCTGACCGTTCTGGATGGGGCGCATCTGGTCGAGGCTTATTGCGCTTCACAACGCCAGCCGCGTAGGGTGATCGTGGCTGCCAGTGCAATGGATCTCCCGGAAACACAAGCTATCCTGGCCAAGGTGGTTTGCGCTGAAGTGGTGTGTTTTGACGATGCCTTGATGGTTGAAATTTCAGCACTGGAATCGCCCGCGGCGTTAATGGCTTTGATCGATACCCCCGCCAATGCTCCGCTACCCGCGCATGCAACAAGCTGTGTCGTTCTTGAGGCCATTCAGGATCCGGGCAATGTCGGCTCCATCCTGCGTAGTGCGGCGGCAGCCGATGTGCGCCGCGTTGTTCTTTCCCCAGGCTGTGCGTTTGCCTGGTCGCCTAAGGTATTGCGTGCGGCGCAGGGGGCACATTTTGCACTCGATATTTCTGAAGGGGTGGAGGTGGTCGAGTTTGTGCAGCGCGTATTTGCGACAGAAGGGCAGGTGCTGGCACTGGCCCCCAAAGCGGAATCGAGCCTGTACGATTACGATCTGACACAAGCGACGGCCTTTCTGGTTGGTAATGAAGGCGCAGGGCTTTCCAGTGCATTGATGCAAGTCGCCCATCATCGCATCAGCATTCCCATGCCAGGTGCGATGGAATCACTGAATGTGGCGGCCAGTGCGGCTGTGTGTTTGTTTGAACGGGTACGCCAACTTACTCATCGCTAAAAGAAGCTCAAGTATGAAAACACCGGATCTGGCATCGCCACCCCCGCAGCGCTCCTACCGTTATTACGAATTTGTCATGGCGGCCTTTGTGACCATATTGATTTGCTCCAATCTCATTGGCCCGGCAAAGATTGTACAAATCGATGCGCCATTATTGGGAGCACTGACCTTTGGCGCGGGGGTATTGTTCTTCCCCATTTCCTATGTTTTTGGCGACATTCTGACCGAAGTCTACGGCTATGCGCGCTCACGGCGCGTGATCTGGGCGGGCTTTGCCGGGCTGGCCTTTGCCTCAATGATGGCCTATGTCATTGTGGCGTTGCCGCCCGCCTCATTCTGGAAAAATCAAAGCGCCTATGAAATTGCCTTTGGCGCAACCTGGCGTATTGCGCTGGCTTCGTTGATCGCTTTTTTTTGCGGCGAGTTTGTAAATTCGTACGTGTTGGCCAAAATGAAAATCATGACGCAGGGCAAGTGGTTGTGGAGCCGGACAATCAGCTCAACCATTGCCGGAGAGGCCGTTGATTCAGTCCTGTTTTATCCGCTGGCGTTTTATGGCACGGGAATCATCCCCGATGATAAATTGCCGCTGGTCATGCTGGCGCAGTTTATAACCAAGGTCGGTGTGGAAGTAGCATTTACCCCGTTTACCTACAAATTGGTGGCGTGGCTGAAAAAAGCGGAGAACGAGGACTATTACGACCGCGAGACCAACTTCACTCCCTTCTCGTTAAAAACCTGAGAGCTCATCGTTATCATGCTGACATTAGCGGATATTCTTGGATACATTGCCGGATTTTGCACCACTATCGCCTTTGTTCCGCAGGTGCTCAAAGTCTGGCGTTCGCGATCGGCACGCGATATTTCGCTCGGGATGTATTTGCTGTTTACTTTTGGACTGATCTGCTGGCTGGTTTACGGGCTGATAGTCATGAGCTGGCCTATCATTATCGCCAATATGGTCACGCTGTTTCTGGCGGCTTTGATTTTGATCATGAAGTTACGCTGGGGGTAGGGACTGGGCAGCATTTGATTTGCTGCATCGATGTACTTCATATCATTTGCAATTCGCTATAAAAGCAAAAGGCCGCCAGACACGGCGGCCTTTTGCAAGGCGTGCAGCAAGTTTGTAATCAATTGTCTTTGACCAGCACCCCTTGCAAGGCACCGGCTTGCCCTACCAGGAAGATGGTGTAAACATTGTTGGCTTCGAGAAGAACGCTGGTCAGGTTGAGCAACTGGGTGGTGGTTCCCGCATTGTTGACCGAAAATGCATAGGTGTTAGGGTCATAATCAGTATAGCCCGATGCAGATTGCTCAGCCAATGCTGAAACGCTGATCTGGTAGTTGACGAAAACATCGAATTTTCCTGCGCCTGCGCTTCCATGCACAAAACGCACTCTTGCTTTGCCAATTAATGAAGGCAAGGTATTGTCGCTTACCACTACTGCAGAAGCGCTGCCGATCTTGCCGGTCAAAAGTACAGTGTGATCATTAGCCGCATTAAGCGACAGAGCCTGATTGACAATGTAAGTACCGGGCGTCACAGTCGGTTCGATTTTCAGGTTATGCGCCTGCGTAGTCGCACTGACATAGCCCGTATATCCCTTGTAGGGAACATTCGAGAACGTGACATTGTTATCGACGATGGCATTGACGGCCGCGTAGTCGGAAATGCCCTGTACGAGGCGATAGCGACCCAACGAATTTTTAGCGTAGGTCACCATTCCGGCATCGTCATTTTTGAGCAAGACGCCATTTGCCAGTTTATTGCTGCCTGCTGTATAGAGGGCAAGCGTATAACGATCTTTATCCGCAAAAGTAAAGTTACCGCCATCATAGACGATGGTTTTGGTCCCGGAAATGGTTGCGCGTAACTGGTACTGGCCGGCGGTAAAGTCTGCGGTACTGGTTACCGCTCCTCCCGTCAATCCGGAAAAAGTGGGGCTGGTCGTTGCCAGATCAGCATTGGAAGGAGTCAGGTAGAAATCCAGTGCATCCAGTCCAGCGGCGGCCATTACCACGCGCAAACGCATTTTTCCACTTTCAGGTTCAGCCATATTGTCAGCCAGGGTCAGGATGCGAGCTGAACTGGAAGTACCAAAAAGTATCAGCGAGTAGTGCGTATCCGCGCTGGTAACAATGGATTGCTGCAAGAGGGAACCCCCACCCGATACGCTGGAGACTTTAAAATTCCGGCCCCCGGCTTTTACAGTGCTGTAGTTGCTGTTTTTCTCCCGGTCTATTGCAGAGGCGAAGCTGACATAGTTATCGGTGCCATCTTCGTAAGCTACGTTGACTGCGCCAATATCAACGCTGAGGTTGAGCACGCGCATGGTCGCATCACTGCTTGGGGCGGGATTCTTGCCGCATGCGGCAAGCAGGGTCGTCAGGCTGGCTAGAAAAAATAGGCGTAACAAATTTTTTATTGAGAGATTCATTTTGGACCTGTGTAGAAAATTAAGCAGCACGAACAGAGTGTTGACAGTAAGCAGAGGGGAACTTTATCACAAACCGTAACCAAGAAAACAGCTGTTCTCAATAGACTTACTGCGCTTGACATAACGGCGTTGCACGGTGGCTCAAAATGCTCATTTATACCCCCGTAAACCCCGGTTTTTCGCCCCCATGCGCCTTGTTGTCTTCGCTCGCGACAGTTTCGAAAGAAGTCTTATCTCTATGTAGGAGATGTATTACAAGACAGGAGCAAGGTACATCACTTCACAGGGCCGCGGCTATTTTTAGCGGCCCTGAAACTGACAACGATGTAGGGCTATCGATCAAAAACCGATGGAAACATTGGCGGTGAACGCATCCTGCTTCACATTCGATTTGCTGGAAACGCTGTTATAGACCAGCGTGAGCGCTACGTTATCCAGCACTTTGCCGCGAATGCCGATGGTACCTGTCGCCCAGGAATCGTCGCCTTTGAACCCGGGAATCGTATAGGTATTGCCGGATGCAAGTGATAGTGGGCTTGCCCCTACTTCACGCGCATTGTTTTTGTGCTCTTTGTCCATGGTAAAGCGCAGAAATGGCGTCCAGTCTCCCATATCATAACTGGCGCGCACTCCCAAGCTGCTAACGCGCGAAATACGTGATTGTTCGCTGATGCGTAAATTGGCGGAACCAGCCCCAGCTTCATCATAACTACTGACATCGATTTTTTGCGAGGTAAAGGAGCCGAAGGGGCCGATATTGAAACCTTTCATCAATTCAAAATCGTATCCCAGCGCAACCGAACCTGATGCATTGGAGCCTTTCGTGGATGCGGAAGCCACGCGCATGACCTGACCCAGCTTGACATGACGGTGTATGCCATCGAAGCTGATATCGGCGACTGAAGCGTTGCCGTTCAAATAAAAGCCGCCTGCCTTGGCCGCACCAAACAGGGAAAAGGCCGTCTCGTCGGTTTCAAATTTACCGTAACTACCCATATTGATATCCGAGGTTGTGTTGCCGATAGCTAGCCCGAGCGTGACATTTTCCGAGGCGCGCATGGTTACCCCTGCTGTCACCGAACGGTTTTTAGTGTTCGCAGCGGGATTTAGATCTCCGGCGCTGAGATCGTATTTGCCACCGTCACCTGCGGCGAAGGCAGCGATTTTCCCTAGTGGGGTACTGACCGCCGATTGCAAACCCGTATCCAGGGTGCGGATATGGGCCTCGCGTGTCCGCAATGGCGCTTCAGCCAGCAATGAAGCACCATTAGGGCCATCGATCAACGATTTCACGAAATCGGCCACCACGGCATGCGCGCCAGAAGTGGGGTGCACGCCATCCGCGAAAAGATAGGTGGTCGCGGCATTGGTAGCAACCAGATTGGCAGGGTTACAAAATTGCGAGCTGCCATCGGTCGTAAATGGAGGGAGGTTACCGCATGCGCGGTCGGTGATATTGGTAAAACCAAATGCGGCAGCATTGGCGCGCACATCGGCCAGTAGCGCGGCGGCATCGACCGGAATGACTTCGATTCCATTCGATTTAAGGCCGGCCCAGAGGGTAGTATTAAAGCCATTAGAAAGATCTGTAGCTGCTTTGGCAGCGGGTGCGCCTAATCCGGCAAATTGTGGGGTGGCACCCAGATCGGGGAGGCCAAATACCAGCACATATTTGGCCCCGGCAGCTTTCAGCCGGCCAATTTGCTGAATTTCAGCTCCGACGGTGGTATTGATAAAAGTGGTTGCATTGATTTGCCCACCAGCAATGCCAGCGAAATTTTGAAAAATATCGTTTGCCCCTGCCCATATACTGTATAGCGCGCGCGGGTCGGCTTTGCCATTATTGGCGCTGAGATACTCAGTAATCTGGGTGGAAACCGGGCGCTGGGCGTTGCCGGGAGGGGTGGAAGTGGAATCCGAGGCGACCTTGGCTCCACCCTGCGCATAGATGTTGCCACCGGCGTTGCTGGGTTTGGGATTGCCGCCATAGTTTTGCGCGACCAGCTCAGCCCAAATTGGGCCAGGATTAGTTGTGAAGCGTCCCAAAACCGGTACCAATGCGGCGGGGACGCCGATTGTGCTCAAAAAAGGGCGGTAATAACCCGCGTCGGACAGGCTATCGCCAAATACGTAAACACCGGTGAACAAGCCTGCATTGGCTCCTGTGGAACCAAAAACAAGCGCTGATGCGACAACGGCGGGAATAAGTCTCTTTTTAAATGACATGATCGCTCCTCGCGAAAGAAATTAAGATTGTTATGCATGGTGAAGTACATGCAAATCATGTCATAAAAAGCGATGAATCTCAATCAGTGCCTTGCCATAAAGCAAAGCACTGATCACCTAACTGAATAGTCTGGAGAGTTCATTTCCACACATCAGCGCCAACCGGGCCGTACAGATATTGATTTAATTGCGGGTCCGGGGATATGTATGTGGGGTGTTTCGCCACAGGCCTTGCAGGTCCGGGTGCGGGCGATACTGCTGATAAATTTACTTGTTGGCCGGTCGGGCACTGTGCATCGGTATTTAATCGATATACCCCGCGCGAGATTTTGCTGACTAGTCCATCCTTGACCATGCGCTGCAGTGCGCCATCGAATTGACGAAAGGTCAAATGGCAAGGAATGTTTTTCAAAATATTGGCACGACGAATAGGATTGCGGTTGCCATGAGCATCGATCATGGCGTTGAACAGCAGTTGTTTGGTTGTCATGTGTCGTTCCTTTCAGTTGTTGATTTTTACCATGCGGGTGTTAAGTGCAACGAAACGGCGGGCATGCGATGAAGCTCGTCCAATAAAACAGGATGCAAGGAAAAAGTCTCAGTCCAGACCGAGGCAAAACCGCTCCCTTACCGAGGCGACGGGAAATACTGCAGCTGTCCTTTTCTGATGCGTGAACACGATGCCTTGCGCAGCTTCCAGCACGGGAATGCGGTTGTTGGTTATGGCGCTCGTCACGTTAATACCGTTATTTTTTATCTTCATAACAGCATTATTTTAGGTATACCTAAATTTAATTGTCAAGGCATACCTAATATAAACCCCCGTACGATTGCTTTATGACTACACTCGCAGACAGGGTTAACGAATGCCTGATTGAAAAGGCGAGCGAACTGGGGATAACCCCGCAAAAAGTGATTCCGATCCTGGCTAAATATACTGGCCGAAAGACGCCTTCGATTCACGACTGGATCAACGGGGCAACCAAGAAACTACTTGGCATGAGCCTGATAAAAGCCTCAGCTTTTTTCAATGTCAACCCACAGTGGCTGGACGATGGCACTGGCCCCAAACGCAGCAAGCACACCGCCCAGCAAAACAGTGCGCTTTACACCATCGATGAGGCCCGCAGCCCGTTATTTGATTGGCCGCTGATGACTTGGAAATCGGCCGGGCTGAAGATGGGTGTGCCCGAACACGATGACATTGGCAAAATTATCCACGTGCAATTCGACAGCAAACCTTCTGCGCGCGGGTTTGCCTTGCAGATAAAGACAGATTCAATGATTCGTTCTGACGGAACGGGTTTTCCGGAAGGAAGTTACATTGCCGTGGAACCGGCACGCAAAGCAAAAAGTAGAAATTTTGTAGTAGTGCGTTTCAATGGTGCGGATGAGGCCACGTTTAAACAATACATCGTTGATGGGCCGATCAAACTGCTAAAGCCGCTTAACCCGTCATACCAGACACTGCAACTAACCACGAACGCCAAATTGTGCGGCGTGGTGGTTGAAAAAAGGATTGTCGAAAAATTTTAAGCCAACTGGTGCATCAGCCTTGAATCATTTAATTGATGTTACGCGCAGGCGAAGCGGCTTCCCTATGAAAATGGCTTTTCCGGTAAAAATGTTTCTCCTCTGCAGTGCGTAACATCAGTCATTTAAGCAAGGTGGAAATCCGGATACAGCACCGAGCGCACGCGACACAACCGCTTTATAACAGCTGCTTGGTACATTGCATGAAGAAAAGCGGTTCACCCACTTCAGGGTAAAATGCCGCCCCTGGCGACCAAGAATTTGAATCGGCACTCGATTCAGCTTGCGCCTCTCTTCCAGGACCGGTTTTTCTCATGCTTGATATTGCCGATGTTTCATTGTCTGGCGCAAACCACCATTTACTGAGTGCAGAAGTTGCGCGCAGGCGGACTTTTGCCATTATTTCGCACCCTGATGCGGGCAAGACCACGCTGACTGAAAAACTGCTGCTGTTCGGCGGCGCGATTCAGATGGCCGGCACGGTCAAGGGGCGCAAAAGCCGGCGTTATGCCACATCCGACTGGATGGAGGTGGAAAAGCAGCGCGGCATTTCGGTCGCCAGCTCGGTCATGCAGTTCGAGCACGGCGATTGCGTTTTCAATTTGCTCGATACGCCCGGTCACCAGGATTTTTCCGAAGATACCTATCGTGTGTTGACGGCGGTCGATGCGGCTGTGATGGTGATCGATGCAGCCAAAGGGGTTGAAGAACAAACCATTAAATTGCTCGATGTGTGCCGCATGCGCAATACGCCGATTATCACCTTCATCAATAAAATGGATCGTGAGGTGCGCGACCCGCTCACGCTGCTGGATGAAATCGAATCGGTACTGAAAATTCATTGCGCGCCGGTAACCTGGCCGGTGGGAATGGGTAAGCGCTTCATGGGGGTGTATCACCTGCTGAATGACGAGGTGTTACGTTTTCAGGCGGGCGATGAGCGCGCTAACCAGACTTTTGAAGTGATCAAAGGGCTGGACGAAGCGCGCCTCGGTCAAGACGCTGCACTGGAAGTGGAAGCCGTGCGCAATGAGGTCGAGCTGGTGAAAGGGGCAGGGGCCAGTTTTAATGTCGATGCATTTTTAGCCGGAATCCAGACGCCAGTCTTGTTCGGGTCGGCCATCAATAATTTTGGTGTGCGTGAAATTTTGCGGGCGTTGATCGATTGGGCCCCTGCGCCGCTACCACGCGAAGCCAACGAACGTCAGGTGATGCCGACTGAAGAAAAATTCAGCGGATTTGTTTTCAAGATTCAGGCCAATATGGATCCCAATCACCGTGACCGCATTGCATTCCTGCGCGTGTGTTCGGGGCGCTACACACCCGGCCTGCGCGTCAAGCATCAGCGCACCGCGAAGGAAATGAAAATCGCCAATGCGGTTACCTTCATGGCCAACGAACGTTCGCGTATGGAAGAAGCTGTGGCGGGCGATATTCTGGGCATTCATAATCACGGTCAGTTGCATATCGGCGATACCTTGACCGAGGGCGAGGCGCTGACTTTCAAGGGCATTCCCTATTTTGCTCCAGAGCTGTTCAGTCGCGCCATTCTGCGTGATCCGCTGCGCGCCAAGCAACTCAATAAGGGGTTGCGCGAATTGGGGGAGGAGGGCGCAGTACAGGTGTTCGAGCCTTTTGCCGATCCCACATTGTTATTGGGTGCGGTGGGGCCATTGCAATTTGAAATCATCGCCCATCGTTTGGAAACGGAGTATGGGGTCGATGCCACCTTCGAGCGCGCCGGAGTCAATCTGGCGCGCTGGGTGGTGTGCGCCGATCCGGCGCGGCTGACGGAATTTACCCGGGCCAATCAAGCGCGTTTGGCCAGGGATGTGGATGGCAATCTGGTTTTTATCGCCGATTCGAAGGTTATTCTCAATCTAGTGATGGAAAAATGGCCTGAGGTTCATTTTCACAACACCAGAGAACACGGGCAAAAATTCGCGGCGTGATTGATGACCTATACCGTCAAGGAAATTTTTCTTACCTTGCAGGGCGAAGGTATCCATGCCGGGCGTCCTGCGGTTTTTTGCCGTTTTTCCGGCTGCAATTTATGGTCGGGGCGGGAAGAAGATCGTGAAACAGCGCAATGTCGGTTTTGCGATACGGATTTCGTAGGAACCGATGGTATCAACGGCGGAAAATTTGCCAATGCATTCGATCTGGCCGAGGCGATCAATGCGCAATGGCGAGGTCAGCAAGGAAATAAATTGGTCGTGTTTACCGGCGGTGAGCCCGCCTTGCAACTCGATACATCGCTGATCGCGTGTTTGCATGAGCATCAATTTGAGGTGGCGATCGAGACCAATGGCACGCTGCCCTTGCCGGAAGCTATCGACTGGATATGCATGAGCCCCAAGGCGGGAACTACCCTTGCCGTACAGCGGGGAAATGAACTCAAGCTGGTTTACCCACAACCTGCTTTATTGCCAGAGCAAGTCGAAGGCTTGAAATTTGATCATTTTTTGCTGCAACCGATGGATGGCCCGTTGCGGGAAGACAATACCCGCGCTGCAATCGAATATTGCCTGAAGCATCCCCTATGGCGGCTCAGTATTCAAACCCATAAAATTCTGCAAATTCCCTGAAACCCTCTGAATAAGCGCTTCAATGGAAATTTTTTACGAATTCAATTTCGATGCGGCACACCGTTTCGATGTGATGCCGGAAGGCCACAAATACCGTGGTATACATGGCCACTCGTTTCAGGCGGAAGTCGCCATCAAGGGTGAGCCTTCAACAGAAACCGGGTTCGTGGTTGATTTTGCCCGGCTGGAGGAAGCCTGCGCGCAGCTTCGCGATGGCCTGGATCATCGCTTTTTGAATGAGATCGAAGGGTTATCGCTCCCCAGTCTGGAAAACATTGCTCGCTGGATATGGCAAAAGCTCAAACCGGAATTTCCGGGTCTGTGCCGGGTGGTGGTGCGCCGTGCGTCCTGTCACCAAGGCTGTATTTATACGGGCTGAATTACTGTTACTCCATTCCCAAATCAGAAATGACACGAAGGCGAGCTGCAGACAGGTTAAGTAATAAGGCAAGGCGAAACCAGACTTCCCCCTTGAAAAGAAACTTGCCATGACCCGCCAGCGCAGAAAGAGAATGAGTAAAAATTTTTCCCTCTGCGGCGCTAGGTGAACCGCCTTGGGGGACGTCTCCTTGACGGAGGATTAGGCGTGATGCCGCGAGAAATGGTGAGGACTTGCATGAACCTAGCTCGTACTGCTTTCCGAGGTGGCCTTCTCGAGCAACGATAAAAACACGCCAAAAGTGCGCTCGCTCTGTCCGTATTGACCCATTATCGCCATGGCCCAACCCTGTGAGCAACTCAACTCAGTGGTAGACAGCAAGAAATCACAAAACGATCGATTAAAGTACTCGAAGTCGCCCATGACGCTAGCAGCGGATAGACCTGCCTCAAAGCCATACAACAGAAGCTCAAGCGCATGGAGATCGAAGTCTCGCATATACATGCCCGGACGTAAGGCGACCTTCTTCAAATATTCGAGGGTGAGCGGATGGGTGTTCATGCTCGACGCCTAACGAATGAGTTGAGAGGCGCGCCCCCCTCGAACTCCGGGCTAGGGTAACAGCCCCTGCAAAATGCGCTGAACACCTGAAAAAACGAAACCGAACCATGCACGGCGAGACTGCGCTTTTTTTATTTCAAACTGAGCACAAAAAGGGGAGGCTACAGCCTCAACGTTTGACGTGAGGGGCTGTTGGAACGGCGAAGTTGCGTAGAGAACCCACAAGCGCAGCTTGTGGCCGTCCCGCTCGACTATAGTGTTAGGGCTCAGTGTCATACAACTCTTCGTGCCTTTTTAACAAGAAATCCCCCAATTCGCTGTACCCCCGAAGCATGCTTGAGCACCAAATTCGACAAACTTGCTTCGTGCTGAGATAGTGTGCCTGAAGTAAGCCGGAATAGCCGACCTCAAGTACGTCAGACCACGGGATGGTATGTGACCCGGCAAGTGGGGAGCGATAATAAATGTTTTGATCGTCGTACTCGAACGAAACAAAGAACGCCTGGTATGCGAAAAATGGCGCAGCGATCACAAATGCAGCAGCGATAACCCCCGCAATGAGCAATTGACTAGGCCTAGCATGAGCTGCGGCATACGCTACGAACAGCGCCCCAGGAACGAGTAGAGCGGCGAAAACCTTAAAGCCGATGCCATAGGTTAGCTTGCGACGTTCGCCGACGCGATGAGCGGGCTTTCTCCCCCCGCGCGCGAACAAGTACACCGCTGCGGCGCCGACAAGGCCACTGAGAATTGGACGAACCGCATCGAATTCCATGTAAGAGTCCTAATGCTAAGCATGTGGGGCAGTCGAAGGTGCGTCTTGGTTGAGTGTAGGGTTGGGCATAATCAATGGGTGCTCGCTTTTGCCGATAAGATTTTTTCTTTGGTGAAATAAATCCTGCATGCGTGATCTCCAACTGTAAAGGGATTGGGGGCCAAGCCATAATAATTTCCAGGATTATCGCCCAGCTCACTAAAACTAAACTCAACATCTATGTCTTCAGCCAGTCGGACTAAATCACTTGGTTTGGTCGATGCATTTATAGATGCACAGAACATGTTAACCCTGCGAGTCACATTCAAGAATGAAGCGGTGTATATGGCAATTAACGCGAGGAAGAGAATGCTTAGATGGTTTTTTGCATATGTCCCGGAAAATACCGCAATGGTAATGCCAAGCACCCAAGTCACTAAATGCCAGCGAACGCCAAGCGATAAATATATAAAGACAACCATCAAAAGACCGAGCAAAGCAGCACTGCTCCACTTGATCATTACGATAGCTTTATTCATATGCCCAACGTAAAAGTGAGGGGCCGCCGTAGCGGCGAAGCCGCGAAGGGAACCCACAAGCACAGCTTGTGGGTGGTCCCTCTAGACGGAATTATTAGAGCACATTTACGCTCGACCTTAAGAGCTGTATTGATATAGCGCTCGATGACTTGGTTTGGCTCATGATAGACATAGAGGCTGACCACGATCTTCCCCGCGCCGCCATGACGTAAGTTAGGGGATATCAGGCAAACCATGCAACCATGACCATACCTACGAAATAGCACATGGTCCACCATAGGCTGCTTCGCCACTCAGGGTTTCCGTCAACGGTCGCTCCCCCGCCCGCGACTCCGATTGCGCCGATTACAAGAAGTACGTTTGTCGCCAACGAGTCTGCGACAGTATCAGCGGCCTCAGAGCCACGCACGAAACCAACAATGAAGAAGAAGGTGGCACTAAATCCGATCATCCAAGGGTTGAACACATGTGGAAAGCCAACCCAAGCGAAAAGCCCAAGCACCACCACCGCAGTGAGCGCTCCAATCAAAGCGCCAAATGCGGAAGCGATCAGGCCAAACTTTACCCGATCAGCGGTGGTTAAAGCCTCTTGGCTCACGCCTATAGTGTTACGCATTATTGCTCTACCCTCGATTTGAGTAGCCTCAGTTCTTGTAGCTTTTTCGGTCGATCATAGATTGTTGTGCCGAGTGGGTGTGTTTCAGAACACATTCCAGCCTCTCCAGATTGATCAATGAAAAGTACGAATTCCACACCAGAACGCAGGAAAGAAGAGCATATTCAATTTTCTGGAATCTTGTCGACGACTTCAAGGCGGTTCATTGTTTTTCCGTTGATTGTTTCTCTTACCTCGACCACTGCGAGGGCACAATGCCTGAAAACAGCGCCGCTTGCAAGCGTCCCTGGCGATCGAATTGTTAGCCGCGCAGCCATCCACTTGCACATTGGAAACCTTGCCATCAATACATTCGGCATTGAAATAGTGGCCAGCTGGTTCTACGAAGTAGCACACCAACCAAGGCATAGAAAGTTCCCCCCAGCAGGGCGCAACGAGCGGTTGTTGCAAACAACTACAGTTCCCTTCTTTGGAAAAGAAGAGGTGGAGGGGAGATTGGGGGACGCTGTCGCGGAGATGGGCACCGAAAATCCTCCTCAATCCCCATTTGAAAAAGGGAGAGGCCTGGTAACGGAGTGCTGAAACGGATAGACACTTCCCAGATCCAGAATCCGGGTCAATTCATCGATTGCCGTGCGGCTTTCTTCCAGTAAAGACGGGTCGGCCAGATCAGCTTCTTTAAGGCGATCGCGGTAATGTTTTTCCACCCAGTGAACGAGGCGCTGATAAAGCGTTTCGTTCAACAGCACGGCGGGGTTCACAGCTTTCGCTTCTTTTTCATTCAATTCCACCCGCAAGCGCAGACAGGCCGGGCCACCGCCATTGCGCATGCTTTCGCGCAAATCCATCACCAGCACTTCGCGGATTGCGGTGCCAAGCGTTGCGAGTTTATTGAGGTAATCCCAAACCCGCGGATTAAGACGGCATTCTTCTGGCACGAGTAATAGCATGCTGCCATCGGGTTTGGAAAGCAGTTGGCTGTTGAATAAATAGGATTCCACCGCATCCTGCAGGCTGACTTCGCTGGCGGGTACTTCAATCGCGGTAAACGCGTTACCTATTTTTTGCGCAAGTGTGTCCAGCACTGCGCGCTGGGATAAAAAGGCCAGCTCATGGCAAAACAGTAAATGCGCGTTGCCGACGGCGATGACATCGTTATGAAACACGCCTTGATCGATGGCTAGCGGGTTTTGTTGCGCATAGACGACAAAGTTTTCATCCAGCCCATGCAGCCGGGCAATGGCCTGCGAGGCTTCCAGTGTTTGCCGCGCCGGGTAGCGCTGGGGAGTGGGGGTTGCGGTATTGAATCCCTGCATGCCGTAGACAAAAAATTCCACCCCTTTTTCTCCATAACGGTTACAGAAGCGGGTGTGATTGGCTGCCCCTTCGTCACCGAATTGGGGGCAAGAGGGCAGGGCAGGGTGATGGACAAAGTAGCTTTCGTCGCCAAACATGGCTTGCAAAATCGCACCGGTAACGGGGGGTTCGATCGAGCGATGAAATTTGTTGTTGAGATTGGCCGGGGTAAAGTGCACGCGGTGATCTGCCGTATTAGCGCTGGGGCTGATGGTGGCCGCATTGGCCACCCACATGCTGGAGGCAGAGGAACAAGCGTTGAGCAAATGCGGGGCGCGCTGTGCTGCTGCACGAATTACCGCGGCATCGTTACCGCTAAAACCCAGCGCGCGCAACGTGTGAAGAGCAGGGCGCTCGTGCGGGGCGATGACGCCTTGTTTGAATCCCAGATCGGCCAGCGCCTTCATTTTTCGCAAGCCTTGTAGCGCTGCGAGTTTCGGATTGGCTATGGCGCCCTGATTGTTTTTTGAGGCTACATTGCCGAACGACAAACCGCTGTAATTGTGCGTGGGGCCAACCAGGCCGTCGAAATTGAATTCGTAAGCGTTGTTCATGAGAGATGTAATCCGGGGCTGAGCTTTTCCGGCAGTGTGAGAACCTCGCTTTCCAGTGAGGCTTGCGGATACGCGCAGTAATCGGCTGCGTAGTAGGCGCTGGGCCGATGATTTCCGCTGGCGCCAATGCCGCCGAACGGTGCGGCGCTGGAAGCGCCGGTCAGCGGACGGTTCCAGTTGACGATTCCCGCGCGGATGCGGCGGCGGAAGTGTTCATATTCAGCCACGTTTTCCGATAGCAAGCCCGCCGCCAACCCATAACGGGTCGCATTGGCTTTTTCCAGCGCGTCATCAAAATTGGGGTAACGAATGATCTGCAATAACGGCCCGAAATATTCTTCATCCGGCGCATCGATGCCCGTCACATCGATAATCCCCGGCGATAGCAATGCCGTATCGGGCTGAAGTCGCTTCATTTCCAGCAAAGTTTTTGCGCCACGCGATTGCAAATCGGCCTGCGCGGCTAACAACCGATCCGCAGCTTGCCGTGAAATCAGCGCGCCCATGAAAGGTTGTTCGCTGTCATCGAAGCGGCCTACGCGCAATTGTGCTGCGGTATCGATCAGACGTTTTATCAAACGGTCGTTTTCCGATCCAGCGGGCACAAGCAGGCGGCGGGCGCAGGTGCAGCGCTGGCCAGCGGAGAGAAAGGCCGACATCACGATATGGTGTAGTGCGGCATCGTGCTTTTTGAGCGTACCCACGATCAGCGGGTTATTGCCGCCCATTTCCAGCGCAAGAATTTTCTGCGGCTGAGCGGCGAACTGGCGATGCAGTGCATGGCCGGTTGCCGAACTGCCGGTAAAAAACAGGCCATCGATGCCAGGGTGAGCTGCGAGGGCCATGCCGGTCTCGCGCCCGCCTTGCAGCAAATTCAGCACACCAGGCGGCAACCCGGCCTGTTCCCATATCCTGACCGTGGCTTCGGCGCTGGCCGCGGCCAGTTCGCTGGGTTTGAAAATGACGCAATTGCCGGCAATAAGCGCGGGAACGATATGGCCGTTGGGTAGATGCCCGGGAAAGTTATAGGGCCCGAATACCGCCACCACACCATGCGGGCGGTGGCGCAACACAGCTTCGCCATCGGGGTGTGGCGTGCGCTGCGTTCCGGTGCGGGCTTCATGGGCGCGCAGGGAAATATCGATTTTGCCGATCATGGTAGCGACTTCAGTGAGCGCCTCCCAAAGCGGTTTGCCGGTTTCAAAACCAAACGTATGTGCGAGAGCCGATTTCTGCTCGCCTAACAGTCGGGCAAACTCCTTGAGGTAATGCGCTCGTTCAGCAACTTCAAGATCAGCCCAGGCCGGGAAGGCTTGCGATGCGGCCTGTATGGCTGCATCGACCATTTTTGTCGAAGCGGCACGCCCACGCCATACTGGCGCATTATTTGCGGGATTAGTAGTGGAAAATTCCCCGGCATCGCCCGCGCGCCAGTTGCCACCGATCCAGTGGGTGGTCATAAAGCGTTTGAAGAGGCTGGGCGGTAACGATCCTTAGGCGACAACGCCACTGCGCGGATGGGCTCCCCGTCCTTGACACCCAGTGCATTGGCGATAGCTTGAGCAAGAACGAAACCCTGCTCGTTAGGGTGGCCCTGTACCAGGGTCGCCCGGAAGGAATCCAGCCGCGTATTGGAAACCAGGTAGGGGACCCCTTTGGAGGCATTTTCCAGAGGTGTATCGATTTCATCCTTAATCGTGACTTCGAACAGTCGGCTTTGGGCAACGGCATCGATATCCGCGGTAGCGCATTCAAGTGTAGGGCCGGCATCAAAAATATCGACATGACCCTCGTAGCGGAAGCCTTCACTTTCCAGCAGGGCAAGGGCAGGGCGGGTCAATTCATGGGTTTGGCCGATAGCGGCCTGGGCTTCCTCAGTCAGAAAGGAACAATACATTGGGTGCTTCGGCATTAGTTCGGCCACAAACGATTTTTTGCCGATTCCGGTCAGATAATCGGCTTGCGAGAAATCCATAGAAAAAAAACGCCGTCCCAGGCTTTCCCAAAAGGGTGATTTTCCCGATGCGTCCGACGGGCCGCGTAATTCGGCAATAAATTTTGCAGAAAAATGGTCGTGGAACTGGGCAATGAAAAGAAAACGCGCCTTCGACAACAGGCTGCCATTCTTGTCGCGTCGGTAATCAGGATCGAGAAATAATGAACACAGCTCACTACGCCCGGTATGATCGTTGGACAAAAACAGTGTTTGCGTTTGGGTAAAAACGCCCAACTCCTGTGAAGCATGCACGGCCAGCCCCACGCGGTATGAATAACAGGCCTGGCGCAAACCAATGGCTGTGGCGATTGCGCAAATACCCGCCACATGCCGGGTGGCCGTATCTTCCAGCACAAAAAGAAAAATTTCATCCGCCCGTTCGGCCTGCCCCATAAATGACTGGGTAGATAGCGTGATACGCCGCTTTAACTCCGCTTCGTTACGCGGCAAAGTGGTGAGCCCCACCCCCGTTTTTCCTGCCAGATCAAGCAAAGCGGGCAGGTCGTTGGTGCGTATCGGGCGAATCAGCATCACGGGCTACTGGCTTCCCTCTTAATGTGGCGAACGTTGCGTATTTGGCGTTCCACGGTTTACCAATTCGGCAACCGCGCTTTCGAAGCGTTTCATTCCTATTTCAATATCTTCCGTTGGAATAAGCAGAGAAGGGGCAATGCGAATGACATCGGGGCCTGCGATCAATAACATCAAGCCATGTTGCTCGGCCATTTTAACGAAATCCTTGCCACGTCCCTTCCATGGCTCGGCCAGTTCGCAGCCAATGAGCAGCCCGTGCGCGCGGATATCTGAAAATAAACCATAGCGCTTGTTCAAATCAGTAAGGTGGGTGGCCATAATTTCGCGGCGCGTCTCAACTCCTGCCAGCGTGGCTGGATCGCTAACAATATCGAGTACGCTCAAGGCGACCGCACAGGCCAGCGGGTTACCCCCGTAGGTGCTGCCATGTACGCCGACGCCAAAACTGCGGGCAATTTCTTCGGTAGTCAGCATGGCGCCGATGGGAAAGCCGCCGCCAAGCCCTTTGGCTGAAGTCAAAATATCTGGAATTACCCCGTATTTCATATACGCATACAATGAACCGGTGCGGCCCATGCCACACTGCACTTCATCAAAAATCAGCAACGCGGCATGCTGGTTGCACAGGTGGCGCAGCCCACGTAAAAACTCGGGCGTGGCCGCCGTTACCCCACCTTCACCTTGAATCGGTTCGACGATCACGCAACAAGTTTTAATGGACATTGCCGCACGCGCTGCCGATAAATCATTGAAAGGAAGATGACGGATCCCGGCTGGTAAGGGGCCGAACCCTTTACTATACTTTGGCTGACCGCCTACGCTGACAGTAAACAATGTGCGGCCGTGAAAACTGTTATCGAAGGCGATGATTTCAATTTTTTCGCTTTCTAGTTTTTCTGGAGCATCTGGATCGCGGGGAAAGCCATCACAGGCATAGCGACGGGCCAGTTTAAGTGCAGCTTCATTGGCTTCTGCACCGGAATTGCAGAAAAAAGCGCGCTCGGCAAACGTTTTTTCGCATAACCTGTAAGCAAGTTCAATGGCCGGTTCGTTGGGTAAAACATTGGCCACGTGCCAAAGCTTGTTGGCCTGCTCGGTCAGGGCGGCAACGACACGGGGATGCGTATGCCCCACCACGCTGACCGCAATGCCCCCAGCAAAATCGATATATTCACGGCCCTCCTGATCCCACACGCGGGAGCCGTGGGCGCGCACGGGGATAAAATTGCCCGGCGCATAACTGGGGACCATTACTTCATTATAGGTGGCGCGATTAATATATAGCTTGGTTGTTGGCATATTTTCCTCCCGAGAGATGCTGAATTTATGGCCGCTATTATCGCAGACTCGATTCACAAATGTGAAAACATATAAAAATGGCTGTGGATAAAAGAAGCGGCGCCTGTGGTTTCGGTCTCTGGATGGCGTTTTTGCAGCTGTATCGTGCCCTTGCACCCCGGCGAAAACACACCCCGGCGAAAAGGGTTGACAAGGCAAGGGATAATGGTTGTTAATTAACAATCATCGTGTACCGGGATTCATCTCCATGCCACCTCACCGCTTTCCGCCGCTCAAGCCCCATCACACCGAGCTGCACCAGCTGCTGTTCGGCCAGCAGCCATATCGCCCGCAACAGCTGAGCGCCTGTCTTGCGGCGGCGGGTTTGCTGCGCGGCGCAGCAGCAAGCAGCTTTGTTACGGCAGCGCTGGACCTGTGCCGCGAGCTTTATCTGGCGGGCCGTTCGCCGGAAGCGGTGCCGGTGGCCCGCGCCTGCGGGGACCTGGCCAACCGGCTGGGCGAGATCGCCCTGCGCATTCGCGCCCACACCGCGTTGGGTAATGTCATGGCCGATTGCGGCGATTTGCTGGGCGCGGCGCAACAGCACCGGGAAAGTTTGGTGCTGGCCGAGAGCTGCGACGATAAGCGCGGTATCGCCAACGCCTACACCAATCTAGGCGTAGTGTATAACTACGCCTCCGATTACCAGGCTTCGATTGACTGCCACCAACGCGCTATTGATGTATTGCCTGAATCGGCAGATCGTGAACTGTTTTATCGTGCATGTAATAATATTGCTGATAGCTGCCTCGTTATCGGTCAAATAAATCGGGGCTTGCAGGCAATCAATCATTGCATGGCTATCGAAGCAACACCAAATATCAGGCCGCATAGCCTGATTGTCAGAAGGCGCAATCATATCCGGCTGCTGATTCAAGCGGGGCGCCTCAGCGAAGTGCCAATAGTATTGGGCGAGTTGAAAGATTTGGTTGAAGGCCACCGCACGCCGCGGACTGAACTGGCCTTACGCCTGTCACGCGGCCTGTTTGAGGTGGCCCGCGGCCATACTGATCTGGGCCGCACCCTGCTGGTGCAGGCGCTGGAGATTGCCGAGGAGGCTGCCTACGGCCTTGGTGATACCCTGATCGCGCTCGAACAAGCGGAAAAGGCGGCGGGCAATCACCGCGCCGCTGCGGAACGGCTGGCGCAGGTGATTGCATTGGCCAGCAACGAATCGCTTAACAAGGAACGCCGCTGCGTGGAACTGGCCAATACCTTCGCCCAATCTTCACACGATCTTTCGCTAAGCGAAAGAGACTGGCGGCTGCTTGCCCTGCTGCATCTGCCTACCAAGACCATCGCTGAACAAATCAACATCAGACCGGACGCGGTGCGCAAATGCTTGGCGGGGATCTATCACACCATCGGCGCGCGTAACAAGGCCGATGCGGCCATCTGGTACCAGAAATACCTTGCGGCAAAACATCGCCCCATCTCCGTCTCCATCAATCGAAACCAGCCGCGCCACTTCGCCCATTTTGCCTTGAAGCAAGGGCTGCGGGCATCGCTAGGGTGTTTATATGAGCTACTGCAGCCCTACGATAACGATTTGCTGCTCCAGCTCGAGCGCGGCGCCGATACACTGGACGCGCTCGCCGTTGCGCCCATCGCAGATATGCGCTGGCACATAGTCGGGTTTTTCCATTACCACCGCAATCAAAATACTGAGGCCGCCGCCAGCTCGGCGACCTTACTCTACCGTGCCCTGCTGCGCCGTCTGCAATTGCAGGCTGCAGGCGATGCGGCGCATCCTGCCGCCGATGTTCCACACCTCTGAGGTGAGGCGCGCGCAAATGTGACGTGCAGGCGGGAAAGCGGGCATGCTATTTTTACCGCATGTTCATGGCTAACAACACACCCGCTTTTTTCTATACCAGCCTGACGATCAGGCCGCCTTTGCGGTTGGTTGAGGTGATACAGGCGCGGCGACCGACCAACCGACTAATCCCTCACCCCCGGCGACTTGGGCGGCTTCTGTGCCGGTCAGCAAACTAAGCCTGTTATTTTGCAGGGTGTGGCAATCCTTCGAACCATTGCCAGTTTTGATGTTGATGAGTGTGTTCATGCTGTTGTTTCCTTTCGTAAGATTAAAAAGTGGGGTGGATTGTTTGTTAACCAAAGCGTTAAACAAAACCCCGAGGCTAATATGCCCTAAAAGAGGTAGGTGGAAGATTTATGCGCATACAAAAGATGAGCCAACCGCGCCCTGTGCCGCCTGCAATTGCAAACCGCAGGCGATGCGGCGCATCCTACTGCCGATGTTCCACTCATGTGAGGTGAAGCCCGCACAAATGTGACGTGCAGGCGGGAAAGCGGGCATGCTATTTTTACCGCATGTTAATGGCCAACAACACACCCGCTTCTCTCTATACCAGCTTGGCGATTAGGCCGCCTTTGTGGCTGGCTGAGGCGATACAGGCGCGGTGACCGACCAACTGACTAATCCCTCACCCCCGGCGACTTGGGCGGCTTCTATGCCGGTCAGCAGGGTAAGCGTGTTGTTTTGCAGGGGGTGGCGATCCTTCGAACCATTGCCAGTGTTGATGTTGATGAGTGTGTTCATGCTGTTTTTTCCTTTCGTAAGATTAAAAAGTGGGGTGGATTGTTTGTTAACCAAAGCGTTAAACAAAACCCCAACGCTAATATGCTCTAAAAGCGCATCCGGCGTAGCAAAGGCCTCATGCAGCACAGGCTGCGAAGCTGGGGCAATCGCCTTGCCTTTCGATGCGCCCCGAAAGGCAAGGCACGCCGAAGATAGGCTATTCTGGCCCCAACCCGCATGGGGTACCGTAAGGGTTTCGCCAAGCCAACTGCTTGGCTTGGCGCTTGCCGTGGGCCGAAGCCTGGCGCAGTTGTCAAATGCGCGAGCGGTCTGCTGTGTTGCGGTGCTGGCGAAGGGTACGCTCAGCGAAGAGTAGGGGCCCCGTTTACGGGGATGCGACGCGGAGTAAGCCCCATTGGCCCGCCTTCACGGCTTGGCTTCACTACGCTTTCGCGTCCCCCGGAAAACCGAGCACGCCGCCATGTGGGACTTAATCAGAGGTTCCCTAATATCGCGTTTTGCGACAGGATTATTTTTTTGCGGGTATGGCAACGGCACCGTTATAGATATCAAAGTTAAAGTATTTATCCTGAATTTTTTGGTAAGTACCATTGCTGCGGATGGTTTTAATGGCGGTGTTTAGTTTATCGCGCAGCGTATTGTTGTTTTTACGCACGGCAATACCGATTCCCGCGCCAAAATATTTTGGCTCGCTAAACGATGGCCCGGTAAAGGTGAATCCCTTTCCGGCAGGTGTATTGAGAAAGCCAGCACCGGCTGCAGCAGCATCGAGCAACGCACAATCGATGCGACCCGCTGCCAGATCCAAATAAACTTCGTCCTGTTTGGTATAGCGGACGATTGCGGAATCCTTGAATACATCGGTAACAAAGCGATCGTGAATGGTGGTGCGCTGTACGCCAATACGTTTTCCTTTCAGGCCCACAGGGGTTACAACGAGGGCCGTACCCGCTTTGGCAATAAAGTAGTTGGGCGACTGATAGTATTTATCGGTAAAGTCCACGGCTTTTTTTCGTTCCTCGGTGATCGACATCGAGGCAACGATGGCATCTAGCTTGCGCGATTGCAGTGAGGGAATCATGGCATCGAAATCCTGCGAAATCAGTGTGCATTGCGCCTTGATTTCTTCGCATAGTGCTTTGGCAATGTCAACATCGAAACCCTGCAATTGCCCGTTAGCGCCGACTTGTCCAAAAGGCGGGTAGGCGCCATCGATGCCAATACGCAATTTTGTTGATTCTGCAGCGTGTACGATGGAAGTTGAGAACAAAGCCGTCATAAACCAACCCAATAAGATTTTTTTCATGAAATATTCCTTTATCAAAGAATGCGCAGTTTACTGTGACTCGGCGGCTTTACCATAGACATGATTATTTTTTGAATATTAAGGAACCTCTGAATAAGCCCTCCATGAGCCGCGTTTTGACCAGAATAGTTCAGCTTCAAGGCATCGTAGTTGACAACATCGGCAGGTCGTATCCGTTGATACGAAGCCGGAGCCATCGCCTTGCCTTTCGGGTCGCATCCAAAGGCACTGAGTCCTCAGCGCCTTTGGAACCTGCTCCGCCTGCGGCAAGGCACGCCGAAGATGGGCTATTCTTGTCAAAACCCGCATGGGCGCTGGATTTCCGGGCGGTTTGCTGTGTTGCGGTGCTTGCGAAGGGGAACGGCCATTCGCTGCACACCGCGCCTTGCACCCCATCCCGGAAAACCAAGCGCGCGGCCATGTGGGACTTAATCAGAGGTTCCTTAAATATTTTCTGGTTCAACAGCCATTAAACGTGTTTTGCTAACGTGCAGTATGTTGCTGGCGAATAGAAAAATTATAATGCGTCGCTACACGCATAATCAGAGGTTCCCTGGGCTAATGAAGGTTAATTTAAAGAGATGGGTTATTCTACGCCGCGCTTATCCGGGTCTGGATATATTGGTTTATATCAGCGGCACCCAGCATGGCCGTGCGGATCGCGCGCGTTTTACCGTTTCCGGAGAATGGGGTTGCTATGATTTTTTCTAGATTAATTGTGCTGGGAGTCGCTGCATATTTCTCTATTGGTATGGTCAGCGCTGAAATGGCTGTCGTCCTCAATTCAGGGGAAGGAACGATTAGCCTGATCGATAAGGCCAATATGGCTGAAGTGAAGCGCATGCCGGTCGGCAAGGAGCCTCACCATTTAATGGCCACACCGGACGATCAGTTTTTGATCGTTGCCAATGCGGCGAGCAACGATCTGGTGTTTCTCGATCCGCGATCCGGCGAAATCAAGCGTCGCCTGAACAATATTTCCGATCCCTATCAGATCGGGTTTAGCCCCGATAAAAAATGGTTCGTATCGATCTCCCTGCGTCTGGATCGGGTCGATATTTATCAGGCCAAAGATTTTTCGCTGGCCAGGCGAATCCCGCTTGGGAAAACGCCCAGCCATGTGGCGTTTAGCGCCGATAACACCTTGGCTTTTGTTACCTTGCAGGATTCGAATGAATTGGCCGCGGTCGATCTGGGAACGCAAACATTGAAGTGGCGTATGCCGGTTGGAAATATGCCAGCGGGAATCTGGATGACGCCGGACGATAAATATGCCCTGGTAGGAATGACGGGTGAAGATTATGTGGCGGTGGTCGATTGGCGCACGCAAAAAATTATAAAAAAAATCGTGACCGGGAAGGGCGCGCATAATTTTCTGCCGCGTGGGGATGGAAAGCACGTTTTCGTTAGCAATCGGGTTTCTAATACGGTGAATGTGATTGATCAATCAACCTTGTCGGTGATCGATACGATTGCGGTACCGGGTGGACCGGATTGTATGGAGCTTACCAAGGATGGCAAGCAACTATGGGTTACTTCGCGCTGGATCAAGAAAGTAACGGTTGTTGATCTGGCGAGCAAGCAGATCATCAAACAAATCCCGGTCGGCAAATCGCCGCATGGTATTTATTTTTTTACGCATGCGTTGAGAAAGTAACTGAGGTTACGCACCACCAGGAAATTTTTTGCCGGAAAAGCCCATGTTACAGAAAAATTGTTTTGTTTCTGCATCGCTTCATTGTTTCAACAATTCACAGCCAGACTTCCCCCTTTTTAAAGGGGGATCGAGGGGGATTTTCGCTGCTTGTCGCGGGCTGAGCGACCGCAAATCTCCCCTCCGCCCCTCTTTTTCAAAGAGGGGAACCCAAGCGGAAATTTTTTCACAGATTGGTCATTTCATGGACAAGCTGCTTTGCTTCTGTATCACATCAGAAAGTAATTCATGAGCGGTGTGGATGCGCATTTTGAGGGCCGAGTACGCAGAATGCGCCGTTCTTGCATGGCGTTGTTTCTGTTTTTATTGCCAGCTTTACCAGCCTTACCAGCAAGCGCGGTCAATCTTTGCAAGGGCACGGTTTATTTGACTTTCGATACCGGTAATATGCGGCCCGCCGAGGAGATTGCTGTAATCCTGCGCAAGCACGATGTTAAGGCGACCTTTTTTTTGGCCAATGAAAAAACCTGGCGCGGCGATACGGCGCTTGCGCCTGCGTGGAAAGAATTCTGGAGCGCGCGGGTTGGCGAAGGCCATGCGTTCGGGTCGCATACCTGGCGGCACTGGTATTTTCGTCGCGACGTGGGTTCAGGCAAGGTTGGGTATATCCCCTTTGGAGCGGCCAGCGGCGAAGTGCTCGATCAAAAACAGGTTTGCGATGAAATCAGCCATTCGGAGCACGCGTTCAAAGCCATGACGGGGCGCGGGTTCGATGGCATCTGGCGCGCACCGGGCGGTAAATTCACGCCCAATACATTGCGTTTTGCACAAGCCTGCGGGTACCGGCATGTGGCCTGGTCGCCTGCAGGCTTTTCCGGTGATGAGCTGCCAAGCGAGAAGTTTCCTGCTGAATCCTTGATCCGTAATCAACTGCGCAATATCAGGGATGGCGATATTTTGCTTTGGCATCTTGGCATCTGGTCGCGCAAGGAGCCGTTGTATCCTCGATTGGATGATTTGATTTCTGGCCTTAAAGCCAAAGGGTTTTGTTTTGCGCGCATTACTGAGCATCCAACATGGAAGCGTTGATGCGCTGGGCCGAAGATTCGTTTGCTGTGCTGCAAGGCTGGGTCTTCGAAAATTTGGTACTGCCCGCACTGTACGCTGCGGGGTTCGGGGGTTACGCTGAACAGGCCTTCGGTGCGACAGAATTTTTTCTGATCGGGGCCATGGAAGTAGCGCTGCTGGCGATTATTCTGGGCACGCTGGAACGAAAATTCCCGCTCGAACGCCAGCACAACGATGCGGATAAACGTGTGGATATTATTTACACACTTTTGCAGCGATTGGGGCTGGTGCCGTTGTTGCTGTTTTTTATGCTCACTCCTCTGGTCGATGCACTCGACGGCACACTGCGGATGGTCGATTTTATTCCGCCGAAGCTGGAGGATGCATGGCCCGCACTCAACCAATCGCCGCTCGCGAGTTTTATGGTTTATTTGCTTATTCTCGATTTTTTTGCCTACTGGTTACATCGTTTGCAGCACCGGTTTCCCTGGTGGTGGGCGTTGCACAGTCTGCACCATTCACAGCGGCAAATGAGTTTCTGGTCGGATGACCGTAATCATCTTCTCGATGATGTGTTAATCGATGGGCTGTTTGCACTTATGGCATTGTTGATTGGCGTGCCGCCCGCACAGTTCATCACCATTGTGGTGGCCACTCGCGTGATTGAAAGCCTTTCGCACGCCAATTTGCGTTTGTCGTTTGGACGTATCGGCGAGTATTTACTGGTCAGCCCGCGATTTCATCGCATGCATCATGCGATCGGGGTGGGACATGAAGGAATGTATAAAGGATGCAATTTTGCTGTTCTTTTCCCCATATGGGATAAGCTGTTTGGAACAGCCAATTTTGAAATGACTTATCCGTCTACCGGGATTCGCGATCAACTCGACGGCAGGAACTATGGAATAGAGTTTTGGACCCAGCAACAATTAGGCTGCCAGCGTTTGTGGCGTAGCTTGCGTTTCGCCAAATCTACGCTGTAAATTTTTTGATGAAAAGGATTGCCATGAAACACTTTATTTTTTTAATTTTGACGGGCTTGTTTTTCTCTACAACTTCGCACGCATTGCAAATGCAAAGCCGTGCCAGTGCGGATATGGAAATACAGGCGGTTTCTCTACGAGTCAAGGAAGCGCCCACGGCGCGGATCCAGATTGCTGTGCCAAAAGTGAAGAGTATCCCCATAGGAACGGAAATAGGGCGTTTACGGGTCGGAACCGTTCTTCCCTCACCTATGGGGAAAATAACACCCCGTTGGATTCCAGTAGAAGGCGGATACGTGACCCACCTAGAGGTTCATGTGGAAAATGCGAAAGGGGTACGGGTAAAAGTTGCGCTTTCCGATGCAAAATCCATCTCGCACCTGCGGGCGGCGGCACATAAAGAGGATTTCGCCGAAGCGATGGATATTCCGGAAACCATGGAGCGTGCCGAAATTTGGTCACCTTATACGGAAGGTTCTGCTCAAACCGTGGAATTGTTTTCGCGCCTTAACCCTGCTGGTGCCATAGTCGAGGTGGTTGAGGCCGTGCAATTCGATCGTTCTTTGCGAGAAGTACCCGCTGAGAATCTTGTGACGACCTGTATCCCCGATGTGGCCTGTACCTCCAACGATGCGGTACTCGATGCGGCTATTGCTGAACGTAAAAAATCGGTGGCGCGCATCAATTTTGTCGATGGCGGTAGCGCTTATGCTTGTACTGGAACGTTGATTAATTCAGGGCAATTCCCGGCACCGTTTTTTCTGACTGCGAATCATTGTATTTCCACTGCTGCTGCAGCGGCCAGTGTTACATCTTTATGGTTTTATGAGGCCCCCGTGTGTGGGGGAGCAGCGTCGGGAGCACAGCAGCAAGTAGCGGGAGGTGCGCAATTGCTGTTTACCAATTATATGGTCGATTCGACCTTGCTGCGGCTGAATAACAATCCGCCTGCTGGAGCAGTCTATGCCGGCTGGAATGCGGCTAAATTAAATGCAGGTGAGGTGATTACCTCGATCAGCCATCCGGAAGGAGGGGTGATGAAATACGCGGAGGGTATCTTTTCTAAACTGGTGCGCCCGCAGGGATTTCCTCAGGATATGTATGGCATTCATTTTACCAATGGCATTATTCGTCCGGGATCCAGCGGCTCAGGCTTGTTTACTTTGGCAAATGGCAGCCTGCAGTTGCGTGGCATTTTGTCCGGCGGTACGATTCAATATGGCGGATTAAGTTGCACGAGTGATCAAGACATCGGTCTGTATGGGCGGTTCGAGATTTTCCATCCTCAAATCGCGGCGATTTTACAAGGGGTACAGGGCGATCCATCCGACGACCCCAATCAACCCACTCCCAGTGCGCGGGTCGTTCCTTTTGACGGCAATCTGTCCGCCACGCTTGATTATGCCGGCGATATCGATGTATTCCGTATCGATGTGCCACAGGAAGGCATGCTCACTGTTTTTACGACTGGTGGCAACGATTTGGTGGGCGCGCTGCTGAACTCCGCTGGGGCAGGATTAGATAGCAACGACGATGCCGAATCGCGCAATAACGAATTCGGCATGACGTACCGGGTTAGCCCCGGTACTTATTATGTGAGCATTGGGCATTTTGAGCCCAATGCCACGGCCAGTTATAAAATCCACGCGCAATTTTCGGCGGTGACCGACAACTACACCGGTTTATGGTGGAACCCTGATGAGTCCGGCTGGGGGATCAATCTGAACCATCAGGGCAATATTTTATTTGCCACCCTCTTTACCTACGATACGGACGGCAGCGGCATGTGGCTGGTGATGTCCTACGGCCCGCGCCAGCCAGATGGCAGTTATCTGGGCAATTTATATCGCACCACCGGGCCTGCATTTAACGCCGCGCCATTTACACCGATCACGGCAGCCGATATAACCAAAGTGGGAAGCATGCGTTTGACTTTTTCCACCATCAATAGCGCAATCCTGACCTACGATGTCAATGGCGTTAACGTCAGCAAAGCGATTACGCGTCAGGCTTTTGCCACATTGCCAACCTGCGAATTCTCGGCTTTTGACCGTAGCTATAATTTAAATTTTCAAGATCTGTGGTGGAATCCCGGCGAGTCAGGGTGGGGGATCAATCTGGCGCATCAGGGCAATATTTTATTTGCCACGCTGTTTACCTACGATGCAAACGGCAAAGGGCTGTGGCTAGTCATGAGCCGGGGAGAGATGCAAGCACCGGTCAATGATCATCTGGTTTTTTCTGGAACACTTTATCGCACAACAGGCCCTGTGTTCAATGCGGTGCCATGGGTGCCGATTATTGTTACACCGGTAGGCACTATGCGTTTGGAATTCAGCAATGGCAACTCGGCGAGCTTGACCTACGATGTTAACAATATCAGCGTTACCAAACAGATTCAGAGACAGGTATTTGGTGTACCAGCTACCGCTTGCAAGCCTGAATAATTTTTGCCATAAATAGAAGCTGCATTCAAAAAAGCAGCTTCTGACTGGGCTTGCTGTAAAATGCGCCGCTTTTACAAGAATGGGCGCAATCCATGAATGCGAATGATGATTTACCGCATGCTTTGGTCGAGTCGCTTGATCACGAGGGCCGCGGGGTAGCGCATATTGAAGGCAAAACTATTTTTATCGAAGGTGCCCTGCCAGGCGAATCCATACAGTATCGCCCGACTCGTAAAAAATCCAGCTTTGAAACCGGCAAGCTCGAGCAAATTGTGCGTGAAAGTGCGCAGCGCATAAAACCGCTGTGCCGTTTTTTTGACAACTGCGGTGGTTGCGCAATGCAGCATGCCACACAGGGGCTGCAGGTGGCGGCTAAACAACGAGGGCTGGAAGACAATCTTGCACGAATTGGCAAGGTGATGCCGGAATCGATTTTGCCGCCCATCTACGGCAAGGAATGGGAATATCGTCATCGTGCCCGGCTCTCAGTACACTACGTGGCCAAAAAAGGCGGTGTTTTAGTAGGGTTCCGTGAAAAACGTTCCAGTTACGTTGCCGATATGGCGTCATGCGAAGTGTTGGCAGGTGGAATGGGCAGGTTGATTACACCGCTGCGGGAATTGATTAGCACGCTCGATAAGCGTGAACGCGTTCCACAGATCGAGATGGCGGTCGGTGAACGAGTTACCGTTTTGGTGTTGCGCGAACTGGAGCCTTTTTCACCTGCCGATGAAGTCAAATTAAAGGCTTTTGCCGATTTGCATCGTATTCAATGGTGGGTGCAGAAAAAAGGTCCGGAAACAGCCATGCCATGGTATCCGCTCGAAGCGCCCCTGCTTACTTACCGCTTGCCAGAGTTTTCGCTCGAATTGAATTTTCGTCCTACCGAATTTACGCAAGTTAATTTTGCGGTGAATAGTCTCATGGTCAAACGGGCGATCGATCTGCTGCAACCACTTCCGGGCGAAAAAGTGGTGGATTTGTTTTGTGGCCTGGGAAATTTCAGTCTGGCAATTGCGAGCCGTGGCGCCCAAGTCGTTGGTGTGGAGGGGAGTCCGGAGTTGGTGAAACGCGCAGCCGAAAATGCCAGTCATAATGGCCTGGAAACGCGCGCCCAATTTTTTGCTGCCGATCTGTATACCCATCATGCAGAGGCGATGGCGCGTGTTCCACAAGTGACTAAAATGCTGATCGATCCGCCGCGCGATGGAGCGGCGGAGGTTTGCAAATTGTTGGGGGCGGATGTTCGTCCTGAATTAACGCGTATCGTTTATGTATCGTGTAATCCGGCCACACTGGCACGCGATGCAGCGATTCTGGTTCATACCCAGCGCTTTGCCTTGAAAGCAGCGGGTATCGTCAATATGTTTCCGCATACCACCCATGTTGAATCGATCGCGGTGTTTGAAAGATAAGCCTAAATCAGTTAGCGACAGGAAAAGGCCTTTTGCGCATGATAAAATTGGCACGTAATCAAGGTGTTTTTCGTATACTGGATGGGTGGTAGAGCGGTTGAATACACCGGTCTTGAAAACCGGCAGACGTGCAAGCGTCTCGTGGGTTCGAATCCCACCCCATCCGCCACCGATTGATTGGACATGAGCCAAGCTAATCCCAAGATTGTTTCTCAATCTGCTACGGCGGCCTCTAAAGAAACCCCGGAGACGCTATATCTGCAACCAGTATGGGATATCGCTATTCGGCTTTTTCATTGGGCGCTGGTAGTATTAATGATTGTGCTGATCGTCACTGGCAAGCTGGGAGGTAATTGGCTCGAGTGGCATCAACTGGCGGGTTATGCGGTATTGGCGCTGATAATTTTTCGTATTGTGTGGGGTTTTGTCGGCAGTTACCATGCACGCTTCATTAATTTTGTGCACGGACCTCGTACAGTCGTTAGCTATATTAAAAGTATTTTCAGAAAAACGCCTGTGCGCTATGCAGGGCACAATCCGTTAGGGGCATGGAGCACGCTTGTGTTGTTAGCGGTAACGTTGGTTCAAGCAGTGACCGGTTTATTTTCAAACGATGATGTGATGCTTGAGGGGCCATTCGCAGCCAAGGTGAGCAAAGAAATAAGCGATTGGCTGACAGGGCTGCATAAATGGAATGCAAATTTGCTATTTATTTTGATTGGTATCCATCTGCTGGCGATTCTTTTTTATATTGTCATCAAAAAAGAGCAGCTTATTAAACCGATGATAACCGGTAAAAAAATGTTGCCAGCCTCTTTGGAAATTTCTTCGATGATCAAGGTATGGCTGGCCCCCCTAATATTTTCAGCGATCGTAGGCGTGATTTACTTTCTGGTTAAAAAATAGGGCGACGCAATATTCTTGCGCCACCCTTCAGTATCTTGGCTTACTTGTTGCGATAATCGTCGTGACAATCTTTACATGCTGATCCAGTTACACCAAATTGGGTTTTGATTGCATTCCAGTCGCCGCCTTTGGCAAGGTTCGCTAATTTCGATGTTTCGGCTTGCATTTTTTCCATCCTGACTTTGAAGTCATCCATTTTTGCCCACGTTTCAGGCTTGGTTTTGGTGTCACCTTTGTCCGATCCGGGTGTAAACCCTTCCATGGGTAATTTACTTAATTGTTCTACGATAGCGGCATGCCGGGCAAAGGCCTCTTTATTATAGGGTTTTTCACCTTTGACCATGGCTGCCATGGGGGTGAAATTCCAGCCAATGACCGTATAAACGGCTTTACGGTATTTGATGGCATCTTCAGGTTTGACCTGTGCCATTGATATACCTGTCGTCAAAGCAAAAGCGATTATCGAAATAACGAGCAGGATTTTACGCATTGAAGGCTCCTTTGGTTAGGGTAAATGTTATTAAAAAAGCAAACGAATTTTATATGTTGTGCGGAGAAATAAAAGATAAAATTAAGAATTAGTATCGATCGATGCACAATTTATTTTTTTGAACGAAAGGGTTAAAGTATGTTCAGTCGTATTAATGCAAGATTTATTTTTTTAGTTTTTGGTTTCTTCGCGGCATCTGTTTTTGCAGCAGCAGCAGAGGTAACGGGGGATTCTGCGGAAAAGGCGAAAGTAAAGGATTTTTTTACAGCGGTCGCCGCCGAATTAAGCACCAAGTGTCCCATTGTGGCCACGAACGATCATGGGGCCTTTGAAGCCTGCCGGCTGGCATTGTTTAACAATTCTCTGTTTAAGCGTAGCTTGAAAAATTTCGTCCTCTGGGGCCGGCCACCAGAAGGAAATATCAACGCCAGTCTAAAAGAATTCAGGGCAACACAATTCGGGCCCGATGTATTTTCTGGAACCTATACACCGATGTGGATGTTCACCAGTGATTTCGACCTTGAATATGTCGAGAAAGAGAAAAAATACAGGGCATTGGTTCCCGCTGGCTTTCGCAACGAACTCGACTTTGGTCAGTATCCTTATCCTTTCTGGCACGATGCAAAAAAATGGACTGATTATGAAGCGGCCAATACCCTGGCATTTTGGATCGATGCCAAAACCATGAAAATTACCCAGTTGACTTTTTATAAACGTCCTGACAAACCTCATGTTGCCCAAACCGAGCGCCGCCATACCCCGACCTTTGATGGAAAGTGGATGTGGGTGGATGATAAAGGGCAGCAGCAGCCTGCTCCCACGCTTTTTATGGGGTTGTATGACGCGCAAAATCCACATTTGAAGGCGCTAGATGAGACCTATCGCAAATTTGCCTTGACGATGCGCGATGCAGATTGCGACTCCTGCCATGTTCCCAATAATCCAGACAAAATGCGTCGTCTGGTACTGTTACAAACGCCGTTGCATGCCGCATCGGAAATCGAACGAACCATTAAGGATATCAAGCAGAATCGCATGCCGCTGGACGATATGGGTATTGAAAAACCGCTTGAGCCCAAACTCAAAAAACAATTACTGAAGGATGCAGAGGCATTTGCTGCCGCCATCAAGGCAGCAAAAAAGTGGGAGGGGCAGAAAAAAGGCAGTGCGCAGAAAAAAGAAAGTGGAAAGACAGCTTATTTTCCTGATGTTCAATCACCAGACCATACTGCTTTAGTGACATCAGGCAAATAAATCAGGCCGCAAAATGAAAAAACCCCGGAATGTTTAGTTCCGGGGTAAATCCTTTATCAATAAAGATAAAGGAGGAGGAGCCGTTAAAAATTACTTGCGCTTAGGTGTGGTTGCTTGTGTAGCAGCCTTCACGCTGGCATCGGCAAAAGTGGAAACCTGTTTTGCTGCCTTGGTGAGGGTATCTGCCGCAGCGGTTGATGCAGCAACGGCTGACTTGATGGCAGCGAAAGCTACATCGCTACCGGCAGGAGCAGCCTTGGCTGCTTTATCGATCCCTTCCGAAACCGATTTCTGAAATGCATTCACGCGATCCTCAATCAGCGAGGTATATTGAGCCTGTGTGGAGGTGGCAAGCTCGTAGAAATTGCGCGAATAGTCCATTACGAACTCAAGACCAGTTTCAGCCATTTTGTTGCGCAGGCTGTTTAGTTCGTGCGCATCCTTGATGCTGGTCATTGCTTTGGTATTTTTGGAGGTTTCGTCAAGGCTGACTTTTGCGGCTTCCATATTGAGCGCAACGATACGTTCAGCGCCATCAAAGGATACGCGGGCAAATTTGAGTGCTGCATCCATGGCGGATTTTGAAAAATCGCCGAATTGCTCATTGGCCAGATTCATGGTTGTCATGTTTAAACTCCTTAAAAGGTTCAAATTAATTTTTTTACACAATAAATTTGAAGATCTGCAAAATTTATTGCGTCGCACAAAAGAAATACTAAGGCTTGAAAATTGAGAAGTCAAGCATTAATTGATGCGATGCACAAAAATATTTTCTGGCAGACAGCCACTTTGAGAAATGTTAAAATAATCAATAAGCTAATAAAAATAAGAGCAATAAGAACATTGTCCCGCTACAGTGGTGGGCTAATGAAATCCAATTTTATGTCGTATAAACCTCGTATAAACCTGTTTGGAGATCATGTATATGGCCCGAATCATCAAGAAATATCCGAACCGGCGTCTTTACGACACGGAAAATAGCATCTACATTACTCTGGTAGACGTTAAACAGTTTGTCCTTGATTATCAGGATTTTCAGGTTCAGGATGCGCGCACCGGTGAAGACCTGACGCGCAGTATTCTTCTACAGATCATTCTGGAAGAAGAAAGTGGGGGCGTGCCCATGTTCTCCAGCGACATGCTGGCCAATATCATTCGTTACTACGGTCATGCCATGCAGGGATTGATGGGCAGCTATCTTGAGCGCAGCATCGGCGCTTTTCATGAAGCGCAACGTAAATTTCAGGAGCAAACCGTGTCGCTGTACGGCAACGTGCCGTCGGTTGGGCCGGAGGCTTGGAAGCAATTCATGCAAACAGCTGGCGGGAGTGGTGTGCCAAATTTGATGGGGGATTACTTGGAAAAAAGCGCCTCCAGCGTGATCGGCATGCAAGAAGAATTGCGCAAACAGGCCATGCAAATGTTTTCGGCTTTTCCCTATAGTCCGCTTGCCGATAGTGAAGCGGTGGCCAGTCAAAAATCAGAACCCAAAACAAAATCGGCCAGCAAACCCGCCGCCAAATCTGACGTTAAGCCCCGCCCGAAAAAATCTGTTGGAATTCGCGTGCGCGCATCGCGGCGCTAATACAAGTACATGAAACCGGCTCTCAAGATGCGCCAGCCTCCTGCGGCGCCGCGGGTAGGGTTTGTTTCGCTGGGCTGCCCCAAGGCGCTGGTCGATTCCGAACAGATTATTACCCAGCTACGAGCTGAGGGATACGAGATTGCCCCGAGTTATGATGGGGCGGATCTGGTGGTCGTCAATACCTGTGGATTCATCGATTCTGCCGTTGAAGAATCGCTGGATGCGATTGGTGAGGCGCTCAGCGAAAATGGCAAGGTCATTGTGACTGGCTGCCTCGGCGCAAAGGGCAACATCGTGCGCGAGACTTATCCGCAATTGCTCGCCGTAACCGGGCCGCATGCGCGCGATGAAGTCATGACCGAGGTGCATAAGCACCTACCGCGGCCACACGATCCGTTTACTGATCTGGTTCCGCCGGCAGGAATCAAGTTGACGCCGAAACATTATGCTTACCTCAAGATTTCCGAGGGCTGTAATCATCGTTGTACGTTTTGCATCATTCCCTCGATGCGCGGCGATCTGGTGAGCCGCCCCATTGCAGAGGTCATGCGCGAGGCCGAAAATCTGGTTCAGTCCGGCGTCAAGGAATTGCTGGTGATCTCGCAAGATACCAGCGCCTATGGCGTGGATATCAAGTACCGCACGGGCTTCTGGAATGGACGCCCCATCAAAACGCGCATGACCGAGTTGTGTCAGGCGCTAGGCACACTGGGGGTGTGGGTGCGTTTGCACTATGTGTACCCCTATCCTCATGTGGACGACGTGATTCCGCTCATGACGGAGGGGAAAATACTGCCGTATCTCGATATCCCGTTTCAGCATGCCAATTCACGCATCCTCAAATTGATGAAACGTCCCGCCAATGCCGAAAATACACTGCGCCGTATCCAGACTTGGCGCGAAGTATGCCCCGATATAACGCTACGCTCGACTTTTATCGTTGGTTTTCCGGGCGAAACAGAGGCTGAATTTCAGGAGTTGCTGGATTTTCTCACCGAAGCTCAGCTGGATCGCGTGGGTTGCTTTGCTTATTCGCCCGTTGAAGGTGCGGCAGCCAATGCATTGGCTAATCCTATACCGGAAGAAATCCGTGAAGAACGGCGTGAACGCTTCATGCGCCATCAGGAAAAAATTTCCAAACGGCGCTTGAAGACCAAAGTGGGACGCGAAATTGATGTTTTGATCGACCGCCTCGCCGAAGATGAGCAGGGTAATCGCATAGTCATTGGCCGCTCCACTGCTGATGCACCGGAAATCGATGGTGTAGTGTATGTAACGGATACCACCACTGCGCAGCCGGGCGATTTGATACGGGCAAAAGTGGTGGCTGCACAAAATCACGATCTGGTTGCCGCCGCCTGATATTGAGAAAATGGATATGGATGCCTCTCATCGCAAACCGATTCACGATTCCTTAAATTCAATGCAAGCGTTTTTACCCTTGCTGCAGCACATTAACCTGCCTTCCAGTGGTCATGGCTTTGCTGAGGCTTATCGCCACTGGATGGAGGCGCTCTCCAAAAATCCCGGCATGCTGGCCGAATTACAGCAACGCTACGTCGATGCCCACGCACAGATTTTTGCCCGGGTGAATGAAACACCCGATAGTCGCATCGTTGACAAACGCTTTGCTGCGCCAGAATGGCAGGCCAATCCCGCGATCCGCTATCTGGTTGAATCGTATCTGACTACTTCGCAATTTTTTCTGGAAGCCATCGAAAGCAGCGCGCTCGATGAAGACGACAAAAAACGCCTGAGTTTTTTTGCCAAACAGTATCTGGATGCCGTTGCGCCTTCAAACTATCTGTTGACCAATCCCGAGGCTATCAAGGCCGCGGTAGAAAGCAAAGGCGAAACATTGCGTGCCGGCCTGGAAAATTTGCAGGCCGACATGCAAAAAGGTCATATTTCCATGACGGACGAAACGGCCTTTCGTATCGGGGAAAACATTGCAGCCACTCCTGGCGCCGTCATTTTTGAGAACGAGCTGATCCAGCTCATTCAATACGCGCCCAGTACGCCACAGGTGCATCTGCGCCCCTTGCTGATTGTGCCGCCTTGCATCAACAAATACTATGTGCTCGACTTGCGACCGGAAAATTCATTCGTTCGTTATGCAGTCGCGCAAGGCTTTACCGTCTTCTTGATTTCATGGCGCAACATTCAGGAGGCCCAGGCGCAACTGACCTGGGACGATTATCTGGCCAACGGTGTGGTAAAAGCCATTGACGTTACCCGCCTTGCGACACAGGTAGAAAAGATAAATATCCTTGGCTTTTGCGTAGGCGGCACACTGGTGGCCAGTGCGCTGGCGGTTCTACGCCGCATGCGGCACGACGTTATCGAAAGCGTAACCTTGCTGACCACATTCCTCGATTTTTCTGAGGCGGGCGACATCACCGCTTATATCGATCAGGCATTCATCCAAGAGCGGGAGCGCGAAGTGGGGCAGGGCGGCATTGTTCCCGGCAGTGAACTGGCTTTTGCTTTTTCCAGCCTGCGCGCCAACGATCTGGTGTGGAATTATGTCGTCAATAATTATCTCAAGGGCCTGCAACCGCCGCCTTTCGATTTACTCTACTGGAACAGCGACAGCACCAACTTGCCAGGCCCGTGGTATGCCTACTACCTGCGCAATACCTACTATGAAAACAACCTGATCAAGCCCGATAAATTGACCATGTGTGGCCAGCCGGTCGACCTTTCCTACATCGATATGCCGGCCTTCGTATTGGCTGCGCGCGAGGATCATATCGTGCCGTGGCAAACGGCCTTCTCAAGCGCCACCTATCTTGGCGGCGAGGTGGAATTTGTGCTGGGCGCATCGGGGCATATCGCTGGCGTGGTGAATCCTGCGAGCAGCAATAAACGGTGCTATTGGGTCGGCGGTGAAATTGGTCATGATGCGGATCAATGGTTCGAGCGAACTCGCGAAATCGCGGGCAGCTGGTGGCCATACTGGGTCGATTGGCTGCGCCAATACAGTGGGCGGCAAATCCCGGCGCGCCAGATTTCCGCTCAGGGCAGCTTTAAACCCATCGAACCCGCTCCGGGCCGCTACGTGAAAGAAAAGACAAGTCCTGTAAAACGATAAAATGATGGCATCAACGAAAATTGACTGCTTTCGAAACTGTCGCGAGCGCAGACAAGCGCATGGCGGCGAAAAACCGGAGTTTACAAGAGCGTAAATGAGGATTTTGAGCTGCCATGCAACACCGTTATGTCAAGCGTAGCAAGTTTAGAAAGAAGTCCAATACACAACGAGGAGAAAAAAATGACACAACGTATCGCACTAGTAACAGGAGGCATGGGTGGGCTGGGAGAGGCAATCTGCATCAAACTGGCGCAGATGAACATTCGTGTAGTCGTAACCTATAGTCCCGGAAATACGCGCTCAAATGAATGGCTGGCCGAAATGGGCGCACGCGGATATCAGTTCCACGCCTATCCGGCAGATGTGGCGGATTACGACTCCTGTGCCGCAGCGGTGGAAAAAATCAGCAAAGAAGTTGGGCCGATCGACATCCTGATCAACAATGCAGGCATTACGCGGGACATGACGTTCAAAAAAATGACCCGCATCGATTGGGATGCGGTGATCAACACCAATCTCAACAGCGTCTTCAATATGACCAAACCAGTTGCCGACGGCATGGTCGAGCGCGGCTGGGGGCGCATCATCAACGTTTCTTCGGTCAATGCATCCAAAGGTGCGTTCGGGCAAACCAATTATTCAGCCGCTAAAGCCGGTATGCATGGTTTTACCAAAGCGCTGGCGCTTGAAGTATCCAGAAAAGGGGTAACGGTCAATACCATTTCTCCCGGTTACATTGGCACCAAAATGGTGACGGCCATTCCGGAAGAAGTATTGAACGCCAAAATCCTGCCGCAAATTCCCATTGGTCGGCTGGGTAAGCCGGAAGAGGTGGCTGGCTTGTGTGCGTATCTTGCCTCCGACGAGGCTGCCTTTATTACTGGCGCCAATATTGCCATCAACGGTGGGCAGCATATGTTTTAACATCGACATGCCCTCGTTCCATTTCATGAGTGGAACGAGATGTGGTATTTATTGGCGGGATACTGGTTGAATAGGAAAAGGAATGGTATAGGGCAGAGGCAGTAGCGTTAGCACCGGGCCATCCATCGCGCCATATTTCAGATCGTCCGTCTTGATACTCTCAATCTGTGCAACCACAAGTGCATCAAAGCCACCATTAGGGGCTTTTGCAGCATTGGCAATTTCTCCTGCGGCCTGATCGCCGAAATGAGTGCTATATATTTTTTCTCCGGGTTGCGGCGTATGATCGATGCCAATATGTGCCAGCACCATGCGTCGCTTGAGAATACCGCGGTACAAGGTACGCGCTACGATTTCCTGACCGGGATAGCATCCTTTCTTGAAACTGAGGCCGCCAATCAGATCGAAATTGACCATTTGTGGAACGAATGTATCCTGGGTAGCGGGCAGAATCGTGACCAGACCCTCCTGAAGCGTGAGCCAATCCCAGCCGTTTGCGCCAATCGTGCAAGCAGTTATTGCTAACGCGTTCCAATACGGAATGGCCTGTTCCGCGGCTGTGACGATTTCAAAACGCCGGGCAGAAATGCGGATAAGCCACCCTAAATTGAGAGAGACAGCCTGCATGGGGCAAGGTGGGATGTTACGGGTCATGTTTTGCAGTACAGTCTCGACGCCTGGTCCGGCAATACCGATTCGAACCCAATCGGAACTGACATCCTCCAGCTTTACTTTGGAACGCAACACGAACATTTGCAGACGTTTCTGAATCGCGGCCTGTAACACACGTGGCAGTTGCAAAAAATATTCCTGCGGTGTCTTCCAGATCAGAAAAGTAGCCAGTAATCGTCCTTTGGGCGAACACCAGCCATTCCATTGGGCAGTGTGGTCGCCCAGTGCCAGAATATCGTTGCAAAATTGGGCGTGCAAAAAAGCCGCAGCGTCTTCACCGGTTACCCGAATGAGCCCCTGGTGCGACAGATCGCATAATATTGCGGAGCTATTTTTCAGCGCTTTATCTTCCAATGCTTGATTACCAAAGGTAACAATGCGACCTTGATCGAACTGCGCGCCGATAGACTGCAAATGGGATAGCCACACTTCGGACATGATATAAGCCAGCAATGAAGATAATTGAATTTTAACCGGTTGCCGATGATAGAAGATCAAGATATTCGTTTAATTGCACTACGGCCTTCACGATTGCTTGCCACCGTTTTTTCTTTGGGCATTGCGGCAACCTTGGGAGGCATCGTCTTTATAAGCGAAACAGCAATGGTTTCCATACCGTTATGCACTGGAATTGTTGTTTTATATGTTTGGCACATGCGGCGCATATTGTTATGGTCACAACATTCGATTATTGGTTTTGCGCTTTATGAAGCTAAGGACCTCAAAGAGACGGTACAAAAAATTTTACTGAAACAGCGAGATGGGAACCTGCAAGAAGCCAGAATAATGCCGCATGGTTTTGTAAGCGCGTGGATGACGTGCGTAAAGTACCAATACTGTGAAGGAAAATGGATCAAGCGTTTTCCACGCACATTGCTGCTCATGGCCGACAGCCTCGATACTGAAGCGTTTCGACGCATACGTGTAGATCTCAAGTGGGGCTGATGCGCTTTTCTTTGACAGTTACACGGGCAATCTAGTGGCGTGCTAAGAGCGTGCCAGTATAATGTCGACTTCGCTGAACTTCGCTACCTTTCTATGAGTGTATCCCACCACGTCGCGCAGCCTCTGCTGACACTGCGCGGCCCTTTGGCGCTTTCCGCATTTCGGTTGGATAAATTATTGTCGCTACTTCGACAAGCGCATACCGAAATAGCCGGAATCGCCAGTGAATATGTTCATTTTGTGCATGCAGCCGGTATGCTAAACGCAGCACAACACCAGGTTCTGCAACGTTTGCTGACTTATGGGCAGCTGCCGGAGAACCCATCCCAGGGCACGTTGTTTCTGGTGCTGCCACGTATGGGGACGATTTCGCCTTGGGCTTCCAAGGCTACCGATATTGCGCATAACTGTGGTCTCGATCAAATCGATCGTATCGAGCGCGGTATGGCCTATTATGTACAAAGTTCGGCAGTGCTCTCCGAGGCAGCCAGGGTCGCCATTGTCAAGGCGATTCATGATCCCATGACCGAAACGGTTTGCAGCACCATGGATGAAGCGGCGCAATTATTTGCCGTCCAAAATCCGCAGCCCTTGGCCACCATACCAGTTATGCAGGGCGGCAAACCGGTATTGATCGAGGCCAATAGCGAGATGGGACTAGCGCTTTCGGCAGATGAAATCGATTATCTTTTCGACTACTACACGCGCATCCAGCGCAATCCGACCGACGTTGAATTGATGATGTTTGCTCAGGCGAATTCCGAGCATTGTCGGCATAAAATTTTTAATGCCAGATGGATCATCGACGGCGAGGAAAAAGCGCAGAGCCTGTTTTCGATGATCCGCAATACGCATCAAGTGTCACCGAAAGGCACGATTGTGGCGTATTCCGACAATTCGGCGGTCATGGTCGGCGCAAAAATCAACCGTTTTTTCGCGCGCGATGGAAAATTCGCCTACCAAGAAGACGATACGCACATCCTGATGAAGGTGGAAACGCATAATCATCCCACTGCCATTGCGCCATGGCCTGGTGCAGCGACGGGCTCGGGAGGGGAAATCCGCGATGAAGGCGCGACCGGAACCGGCGCAAAACCTAAAGCGGGATTGACCGGATTTTCGGTCTCCAATCTGAATATTCCGGGGCATGAACGTCCTTGGGAGAAGGCCTACGGCAAGCCAGCGCGGATCGCATCCGCGTTAGCCATCATGACCGAAGCCCCGCTTGGTGGTGCAGCATTTAATAATGAATTTGGCCGCATCAATTTATGCGGATATTTCAGAACCTACGAGCAGGAAACAGGTGGTGTGGTATGGGGTTATCACAAGCCGATCATGATCGCCGGCGGTGTGGGGAATATTTCGCATCAGCATACCCACAAGATGCCGTTGCCTCCCGGCACGCTATTGCTACAGTTGGGCGGCCCAGGTATGCGTATTGGCTTGGGCGGGGGCGCCGCATCGTCCATGAATTCTGGTACGAATACGGAGCGGCTCGATTTTGATTCCGTACAGCGCGCTAACGCCGAGATGCAGCGCCGTTGTCAGGAGGTGATCGATCATTGTTGGGTGCTAGGTGAAAATAACCCGATTCTGTCAATACACGATGTGGGGGCAGGGGGTTTGTCGAATGCCTTACCTGAATTAGCGCATGGCGGGGGAGTGGGGGCGCGCCTGAATTTGCGTGCGGTGCCCATTGAAGAGCCCGGTATGTCCCCACGAGAAATCTGGAGCAATGAATCGCAGGAGCGCTATGTACTGGCTATAGCACCCGCATCGCTTCCATTATTTCAGACGATATGCGAACGCGAGCGCTGTCCCTTTGCTGTGGTAGGAACAGCCACTGCGGAGCCGCAATTGATCGTGAGCGATCCCTTGTTGGGTGCTGATGCGGTGCATATGGAAATGGAAGTTTTGCTGGGTAAACCACCCCGCATGGTGCGGGAGGCGGCCTCAGTAGCGCCATCTCTTGTACCGCTTGATCTTTCGATGATCGAGCTTAAGGAAGCGGTTTATCGGGTACTGAAATTACCGGCTGTGGCCGATAAATCCTTTCTCATCAACATTGGTGACCGATCGGTAGGGGGCTTGACCGTGCGCGAACAAATGGTCGGCCCCTGGCAGGTACCGGTTGCCGATTGTGCCGTGACCTTGATGGGTTTCGATACATTTCGTGGTGAAGCGATGGCGATGGGCGAATGCACACCACTGGCTGTTATCGATGCCCCGGCATCGGGCCGCATGGCGGTGGGTGAAGCGATCACCAATATTGCCGCGGCTGATATTGAAAATATTGGCGATATCAAACTTTCGGCCAACTGGATGGCGGCGGCAGGTTATCCCGGCGAAGACGCAAAATTATTTGAAACCGTCAAGACGGTAGGAATGGAGTTGTGCCCGGCTTTGGGAATTGCCATTCCCGTCGGCAAAGATTCGCTCTCGATGAAAACGGTATGGAAAGAGGGCCAGAAAGATAAGCAGGTGGTAGCGCCCGTATCGTTGATCGTCTCGGCCTTTGCCCCGGTTCGGGACGCATCTTTAACCTTGACGCCCGAGCTATCTGCCGAACCTGAAACGGAGTTGATCCTGATCGATTTGGGCAACGGCAAAAACCGGCTGGGAGGTTCAGCGCTGGCGCAGGTATATGCACAGACCGGCGATATTGCGCCGGATGTTGATAATCCGGTTAATCTTTGCGCGTTATTCACGGCAATCCGTGATTTGGCACGCGCTGGAAAATTGCTGGCTTATCACGATCGCTCTGATGGTGGCTTATTGGCGACGCTGGCTGAAATGTTGTTTGCCTCGCATCGCGGGATTACCGTCTACCTGGATACACTGACCTATGCCGCGGGCGAAGCGGATGTCGATGATTACGATGTCAGTACCACCGCGAAAAAACTGGCGGAAAACGATGCGGTGTTAAAGGCCGTTTTTAACGAAGAAATGGGAGCGGTGGTCCAAATTCGCAAACCGGAACGCGCCCAGGTGATGCAGGTGTTACGTGAAGCTGGCCTGGCACCCATGAGTCAGGTGATTGGCCATCTGAATGCAGCTGATGAGCTGCGCTTTATTCGTGGCGGGAAGCCCATCTTTGCCGAAAAACGAGTCGATTTGCAACGGGCGTGGAGCGAGACCAGTTATCTCATTCAATCGCAACGCGATAATCCGCTTACCGCCAAACAAGAATACGACCGCTTGCTGGATCTCAATGATCCGGGATTGAGTGCGACCCTGACTTTTGACTTGGCGGAAAATATTGCAGCCCCCTTTATCGCCAGCGGGGTTCGACCCAAAATTGCGATTCTGCGCGAGCAGGGCGTCAATGGCCAATTGGAAATGGCCCATGCTTTCGATCAGGCCGGATTTGCAGCCCACGACGTACACATGAGCGATATTATTTCCGGCCGCATTTCGCTCAAGAATTTTAAAGGGTTGGCCGCCTGTGGTGGCTTTTCCTATGGTGACGTACTGGGGGCAGGGGAGGGGTGGGCCAAATCGATTTTATTCAATGCCCGCGCACGCGAGGAATTTCAGCTTTTTTTCCAGCGCAGTGACTCGTTCGCTGTCGGCATGTGTAATGGCTGCCAGATGATGTCCAATCTGAAAGAAATCATTCCAGGCGCTGAAAACTGGCCCCATTTTGAACGCAATCTTTCAGAGCAGTACGAGGCCCGTACGGTCATGGTGGAAATCGATTCTTCCCCATCGTTATTTTTTGCCGGCATGGCGGGCAGCCAGATTCCGCTTGTTACGGCGCATGGTGAAGGGCGGGCTGTATTCAGCGATCAAACACAACAAGATGCCGCGCGCCGATTATGCACTTTGCATTTTATCGATAACTACGGGCAATCGACGGAAACTTTTCCAGCCAATCCAAATGGCTCGCCAGATGGTATGACCGGCTTTACCACGCCAGACGGGCGTTTCACAATCATGATGCCGCATCCGGAACGCGTTACCCGCAGCGTGAATTTATCCTGGCATCCAAAAGACTGGCCGCAAGCCAGCCCCTGGCTGCAGATATTCAGAAATGCCAGACGCTGGAGCGGCTAATTTCCCTATAAGTTGCATTGACAGTAATTTTGACGTAGTGCCGATTTTTATTGTGAGTGAAGGGAAAAAATCTGGCGGTCAATAATTAG
>CAZRAL010000004.1:0-84559 GCA_964598005.1 uncultured Burkholderiales bacterium
CCCCGCCCTTTGGCAAGGCCCTACTGTCAGATCAAGTCGAAACTACTACAGTTCACAACAGATGATGACTACGAGCCAGTCAATTTACCTATCGCTCAATGGCATCTGGAGGATGGTTTAACTTGCGGATTTGGATCGCTGGCTTATGGCGTTGAATAACTGAACAGGCACCCCTTCCCAAATTCCGCTCCCGCTGCCTCACCGCCGCCCCCTCCACCGCCCGGCTCAGCTCCTCCAGCTCCGTCGTCGAATAAATCGCCGTCGTCTCCATCGAATCGTGCCCCAGCAACTGCTGTAACTGCGCCATTCCCACCCCCATCGCCAAGGAATGCGAACCGAAACAATGCCGCAACCAATGCGTCGACGCCTCCTTCAACATCTGCTGTTCCTGCGTCGAACGCCCCTCCTCCCCGGCCTCCACTGCCAGCTCATCAAACAAACCCGTCACCACCCGGTACACATTCTCATAACTGATCCCAGCCTCACGCTCGGCCAGCGGCGCATCCGCTCCCAGCTTCACCCGACCAATTAAAAACGTATCCGGTCTGTTGGCCAACGGATCGGCCGGTAACCCCCTGGCCTGCAAATGCGCGGACAACTCATCCAACACATGCACCGGTACCGGCACCCGGCGTACCTTATCGCCCTTCCCCACCACCCCCAGCGACACAAACGACTCGCCCGAATCCTGATGCCGATGCACATCCAAATCGGCGACCTGCGCCTCCACCAGCTCCGAAGCTCGCAGCCCCGTCCCTTTCGCAAAGCGCACCACAAACCGCTGCCGTACGGACACCGCACCGTCGGGCAACGCAGACAACCTGCTTTCAACCCAATCCCATAACGCCAATGGAAGCGAGCGCTTATCAACCCCCTCGCGTAACCGCTGCCGTTTCAACTTTCGTTTCTCTTCGCGGGACATGGCGGTCTTGCTCGGCATCCCCTGAAACGGATTGCCATCGAGATAACGCATCCGGGTCAACCACTGAAACAACGTCATACATACCCGCAACGCACTTTCGATTGAACGCGGCGACAACGCGCCTTCGAAAGGTCGCCAGTTATGGGACCAGCGTTCCACCCCACGCGGCCCGACCCACCGATAACCTGGAGCGGGTGCGGCTAAAAAAGCCCGGTACGCCAAACAGTCCTCCACGCTAATCGACGATAGCGGCTTCTCGCGCTCAAAAATCGCCCACAGCAACAACCGCTCCGCTTCCTTGCGATAGGCGCGAAACGTATTGGGGCTGCCCTGGTAGCGCTCCAGCCAACGGTGAATCGCCGCCAGATCGGTGTTCGCTCCGGTCAAATTTCGCGTCTGTTCAGCGCGGTTCGTTCCCTGCGACCCATCCAGCCGTTGCGGGCAGATGAGTGACTCGATCGGCACCACCCCCACCTCGCGTGGCCGCGCCTGCATCAACTCCGCATGCTGAAACTTCCGCCGTGGCGTAACGGCGGTGCGGGTAAACACAATCTCCAGCAGCTCCGCATTCGATTGCAGCCACTGCATCACATACTGCGCCCCACCCTCCCCTAACCGAGGAATAGCCTCATGCCAGCGATACCCACGCACATTAATAAAATCGGCCAGTCCGCCCAGCGTCATATAACCAGCCTGCATCAGCGGACGCGCCCACTTTGGCGTCAGCCACACCGACAACTCATCCTCCCGTGCAGGGTTGGCAACCACCAACTGCTCGGCCCAGCGCAACGCTTCCAGCTGCCGGTCACGGAGCCGGGCATTGCGCGCAAGCTTGCGATCGATGCGCCCGGCGAACTCCTCCTGGTACAGCTCGATCAACTCACGTTCGGTATAAAAATGCCCCGGATCGCGGGCACGTCTAAACTCATCCAGCGTCGGCAACAAGTCTGAAGGCTTTCCTGGATCGGGTCCAGCCGGCAAAACAGGGAGTCGTAACGCAGCCAGGCGAACCGCCGTGCGATTCCCATGCCGGCGTGCCACCACCTGGATCGCATCTACGATTTGTAGCAGCTTGGATTTGGCAATTCGTAGATCGATCCCTTCCACAAAATACAGATCGGCCAGGGCGCGCAAGTCCAGCCCCTGCAAGTAACCCCGCAGCAGCGCAAAATCCGACTTGGAAATTTTTTGGTATGCGTAATCCATCGCTGATTTCGGGCTACGACTTGCTACCAGCCAGGATAAAGGGCGTAGAGCCGCGCCCAATCCGCTAATGCGCCTTGGCAGTGAAGAATCTCAATTCCTTCGGCCGCGTGCCATTTTTTCGGGACACGAACCATCCAGTGCGGATCGTCCCCTTGAAGGTAGAGTTGCAATACCGTCGCCGTCATCAGCTGCCGAACCGGAGACGCTTGCTTGTATTCGACTCGCCATTTTGCCAACGCGCCCGGGATTTCGGGTGGATCGGGGGAAGCCCATTCGTAGCCGCGTGGACGCATCAGGTAATGCTCCCCCGCAGTACCGTACCGCTTGTCTACGCGCTCGAAAAACGGCTCAAGTTCATAGCGTCCAATGACCTCCCACAAATGCTGGCCGAAAAGCTGCGAGTTACTCCAGAACGGCAGCCTCACTTCAACGCCACACACGGCGGCTAAAGCACAGGCGTCCTGCCCGTCCATCGACGGGCGTTTACGAATCAGGTCAATGAACGAGAGTTTTGGAAACCGGCCGCGTGCGAAGGTCGGCGAAACGAGGGCATAGCCGACCAAGGCAACGGGAACCTGAGCCGGGTGAATATAACCAGACTCGGCTTGATTGAAATCGATGATTTCAACTTGGTGCGCGCCAATGGCCAGTCCCAGCTCATCGAGGAGTTGGGCTACCTCTTTATTTGCGTTCCTCATATTCAACTCCCTGTGTGTCGTCTCGCTAAAAGGGTTATTTATGGCCCTTTTCCTATTTGTTGATTGTAAATTATCTTTTGATATACTGATAGTATTAGTTATCAGTATAGCCAAATTACGTGAATAACTTGCGCAATCGGAAGGATTATCGGCGGTTCTAATTAATAATCAATTAATTACAAAAGCTTCTATGATTCGCTATTCACCACTTTAAAAAGGACAATCATGTTAAACGTATACCGTATTGACCATAAGTACGCTGCTGCATACACCTCCTATATTCAAACTGTGATGTCCCGAAGGGAGCTTTCAGATGTGACGGTCGCCCTGGAAATAGCCTTTTATGAAGCACAAGGAAAAAGCCACGAACAAACGATTGCTCCGCCAGATTTAGCCTATTTATTGGTTAAATATTATGGTTGTCTAGAAGTAAGTCATAGGCGATGGCAGCGGACGTGTACTCGGCATCGTAAAAAATTCGATATATATTGGAACAGCGAGGGGCATCGAGCATGGAAAAATGAGGCCGCTGTTATCAAACTTGTTCCCGCTGATGCATTTGCCGATATTGCAGTCCTGCCAGAGATAATGCGCCCTTGGTATGCCAAGCATGACGCTGAAGCCGAAAGCTGGATGAAACAGCTGGAGGACGAGCTTGTTTTAGAGGCAAAATTAGGGTCTAGATTTACTACGAACGCGTTTCTGCACCAGGAATAGCGCTTTCATCGCGATAAGATGGGATGGTTTCTCCAGCCAGGCACTGTGCGAAGAAATGCGCCATGAGAGTGACACTGCCTGTGTTAAACGCTCCGGTGATGCCCAGTTCCAGGGCTTGCTGTAGGCGCTCTTTTGAAAGGTCGGCACCCATGGCATAAACGCGTGTGAAATTTCGTTCCACGGCGGTTTTGACGATGTTGTACCCCGATCCGCTCCCCTCCTCCAGCCCCAGATCAACAATGACGGCGATATAGTCCGCTACCGATGCCTCGATCAGGATGAGTATGGCCGCGGCTTCAGTTTCGGCAGTAAGGCATTCGTAGTGCGGATTCAGGCTATTAAGGATCGCAGCGTAAACTTGGGTGGATGCGCCCTTGGCAACGAGAAGGATTTTTTGCACGCTATTGCTTTTGCGATTTTACTGGGGCGAGAAGAACGATAGGGTCACCGTTCACGAGAACCTTCCCGTCATCGAATACCTCGATCAATATTTGCGCCCCCAAAATTTGCCAAATATAGGTCTTGATACCATCGCGCTCTATTGGCAATAGAGGTTCATTTATCAATGGCAATGCGTTCAAATCAGTGTTTGGCCCGACGAAATAACCAGGGCGTTTTCCTAAGGTGAGCGAACTTGGGAACGTTCTGTTGGTGAGTAGTTTTGGGAAGGCGTTGAACCGTTCAACATCCTCGCTTGTTAAATCACTCTTCTGAAATTGATAGAAATTTCTCGATTTCGTTTTTGAGTTTGATTGCAGTGTCTGGGGTGATGGCACCCGCAACGAAGTTGATATCAACCATGCCATTTTGCCTAGCCACTAGCGTTGCAACGATCTGCCCATTACGCTCGATCGGGTAACTTACGCCATTCTCCGCTTTGGCTTTGCCAACTAATTTATCAACGACTTGGCGCGCGGTAAGTCTTTCTGAAGCGCGACATACTTCCTTGGCTCTTGTTAGCGTGCCTTCAGGGTCTCTTTGCATTACTTCACTCAACTCGGCTCCCCAACGGTACTGAATCAACGTGGGGCTCTCAAAACATGCCAATACGTCCATGGGTAACCGCGCAATAGTGATCGCCTTACTCACCAAACTGGGATCTACCCCCAACTCCGATGACAACTTCCGCAGTGAAGGAAAGATTCCCTCATCAAGGGCCCGGCGGTACATTTCGCCTTGCTCAAAAGGCGAAAGATCGGCGCGCTGTCGATTTTCACGCTCCATCATGGAAAACAGTTCCTTGTCACTTAATTCACCAATAAATGCTAGTACCGGAATGTCTAGCTCTGAACAGGCGCGGTGGCGTCGATGACCAAAGACGATCTCATAACCGATGTCCGGGGCATCCAGCTTCCTGACCAGAATGGGCTGCACGTTCCCGCCAGCGGCCTCAATCTCCGCTCTGAACGCCGAAAAATTAGCGTCAGAGAACGAATCCTCATGGCGATTTGCCCATTTCGACGGACGGATTAGTTTGGCATCAATTTTCTGTACCAACACCCCGCCCTTAAACTCATTTAGCTTTTCTTCTAACTCATGAATCTTACTGTCGCTCTCCTGCATTTGTTTACGAAATGCCAGCATTTGCCCAGGCGCCGTTAAAGGTCCACGAACTTCTCGAACGGCAGTTGCGCTCGACGCTTCGTCTGGCGAAACTACCGTCGATGATGGCTTAGCGCCGACCACGAGATCAGCGGTCTTTTTGGCTAGTCGATCTTTGATTGACATTTAGCCTCCTCAATTTAAAAACAGTAAAAACGACACCCAAATTACTTCACCTTACTGCAATCGACAAGGGTGTTGAACGGTTCAACACCTCTAATCTTTGACTGTCGGGTAAGTCCAACATGCGCGAATTGATTGTTCAATCAGGTCGGTCACACGGTCATACGCATCGCGGGCGCGCTTATAAGTTTTTGCAGCGCCCTCATACCTGCCGATGTCGTACACGGTACCAAACTCTGCCGCCGTCGCAGATGCAACTGACGTTTTTGGAATTTCGATGGGTAGCAGCTTCTCGCCATAGGTCGCAGCAATCCATGAGCGAACCACACTGCTAGCCGCATCTGCCGTGTCGACGCGCGCAAGCAACACATGGATAAATTCAAAGGTTTTGCTCAATCCGCTGGACTCCACCAAATTCGAGGCGAGGTCACTAAACAAACTCCAAAACTGCGCGCTTGAAGCGAAGTCAAGCGCGTTCGGCGGCAGCGGCATGATCAATCCGTCGGCGGCCATAAACGCGTTAATTGTTAGATAACTGAGTGAAGGTGGAGTGTCGATGATTATCACGTCGTACGTATCGCGTGCATCTTCTAACCCCAAATTCAATACATCCCAAAACTGAAAATTAGGATCCTTCATTTGTCGCGCTGGCAACATAAACTCTGCAGAAAAAAGAACAGGCGAGGCTGCGACGAGATCAATACCATCCCAATACGAAGATTGGATTGCGTCTTCGATAGAACTCGCGTCGCCACTGGCTAAAGCCGCTACGGTCTGCATTTCCGCTACGTCGGTATCTGGAAGTATGCCAAACAGCGTGGTTAAAGAACCTTGTGGGTCGGTATCCACTAATAACACTTTATGGCCACGGAGGCTTAAACCCTGCGCTAACGTCATGGCTGTAGTGGTTTTCGATACCCCTCCTTTAAAATTACCAATAGCGAGGGTGATAGCTCGGCCGGTCGACGGTCGAAGGTGCTCTTTACGATAGGTTCGTACCCAGGTTCGCGCTTCTTTCAACGAAAATTCGCGCCGCGATTTAGTTTCGTTGAGTTTACCTACCGGTAAATCACCTTTACCTACCCGATAGGCTACTTGGCTTTTATCAATACCGCATAATGTTGCAAGTTGAGTCATGCTCATGATCGGTGATTGCTTGATTGATGTTGGTGCAAGCATCCTTGAACGCACATCACTTACCATCTTAACGGCTCGTTCAGCTTGTGCAGCAATATCGGCGATACTAATTTTTGTGATTTTATTCTGGTTGTGTGAAATCATATTTTTTCTTTCCAAATACACTAAACGATCAATATTTATCATATTGTACAGAAATCAGTAATTTTTATGGGAATCGTTAGGAGTAATTGGGTTTTTGCCTTTGACTGTAACGATACCTAAACTATTTCGCGTTTAAATTCCTTTTTATTCGTTAGAACCCTTTAAAACCTTTAACACGTTATTAAATGATACTAATCATCATCTTACTTGCGCCAGGGTGATAGTTTTTAGGATATGAGGTGATCAATAATGGGAGGCTAAGTGAACTTCATTAGGGGGATAGGTGAAGGATTTTGGATTATTAGGTGAGTGAATATAGGGAGACTTATCCACAGCTTAATGGGACCGGCAATCGCTTTGGGGTAGAAACTCATGAAAGTGTTTTGAATCAATATAGAAGCCATAGTCTGGCTATGTAAGGCATAAGTCCAGGCTACCAATGCTGCGATAAGGTGATCTTTTTTGGGACACTGTCAGTTCAAGAATTCGTGTTGAAAAAACGTTAGGTGATAACTTTTGGGGATAAGTTGCGCGTAATGATGGGTTCGAGTTAAAGTGAGAATAGACCAGAATTATTTTTCACCCATGAAGATTCTTCGCTAAATGCGATTACCAGACACAAAAGCTGATTTGTCCACAATTGCGTCGGGGCAGGGCACGTCCGCCGCTTTAGCAACTACGCAGTTCCCGGCTAGCGGCGAGATTCTGCTTAAGAAAGCGGTTGACGCACTTGCGATCATTCCAACGAATCGCAAAATTAGCTTGCTCGCGCGCAAGGTTTATAACGTCATGATTTACTACGCGCAGAAGCAGGGTGATCAGGAAATCTATCGCGTGCGGTTACGTGACGTTATCAACGCGATCGAGTTTAATTCCAATAACACGGAAGTGTTGAAGGAACATTTACGGCAAATGGTGATGACAAAAGTGGAATGGCAGTCGCCAACGCAAGGGGAGGGTGCCCGTTGGGGCGTTTCTGGTTTGATTTCGCACGCCGAGCTCATCAATGAAGGCGGCGAAGTGCTGATGGAGTGGAGCTATGCTCCCAAGCTGAAGCAGGCCATTCTTGACCCACAACGATATGCGCGTTTTTCATTGGCGATGCAGATTGGCTTAAGGACAAGTGCCGCGCTTGTGTTATATGAAATCTGTAGTCGGTATGTTGACAACCCCGGTGGTGTAACAGCAAGACAGCATTGGACTTGGTGGCGACCAGTTCTTACCGGGGTACCCGATAATCAAAGCGGCGCGTACAAGGAATGGAAGTATTTTAGTCGTGATGTGATTAAATTAGCAGTCGCCGAGGTAAGTCAAATCACTGAACTTTCCGTTGAAGCCATCGAATATCGCCGCGGCAGATCAGTCACGGATTTGCAGTTCCGAGTAAAGCGCAAGATGCAACAACGATTGCCGTTGATGGCGGCCTTGAGTCCCGTGGATTTGAATGAAGTAGGGCGCGCTATCAGGGCTGGGGTAGAACAAAGTAAAGCGGAACGTCTCTTAGAAAAGTTTGGTAGCACTGCATTTGCTAGTGCTGTTGATTCACTGGAAGCGCGCAAGTTGCGCCGCGACTTAGAGGTGGTCAGCTCACCTGCCCAATTCTTAGGCGCAATATTGTCAAATTCTGCGGTCACACAAAAGCCAGGAATGGCCCTAAAAATGGCAGGGCCGCTACAAACGAAGAAGGCGGGCGCATCGCGTGTTGCGCTTTTGGAGCAATATCGCGAGCAGAAAAAACGGGAGGCGGAAGAGCTTTATGCGGAAGTCAACGAGAGTGAAAAGTCTCAGATCAAAGAAAAGTTTGAAACCGCAGTTTTACCAGGTTTAAATGCTGCGATACAACGCAGTTATCGAACTCGGGGGATGGCTTCAGGCATCGCTAAGTTACATTTTACTAAATATCTTTCAGATCACTTTTTTGGTGAGGGTTGGGATGTGCCTGGGGACACAGAGCTACTCGATTATTCGCTAAGGACCTAACAAAATCCAACTCTAAGCGATTGCAGTTTTTGAGAGTTAACCCGTTTTACATTGACACTATCCAGTCAAATTTATTTGTGGCCTCCTGGTCTTGACAGTAAACCCAAGCGCATTTGCTCACGAATCCAATCTTCGAACAAAGAATCAGCAAACAAATAAGCACCGCGATCATGGCGGATGATCCAGCCTTTGTCGGCAAGTAAGGTAAGCATGCGCTGCACGGTGGTTTTGGATACTGATTCCGTGCCGGTAGCAACGGCAAGGCGTTTGAGATTGCCTTCGCCAAACAAGGCGTCGTTGCAGGCGAGGGCGACAATCAATGCTCTTTGCAAGTCGGACAAATGTTCGAACTCATCCACAAAGCCACTATCGCGGGTCGCGTCTTTCTGGGCAAGCGCCAGCGCATTGTTGTGAGATAGACTGGGCTGCAAGAGTCGTAAATTCAAATAATCGCGGGTGAATTTAGGACTTTTGCCCAACGTTTCAAACGCAACAGCAATCTCATCACTTTCAATTTTGTGAGCCGGATACTGCATGGCCACTACACCAGCTAGATGATCGACGAATGCAGCGCCCAGGGGTTCGAGAGGCACTCTAGTGAACCAACGGTTAAATGCTTTGCGTTCACCCGTTACCATAAGATCGTATGACGCAGCCGACGAGCTGGTGGCGATCGCGCGGATGATACGTCTATGGGTATCCAAAAGAGATCGCACGCTCCAGGCAATGTCGTTTTGCTTTGCGTCGGCAAATCGATGAACCTCATCGAAGAGAAACAGGACACGCTTGCCGCGTTGTTCGAGTTCGGCAAAAGCGGCGGTCAGCCTGCCTTTCGTAACGCCTGATGTGGCTAGCTCGATCTCACCGCCAAATTCGGCGTCGCCGAGCTTGGCTTTGCCGGACAGTTTTTTGATAGGGGTTGCCGCAAGTTTTTTCAGTCGCGTAGTTGGTGTGACAGCTGACGCCAGTGCGGCATCAATAGAATCGATAATCCAAGGCTCTAGTTCGCCAGCTGTTGATGCCAAATTTACATAGACGGTCAGGTATCCAGCTTCACGCGCAGCGGGTTGTAAATCTTCCAATAAGAAAGTGGTTTTGCCGCGTCGGCGAGGCTCAATAATGGCCAGCGCAGATACCAGACCCGCATCGAGCGTTTGCATGATTCGCTCAACATCGGCCAAACGTGGGAAATGCCAAGGATCTGTTTTTAACATAAGTATCTAAAAGTATCTATAAAAAAGTAAAGTATACATTCCAAAGATACTTTTAGATACTTGTCGAACTTACGCCAACTCTAAACGATGTAAAAGCTCTCTTTTAGATAAGGTGCCAGAAGAAAGCCAGAATAATGTAATAGACGCCGATAATCACCAAAGGAAGGGACGTCCGAAATGAAGATTACTACAATGGAGAGATTGATCGAGCAAAGAATAGCCTCTTTTAATCGCATATGAGGCTGAAGCTAGTGCAAAGCTAAAAATTAGCTACAGCACGCCACCGTATAATGATTATTATATATAATATAATCATATTAAAACTCTATTATGAAAGGAACAACGATGCCAGATGATCTAAATACATCCACCATCACCAATGACGAAAAGAAACAAAAAGGCGATCCCCCTGTAATAAAAGGCGTTCAAAAGGGCGTTCAACGTCTCGCGCTATGGCTTGAAGAAGATCAAAATAAAAAGAATCAATTTACTGGCGTACTTGATGGAGACCGAGTGTGGGGCTATCTGCAAACACGCAAGGAGGGCGATAAGGCAGGTCAAAAATTTATCCATCTTCAAGCGAAGATTGGCAAAGAATACAGGACCGTAGCTTATGGCAACCCCGTTAATCGTCGTAGCGATGATAAACCGGTCTACTATGATGAGTTCGTTTTCCATATTGATGATCAAGATATCTTTGGAGCTCGGTTAGCGAAAACAGCGAGTGTCCAATTCCAGCAGGAGGTAGGATTTAATTCTCCCCGCCTTGATCGTCCTGCAAAAGTTGAAAATGACGAATCAACAGCGCCATCACCGTAAAGTTCAGTCTAATGTCTCGCAATCTCACGAGCGTTTCGATAATAACCGCATGTGAGAATAAGGCCCGGTATCCGGGCCTCTTTTTTGTAGCCAGTGCCGGCGCTATCTCTCAAACATAAGCATTAGCCACTATAGATGAATGTAAATAGAAATCTACTCAGCGTTATATTGTCGCAAAACCTGATTGAAGGATGTGATTCCATAGAGCGCGACGCATTTCGCGCCATTGTGCGAGACAGGTTGAAAATGTGCGCCCACGATGCACTTTTATTCGAGCGCACATTGGGGTCATGTGCAACTACATATTCGGCTATCTGCAGTATTGAAAAACTAAACACTGTTATGAATGAAGATAACCATAAATTTTTCCACGAAACAATAGAAAACCTTAAACGTTATTACCAAACTTATGTGTTTTCTCAAGCTGACATAAGATCGATTTGTTTTGATCGTGAGAGTGGACAAGTATCGATTAACGTAAAGCAGGGTTCAAATGAATCTGCTTCTATTATCGTGCCAACCAACTCAGTAATTGTGAATAAAATTATTGAAACAGCACCCAGTTTTTTGCATGAATATTTGTCTGTATCAAAGCTTTTCGAGACCGAGCCTGAGTCTCCAACGCTGAACATGTAAATATCGGCTCTAGCATGCGCTTCTACGTTCTGTAGCCAATATTCTATTGGCCTCGCTTTGGCGGGGCTATCGCGATTAGCCTCCAGCCTACTCGTTCACGGTGTTCAAAAACCGACTTGGGCGCGGCCATAGCTAACTTTGCTTCATCACTATCCGCGTCGATCGAATGCAATGCTGAAAGAATTGCGCGCTCGTTCCGGGCAACACCAATCAGTAGACCAGCTTGTTTGGGTGTATGGGCGGCTACCATGCAACGACGCGGAAAACTGTTATAGATGAAGACGCGAATCATATGGAGTACGACTATCTTTCTAGCTCGTCAAACATTCCATGTACGTCCAATTCATTTGCCATGTTGACAAGTTTTTGCATGTCAATGCCCACATCGGGGTAACTTACAGCGGAGTCGATTTCACTTTTAACCAACTCAGCTGCGTGCGCTGCGACATCTGGAGCATTTCCCATTTCGACGCCGATGGCCGTCAAGTCACGGGTTAAGATTTCCTGTTTATTAGAAGCAGTGTCAATATTATTGATCGGCGATTTTGACGGCTTGTCTAGATTAGAAATGCTGTCGAGTGCAAAAGTACCATCAAATATTTCACCATCGATAACGACTAGATTATCGTCAATTGAGGAATGCAGATCGGCATTTGTTGGTACCGCAGATTCTGGCACCGTTGTCGGCGCAACCTGCTGTTTATCGATTGTCAGTAGCCAGGCAGCCAGCGCAAGTTCCTGAGGGGGTTGTGATCCACTGTTAGCCTGTAACGTTGCGTAGCGCTGCGCGAAGCTACTGCCAAGATCTAAGCATGGCTTAAGTGCCGTGACCGCCCCCAGTAAGCGACCCTGAATTTGATTAAGCCGTATTTCGCGCTCGCGTCGTGTTGCTCCCATGTTATCAAGATCGTGGTTACGAGGGTAACGAATTTGTACCAGGGCATTGACGCGGATACGATTTGGTTTGATGTTGGTGTAGAGTGACTCGAAACGAATGAGCTTGCTACCAAATATAACGGCTCCTTGACCCGGGGCATATGCGGTCACTTCATCGACCGTCAGTCGCTGGCGGCGTTCTTGCCGTGCATCACCGGAATCAACAAAGATCGACTTAAGCAAGCCAGGCTTTTTCTCGCTTGAACCGGCAATCGCGACAGTGCCTTCACCTGCACGTTTCTGGAATAGATCAAGGGTTTCTCCAGTATCTTCACACTTCAAGCAGATTTTGGTTGAAGTATTTGCCACCATTGAGTCAGCTTCTTCTTTTCCTGCCCGGTTGACACCTGGTTTATCTTGTCCAGCAAAAATCATCATTTGCCCCAAGGAGCGGGCCTGTGCCGGCATCACGGCCGTGCCGCCGCTTTTAGGTAGAAAATAGCCAACTTCATCCCAGATACTCGGAAACGGAACCGGGCTTTCTGTAGGCAGCGTCTCAATTAGCTGTGCAGCATCACCGGCGACCTCGGATCCCATTACAGCTGACATCATGGCGCGAGCCGATGCGACAGCAATATTGCCAAGCGCGCGGTTTTCATGATCGCTTTTTTCAAGCGAGGGGATCAAACCCACGAAGATCCGGTTTTGCAGCGCCACATCCTCCATATGGATTTCTGAAATTTCACAATTGAAAATGTGGCCATACACATCCGTCAGCTGACCCATAATTTTTGTGAACTGCATTTGCAGATAGCCATGCTGATCACGTGTGGTTGACGACTGCTCATGAGGTGGCTTCTGCGGATTGTACCCAGGTAACGCTGCCAGATAGGCATTCAGTGCATCGAATACAGGTTGGGGAAAACGATAAATACCCCTCTTGTCACCAGCTAATTCAACGACTTTTGCAAGTGTCATATATTCGCGAATGACACCCGGGGTAAGTAAAATATCACCGCGATCACGCAAAAATACTGCTGCATTTATAACACCGGATGCCATATTGATGGCGCGATCCTTCCAGGTTGCTCCATCACCCCCTGATTCTGGCATTAGCGATACGATTAATTCGGTCAAAAAAGCGCCCGAACCGGATGCCAGCACGTTCATCTTATTGCTAATACGTCTTGCGCGTTTCACGCGCGGGTCGAAGCGTCCAATCATCAAATTTAGTAACCGAACATCATCTTCGCGCCCAAAGTGACGTGCGATGGCATAAATTTGAGCGTAAAGTTTTGGTGTGCCCTTGCCATCAACAAACATGACGCCACTTCCCCAACAAATGGCGCAATAAAGGAACGCGAGCAGGAGTTCGGTCTTGCCGGAACCCGTGGTACCGAACACGAAAATATGTGTGCGGCAATCTGAGTTGTCCTCCCAGATTTCCTCTCCTCCTTTTGAATTGGTATCCGCTTTTATTTGATTGCCTACGAAAAAAATGCCTTCACCGACCTTGGGCGCGCCGTAACTTCGATCGTGGAATCCCGCGTGCCCAGGTACGCGTAGAGGAAGCCGTATACTCTTAGTAGGCCCAAACAATAAATAGATAATTGCGCCTAATATTGACACCAGCTCTGTTAATGGGGGAAGTAACAATATGAGTACAGCGAATGATGCAAGAGTAGCCGCGGTGTGAGAGGGTTCCTTAAGCCAATCGTATAGGCGCTCACTACCGGAACGCAGATCTCGTATTTGATGCCGCTGCGCTATTTCTTGAGATTCTGCGAATCCGATAGCCATTGCCAACCTTGGATTACATTCTCAATTCAAGTTCGTCGTACGGTTTTGGCAGATGTACCTCTTGTAGACCGTTACCGAATGCATTGTTCCAATCGGCTCGGGTGGGAAATGACGTTTGCATATTCTGATTTTTTACGAATCGATCATGAATACCAATTGGGTCAGTAAGAATTCGACTACGTACTTGGGCGATGTCCCATCCTAGGACATCGCAACATTCTTCGAATGAACAAATTGCGCGATATTGACCAAGTACCCATTTTTCTGCGGCAGCGTGATCCCGATTAGCCTCTTTTTCATATCTTGTTTTTGGTTGTTCATAGTAAGGATGAGCTAGGTCTGCGCAAGCCAGCGCGAGCATTGAAACGGCGTAGTTACGTCCAGCGTCATCCTTTAGTAAGCTACGCCACAGAATTTTCACGCTTTCCATATCAGAGGCTGAATCATCCTCCAAAGAATTTTTTTTGTGGCGGCGTTCTGGCGCGAGCACATCAGTTTCTGTTTCTAACGATGGCATCATACGGTGCTCCGCACGGAATTTTTATCGTCTAGACGACGTGTGGCCCGAAGCATTACCCTTTCGATTTGTGCCACAACAAGCGGATCGGGCAAATGCATTGATTGCGCAATTTTCGTATAGCTGTATCCGTTGCGGTACCGCTGATTAAATAATTCAACTTGGGTACTGGACATATATTGAAAAATTGGCTGATTATCGGTAGGAATTGGTTGATCGTCAGTATTCACGGCGGCCTCCATAATGGTCTGTTCCCCGTTCTCGCCAACGAGTGAATTTAGGGTTCTAATTATTGGACAATAGTATATATTAAAAACATCTTAAATATCATCGTCACCAAGGGCTGCTTTTTATTTCTTCGCTCACTTTGGCAACTCCCGCCTGTTTGTATCAGCCAGTTCACGAAGGCGTTTTGCCTGCCATGCGAGCTCATCCGCAGATTGCAAGGCATCGGAGATTATTCGGAAAGCAATTTGCTTCATGCTTCGCACTGTATGGCGTTCCCAGTGATCAATGCTGAGTCCATCGCCTATGGCGCGCACCGTTGCACATACATCTGCAAATTTTTCGGCGAAACTTCCATTTTCATCTTCACCTGGTAATTTGTCCGCCGAGTTAGAGTTAAGCTTTTTGGCTATTTCCTCAGCGCACTTCATACGCTGCTCGTCATCAGTAAAGTCGCCAGACATCTCAAGAATCACGTCGTGGCCAAAGTCTTGGCACTCGATTGTTCGCCCATCTCTTGACGCCCTCCAGCCCCATGGCACAAAAATTGATGTCATTGCATGCCCTAGAACGGTATATCAGAGTCTAAGTCATCGAATTTCGCTGTTCCAGACTTCGCGCTGCCGACAGGCTTAGCCTCGCGCCCCGACGCTTTGGCGTAGTCATTTGCACCATCGGTAGGTTTGCCTGAGCTATCGCCGCCGCCAGCTTTACCGAGCATCTGCATGCGATCGGCGATGATCTCGGTGGTGTATTGATCGACGCCGTCCTTGTTCTGCCACTTGCGCGTTTGGAGTCGGCCCTCAACATAGACTTGGGATCCTTTTTTTAAGTACTCGCCCGCAATTTCAGCCAGCTTGGCAAAAAATACGATGCGGTGCCATTCAGTTTTTTCCTGTTTTTCACCGGCTTTATCTTTCCATGTGTCGGTTGTGGCAATACTTACATTGGTGACCGCACCGCCATCAGGCATATAGCGCGTTTCGGGATCGCGGCCCAGGTGGCCGACCAGTATTGCTTTGTTGACGGATGCCATTATTCAAACTCCATATCTAAAAACAACAAGCCGCGTTTGAAAACGCGCGGCGCTCTTGAGCCGTCATCAATTTAAAGTTTGCGATTTGGATTTTTTTGCTAACAGAAGATAAAAACGCAGCGCCTGGCGTATGTTCCAGCCAATAATCGGCAGTTTCCGCCGAATACTCTAAGTTTAGCTTTTCAGCGACATCAATTCCGCATTGAAGGTTATGCTGAAACGCCAGCAAAACTGACATAGCTGCTTGATGTTTCCCGTTTGGAACGTAAAACACTCCCCAACGGCGTTCGTAAACGAAAGGATGTGATAGGTTAGCTTTAGATAGGGGAATTGGGTTGCTCATTACGCAATCACACATTGCCCACCATTGATTATCAGAAAATATTATTCTCTCCATTTGTTATTTATTTTCCAGCATCATTTTTTGCGCGGGCCATCCAAGCAATGTGACTTTGTTGACGGATGCCATTATTCAAACTCCATAAATGTACTTATAAATTCCGCAGCTACTTGCGGGACGATGGCATTGCCATAGGCGCGCAACTTGCCCACTCTTTTGGGTATCCCATTAGCCAGCGGGAATGTTCCGGGTTCAACTGGCCGCCACTTTCCATCCCGGCAGAAGAGCCAGTCAGCATCTCGCCAGATGCCGTTAACCGCGCCTGAGTACATATCGCCGCAAAATCTTGCAATCGTTGCTGGTGCTTCTCCCCATTTTTTCGGTACATTGTCATTGCTCGCTCCGGTGAGGGCTTTCGATCGTTGCTTCCCGCCGTTGGCGTTGACCATCCCGCCAATATAGCCGCATGATTCAGCGTGATATTTTGTGTGGTGAACTCCTGTGACGGCAAACGCATCGCGTCTGTACTGGTTGTCGTAGGCCAACCTGAAAGTTTGGCTACGCTCGCCAACGTCATCCCGAATCCATTCCCGTTTTTCGATATTTTTTTGCACCTCTCCCTGCGCGCCATCATTTGTGATTCGTTCGATGTCGCAAACTCGTTTGCGCTCGTTGTTGGCCACGAACCAAGAGCGTTGCCTGATGTGCGGGGAACCGATGCCCGCAGCGCATAAATCTGCCGCCCCAACGGAGTAGTCCGCACCTTCCAAGTCAGTTTGAACAATGTCGAGCCACGCCATGCCAGCTTTTGAGGCAACCTGCTCGCCAAAAACGATTGCAGGTTTACAGATTTCGATGAGGTGGAACCAGTGTGGCCATAAGTGCCGCTCATCAGCAACCCCCCCCTTTTGCCTGCCGCGCTGAAAGGTTGGCACGGGCACGATCCCGTCCAGACTGGCTTATCATCAGGCCACTTGGCAAGTCGCAGGGCGTAACTCCATCCTCCAATGCCGGCAAAGAAATGGCACTGGGTATACCCGGCAAGCTCGGCTGGTTTAATGTCGCGGATGTCTCGCTCATCGACTACCCCATCCGCAATATGTCCAGCCGCAATCAGGTTGCGCAGCCACTGCGCCGCAAAGGGGTCTATTTCGTTGTAGTAGGCAGCCATTCATTGCTCGGCCAGATTAATTGATAGTTGTTTAGAGGGGAGGGGCCAATGTGAAAACAATTTACCCTGGCTGCAGGCCCGGTCAATGCGCCTGCAAGCAATAGCTACCGGATTACGATCAAGCCGCCACCGGTTCATCAACGCGCCGCTCGCCAGTTCGCAGGTTGTAGCACGTCAATTCATCAACCAACTCCCTCCAGTTGATATTGATGAACCACATACCAGGGCCTTTCCAGCAATTGATGTAGCGCAACCGCAGATCCATCGCAATAAAGGGTGCCATTGGAGTTAATGGCGTAACGAAGCAATCATTGATGCTGATACCGCTTTCTTTAATGTCATTGAGGCGCTTACATGCGTCAGGTGTGGCCTCGATCAGAAAATTGCCTTTTGAATCTTGTGCGAGCAGGATAAATTCCCGGTCTGATTGAATATTCATATTGGCTCCTATGTGGTAGCAAGATTTCAATCTGTTTAAATTTTCATTTCGATTTGTTGGCGCCTGACTGCCAACGCATTCGAGCAAGCTTTGTTTAGCCACAAGCACTCTGTCCTCGGCCTAGCGCCGTCGGCAAAAGCTAACCGCTCGATTCGTTGCCAGTCAGAATATAGATGGTCATAAAGCGCGGAGGGATACCCGGATAAGACAACCATTCCATTGACAGCGCGCAGAGTTGCTGCCAACTCTTCATGATCTCCCACGTTCATTTCATGCGCGTAATCTTTACCCTTATCGCGGGATTCGGGAACATATGGTGGATCGCAATAAATTAAGGTGTTTTCACTATCGTGCTGCTCTATTACTTCAACAGCATTGCGGTTTTCGATCACGACCCCGCGTAATCGCTCAATGATGGCTGGTACACAATCAGGCCAATGGGCCCAATCATGTGCGGGCGTAGTGCCGCTCCTGGTGCTATTGGAGCGGAATCCTGTGGTCGGCTTGCCGATCCGAGATGAGTGTTTATATTGTGTAACGGAGGCCGAACCGAACCCAAAAAAGGAGCGTACAACCGTACGTCGCGCCTGTTCGATAGGATCGTCTGATTTGTAAAATGTCTCTTCAAATTCCGCTCGGCTAAAAGGTGTGAGGTAGCAGCCCCGTCGCAATTCATCACCCGAGTTTTTCAAAACGTTAAATAGATTAACTACTTCACTGTCCAGATCGTTGTAAACCTCAGCGTAGCTCCGCTGCTTACGCAGCAATACGGATGCACCGCCACCGAAGGGCTCGATATAGCAACGATGTGGCGGAAAGTGGCTAATTATCCAGGGTGCCAACTTCCACTTGCCGCCGTGGTATCTCACAGCGGGTCTGCTTGGTGTGGACGTAATCTTCATTACGGTTTCACTGTTCATTGTGCATTTCTCCAATACCAAGCTTTTTGAGTTTTTGCTTAGCTAGCACTCGTGCCGCTCGAATCTGCCTTTCTGTTACATTTTTGCTGGTGATTGCGCCTCCGTAGGAGTGAACCTCAATTAATTTTTCAAGGCAGCATTCGCCAACGGCGAGCTGCGCTTTGGTTAAAGAAAAGCGCATCGACAGCAACTTCTTAAAGATGGTCCACGTTATTTTTGGACGTCCGATAAGCATGAGATCGCCATCAGACCAAGGCTTACCGCAGCCCTGGCAAGCGAGATTAAAATCTGGAAGGGCGGTTTTACAGTGGACTATCACGATTATTTCAACGCATCATTTATCAAATTGATGCAACGAAGAGGGTCTTTGCGAATTTCGCCTGCGGTAAAGCGCAAAATTCGCCAACCATAAAGCGTGAACAGGTTTTGCCGTTCGCGGTTGGCATGGAAATCAGCTTTGTATTTACCGTGGTGTTCCCATCCATCCACTTCGATGGCAAGCTTTTCATCTGGAAAGGCTATATCGACGCGAAAGCGCCGGCCAGGAACAGCGTTTTTGTATTCCTTTGCTACTCGATCGCCAAAGCTGTATTTCGCGCTTGTCCACAAAATTTCTTGAGGGAGCGACAGCGGGCGTGCTGCCATCTTTGCGCGTGCGACGGTACCGGCGAATTGAGCTACCGAATGTTTATTATTGGAAGGTAACCATTTCATGCCGATCTGACGTACTTCCTTAGTAGTTTTGATGCGAAGCATATTTATGTGGCGTCTTGACTGATATGGCAATATTATATAATATAACCATATCAGTCAAGACATCAAAATATACAAAAAGTGGTAATGGAGGCTAAATTTCAAAATGACGAAGCAGGAAATACAATGGTCAACATGACGAGTTCTGATTCGATCTCCAAAGCCGATTCCATCCAAACAGGAGAATCAAATTTAGAGGAATTGCCCGCGTATTGCTTGGCATTGGGGTTTTTGTATATGGTGGCCGCCTATTTTTATATGGCTGAGGTAGATCTTGCAGCCACCAAAGTTGAAACAGCACACACAACTACTATGACGAGGATAAGCAAATGAACGTCCGCCAATTCAGTCGGCTAATTTCCAAATGCCTATTTATTGTTGCAGTGGCGGTCTCGACACCTTGTTATGCCATAACCGCCGAAAGTATCGAGGTCGGATTTTCCCCAGACGGGGGAGGCGAGGCACTGATTTTGAAGGTCATCAGTCGAGCTCGGCGAGACATTCATCTTGCAGCCTATTCGTTTACGTCAAAACCGGTTATTGAGGCCCTGCTAGTCGCTAAACGACGCGGTGTGAGTGTTCGCGTGCTCGTAGACCGCAAACACAATATTGGAGCTCAATCTGGCCGTGCGGCGCTCAATATCCTTGTGAACGCAGGGATTACCGTACGGACGATTAGCGTATATGCCATCCATCATGACAAATTCATTATCGTAGATGGGCATCATGTACAAACGGGTAGCTTTAATTACTCACAAAGCGCTGCCAAGGCCAACAGTGAAAATGTGCTCGTCATGTGGGGCGCCGATGGAATCGCGCAACAGTACCTTTCTCACTGGCATTCCCGCTGGCAGCGAGGTGTGGATTATCACTCACCGTATTAATCGATCCTGGAGCCCACTATGTGCGCCATGTCTGTCGCTGAAGGGTCACCTGTAATTCAATTTATTTCGCATGCTATTGCTGCTAATCTGGATAGCCAAGAAGGATCGCGAACGTGCAGTCAAGCTCCAACCTTTATTCCATCTTGGCTTATGGTTGATCCTAGGCCATTTTTAAATCCTAAGGGCGCGCGTGCTGTGCGCCCTCTCGATATCTGTATGCCCCTCCGTGGCAATCGTAAAGGCAAGATTTATCTCAAAGGCTATGTTTTCATCGAGCTTTTCCAGAACGAAGACGATGAATTTGATACCGCAACGGTTGCACAGCTTCTTGATATTAGCTTTGATTGTGCCTACAAACGATTGAAGCAGTTGACGGAGGAGGGCGTGCTACAACACAGGGCCTACGCTGGATCCACCAAGCGTTATTTCCGCCTCCCCCTAGGACAAGAGTTATCCACAGAATCTGTGGATAACGCCATCTTGACAAGTGCTGAAAGTCGCGTCGCGATTGACATCTATTAGATTTAGAAAAAGAAAGCAGCAAAGGGAGCCAGAAAAATATGCGTACCTTGGAATGTATTGACCGGAATCTGCCATTGGAGCTTTCTCCCTTTTCACATCATTTGGAAATGGCGCTGACCTCACCGGTTAAGGGGTTAAAGCCGATCCAACTAGAGGGCGATGATCTATGCCGATTTTTGGACTGGGCATCCATGCATTCTTGGCGCAAGGCTTTTGAGGAGGATTTGCACTTTCAGAGAAAGTTTCTGTGCGGGTGGAAGGGAATGGCAGGACATTGCCACGCAAGCGCTGATGGAGCGCTTGCGTGTGGCCACCCGTGACTGGCGAGCCGCAGGCGCAGACACCGTTGATATTTCGGGCCGGCTTGCAGTACCAAATTATTCTAATTTTTAGAGAATAATAAAATGCGAAATTTTACTGCTTTTTTTATTAAGTCCTTCGTCAGCGTAATTCTAATAAGCCTCTTCGCAAATTGGGCTATAAACTCCTTCGAAGAGTTCGTTGAATCAAATGCCAAAGCACGCGCGAATTTTGTGGCAGACACATTTATTCGCTACAACTATGCTGTTCAAAACTATGTCATGGCTAACCCGGCTGTGACCGGAGATATTCCTGAGGTTAGCCTAGACTTACCTAGCAGCTTCAAAAATTCTGGATTTACGAATAACGTTCTTCGTTTCGGCATTGCGCGCACATGGCTACCATTGGCCGCTATCACGGTAAGCGAGCGCGATCAAGTGTTGAACCATCTCAATATAAAACTTCACAGCCATCCGAATTCCTTCCACTGGGGTCTTGTACAGTCCAGTGGAAATTTTATCGATGAAAAAGGAAAGCGATTTGTTACAAACCCAGAAATTGTAAAAGACATTCCTTCTGGTGCCATCTTAATCTTTTCGGACTTATCACATTAGTCTATATGGCCCCGCAAAAGGCGGGCCATGAGCCACTTTTTTTGGCTAAATATTTTTATTTTCCAGAACGTGGCAAGCCACTGGAAAAGATCACAAACAAAAATAGTAGCAGCAATGCCAGTGCTTTGCGTGTAGGTTTGAAACACATCCCGATCAGGAAGAGAAAAACGCCCACGTGCATCACCCCGAACCCGTGAGAACTGGGGTCGGACTTGGACGATGGTGAATAAGACTTCATAACCATTGGCAGAAGCTGACGACGAGCGATTTCCAACTCGTGCCTTGCCGTCCTTGCAGCCTCCGACAAGTCGTCTTTGGCGAACGAAGCAGCTTTCTTATGCGCAGCATTGAATTTCATTTCAAGCGTGTCAGGAGTTGGCGCAATCGCGCCTTTGAAAAGAGCGAGCGCAAGTACAGTGACTGCAATACACAGAATTGTTGTGATTATTTGTATCACCCTCCCTTTTCTCATATTTTCAGCCCCTGTTCGCTTTTTCTAAAAAGCCATCCGCGTGATTGATTTTGATATCGTCACCCCATTAAGGGTATAGCTCAGCGTGGCGTTATAGTCATCAATAAAATCTATTGCGGCTGTTCCTGCGGGGGTTACAACAAATTGGGAAGCCGAATAAACTGCTGATAGAGGCGAACCAGTAGTCGTGTAAATCGAACCAGTACAGATTTTTTGAGGAGTATCCCATTGACAACCTGGCAGGACGAACCAGGTTGGCTTGCCGTTGGCGTCATATACAAACGCAGTACCGAATATGGTTTGATACTGCTGGTTGATCGTAAAGCCCCAACCCGATTCGTTCTTGTTCCACCACATACCGCTATAGTTTTGTCCATCGGAAATTTGTGCCGGACCAAAGTTAAGTCGCGACATTTGTTTGATACGCGAGACACCATTCAATGTGTATTCCACAATGGCAGTTTTTGGAGACGTGTAGTGAAGTGTCATCGATCCGGCCGGAGTTACCTTGGTTTTGGTTGCGTCGAACGGAAGCTCCGAGAATGGAGTACCCGTTACGGTGTAGACGGTTCCATTAAATGTAGTCTCGTCTATCCAAGTGCCCCCGGACACCGTTGCCCATAGAGGTTTACCTTCTTCATCATAGGTAAACCAGGCTACGAACAGTTGACCACTGATACCTTGTGTCACCGCCATTCCCCAGCCATTCTCGATTTCACCTGCCCACCACATATCGGTTGCGTTATAGCGCGGCACGATAAAGCCATTGGTGCGCTGCGGATTGAAAACAATCACGCGATAGCTGTAGTCCTTGATAGTGCCAACAGCGGTTTTAACGTTATGAACGGTCACTTCATAGGTTTCGTCCTCGCCTAGTTCGCGCACACTTCCGTCTGGATTAAGCAGGATGTAGCCATTGGGTTTGAAAACGAGAGTGTTATCACCAGCACCATTGATAATCGGCTCATACATTGCTGACGCTTGCAAAATACCATCCTTGCTAAATTCTACGGTGCTATTCTTGAAGTCACAGCCGTGGCAGGAAATAGACCAGCGATTTGACTGCGGCATGATCAAATAGGGAACATACCCTTTGGGGGGCCATGTCACGATTTCTGGATTGGTATAGACCGCAGGCGCGGGTTTACCCATAATTGGATTATTGCCAATCCATACCGCACTGGCGCCGAAAGTCTGATTGAACTCGGTGTTGTGGTAATTCACATTTCCGAAAGCCATGGAGGACTGGGCAGGATATAGAAACCACCGTCGATGTCCGACCGAGGCATTATTGTCTCCGTCGTCGTCGAAGTAGCCATCCATATTTCTAGGCGTGATCAATCCTCCATACCCAACGTAGGAAAGATTTGAATGTGAACTCCCTTGCGCACCATCCGCGGTATAACAAGCTGCCGTGGACGAGGGAGCGTGACTCAGGGCGGAAAGGCCTGAGGCGTTGACGTTAGCCCCGACGATCAACGCTGACAACTGTGCTTTGCGTTGATCGTCGGCTTGCGAGAGGCGAACATTGGAGAGACCAGCAAGCGTGCGTCCGTAATTAACTTGACGAATCGCAGCTTGTTGCCATGCCGGGTTTGTATTGCCGGCGTTGCATGCACTCACGTCACCGGTGAATTCTTGCGAAATCGGGAAGTCTTTTATGGGAACATAATTTCGTTTCCCGAAAGAATCTTCTTCAAATGTCCCAGGAACATACATATAGTGCCAATAATTCAGAAGCACTTGATTGCGGCTAAATGGATCGGTTGCCGGCACGAAAGCACCAAACGGCATGGCGGCCTCGGTTTCATATTTAGTGCCGGCATTTGCGAAGGAAAATGCCAAGGCAGAACAAATTGCCGCAACCGTAGATGTAATTTTTTTAACCTGAGAAACCATGAGTAAACTCTCCATGTGAGTTTGTTTTGGTGAGGCGCTGGGTATGACCTTGTATTCCACTGCCCAGAGCCGCTTGGTGAAAAATACTGCGCGTCGGTCTTTTTAGCCGTGCAGTGCCTGATGAGTAAGCCAGTATGGAACTACCGTAAACAACGCCAGGAAGACCGATACAATCACAACCACTGTGTTCAAGATGAGCTTCCATCCAGCCACGGGATTAAATAAAATCCATACGAACAAACCCATCGCAATGCACCGAACGATGGAACTAATGGCTTCCCAGAAATTTGGTTGATACTGCATTTTGCCGTCCATGTTAGCCCCTTGTTTTTTGTTAACCTGTTAAATCAGATTAACATGCCCCCCGTGGGGGTGCCAAGACATGCGGCGTGAATTTTTAGGTTGTCCGGTTCTTCTGCAAGAAGAAATTCGGGAGATGAGACTTGAAGAGGCTTATGAAGGGTGAAATTTAGGGCGGTTGACGCAGGCTGAAGAGCTTTTCAGGCCCACGTGTCGTGAGCCACTGGTTAGAACGCAATCGGGCTTATCGCCCGATTGCGAGCTTCTTAAGATGCTTCAATACCAGCTACTATAAACGAGCTTTTGGCATTGCGTCCCGATCCCGCCGGTGGCTGGTGCTGGACCAGGCCAGAGTGCTTGGGCCGCGGTACTGATGGATACAGCATTAGATTGCGTTCCGATCGGACAGGATAACGTAGAGTCCGCCACATTCCATGTGCATGAAACCGTACTTTGCCCCCAATGACTGCAGACTGGTTGCGTGCCGCCCAAGGACACAAAGTTGGTACCGTACTGATCGAGCACTACCGTTATGTCAGTGTTTTGGCCCTGTACGGGGGCTTTTGGTTCACAAATAGCCTTGAATGCGTTCCATACTTGCCCCGCAGGACACATTCCGCAAGTTGGGGGAGTGTTCAAGGGCCCTGTATTAGAGCAGATCCCACCGAATTGACCGGTATTAGGCAGGAAATACTGGTATCCAGCTGCTATGGTGGTGCCAGTCGCACAGGTAACGGTTGCGGGTGCCCGGCATTCGCCTGAGCCAATATCGTACAAGGTGCCACCCGGACATACGATAGTACATGCTGTAGGTGAGGGCGGAGCGTTTTCGGTCACATTTACACATACATTGCTGGACGTAGGCCCCCATGATGAGCTTTTGATCGTATTGCGGCCTTTGATAGCAAAACAGTAATAGCCAGCCATATTAAATACAACACTAACGCTCGGAAATCCAGAGTAGGGGGCCATTAGGTTTGTCCAAACAACCTCATTCGCAGCCGGTGAACAAGCTGAATTAAGCATCACGATAGCGCTTCCGCCGACATCGAAAGATACGTTGGCCGAACTAATAGAGGGAGTGCAGACGGGCAGCATCGGTGCAGCTGCGCTCAATCGGTTGGCACAACGGGAGTCGAATAGCTGTACGCAATCGATTGTTGCGGGGCCTTGTGATCGTATCCGCTGGATTTCTAATGGCGACGACGTGATTGGACTGGCAGAGGTCTGTGGAATATTGCCCCCAATCTGAGCAAAGGCTGACAGCGATAGTGTAGTTAAAATGCCAGTAAGAAAAATACTAATATGTGATAGGTTCATAAGAATTCCCTTAAAATTTAAATGAAGTGCTACGGGTAGTAACAGCCGGTTTTGGCAAAGACGGTAGCGCTTGGGATACCTCCGCCTACACCATCCACAATGTTTACGCGCCAGGTTGCGCCAAAGTCGGTTACATCGCGATTAATAATCTGCGTAGCGGGTACCTTATCGCTCTGCGGAATTAGATAAATGTACGGCTGACCGCTATCAAGACAGGCCGGCTTCGTAACCATGGCGCCGTTGATTTGCGGGCTCGACACTGCCGTATCAACAAAATTCGGTAATAGTGCAGCTAGGCGTGCGGTATTTGTCCGGTCAGTGACATAAGCATTGCGAATCACCGAATCGCCAGATGGGTCAACCTTGAATGCCATGTTGTCCAGGTCATACAACACTCGGGTGCTGATTTCATTCAAGCGCGAATTGAGATGTGGCTGAACGTAGTAGGAGGGATTTTCACGGCTGTAATAGACTGAGCCATAGAGTGTATTTATTACGGAGCTGGCGGAAGGACAAACATAGAAATTTGCATCGTTACGGTCCACAAAACAATTGGCATTGACATTGCCAGACGCGTTTACCGTAGTGGTATTTAATATTCCCGTGTTGGTAATCGCGGATGTCACCGTGGTGATGTTGCCGGTCGTTGCATTTACGGTGCTAGCATTGACTGTATTAACGGCATTAATGTTGTTGCCGTTCATATTGATAGCGGTGTTCATCGTATTTGCTTGCGGATAGCCCGGTACCTCATTCCGATAGAGAAAATCGGCTAAAACCTGGGATCCGTCGAATAGCATGGCCGCTGCAAGGTGTCCGGCGGTTGCCGCGGTACCGGAGCAACTTTTGGTCACATAATTGGTAAGGTCAATCGTAAAACTGCCGAATGAGCCTTTTGCAGTCAGCGGGGCCGCAATGTCGGGATCGATTAAGCCACCCTCCGCGCCCAATAAATTCGCAGCACGAACCAGACGCATCCGCTCCATGGTGCGTCCCCCTTCAGTGACAGCGACCGCTTGAAGCCGATTTGGTGCAGGTTGGAGAATAAGTACGCACGGCGTTTGGTTGTATGCGTTGACGGGTCCCCAGGACGAGGGTAGATAATTTCCTGCCTTCAAGGTAGTCACATTCAGCACGAAAGGACTGGAGGCAGAGGATCCGGCAATGATGGCGGCAAAATTGTCTTTCATATATCGCTTGGATACGTCAAGGATGGTCTTGTGATAGCTTGCGGCTGCCTGATCAACGCGATCATCAAGATACCGTTGGCCAAAGGGCGCAGCGAAAGCGATAGTGGCCGCCAGAATAAAGGCGCCCATAAGCGCTTCCAGAAGCGTAAAACCCTGTTGGTCGCGACGAAAGGTAAGCATAGTGGTCTATCTCCCTATCTGATTTTTGTAGCAATAAAAGGAAGTCCGGCCGGAATGCCAGCAGAAATTGATGCATCCATGCCAACGCCTGCGCCGGGGTGAATGTAATTCGTTGCGGTCGTCACTCCCAATCCCCAACGACCATGAGTTAATTGCGCCAATTCGCCCGCGATTAAATTGGCTTCTAGCTGAGCGCTAATGGCTGTATTGCGGTAACTGCGAGCAATCCCTGATGCCGTAATGTCATTTGTCCAGCCCATATTTTGAAACCATGTTGGTAGTCCCAAAGCGCTCTCGCTAACGTTACCAATCGCGGCAGGATTTTGGGTTGCATAATTCACCACCGTTTGGTGATAAACCATAAGGTTGGTGGCATAGACATTGATACGTATCTTCTCTGTATCAGGCCCGGCTATGCGTGTCGCTTCCACGCCGAGCAATACGATTGTCAGAATGGATAATGTAATTCCCCAATAGGCGAGCATGATGTTTTACCCGTTTATTCGATTTAAAAAACAAGGGGGCGGATATCCGCCCCCTTGTCTCCCAGTTTCTCTACTATGACCGATTACATCAGGCCTTCGAGGTCAACAAAATGGTGTTGCTTGTATTTGAGCAATCAATTGCAGCTGTATTGGGATCGACAGGAACGGTACGATCCGCAGCTGCACCAACTTTGACTGTTGCCCAAGTCTTTGAAAGCTTTGTTACCACGCTCGAACAAACTTCATCGGGCAACCCTACCTCGGAATATGTAAAATATGTGTTGAATCCCGTTAAAACTACAGCGCCGTTATATTGATTTGTAACCGTGGCATTGTTTCCAGCAATGACGACTTTGTAACGAGGGTCAACAAATCCCTTGTTTTTGGCAACGACAAAATTCAGATTTCCTACGCCATATAAAGAGTCTGTTCCAAAAGTGTCTCGGGCTTTTTCCGATAGCACTTGAAGTCCTGACGACAGCGTGTTTATGGCGCTTTGTGTGTCCAAAAATGATTTGAAGCGTAAAGATGCTGCAATCAAGGCACCTATAACCAGGGCCACGATTAACGATTCGAGAAGAGTAAAACCTTTTGATTTTTTCAGACCGATCTGCATATAAATCTCCTTAATAAATTTAATACGCTTATAAGTTATAACATAATCATACAAATAACAAAATAAAACAATAAATAAATTACTTATCCATTATATCACCTACAATATTTGATTATTTAATATAACATAATCGTAATAATGACAACGCAAAATTTTTAGTTGAGCGAAGCGGCGCTTAGAGCGATTTCCATGAGCGCCATGACAGACAACAAGGCCAACATACCAACAATAAGCACACCAAAGACAAAAATAAAAGCTGCCGCTCCCTCGATTTTCTCGACGCCGCGCTCGGACCAATCATTCGCAATACTCTCCAGCGTCTCTGATAAAGAGGGTCTAGTCGAAGCAATCACTATTCGGTCAATAATCTTGGGATCAGGAAAGTTGTGTCCTGTTGTATCCAATGCTTCGCCCAGATTGTCCCCCGCTCTTAAGCGCGAATTAATAGCCCGAATTCGGGACTTCGTGTAGCGGCAAACTGTATCGGACATCATTGCCAATGCCGCCATTTGGGGCACCCCAGTTTTTACCATCGCCGACAGACCAAATAGAAATCCAGTTCCTTCCCAAAATCTGAATAAAGAGTAGGGTGGGAATCTATCCAATTTGGAACGGACCTTATTACCGCTCCAATAAGGCATCGAATAGACAATCGCAAGCGGTATTGTTATGACAACGGGCGGGATGAATAACCAATTGTCACGCACAAAATCGCTGGCATTGATAAGAAATTTTGCGCCAGCCGTCAGTTTTTCCGGGGCAATTGAAATGGATATTTGTGGAACAACTACATGGCTCATTGCATAGAGAAAACCTAAAAATCCAGTTATCAGAAATATCGGATAAATACCAGCCTTTACCATTGCAGCCATCATCTTGCGTCGCGAGCGAAGTCGGTAAATTAGGATATCGAAAATCATCGAAAGCGATTCCGAACTACGTTCCGCTGAAACGATAAGCACACGTTCCATCGGTGGCATCCAGTCGGTAAGCGCATTGCCAAACCCCTTGCCCTCAGACAGGGACTGTGACCATTCGCGAAGCGCAAAAGGTAGCGCCTCCTGCGCGAGTTTTCGTGGATCACGCCCGCGCCGTTTTATCAATGAGGCGTAAATGGTGTCGATGGCGGTTTTGATGGGTAAGCCATCGTTTACCATATCGCGCAGACTTTCGTAGACATCCATGCGCTTTTCTACGCCAAATTGAAATCTTGCAATACGCCGCTGTAACTTGTATGCAAAGGAGTTCTTTTTCAAGTCTGCTCCTCGAGAACCGGGGCGACATTAATTTCGTCCCAATTAATGGTGCCTAGACCGCTATCCAGGCAGCCAACAACAGCTTCGGCATCAAATGGGCACACCACACCCTGCTTTACCCGAATAATCGCGGATTGAAGCATCGAAAAATTGCCACGCTCACGCCAGATACGCTCGGCAGTATGCAATTTATCTTGAGATAATAAATAAGCAATGGTTGCGTCCATCTCGACAATTTCGGCGACGGCCAATCTTCCTGCCGATCCTCGTCCCCGACACTCCCTGCATCCAGGCCCACGGAAACGTATCTGTAATCGATCAGTCTCGGAAAAGATATGCGATGTTGTATCAAATAAGCGTTCGATACGTGCCACACCATATTTTTCCAGTGCGGCATTTGCCTCCAACGAGCAGTGCGGGCATACCTTGCGTACGAGCCGCTGGGCAGCGATACCGGCCAATACATTGTGGTCATAAAGATTGTTGACCTTGACGCCCATACCTGCCAAACGCGGCAAGGTCTCAAATGCGCTATTAGCGTGTGTAGTCGAGAATACAAAATGACCTGTCATTGCGGCCTGAACGGTCAACTCAGAAGAAGGTAAATCACGCATCTCGGAAATCATCATCACGTCAGGATCAACACGCAATGCAGCACGGATAAACGCGCGAAATGCAGTGTTGCGATCCTCATCGCCCACTGAAGTTACGGACGATTGAATGGCGCCTGGCACATCAAGCTCGGTGGGATCTTCAATCATCACTATGTTCTTGGTACCCGCTGCACGTGTAATAAGCTGCTTAAGGCCCACTTGCAATGTTGTGGTTTTTCCGGAGCCGGTAGGACCGCTGATGAGTAAGATGCCATGCGGTCGTGATGCGATCCGATGAAATATTTCCTTCTGCTTCTCAAAGTAACCGAGACTATCAAGGTCCGTGGCCTCCGAAAACTCACGGAAGAATTGCCGCATTACCAACACATTGCCGTCGTTCTTCGGTAAGGTGCCAACCCGGATTGAACTAATTTCATTGGGCAAGTTGACCTTCGTCCGAATTAGCGCATCCTGCGGCGATGCTGGAGTGTAATTGGTACCCGATACGTCTGTCATCGAGTGAAAAATCGTTTGCGATAATGTAATACCCCATTCCCGCGAGGCTTGTTGGACTGGATTTGGACTGAGGTCGCCGTCAATCCGGTAGTAAATTTCAGTAGATTTTTCCGAAACTCGTAAATGAATATCGGACGCACCTTCAGCTACCGCATTGCGAATTAAGCGCAGTGCCTCGCCTTGCATCGTTGAGAGCTGTTCTTCAGTAATCACCCCACTGCGGCTGCGGCGCGCCATGGTGTTACCGTAGGCAGCGGCGAGTTGCTCTGCGGTAACTTCTTGGACCATATAACGGCGCTTTCCGTCGCGTAAGCGCGCTATAAATGACTCCACATAAGGATGCTTCAATTGCCCTTGCATTACGAGCAGTTTTCCGTCAGAAAGAAAGCAAAGGTAACCGCGTTCTTGCTCTGTCAGCGGAAACTCAGAACCCAAATCAGTCAGAACAATTGGGATTGCATGATCAATAACTACTGAGGCCATGTAGTTGAACTTTAATAATTTTATCGAGTTGTTGGGATAGGGGCGCTGGTCTGTGGTCCAGCTGTCGTGCGAGGAACGGCATTCGAGCTTCGACCCTGAATGGGGCCGGCGGAATCTACCGGCACAGGATATTCGGCAGCACGTGCAAATGAGGCATCCGGTGATCCACCACTTGTCCCTCCTGTCGACGATGATGCAAGCATCATGGGTAACGTGGTCTCTCGTCCACCTTCTCGAATAACAACTTTAGAAGGTGTGATACCAACTACCCATTGCCCGCTGGGAAGTCTATCGCCAGTGCGGACGTGAAGCGAGGACCCGCCTACAAATACCAGACGTGCAATCAGGTTCCTGTCGATACCTTCGATCGATGTCACGATTGGCAAACCTATTTTTGTCTGATTACCGGTTAACAAGCGGAATCGTTCAAGATCCGCTCGTTTTTTTTCGACGCTTTCTTGCACCTCTAAAAGCTTTAGCGCTCCGGTCAGCCGCGCAACTTCAACAGCTTCTCGATCAGTTTCGTCCAGCGATTTTGGAATGACCGGAATCGTTGCTTTTGGGGTTAACGAAGCAGGTAATGTCGTAGTTGCCGCAATCGGTGGTGACGTGAGAGGTGAAGGCGTAGCGGTTGATGCAGCCGAAGTCGACAATTGCGGCGCTGGTTGTTGTGCATTAACAGCAACCACAGCGAGTCCGAACAAAACAGGGACGAGTTTATTTTTCTGCATAGACTTCTCCTTCAATAAGATAGGTGGGTAATGCGGTGCCGCGCCCGTTTACTGCAATCCGCTTCACCCGAAGTGCTGGCATATCGAGTAGCGGTAACATCGATTTGGGCGGTAGCCGTGTGTTGACCGCAAACGCGAGTGTTCTCCAGTTTTGGATGATCGGAGGTTCGTCCTTTTTCGGCGGAGGCGGCGGAGGTATTTCATTTAGGGCCACCGGTTCGGTGATACCCATTAACGTGGTGCGCTGAAAGCGACCGTTAAGAATCATTACTGCTTCCTGGAATTGTGGGCCATGCTCCTCAATCGGCGTAGCATTGGTATCGAGTGGTACCGACAACGCGCCTATCTGCCCATCGATGCCGACTACAACCTGCGGAGATAGCGCTAAAATCAGATCTACGGGCAAACTTACAGGTGCCTTATAGTAGCTGGCAGATGCTTGACCATTGGCGCAAGATACGCCATCGCGTTCCCATCCGCCAATGGTCAAGGGCAGATTGTGCATCGCACGCTGACATCCCAGCATCATCGCTGCCAATGGCATCGCGGTAGTCGTGGGATGCGGCAAAATAATCGGTTCTATTTTTTTCGGTAATAGATTGGTTTGCTCGGCTAATTTGCGTGCAGTTTCTTCGGCCGTGCGCCTGGTCTGCTCGATCAAGGCGATTTTTTTCTTTTCGGCTTTTTGATAAAAATCGTAGACAACAAAAGCTGAAATTCCGATAATCAAAAAAATGGCCGCGGCAATTTTGCTGGTATGTGTGCGCTCTTTCGCAGGCTTTAACTTTGTATCGGCATCAAATTTACTTTCACCTATAAGCACATCGAGCGTAACCACATCCGCATCCGCGATACTCCATGAGGTTGGGGCAAACTTGCGCTGCCAGCCCGCATTCGCGTCGGCGATCATCGCCTGCATCTTCTGGCGAATTTCTTCCTCGGGGCCAACCAAATCGCCTTCGGACAGAATTCGATTATCACGAATGGCGATTAATGAAAACACTCCTTTCCCCACCTCGATTGCCGCAATCCAGGAGTCTGGGTAGCTGTTACGGGCGCCACCTATTTGTACCAGTGCTGCAAGGCTGTAGTACGTAGCCCCAAAGATCCCACCCATGCCGTCTGGCGCATCGCAGAACCCGCCTTGTAGGAACCATCCCGATTGCAGCACATACGCTGTTTTTTCCATTTCCAGCGCACGGGCAATGATGTCTGATTCATCAGCTTCTTCTTTTGGCAGCGATTGCCAGAGCAGCCCGGCAACGAGTTTGCCGCGCGGATGCGAAATAACTGTGGCCATCATATTAACGGGTTACGTAAGGGGTAACGAGCACAACCAGGGTGTCCCGTTTAACCTCGCCCCGCGCACCCCCGCCCAGTAGGAAATTTTGTGGTACGCCGACGCCTTGCAGATCACCCGTCGAATTCCACTGGTCGTAGGCCATCATTACGAGCGGTTCACCCGAGCGCATGGGAATCCGTTGACCGCTTTGATTGTCCTCGATCTCAGGAACTTCGATTGCACTATCTTGGGAGGTAATTCGGCGAAGCCTGGCAAGGGAAGACAAATTAAGCGAAGCGACAACATTAATGCGGCCATCGGGTTGAATTGTTGGCGTCAGGTTTACAGAGAAACCAACTTTCACCGAACCCGGTTCAAGGCTGGCTTGCGATCCGACGTTAGCAGTTTGCACGGTGCCCGAACGCGCGAGATAGCCGATCTGTCGCGTGCGACCGTATTGCACTGAATTATTACTAGAGGTAAAAAGAGTCGTGTTGGCGACATTTGACACATCACCTTGCGTAGATAGTGCTCGCACGATCGCTTGGGTGTCTGCGTATTTGGCGGCATTACCTGTCGCATCGTGCGGCACCCCAAGGGTGAAAGCGCTGCCGCTGGCATCGCTGCCATAAGGCGAAAGCACTTTGAGGACATATTGGCCCGATAGCGCGGTATAAAACGCATTCCAGTCAATGCCGTAATCATCTGTTTTAGTGCGCGATAGCGAATAAATGCGGATATCAAACATGACATGCGCATCAAGGCGCTTATTCTGCATGTCCATATAGCGTTCAACGCGCTCCAGGATATCCGGTGTATCCGTTACGACAATGGCTCCCGTGGCTGGAGAAACCGTAACCCGCCCAAGATTTGATAACAAGGTCGCACGGATCGCCTGTTCGACTGCTTGCCATTGCGATAACTGAGCGTTGAAACTAAGTGTCTGTGTCGCAGTATTGCCGGAACCAGCGGCGGAATTCGATCCTGCTCCTGCGCCGCTTAATGTTGTTGAGAGTGTCGAATCGCCTGGTGCTGTGTTCAGATAAAACACCCGTGTATCAAGCAGATAAAAATGAATTGCTCCTGCATCGTACCGCCACGAAATTCCGTACCGCGAAGCGATTTTATCGAGAGCGACTGAGAGTTCACCCGCATGATCGATGGTGATACCTTGGCGTACGGCCGGTAACTGGGCGGTATCGCGGGCGACCCGAACGGGCACGCCCAGACGTTGCGTAAGACGCTCGGCTACCTCTTCGAGCGAGGCATACTGGCCCTGCAGGGTCACACTTTTGCCATCAAGCGGTGTGGGTTCTGCGCGTGCGACTTCCGCTACTGGGCGTACAGGAATCCAGTAATCCATTTGGGTCACCGACGGTACTTTCGCCGCATCGGTCATTCGTTGCCGACCGGCAGCGATTTCGATTTCGGCTTCTTTCTTGTTTTTGGCCCACTCTGTTTCTGCCTGTCGAATGGTGGGCAATGCGCAACCACTCAAATGCGTAATAATCAACGAGCAATAAAATATGCTTTTGGTGAGCATGATCAGACTCCTTTGGGGAAGCAGCGCCCCCCAGTAGCTTCAACGGGGACATCTGCTTCGCCACGCACTTCGAATATGCGGACAATTTTGGAGCCGCTGAAAAACATTGCATCAAGTGAGCGCTGGGTGGTTCGTTGCTTGGCATCCGCAGCATTAGCTTGATTAATGCCTTTTAAAACCGCACATATTGCAGAATCAAAATCGCCTGAAAAATCGGTGGTTACATCAAAACGGTAATCCGAAGCTTCCCAGATTACCCGCCAATTGGAGTTGTCAGCCCAGCGCTTAATCGCCGTTTTAACGGTTCCATCGCTGGCATCGAGCTTGAACCGGCCTGGCGTGACCAAAACCGGTGCCGGCATGCTGATTGCCGGTGGTTCGGGAGGCGAGGAGGCTTCAAATGGCGAACTCGCCTTACGTAAGGTGATCCGTTTTGAAGTCCAGTCAATTTCAGCGAGGAGTCCTATAGGCCGTAGCATTTCTTCCAGTACGTCGTACCAGCGCATGCCGCCTCGCCAAGCGCTGGTCGCTGGAAGTTTGAGTCCGCCCGACTCAAACGCGCTCCAGCCATCGGGTACAACCTGGCGCAGTGCAGTCACAAACGGCAAGTCACGAGCAAAGCCCTTAAGTATCGATGCCTTTGTATCTTTGGTTCCGATGTGCGTCACAACATTGCCAAATAGCATGGTTGTGCCTGCAACATTCATTGCTGCTGTCGATATGGGCATTTTGTTCTCGATAACAAAGCCATCGCGTTGCGGTATCGGCGCCTGAGCTAATACAGGAATCGCCATCACTGTGGTGGCCAGGGGTAGCATAACTACAAGGGAGCGAAATATCATGAGTTCTCCTACGGCTTTTGAGTGCCAAATATAGATGCCACATCCCGAATCGAAGATGGAGCATGGGGTGCAACAGGGGTTAAGGTAATATTCGTACTACCCGATGCCGGTAGCACATCGGATGATTGCTTGAGGGTGACTGGTAGCGTGGCGATTTCCTCGTTTTGCAATAGTCGTGCAAAACCCTCAATTAAAAGGCGGCGCGCCACATCCTGCGGGCGAACTATGCACTTCAAGTGTTCATAAACCATTTTCTCAGCAGGAACGAGTTGATTGAGATACACGACGAATGGTTTGATGTGAGTGGATTTCTTACGCATCGGCGGGATGCACTAAGCCAATTTTTCTGTAAGTGCTAGAAATTTGAGCATCCCACGCGCATTTGCATAAGCAGCATGGGCGACAACGATTGCGTTTTTTCGGGGTAGGGTTAAACGGCACATCAAATCGGCGCCGCCACCAACAAAAATAATGCGCTCCAGATCCACGCCTCGACCGAAGAAGCGCAGGATAGCGTCCTCAACCCGGGTAAGCTGCGGTAACAGGGCGTCCTCTTTCAACGCTGTTACATCGTGCTCTTCTCCAGAGAGGCGTATCTTGCCGGTGCGTAACGCATTTTCGGCAAGCTGATCCGGCAGGGTATCGATATCGAAAGCGTCACAAATTTTGGTGGTGAGCGCTTCGCGGACATCGAGGGCACCTACATTAATGGTACCTGTCCGCGAAGGGTCGATTTGGGCGGGGGGCAAAACTACGACACAATCAGTAGTGCGTCCACCGATATCGACGACCCCAATGGGTGCCGTTGCTTTATATTCTGCATTTGGCGTGCCATCTTCCATCATGGCAAAATCGATCCAGGCGGTTACGCCCTGTGCGCAAACATAAGCCTGCTCGACTAAGGCGCAGGGCAATAGTGTCGTGCCAACTGGCGTGACCGGCACTTTCAGATTGTGGCGCTTGTCTTCAATCAGCTTATTATTGGGCAAACCATCCCGGTAGAATGTGCCTACCGGCAGACCTGTAGCAATCTTGACGCGTTTCCCGCCCATACCGGCTGCGCGCAGGGCGTGATGAATGATGACGCGATTCAATGGTGATAGGTGAAATCCATCGAAACGAGTATCTTCACCCTGTATGAAGCGCCCGACAGTAAACTTGCGGCCTTCGCTCTGATAGCTTGCATCATTCGAGCCTGCAAAAGATTCGACGTCCTGATTAACCGCCTCGATCAGGGCATGTGCGCCGGTGCGAACCCGAGAAGGGATTGTGATCGAAAGCCCCGATTGGGTTACCACTTTGGTATCGGCGTAGCCATCATCAATGGCTACCAGGACAGCATTCTCGATAGCTGTTCCATTTTTGGACTTTTTGTCATCGAACATTACTGTATCCATTGCAATAGCTCTTTCGTCGTAAGTGCGCCGTTTGCGCGGAATCCCGCGCTATTGATAAGTGTGGGTGTAACGGTGACCGAGAGAAGTTTTCCAAGTTTTTGGATGGCTTCGATTTTCTTCCGGCAGCGCTCGGAAGGTTTCGGTAGGCCGGCACCGCCTGCTACTGCTAGCTGCCAACCCTTTACGGGTTCGCTGTGACAAAGGGCTCCTGCTGCACGGTCAAATGCTTCTGGATGCAATTCCATGAGGGGATACGGGAAAATATAGAGCGTAATATCGGTAATTCCGGCAAGCGCCTGTTCAAGCTGTCTGCAATGCGGGCAATCGGGGTCGGAAAAAACGACTAGACGGCGTCGGCCATTGCCCCGCTTTACTGTGATTGCGCCGTATAGCGGCAGCGAGTCAATGTTGATACGTTCTGCCGTAGCCGTAGCAGCGGGCGAGGATCGGGTGGGAGTCAATAATTGCTTTGATGCAAGATCGAACAATCCGCCCACAAAAAGGTAACGCCCACCATCATCCATGTAGCCTACACCGCCATCCTCGAAAGTAATTTCATGAACGCCGGAAATTGGAGTGGGCTTCGAGCTTGTCGCCTTGAAATCAGGGTTCCGCTTGTTATAGTCGGCAATATTGAAGGTGCCAGCGGACGCTGATAACGAGAGCAGAAGCGATATCGCCATAACAACATTTTTCATTAGTAGCGAACTCGCAAATACCAGGGATTGCCGGAGGCAACGCGACCCGCCACAATTCGACGCAGACGAAGCAATGCTCCTCCCAGAGTGTAGCCGAGGCGTTTAAGTCCGCTAAGTACAACGATGGAAATGATCGCGATCGTGAGCGTTGTCCCGTTCATATGGAGGAACCAAATAAGAATCGGAGGCAACACGCGAACATCAAGTCCGAAGAAAGAGGGATTTAACGAGGTGTTCCACCAGGCAGGTCTCACTAGCCCATTCCTTGATCAACAGCAATGTTCATTTTTGCTTCCAATGCAATGACATCGACCCAGCGTCGTTCGATAAGCCCCTCATCGGCAAATCGAGTGACCGACTTCAATAACGTCTCGCCTCGCTCCTTGGTAAGTTCACGGGTACGTAACGCTAAATGCTCCACTGATTGTGCTGCAGCGCGATAAAGTTCGCCTTTTACGGCATCATCGAATACCAAATACTCGCGCGCGGCAATTTGCTTGCCGTCTGACGATGGAATGAGACGCTGAACTAATACCATCTTGAGGCTCTCAAGCAAGTCTGTCATGCGTCCCGCGCGCTCGTCTGCATTGAAAACAGTCAGTACGCGGCGCAATGTTTCTGAAACGCCCTTCGCATGCGTAGTGCCGTAGACACGCGCACCCGCTAATCCGAGCTCCAGGCCCGCGCCGAAGGTTTCCTTGTCACGCATTTCTCCGACCATGACCGTAGTCGGTGCGCGGCGCAGGGTGCCGCGAACGAATGAGGCAAAAGACATCGTATGCCGCCCTACTTCGGATTGCATACAGACGTTTCCAGAGCGCCACGAATACGTTCCCTTGTGAACGAATTCAATAGGGGATTCGACGGTAAGCACTTTTTCGTTATCACGTTGTTCCAATAGCTGACGAACGGTAGAGGCCAGCAAAGTGGTTTTACCGGAGCCGGTTGCGCCGGCAATGAGGACTAATCCCTGATCCGGGAATAAGCCCCTGAGAATGTCCGGGGTTAGCCGCATTGACGCTAACGGTATGGGAGTGGACGGAATTGTGCGTAGCGACATTTGTAAGCCGTCGCCGTTTTCTGAGCGCCCCGCTGATACGTTCACGCGAAACCGGATGCGTTCATGGCGAGAAATTTTGACTTCGTGCGAAAAATCGAGATCTTCTCCGCTTCCAAGACGTGCAATACCGGCCGAACCATACATAAAACCTACTATCTGATTGAGCTCCGATTCACCCATCGTCCGCTTGGTCACGGAGTGGTGACGACCGTAATGCGACACGATGATGGGTTCCCCAGTTTGGATGCAGATATCAGAAACATGTTTTTGATACGCTCTTATTAACAGTGCATCGAGCGCCGCGCGATCCAAGAGGTGCGGAATGTCCTGACCGATACCGGCAATATCTAGCGCGGCATCCATTGTTTCGGATCAAGTTTGAAAGCAGGCGTGACCGTAATCCGGTATACGCGCTCGTTAATATTGAGCTGATGATCTGCATTACCAGTCACGCCGAAGTTGGCATTGGCCACCATCGGCTCGCTGACCATATTTTTACGTTTTAGCTCATGGTAAAGCAGCATTCCGTTAAAATCGCGTTCTAGCCGAGCCAGGTTTATTTGAAAAATACTGTCTGCCTGGGCGACACCATTCTCCCAGCCAATACGTATGTTTTCTTGCCAAACCTGCTTTTCGGGGTTGGTTTGCGGCAGCAAAGCGGCATCAGGCCAACTCACCGCCCGACCGTTCACCGATAAACCACGGTATAGATAATCGCGCCATGAAATAGGAGTGGTGGTGAATCTTGCTTGTTCTTCGATGCGATAGACACGATCAACAATATTAAGAATCCGGTTATCCGGTAGCGAAACGGCAGCCCGGCCCTCAACAAGAACGGGGGGAATAACATTCTGCGGCAGCACAAGGAATTGAAAAGCGAATATCCGATCCAGATCGACTTTCATGGCGTTCATATCACTCATAATCGCCGTAGCACGCGTGACCAATCCCGTTCGCGCGCCGAGCGACGTAGCCGCCTCCTTTATTGCGAGAATGCGAGGAGAGTCGATAACTCCAATGGTTCGTATTTCGGCAGCGACTGGAGGCCGTGCGGCTTCCAGTTCGCTCAGTGTGGGGAGATCAACCGTCATAGCGTAATTCGATACCGGCAGGAGTCAGGGCAATTTGGGCGCCACGCATACTGATTTGTATGCCTACGTTGTGTAGTACAAGTGAAGCAGGCGTTTGTTGAGCCGAAATCGTGATGATTAGCGGCACAGCGGGGGGAGGGCCAACGACATAAAATTTGAGGCCGAGCTGATCGGCTATTTTTTTTACAAACGGTTCTGCATCCCCAATCCAAGACGCCGAAATTTTTTCAGACAGCAGGTCTGGCGGTAAGTTGGCCGGTAACGACGGCATCTTCGGTGACTGGATTTCCACTGGCTGAATTGCCCGCGATCCAGTCACTTCACTTGAAAAACGTGGTGCCAACATAACGACCGAATCCCTCGCTGTCTTGTTGCCAGATCTCATGAATTCGGAATCCACTCGTATTGAGCGCACCGTTTCTTCAGCAACCGGTTTCAACTGGGGTTGCTCATATACAGGCATTACTTCCATTAGGCGTCGTTCAATTCGCTGTCCGGCTGCTGCAATAGCGGCTTGTATCGCATTCGGTGTCGGGCGTATCTCGACAGAGGGAGGTGTTTGGCAGCCGCCCAGCAGTAGGGCCACAGGAAAAACGGCTAAATTAAATTTGCACATGTTATATATCATAATCATAATAAAATAAAAACACAACAGACTTTTCCAAAAAAAGCGTAAGGCTGCATAAAATATGCTGTTTTACGCTTTTTTACTGTGGATTCGTGGTGTTAACACATTATTCCCGATGAAAATGCACATACATACAACAGAGAACCCACATAAAACGCACTGATTGTCAGCATATAAACCGGATACGAAAATTGTTACCGAGACAAGAATCGACGCGGGCTAACAGGTGGTTAGACCTAAGGTCCGCAATTTTATTGACAGCGCAGTCGAATTGCCTTCAAAATTCATCCAATTAAGCTAATATTATATACAATAAACGTTTAATTTGATGCTGACTAACGGGGGGATGGCATCGTAAGAAAAATGGCCCCTAATTGTTTCGCAATCGTGTTGCCGTGCCGCCCGCGATAAAGAATTTGCAATTAACTTTTAAGTGGAATCGTTATGTCGCTTCGACCTCGCCCAACTCGCAGTCAAGAAACCATCGCAATCTATGAAAAATGCATCCTGGAGCTATTTCGCAGATATCGGGAACATGGCGCCTACGAATCCAACACGCATTCGGCATTAGATGTGAGATCTGTAGATATCCTTGGCATTATTAAGGGGAAGACAACTGTTCAGTCAGTTACCGCCAGGACGTTGGAGCCTGTAGATTATCGTGAATTCGTAGCCTGGCTCGGAACGATGCGTGGTCGATGGACGCAAACGACCTGGCGGCAGCGGCGAGCGCAGGTGTCGCATTGGATGGAAACGCGTCCTCATGCAGAGAATCAAGAGGCTTTTGAAATGTTGGGCGAAGTCAGTCGCGCGACACCAGCCAAGCCACGGCGCCTGGGTGAGACATCAGCGCGCAAGCCCAAAATGATCGCGTACGAAGATTGGCTTTCGCTTAATGACAAGTTAACCGAATGGGGTCAGCGCGCGAACTTCAAGTATGCCTATGCAACCAGGGTGTGGTTGCATGCCAATATTCTTTTGGGTCTCCGCCCTGTCGAGTGGTTAGGAACCACAATGAAACCTGTTGGCGAACCGGACGACGACGGTCGTGTGCAATTTCAGGTCGCAATTCCAAATGCAAAAACAACGAATGGACGCGGGACAGGACCGCAGCGTGAATTGGAAATCCAGCTTACGCCAGAACAAGCAGAAATTGTTCGCACGCATCTTGAGGTGGTCGCAGGAATCATAGAAGACAGTGCGTCTAAAGCAACCAGGCTGGCAATATGGCGTGATTTCGAGGGACGATGCAACCGGACACTGGCGCGCGCGTGTGAAGTGTTGTGGCCGAATATGGTGAGGCGCCGATATACTCTCTATTCCGCACGCCACCAGTTTGCTGCCAATGCAAAATCAGATCATCCGTTAAAAATAGTAGCCGAACTTATGGGGCACAAGTCGCCCATATCGAGCGAGCGGCACTACGGGCAACGGAAAAAAGGATGGTCGCAGGATCTACGGAGCAAGGCAACTCCAGTGAGCGTAACCCGGCCATTTCCTAAAACAAAAGAAACAGAATGACTGCGGAATTTGGCAGTGATCCAGGCGCGTACTTACCCGTGATTGCTAGCGAGTTAATATATGATTATCGTATACAATACTATCGTGAAAAATAAATTTCGAGAAATTTTAGTTTTCGTATTTTTGCAGAGTCTATCTCTACTTGGATTCGCTTCCAGCCGGGGGGAGTGCATTGCGCTCGCCGCTGGCCACTATAATTTGCCGCCCAGCGTGCTTCTTGCTCTATCGTCAGAAAGCCCAGCACGAATATCTTTGCCAGAAGCCTGGCAAACATTGCTTACATCACAAGGCATAAATGCTGATCGTACGGGATGTGCAAATCTTCTCATAACTGCTTATATTCTGAAAAAAGAATGGGTCAAACTGACGTTACACGACAGTTTGATGACTTTTTCCCCTGATCCGGGCGAGGCCGGCAGCTTCGCAGCCCGTGTGCTCCAAAAGATGCGCCGGATTGATGAATTTTCTCAACGAAACGGCGCGGTAGGCCTTCGCTCGGCGTTACCCATAGTTACACTGCCTGGACCGGACAGCCGTCGCTGGCAACAAGATATCCAGCGAGTCGCGGATATTGCTGGCCTTGCCCCTGGTTTTATTCATGCAGTCGTACGCGCCGAGTCCAACTATAACCCCAAAGCAGTCAGCGCCAAAGGCGCAGCGGGAATGATGCAATTGATGCCGGCAACGGCAAAACGGTACAGCGTGAAAGATCGCTTTAATCCTGCCGATAATTTAATGGGGGGAGCGCGTTATCTCAAGGACTTGTTGATCCTTTTTAACAACAATGCCGAATTAGCGATCGCCGCGTTCAACGCGGGTGAAAACGCGGTAATAAAGCATGGCAATCGCATCCCGCCATATTCTGAAACCCAAGCATATGTTCCCAAGGTGATGGCTTATTGGAAAGCCTATCAAATGTATGAACGATAAATCGAAGTCCGGGACTGGTTCAGGAAGCGGGTTTGCACTGATCGTCGCCTTTGTCGTTGTGATGGGAGTGATATGGCTCGTGTTCGGCGCATCGATATCAACGCTCATCCTCGTCATACGAAAAATTGAGGCCTACCCTATTGCATTGATATCGGATCACTATCAGGCTATCGTTGACTGGATCGGATACAACCAAAAAGCTGGAGGCAAACACACCGCCACTGCACTTTGGCGGTTGTCGTGGGATGTTTTACGCTATTGGTCGTTCATCATTGCCGTGCTGTTCCTAGCAGCAGCATGGCATGTTTGGAAATGTCACCCCATTACAAAATTACGCACAAAACACAGTATCGATTCTTTGCGTGACGCCATTGCTATAAAAATACCGTTTACCAATCCAACCGTCGGGCAAAATCTTGTCAATAAGGATGCGAAAGGGTGGGAGTATCAACTGTCACCAGGCGAATTTGCGATTCAGCACAACATCATTAGCGATTTTTACATTCATCGCGAAGAAGATACCGAAATCGAAGCTGGGATGCCTGATATCGAACGTGTGGAACAGCTTAATGTATGGGTCGAGGGCGGTAATTTTCATCGTGACAAGGCGAGAACTGTTTTTCTCGCGCAGCTAGGTAAACGATGGACAGGATTAAATGCGATGTTGCCTTACGAGAAGGCCTTATTTGGAGTATTCGCAGCACAAGCGCTGGCAAAAAATAAACTGGGTTTAATTGCATTGGAAAAAATGGCCCGCAGCTATCCTGACACGGATTATGGCGAAGGCCACAAATTGGCGGAACAGCTACTCATCAAACACACCGTGCAGCGGGTAATCGCCAAGCATCGATATGTTAGAACGGTTCTTCTGGGTATGTTTGATGAGGCGCACAAGAAAGGGAAGCTCACCACCAGCTTCTTCATCTGGTTAAAACCAACGGACAGGACATTGTTCTATGCGTTAAATTCTCTCGCCCCGCCCGGACAGCAGGTGGCCGGTTCGATTGAGGCCGCGGGTGTGCTGTCGCACTATTTTGCTGAAAAGATGGCTGCGGCCGAAAACATCAAAATCGAGCGTAATAATAAAATTTTGGCGTCTCATAACGCGGCATATAAAATGCGACCGTTGTACCAACTCGATGAACCCTATCTCGATCAAGCTGTTATCGGACTGCATGAAGCCCTTATGGCGACGGGTGAAGCACGTGACGACGACGATGAAGCCAAAGCCACCCGTGCAGCATTGGCAAACCGCATGAATGTAGCAGGCAACGATGTCCATTAGACACATCATCGGCGGCATGAGTGCCGAAATGTAAGAGATTCGGTTTGCAGAAAAAACGATACAGGGATTTTGCTTGCGAGGAGAGTGTCAATAGCAATTCGGCGAGTGGTCTTGCTCATCAGGCATACCATCATCCTGATCACGTCTGGCTTCCGCGTTGCGTGCAATGACCAGGGCATCCCTTAGATTGACAAGTAGCATTGACTGACTGCCGACATAACCGGCGAGCGCACTTGTTGCACGTTGCTCAATTGCACTCGCCGTCGTAAGTCCAAGGCTCACCAATTCTTTAATGTCGTCCCGATCATTATCAGCCAAACGCGCGATTTTGCTGACAGCAAGGTCTACGGGCGAAAGAACATAAACCTGAATGTATTCCAAACCAAAATCAACGGGAATGGCATCGTCTCGATAATCTTCGTGCATCAAAGCGAACGTCGAGTTGTAATTTGTATCCAGATAGAGCACTTGTGGCGAGCCATCTTCCATCATGACTTCAACCATCAGATCATGGGGAAGAAGCACGCGGCTACCGAATTCTGCATCCACATCGGTCGTGACCCGATTCGCCGTATAGAGATGAACGGCCATCCCCCCGGCCAAATACACTGCCAACGGTTTGCCGAGCGATAGCCGTTTCTCAAGTTGTTTGAACAAATCGCGCAGACCACCGGCCAGTGCGGTCTGCGTATGGAATATATTGTGGTCTTGCATTCTGCTTGCTTTGACGGGGATCAGCGCAGTTCTCGACTCAGCATATCGCGCAGCCGGGGCAGGCTGAACACCCATCCGTTCCTCACGACATCTGCCGCTGGCAGCCGTTCGTTGGGATGTTGATTAAAATAATTCTCGCTAGCCTGCATTAGTTTCGCAGCCTCGCTGGGCAGTCGAGACTGAACAACCATCGCCGCGACCCGAAATACGTTCGCTTCTTGTTGGTCTTGGGCGACCGCCGAGTTACGCGCAGCGGTTGCACAGCGCAGTAGCATCTCGCGCTCTCGTTCTCGTGCATTCATGGCAAAATTCCTCTGTGCCAGCATGGTTTTATGGTTGTCCTCAATAAATACTGTACGCCATGAGTAGGGGTAAATCAATCGTTAATGCGCCGATCCACAGTCGATTGTCGAAAGTTGTGTATGTTCCTGCTAAGTTGCTCAGTGACAGGTGATAACGCAGGCGTTCCGGCAACCAGTTCTATGGCTTTATTTCGCGTTTCAGGTCCGGCGAGCATCAGCAATGCCTCTACCAACTCAGCTGGGCTATCAGCATTATCGGGTGTGACAAGATTATCAATCGCATCAGAGAGCCCGGCTTCACGCCAAGACAGGGGCAATCTATTAAGCGCAATGGAAGACTGTTCGCTGACCTGGTAATCGACTTCTATTTTGTCATTTGCCACCGCTTTATGGGCATGCCCGACCTGTGTCGAAGGGCGTCCAATATTGTTTTCGACCATGCGTTCGATTAACACCACCTCTCGCTTTCGGAGTTTGCCGCTCGATTCTTTTGGAACGTGAACCCAGGGTAAGGGTATGACTGGCCGAGTAAAATGAAGCCCTGCTAATTCGGCTGGAAAATCTTGGGAAATTCCTTGCTGGAAATCACTGCAACATTCGACAAGCCGTCTGGCGATTATGACGACGGCTGCGTGTGTCCGTGGCATGACGTTGAGCGGTCTGGTAAGCGATAATCCTGCGCCAGCCCCAATGGGTGCTGGTGCAGGATGCCCCGTATGGGAGGGACCGTGAACTGACAGATTTCTTTCAGGATTCCATGGCAGCGCATGATGTTTTGCCAGCCGCCTCAGAAATGTTAGTGCATCGGGCTCAAGCGAGCGGTTACTCGATCGAGGATAGGAAAGTAGCCCGTCCTCATAAGCCTGCTGAATCAGCATTGCTGCTTCGCTGGTCTCTACCTCCAGTCGCTGTGATACGGCATTAACTGCCTCGCCGTAACAGTAAGGCTTTATTCTCGCTGTGATGGCATGCGGCGCTACCCCACACACGGGTACCGTCTTGGCCAGTGCGGTAATCTTGTGGAATTGCGCCTCATCCTTGGTGTCGACGTGCGCTATGAAAGGTGATCGGCCATCTGTTGCGGGCAAAACTACAGTACCCCTAAACGGCAACAAGGGCCTGGCGCTGATGCTGGCAATCAGCCGGGTTGACACCCGGCCCAATCCGCCCGCGCCCCAGGACAGGGCCGCTGCGCCCATTAAACGATCAAGGATACGCCTTGCATCGCCCGCGAAAGCGGCACGGTCGTGTGCATCGGTCCACGTTTCGCGATTTATAGCGGCAGTATGAAGGCATCCCGCCGCTAGCCCAAACGGACGCATCCGGGTAATGATCAGGTCAGCTGTCGCGACCCCGCGGGCAACCGCCGCGATGTCTCTGGCGATCACATCGCCCTCTTGGTCTGGGTCGGTTGCAATAATAAGTTCGGTGGCCCCCGACAATTTGTCGGTCAATTGCGCGACTACGTATTGTTCAGGAAGGCGTCCAGTCTCTTGCCATCCGGCACTAATTCCGAGATCGCTCAACGAGTCATTTTCGCGTCTGCAAAAATGCCCCCCCGTGGCGATAATGCGTACATTTGAATGACTAAATACTTTTCGGTAACTCGAAATTTTCCCTGGTGCCTCGATAACGATGACAACCGGCTGCCGCATGGCAATTAAGCACGCATTCCCGTACCCATGCTGCGAACCGACTCCATAAATCGTTCGGTGATGTCGCGGATCTGCGCTGCTATTTTTAGCAGTCTTTCCTGTAGACCGGACAAATCGAAATTATGCTTGCCTAATTTGGCCTCTGCATCAGAGCCGGCCTCTATCAGTGCAGCCGCTTCCTGGTTAATATTTCGCAACATGGCGTTGCGTGTTTCCGGGTTGCGGATTCGAATGGCGTTATTGGCCGCCGCTTCCAGTGCATCCGTCGCGCGCTCGAAATGCTGCGTAAGCCGCTTGCTAACGATTGCGTCGGTCACATTTGTAACGTTTGCGTTGAGGACTCCACTGAATTCACTACGGGTCAACGTTGCGTTACTGATGGCTGAAGCGACGCGGGCTTTTTCCCATGCGCCCAACGTCGCCCCGGTCAGCTTAATCGCGAGCCGTGCCGTATCAGCCACGCCATTCAAGCCAGCTCCGGCAAGAAGCGTTACCGCATCCAGGGCGTGAGGTGCACGAACCTGTGCTTCGCCTTTGGCATGTCCAGGATGCGTCGCTTTTGTTGGTTTGATGTGCGGATTTGCCGCCTCGCTTCCTGGAAGGGCGGCTTTATTCGGGCGCGTAATGGTCTGATCCGGCTTTGGTTGCGGTGCTGGCGTTCCGGTTCGGAGATTCGGTGCATTTGTCGCAGCATCAAATGCGTTTACGGGCACTGGCTGGGCGTCGTCGATGTGTTCATTCTCGGCTTGCTCCGCAAGTGCGCGCATCATTGCGAAAGTCAACTTACTTGATGGTACTTTTTGTTTATCAGTCATAAAATCACCTATTGACGGCCAGTGATGCCCGTTGCTCATCGAGCAAGGGCTTGAAGTAGGTTTTTGTCGTGGACGTGTTGATACCTGCCAGCAAACCGATCATTGTTTCGTTCTGCCGATACAGCTGCGCCTGCATATAAAGTTGTGCCGCCTGCATCAGCGCGATTTCTTTTTGCACCTGCATAGGATGATCCAGGGATGCCATTAAGACATACCAATCCGGCGATGAATAACGTCTTGTGGTTTCGAGCATCATTAGCTCACGCCACGAAATATCCTGTCGATTGCCAAGTTTCCTTGCGTAATCAGGCGCGATCTTTTGCCACTGGGATGAAGCGGCAGTACCCAATCCTACAACCGGTGTGCTCGCCGCAAGAATTTCGCCTGCCGCAGTGGTCGAGAGACTCAGGCGGGCGGCTTCGGCAAGTTGATAAGCGTGGTAAGCCCGCCCCACACCCGTGTTCAGCTCGCCATTGGTAAGGTTTGGTGTGTTGATCGGGTTGAACGCGTTATCGATGTAGCGGCGCGCCGCATGGATTTGGTTATCATTGAAAGTAAGATTTGCATAGGTTGAACCCCCTGGTATGAAAGCATTCACAGCTTGTTGAGCGCCATGAATCAGGGTGGAAAAAGAAATGTCTCCATTCGGGGCAAAATTCGATTCAGCTTTTGCGCGCCGCAGCTGCACATCCTGCGCGCCGGCAAAACTTCGATAGTGATTGTCGAAAATGGAAGCAAGATCGGAATTGACGGTATTAGAAGATAGCGAGGCTGCGGCCATACGATGTGATTCGATTACCTCATATCCTGATTTTGCCGCCTGTGCGGGTGCGATATGGGAAGCCATCGTTGCGCTAATGCAACCATTGGGCAGTTGCGCTGTACGTGAAACGACCTCGAGAGCTTCCTTTTGTTGCGCCAGTTTTACATTCACCTGATTCTGGTAGTCGGAGAGATCGGCAATCCCGGAGAGTTGTGTTTTTAGGCCTTCGTTGATTCCATGACCTAATTGCGCCATTGTTGATCCCGTCAATTGCTTGACATAGGTCATAAATCCGCCAGTGGGATCAAAAAATGATGTAAGGGCCTGTGTGAAAGCTTGAATTAATCCGCCAATATCGAGCGATGCCCCACGGACAGGCACCGATCCCATCGCAATCATTAAGCCGATTAAAATAGCAACGAGCGAACGCATCATGGATTCAGGAAGGCATTGATGTTGGCTCTCATGCGCTGCCACCAATTTTGATCTGAAATATTGGGCACGCTTTGTCCAATCACGCTCGGCACCAGCGGCCCCCCCGTTTGCGATAGATTCGCTTGCAACACACCAGGAATTTGCGGCAGTTTCACATCGTAAATCGGTCTTGTAAGGCTTTGCCAACGATTTGCTACCTGACCACAGAACCGGTCAATCTTCTGATTGATTAATCCGGTGAGAAACCCCAAGGGGTCCATGGCAACAAATATGGACGGTAAATTGAGCAGATTATCGATACACGCAGCGGTACGCGCGGCGGCTGGTCGCAATAAGGTGGTGTTTATACGTTCGACAGCCCGGTCGACAGCCGCGGATTGGGCAGTGGACATGGCCGCATTGATGGACAGGGAACATCCTTGCGCATCGATGTCACTGGACGGTGTGATCTGAGGCGTGCCGAAACTGGCATGGGTGGCATCAATTGACAAGGCGATGATAAGGACAATGATTCGACTCATAAATTAGTTCCTTTCTAAGCTTGTTTGTTTGCGTTCATATTTACGTCGCAGGATTAGCCTGGGCTGCTCCAACAGACGACCCCGGGAAATAAGTCGTGAGTTCGCTGGTCAGATTGATTGTGGAAGTATCGATTGCAACATCGCGCCAGGAGGCCAATTCAGGTGGCAAACCGAAACGCTGCCGAGCTGCTTCGATCAACATCAATACAGTAGTTGCTGCCGCTTGTGCACCCTTGATGTCGACCCGTTCACCGATCAGCGCGATGTTTAACGGTACAACTGTAAAAGGTGATATCGACAAGCCAATTTCTGCCGCCATCCGAGAAGCATCCCGTACAAACAAGGGCAAAATTCCGTCGTCTTCAAAAAGCAAATGAGGTGCAACTCCCTCCCCCGTATCGTCGCAAAAACGTACTCCGGCAGCCTCAAAACAGGAAGCAACCAGCGAGCCAAGACCAGTAACGCAAAGTAAAGTCATAACCAGAATTGTAGGCAATTTTATATAATATTACCATAATTTTGCTTCACGTCTTGATAAGCTTTTACAACAGATGATTAACATCTAGGCTGTAAGCTATCCCGCCATGAGTCGGGCTGTGGATAAGTTCAAATAAACCCTGGAACTATAGTTCAGCGGTCAAATTTTATTTGAAAAATCAATAAGATAATAAACCCCGGCATTATGGTTCAGGGGTTTATTTTTCCCCGTTAAATCAACTATTTAAGAAACCCCGGAATCCTGATTCAGGGGTTTGAAGGCGTGTCTTATATATAAAGTGTATTTAATACCTTTATATAAAGTAATACTCATAAATAAAGAATTTACTTAAATTTAAAGTATGGCCCTGGTATTTGAAAAAATTGCCCTCAAAGCAACTGAAACGGGTCAGTCTACCCACGATCCACCATACAGATGTGAACTATTCAAATACAGATGCGAACTCCGCATTGACATGCTAGGCCCGGCCGGTAATATTAACTTTAGATAACCATGTATTGACGCCCTACGCTTTGTTGGGAATAATTGAATTGTGGTTATCAGATAAAATATTTCCCGAATTCCTGACTGAGACAAACTGATGAAACCTGATGCATGTGCAGCCCCTGCTGATCGCGGGTCTGGCCGCAAAGGACAACCATGAGCGTAGCGCTAATGACGGCTGCATGGTTGACCGCGCTGCGCCCAGCTTCCAAGTTGGTGCTGCTTGCGGTTGCAGACATTGCCTCTGATGACGGTTTATGTCAGCCGACGATAGCCATGATCGCCAAAAAGACCAGTATGTCTCCCCGCTATGTACGGATCAACCTTGCCTATCTTGAGGAAAAAAAATACCTGCTCCGAGAATCCCAACTGGGCTTTGAAAATCTATTCCGTTTGCATCCCTTCAATGGCTGGGAAGATTTTGTCAGCGGAAAAGCCAGCCCCAATATTCCCTTGCAATCGCAAAAGCGCAAACATGGACGGCCTACCAAAGCTGAAATCGAGGCACGTAACACGGCGATGAATTTCAAGACATCGCCAGACTCCATAGCAGCGTCATCTTCATCAGCATTATCTACACCACGGCCTGTTGCAATTCCTTATGTTGAGCAGCCCAAGTTTACACTTCGTTCGCCTTTGGCCAACTCGAAACCGGCTAACGAGCCTCTCGCCGACCCCTATCTGTTGCCGCTCCGAAACGGCGAGGGCACAGTCGATCTCGCTGCCTGTCGCCAACAATATCAGGCTGCATTCCCCACGCTCGATATCGATAAAGAGCTGAAGTTAATGGTGGTGTGGGCAAATGCCAATCCGCGCAAGCGAAAAACCCGATCAGGCATTGATCGTTTCATATCCCGTTGGCTGGCCAGTACGTTGCATACGCAAGCAAACCGCCGCATATGGGACACCCATCGAGACGGCATGCATCGACGCAGCTTTTCGAATGTAAACGATAAACCTGGACTGAAACAAAATGCCGACGGAAGCTACCAGTTTTGAACAACCACAATTGCAGCGCACATGGCCTTCTTCCAATAAGGTGGTGCTGCAATTTGAAGACCGGGAAGAGAGGTGTCTCACCCACGGCATATTCAAATCAAAAAGGCTGCTGATCGGGGGTACGAGGCCCTCAGGCCCCTGGAGTCGATGTCCAGCCTGCGTGGAGATGCAGGTCGCCCAAGACAAAGCAGCGACGCACCAGGCCCAGCTTACGCGAACAAAAGATCAACAGGCCCAAGGGTACGCAGCGGCGATAGGCCAGGCGGGGATACCGCCACGGTTTATCAATGAATCGTTTGATAGTTACGTTATAGAAAACGGTTCCCCTGAAAGCAATCAGCAACGCCTTATCCTTCAGTCGCTACAGGATTACGTCCGCGAGTTCGAGATGCGTAAAGCACGTGGAACGTCACTCATTTTAGCGGGACTGACTGGAACGGGAAAAACGCATTTGGCATGCAGCCTTGTCAACCGATTAGTGCAGCAGCAGCACAGTGCTGCCTATATCACTGCCGGTGAATTGGTTCAATCAATCAAGGATTGTTGGCACCGGCATTCCATCCGAAGTGCAGGTTACGTCATCAACCGATTTGCAACTTTTGATTTTCTGGTGATCGACGATGTTGGCGATGAGCCGCCAGCAGCCAAGTCAGATTTGTTTTCGATAATTAACAAGCGATATTTGAATGTAAAACCGACCTGCCTTGTCACCAATCTTCCTCTCCTCACGGCGAACCCCGGCGAAAACACTTTGATCTCTTGGCTTGGCGTACCAGCGATTGATCGGCTACGAGAAAATGGCGGTTTTGCGCATAAATTTGAATGGGCAAGTTATCGCAGGAGACCCCGATGAGCAATGTCCCGCTTTCGGTCGAAACCGCACTGGTCAACGTTAAGGAAACGAACAAGGTCAACGATAAGCTCATCAAGATAGCGATATGGCTTGCAATATCGAATGTCCTCGCCATGGTCGTTGTCTTGATACTGGCAACGCGCGCACCCATCGAGCGTTATTTCGGTACGGGAAGTGACGGGCGCATCATTCCGGTGCAACCCACCAGCAAGCCGCTGGTGTCCCGCAACGACGTATCCACGTTCGCAGCGCTTGCGTTCGGCACCATCTATGGCTACGACTTTGTGAACTGGCGACGGCAAATTGATTCATCCGCATCGTACTTCACACAAGCCGGCTTTCAAGGGTACCTCCAGGAATTGGAGCGCTCAGGCAATTTAGACACACTGCGGACGAAGAAACTTGTTGCCACAGCAACCGTAACGGGTGCGGTAGTCGTGACCAAAGAAGGGCTGGTAGGGGATGTATATCAATGGGAAGTGGAATTTCCTGCCCTGCTTTCGTACCAGTCGGCGTCAGAGACCTTTAAGCAGGACATTTTTGTCACTATGCGCGTCGTACGCCTGCCATCCGGCCTGAATATGCGCAGCATCGGCGTTGACTACATTCAACTCAATCGTACCAAACTCTGAAAAATGAAAGATAGAACAACTATGCTTTTCAATCAGCCAGAAGGCGATTCTGCTAATTCGCCATCATTCATTCTTGTTTCCGCATTGCACGCGCTTGGTGCGCTGGGGCAGGGCGACGATGGCGTTGATTCCGGCACCATACAGGATGTCATGGCTACCGTCGACCATGCCTCCGCGCACGAAATTGAAACCCTTCTGTTGTCGCCAAACTATATGAGCGACTGGGCACAAGCTTATGCGGATGCCGATTCGGGTACCGAAACGCCAACCGATATTTGGCGCCGTGCACTTTCCCTATTGCTGCTGGCGCCATTTGCAATCAATGAACAGATACTCGATCGTGTAATGGAACATCTGCAAATCGTGCATGAACACCTGTCGCGCCGCGATTGGGATACGTTGATGCTGCACACCGGCGAACTTCCGTATTCAGACTCGCCATTGTCGCGCCGCACCAAATACCTGCTTCGTGCCGCACATCCTGATTCTTTAGATTACGGCTTGCATCGCTTTATTCTTGAAGATTTGCCGATTTTTTGTGGCGGGAATGACGCCGAAGCCTCTACTTCCGCCAGTGTATCGGCTGAACTTCCATGAGACATAGCCTAATCTGTTTCATCTCACTCATCGCTACGGCAAATGCCTTTGCACAGGGCTACTCGCCTTACCCGAATGGCGGATCAGGCACCAACACTACTCCATCTGTGTCTCAAGCGTCACAGCCGATAGCGACACAAGGCGCGACCGTTGCATCCGAGGGAGATCGAAAAAAAGCGTTTGAGGCAATCCGGCAGACTGCAAGCCCATTAACACCAGAACAAATCCGCGAATTATCGATAATTATTGATGCGACTGATCGAGCAAAGGCGCAAGCGCGTCCACAACCCAAGCCGGTCATTGGTTCAATAACGGTCGATTCTTCGCCGGGGGCAACGCCCCCAATCATCCGGCTTTCTGACGGACATGAAACAACAATTGTTTTCCTGGATGGCCATGGCGTGCCATGGCCCATACGTGCCTGGCGGAATGGTGACGAACGTGCGTTTCTCGTCGTCAACCCGTTAGCGGAAACCGCGCAAGGCGGAGCCGGGTCGAGTATGGCGCGCTCAAATATGCTCAATATCGGACTCAAGGATGAAAAATACTCGTCTGGCAGCCTCGCCGTTTTTTTGCAAGACGCGTCCTCTCCAATCACATTCACATTGACGTCGCGTCAGCGCGAGGTAGATTATCGAGTCGATATCAGAGTACTTGGCCGCTCCCCGCTGGCGACGCCTGCGGTGATTGCGGGCACTGGGGACAATGGCGTCATTCCTGAATTGGTTGACGTATTAGCGCAACTACCTCCTAAGGGTGCACACATCATCCCTACCCAGAACAAAGAGGTACAAGTTTGGGAATACAACGGCGTGTACCTGGTCCGCACGCCGTTCCGTATGATCTCACCCGCTTGGAACGGGCAGCAGATGAGTGCAGACGGCATGATGGCCTATCGCATCCCGCCTACTCCACTCATCATCGCTTCGCGTGAGGGGAAACTTGTGCAAATTGTTATTGGAGAGGGCATACAGTGACCGAATCTGCTGCCTCTTCGTATCCCATAAAAGCCACTTTATCGGGAGCGATGAAAAACAGCTTGCCCCTGCGCGTTGCGGTATTCGCGGGCGGCGGGCTTGCTGTTGTCGCGTTTGTTATCGGCATTGTAGTTTGGCGTAAGGGCGATGCGGGTGCGCCCGTTACGACCGGTCAGGTCAATGTCCCATCGGCACCCGCTGTATCGAGTGTTCCCGGTTCCGCAAACTCAACAGAAGTCTACGATAATGCAGTCACGCTCGACAATGAGCGGCGGGCAAAGGAAGCCAGAGAGCAGGGCACCTCGAACATTCCAACGATGACATCCAGAGATCGTGTCAACGAGAGGACAGTGCCCGCGGCAACAGTGACCCAATCAGGCAGCCCAGACAATTCTGCGGCGATGGCAAACTTAATGGCTGAGCAGTTTGGACGGCTGGTCGCGGATTGGCGACGTGCTGGGGCGGGGGGAGGTAATGTCATTGTTGTGCCCCCTGCCACTGCGTTGAGCAACACGGTTCCCGCAACCGAGACCCAGGCAACCAAGCCTTCTGCCGCCATGGTGCGAATTCCTGCGGGAAGACGATGGATCGCACGGCTCAATGACGAACTGGTATCTACTCGGCTAGGTTACCCGACAACGGCCACCATCCTCGCTGGTGAGATGGATGGTGCCACCCTGCTTTCATCCGTGCAGCGTGCAACCAATGATCGAATTGCGATTACGTTTAATGCAATCCTTCCCAAAGGCGCCAGCAAGAGCATCCCCCTTTCTGCTGAAGCCGTTGATGTAAACGGATTGGGAGGTGGTGTTGCCACGGATGTCGACCATCATACCTTTGCCAATGTGGTGGGGACAGCGATGGCTGTGGGACTAGGCGCGTATGCAACCGGACTTACCCGCACCCAACAGCAAATAGGCGTCGGCGCCAACGGAGGAGTGGTAACAGCGGATACTGGCTTCGATACAGCGCGCGCACGCGATTATGCGTTTGCACAAAGTGGCGCGGCAGTGGCGCAACGTGTTCAGGCACTGGGCAACCAGCCCCCCACCATCACCGCCACGAGCGGCACGCTGATCGGGGTGGTGGTAACAGTCGATGTCGAATTTCCTCTTGTTGCCTCGCCATTGCGGTAACAATATAACTTATAAGCATTGGATAAATTATGATTCCGGCAGATGACGAAATTAAACCTTTTCCTTCTTCTCCAGACGCCGATTATGTACTCAATGGCGGTTCTGGATCTGCTCCATTGGAAGTAGGTGCGGAAACGCCGGTCGAACTCTATGCGGATCAAGACTCGGATAAACACGCAAGCGCCACGGCGAATCCGCAAAAAAAAATCAAATTCCTCAAGTATCTGATAGCCGGAATCATGCTGCTTGTAGTTGTGAGTATGGGTTTGCTTTTTGTGATTCGTGCAAAACCGTCCGTGGCTGCCCATGGCAATCTGGCCGAACTAACGCCGGTCACTTCGGTACAGGCCGCATTCAACGGCACATTCAAACCAGTCGAGAATGCCTCCATCGCAACTTCTGCGGCGCTACCAATGCCACCCTCAGAGGGAACGAGCCCTGTTCCAGTCGCTGGGCGACTCGTTCCAAACACCACGACGACCTCTCAAGGCGATTCGCGTGTTGCTGTTTTGCAAACGACCATCGAAAAACTTGCTCAAGAGATTCTATTGACTCAGGAACGTTTGGATAAGCTTGAAAAATCCATAAAGCCGCAGCCGCAATTGCCGACAGCAACGGCCCCAATAAAAACAGCCTTCAAGTCACCATCCATTCGCGCCGCCACCGATGATGGAAATGAGGCAAAGAATCTCCTGGGACTATCTGGGGCGCGCCGCGCGTCCCTGGATTTCAACCTCAAATCAGTCGTGGGTTCCCGTGCATGGATAGCACGCGCTACTGATGGCAAACTTTTTTCGGTCACCGTTGGTGATGAAATCCCGGGTTTTGGAATAGTCAAAAAAGTCGATTCCGACACCGGCGCAGTGAGTACGACGCAAGGCGTGTTGAGATAAACGCCCATGCCCAATTTCACCCCTTCCTCATTCGGTCAGGTGCTCAGCAATTTCGCGGACCTGATCCACGAGCTGGTCCTTGTTTCGTATGTGTTTTCGTTTCTTTTTGCCATAATCCTGCTACTGACAGCGGGATACGGTTTTTATAAACACGCACATGATCCCGTTCGTCATCCATTGACCGGTCTGTTTCTGACATTACTGTCGGCAGCAGGGCTTGCTTCTTTAGGCGTATCGATAGCAACCCTTGAGGCCACCGTCCTTGGCCCTGGCAATACGTCGTCGATTTTGTCCTACCAGGTCGGGGGTGACAGCGATATTTCAAAGCAATTCTATGACGCGTTACGTGTCGTGCTCATGTTCATTCAGTTTGTCGGCTATCTGGCGGTTATTCGCGGACTGCTCATGCTTCGCCGTATCTGCCAAGCCGACCGTGAATCAACGGACACGCCGTGGCGGGTGAGCACTCATCTGCTGGGTGGTGCAGCTTGTACCAACATCCTTATGACATTGAATTTCACGTGCTGGCTTTTCGCAATCCCCGTTTCATTGTAGTTCCGTTCATTATTCACAGGAGATCAAAATGAAGTTATCTATCAACACCCTTGCTATTGTTACTGTCTTGGCAGTTACCGCGATATTGATGCTGTTCCCGGACGTTGCTTTTGCTCAGGATGCTAAAAACTCAGGCATTAAAGGGCTGACCGCTAACTGGAAAGAACAGGGTAAGGCTTTGGCCGATTTTGCGGTTTATGGGGGCTATTTCGTGGCTGTCATATTGGTTTTACTGGCGGCCTATATGCTTAAGCAGCATTCCGAGGACGAACGCCAGGGCTACCTCAAGAAGGCAGGCTGGTCATTCATCTCCGCTGCGATTCTTGCAACGGGCGTCACAGCACTCGGAATGGTTGTCGGGACTTTTTATGGTTCCGATGCCAGCACGACCAAAATTAGCATCGCTATCCCTGCCTCTGGGCAAGAGCGTAGCGCCTGACGTGCAGTCGGTGCCAATCGAACTGCGATTGGGGGTCAAGCGCGGACTGTGGCGACGCGACGACCCCCATGCCGCGTTTGCAAACCTCGAGTTCGAAAGTTTGCGACCGACCATTTTAGCCAGAGATCGCTATACCTGTCGGGGGTGCGGCTTTGTCTCACGCCCAACCCGCACCAGGCCGTCAACCTGGATGGAAGTCCATCACCTGAATGATGACCACGCCGATCATCGCCCCGAAAATCTGGCAACGTTATGTGCCTTCTGTCATTCGGTATTCCACCTCGGACTTGCCGGTATCCAGCATCGAGGCGTCATCGCCTATCTGCCGTGTATCCCGCAGGCTGCTCTAAACCATTTGGCGCGTACGCTATTCGTTGCCATGATGGGTGACGATATTGAATTGGCGGAACGCGCCAAAATTGATCATGACGCGATGCTGGCAACTCGCTCCACCGTGGACTCAATTCTCGGGGCTGGCATGAGTGATCCGGCTCGGCTCGGCGCATTGTTACTTACGCTTGATGAACGGCAATTCGAAGCAGCGCACCCGTTATTCGCGCCGGACTACGGCTTACGATTATTGCCGACTCCCCAAGGTTACGAAAAGCAACTCAAGGCATGGTGCGAGAGCGCCTATGAAGCAATTCCCCCTTCGTCCTGGGCGCGTCTGGCGCTGTCTTATACCCGATGACGATGACCGGTTTTGGCTATGCGCACTTCGATGAACCGACCAGCCCCGAGTCAGGCTGGGCAGCATCGTTTGAAACTCATGGCGAGCCAAAACGGATCAGCGGTATCGGTAGCCTGCGCAGCGATATTATCTGGATGACGAACATTGAATACGGTGCATGGTATGCACACAAGCTGGGCAACATGCCCAACCTGCGGCAATCTTTGTATGCCCGCTCGTCGATCAAGTCGCTGGTGTCGGAGCTTGGTTTAATCCAGCCCCAGCTTCGCGCCGAAGATATTTGCGCCACACTCTACGAAGTCTTTGACCGGATGCTGCGGATTGCCGAGCGTGCAGTCGGTTTTAATATCCTGTCGCAACAGCACAAAAAATTTTCCGAGGCAATCCGCACCCTCCTTATAGGTGAACGCGAGCCCAAGGAATACACCTGCAATGAACCCAGTATTATCGAAGCTTTTGCAAACGCAATTCAACCCGATTCTGGTTGCCATGCCGTCCGCGAGGGGAGCACTCGCTATACCTGGGTCGGGGTACGTCGCAATCGTTTACAACATGCTTTGGATATTCTCTCGACGCCAATTCCGCAAGGGCCATGGGAAGTAGTATCTCAACATTTGCTTCCAGCTGATGACCGGGATCGCGTGGCCTGGCTTCTTGCGCAAACCCGTCCCACTATGGCGCGCGTTTCCATCGTCACCGAGGATACCGACCGGCACCGTATGGTTGCCTTCGGCGTGCCAAGTGTGCCAACAAGTAACAAGCCTAAAAAAAATGGCATGGCTGTTTCTAATTTACGCCAATGGGTGTCAGCCCCCGAATTATTAATGCTATCGGCATTTACAACAATGCGTGTTAACGATGTTCTCTTGGCGGAGTCATATGCACCCTTAGTTGCAAAAAAATCGTTTCCAATGCCCTTGGAACCCCACGACTGGATGAGTACCAGTTTCGGGCTATTTGCAGAGAATTATTGGTCAGCAATGGCGCTACCCATGGCAGCGCCCGTCAGTCACGCTCTGACCTATACGGCGCGTTCGGTATGGCTTCGTGCGGCCGATAGGGTTTACTCATTTCATGCAGCGATGCAAATGCGACTTTCCGGCATTGCCGTGGGCAACTATGGCAGTGGAGCGGTCGGTTTATGGGTACCGGAGGGCGGTATGGCGCATGCCCTCGACGCTGCCGCCCGTGCAGGGTTGATCGCTCCGATGCTGATGCCGGAAAGCGCCCGCCTTGAGCGGGGACTGGAGGCGGCTGCATGAGTACGCATATGGATTGGACGGTAATTGAACGCAGATTACGTACGGCCACGGGCGCGGTACTGGAGCTTGACCGTCTTCAGGATCAATCGCCACTTAAAGCTGTGCTCGCCCTCACCATGCATATTGCTGGAGCAATGAGCCACGATCCCGGATTAAAAGCCTTGCTGAAAGAAACAGGGGCAATCGCGGCGCTAAAGGAACGGGCCCTGGAACTTAAGGCCCAACAACCAGGAAATTTAATTTAAAGATGGCTCAATCGATAGTCTCCAAACTGACCGCTACGGGTATCAGTGTTTCAGAGCATGTGGCTGCATTTCTTACGGCCCGCTTTCTGAAGACTGACTTCCCTGATTACTGCGACCTTGATACTGCTGACGATCCTTACACACTTGTCGCCTCCAATGGTTCACTTTTAACTGTAGTTCGATACGAGGGCGCAGCGAGCATGATCGGCCCCCATGAGTTCGACGTTTTGATTGATCGGCTTTCTGGCGCGTTATCTCCATTATTACGACGACAGGGCCATGAAATCCAGCTTCAGTTCACACGCGACCCTGCTCGCGCTGGTGAAGCGGTAGACAAGGCGTTAGCCTCATCATGGGCTGCAGCCAGTCGGCTTCGACTTCAGGTCGATGACATTTTGACCGAACGGAAAAACACATTGGCCAGTTGGTGCAGCGCCGAGTCGTGCTTTCTTGCGCTTTGGACAACACCCGCACTACTCTCACCTCAGGAAGCAGCGCGAGATGCTTCCGATCGCAAAGCGGTACTCCGAAACAAGCCGGAGGTGGTGGCTCCTGGGCCTCGTGCGCAGAACGTATTTGCAGCCGCAAAATCGCTGCGCGATCGACATGCGGCCTTTGTTAAAACGGTGGTCGACGAATTTTTGATTGCGGGCCTAGTGGTCGAGAAAACACCGGTGCATCCAGCATGTTGCGATATCAAGATGCAAGTCGCGCTTGATCGCACTCACAATAATTGGCGGCCTTACCTTCCAGGGGACCGCATTCCCCTGTCGTATCGAAAAAATTTCTTTGCCGATGACTCGGACCTCCAAATACCCAGACTCTCTTACCAAATTATGTCGGTCGATGCCGAAGAAATTGATCGCCACACGGTAAAGGTAGGGGACTTTTACTATGCGCCTATTCATATGGATCGTTTTCCGCAAAAGCCGGACATATTTAATGCCTTGTTTGTGAAATTGATCGCCTATGGAGGCCTGCCTTTTCGCATGATGTTGCATTTCACACCAGAAGGTATGGATTCGATTTTCTGGAAACGGATGGTGTCCAGTTTTTTGGCGTGGGGGCCTATGACGGATAACAAATTAATCCGTGAATCGTCTAATGCGTTAAGAATAATGGCGGACAATGGGGCCAACATTGCCGGATGCCAAATTTCGTTTGTCACCTGGGCGACCTCACTTGAAATCCTGGCACACCGAAAAAACGGGCTCATTCGCGCGATTGAAGGATGGGGCGACGGGCAAGTAAAAGAAGCCGCTGACGATCCGATTGCAGCGCTTGCAGATACGATGGCTGGCGTGCGCCGCCGCAATGCGCTTCCCATTGCAGCGGCGCCCATTGACGAACTATTGCCATTTGTTCCGGTACGCCCTGCTTCGATGTGGCGGGAGGGATCGGTAATATTCCGTTCGGCGGACGGAAAACTCCTGCCATGGCAGCCGAATTCCAGCCTCCAAGGTGAAGCGAATGTCGCCGCTATCTATGGGCCGCCTGGGTTTGGTAAATCCGTCCTGCTCTCCGCGATAGGATTCGGCACGGTGCTGTCTGCAACGGCAGCGGAATTGCCTTATATCGCCTTTATAGAGCGGGCTCCCTCATCGGCAGGATTAATCTCGCTGCTGCAAGAGGGGTTGCCACCGGCGCAGCGCCATATGGCCAAGTACTATCGTGTACAAAACACCGCAGAGTGGGCCATCAATCCCTTCGATTTGCAACTGGGTTTCCGCTATCCAACGCCGCTTGAGCGCAGCTTTGTGATCAACCTATTATGTTTGCTGGCTACCCCCCCTGGAGAGGGTCAATTGCCGCTGGCCAACGCGCCTCAATTAGCGTCGTTGCTAGTTGACGAATGCTTTCGATATTACGATGAAAACCCCAAGCGCTACGAACCGCATATCGATCCTGAAACAGACCGAGCCGTTATGCGCGGCAATTTGACGCTCGACGGTGATGTATCTTGGCGTGAAGTTTCCGACGCACTATTTTTAGCAGGCGACATTCACGCCGCCACCCGCGCCCAGCTCTTTGCAGTGCCTACGCTACTGGATATACCAAAAATTCTCCAGTTCCAGCGAATTCGTGATGAATTCGGCGGCACCCGTATCAAGGATACGGGGGAGACCTTGGTAGATGCGATGACCCGCGTGGTTCAGTCCTCTGTACGCGAATATCCTGCACTAGCAGGCGTGACGAGATTCGACATTGGTGACGCACGCGTCGTGTCGCTCGACGTAGAAGACGTTTCTTCCGGCACCAGTGCCGCCGGAAAGCATATGGGCGCAGTATTCTTGATGCTGGCGATGCACGCCACGACACGCCATTTCTATTTTTCGCGTGAGTACGCGGAAAAGGCGCCGGAGACTTTCCGCGATTTCCATTTTGTCCGCGCCCAAAAATTGGGGGAACTGGGCAAGGGTTTATTCATCGATGAATACCATCGCTTCAAAAATGTTGCTCCTGCGATCCCCGAGCAAGTGGAAACAACGGCGCGCGAAGGACGAAAAGCGGGGATTTCCATTTATCTTGCGTCGCAGACTCCTGACGAACTGAAAGGTCCGTATCTGGATGACTTGGCTAACGCGGTATTCATACTCGGCGCACAGTCGCAAAAAGCAGTTGAAAAAAGCGCTTCGGTCTTTGGGTTGTCTGATTCTGCCACGCAAGCCATTTTGCATTATTGTCGCGGAGCGCGAGACGATGGGTCAGGCTCAACGCTATTCGCTCGCTTCTCGACATCGAAAGGCACCAGTGCGCAAATTCTGACACTGACCATTGGGCCAACCGAATTATGGGCCTACTCGACCACCCCATCTGACCGCTCGCTACGTGATCGTCTTTACCTGCGTATGTCGGCAACAAAGGCACGTCGTGCGCTAGCGCAAATGTTCCCGAAAGGATCAGCATCATCTGAAATCGAACGTCGCCGCCTGGCATTGCAGGGAAATGCGGGGGAATCCACATTGAATACTGTTATAGACGATTTGGTGCGCGAGATCGAGATGCGCACCCGCACAGTAGGCGATTAATTCATCTCTTGTTATTGACTTATGTCCGTTGACAGGGGGCTTGTACGCATATATTATTGGTTATCTTATATATTATTACCGTTTAATGTTGGCTTAATAACATGTTTTCTACGTTCCTCACGCTATCACTTTCGCAGATCACGACAAGATCCTGCGAGATCGCCAGACAGGTCGCTGGTGCAAACGGTATGGACAGGGGATGCCGCGCCCCATGCTCCAGATGTGGCAGTCGACATCGTTAACGGTATCGGCTTAGCGGCAACAACCTACAACCAAAGGAGATCGCATGTCTACTATTGCAGAACTGAAAGAAAAAGCCAAAAAACACACCGAATTGCCCCCTTCGCAAAATATTGCTTTTACGGTTGTGGGATATGACGTTGAGCGTAATCGCGTCAATGGGATTAACCTGACAACGGGTGAAGAAATGGAAGTGTTTCTTCGCCCCCTATCTGAAGATATCGCCAAAAAACTCAAAAAGCCACGTCCAGGCATCGCCAACTTTGCATCTCCGCGCGATAAAGTCGGCACATTGGAAGGCGGTATTCTTCGCGCCGATCGCGTGTACTTCGATAAAAAGCTGAACTGCTGGAGCACTGGCTGGCTCACCTCCCTGTCCCATGAACCGGGCCAGTATCAAGTCTATGCCGATTGCCAGGCAAAAGCTCACGCTTACAAAGACGATAAGGATGACGGCAAGGTCAAAGCCTATGTCGATGTGGCTCATACCGCAGCAGCGATCAAAGTCGCCCCAACCGAAGAATCGCTACGTGCTGCGCTGGTTAAGGGCTTTGTTGAAATGGCGGAAAAAAATGATCGGGGCTACATGGTGGTTCGAGGCTCCGATGGGTCTGACGGATTCGCGTTCAATGCATACCAAAAAATGGTCGATAAAGGAGGAGACTACAAAGAACCAGCCGATCCGCAGGTCAGCGCAGATGATTTTCTGGCTTCGGCGGTGGGCCAAGAATTACTCAGCTATATGCACGGGGCACCAGAAGTAGCCTATGAAGCCCTTAAAGTCGAACGCATCTATGTAGTAGGAGATTCACTGGTCAATCTCCAGGATAATCTTGATCGGATGAAGCGATTTTCCGCACCTTATGCCCTCGAATCCGGCCGGGAAGGATTTACCCCCTCTGTCGTGTCGTTTGGGCGGCGTGAAAACGGATCGAGCTTCTTCACCTCCGTACTTCCCACATCCAGTAAACCACGCGTCGTCGAACTGTCGCATCTGGATAGCCCGCACATTACGTTTGCTGCGGACGCGATAAAGGCTGCAAACGCGGTTAAATCATCCGAGCTGGCCGACGATGAATTCGATGGTTCCGATTTTGAAGCCTCAAATGTGGACGCATCCGCCCCCGCACCTTAATCGATAAGTCACAACTGTTACAAGGGGGCCGAGGCCCCCTTTTCGCGTTCAAACGGAAGGTCATATATGACAACTGATGCCGTCACGAAGCTTATTCCATGGCCAAGCCTGTCGCACTATGGCATCGAATTGATTATCGCTACCACTCCAGACGGACGCAAGCTTTTGACCGTATATGGCGATATTAAGAAAATTGATTTATTTCGGGACCGACTTGCGTCGGAACTCGATTTCAAAAGTACCAAATCAGGCTACATGGCCAGAGCGGATTTAAGATTTTCGAAAGCCGATTTAGAGCGTGTCTTTCCGCTCGTAAAGGTCAACAAGATGCTCCAGTCGCAGGTACTGCGTTCAATGACCCGTAAACCTGCGCCGGAGCAAAATACGTCACACCTAGCATCCACCCCCATCAATGCGGCTGTCATTGCAGCGATACCGATTGGTTATAACCATTTGGGACAAGAAGTTCTTGAAGGCGAGAATGGTCGCTTTATCCGTCAGCCCGATCACGCGATGCTGCGCGAAGCGGAAGCGCAGTCACCCGCAATGTTCTTGCGTGCGCCAGACACCGAAAATCTCGCATTGTGTGCAGACGGCTTCGTACGCTCAATCCTGGATCGAGGGATAGTCTATCGCGCTGCTGACATCAAAAAATTTGCGGCGACCGTCCTCGGAGAGACGGTCGATATTTATCATCCCCGCCTTCGTGAGATTCAGGAATCCATAGAGGCCGGCTGTGTTCGTGCGCTTGCGCGTAAAAATAGCGCGCCAACTGAACAAGCCTTCCATGAGGCACTGGCGCTGTATGAGGCAGCACCGAATCTAATTTATCGTACGTCAGCATCTGTTGACTTGCAACAATACTCGACGCCATTGCCAATGGGGATATTGGTGCAACGTTTGTTGGGCGATGTCAACAATAAGACCGTGCTGGAACCCGCCATTGGCAATGGCTCTCTCGTTTCCCTTTTAGCCCAAGGTGGAGCGAAAATTTATGGCTTCGATCTTGATCCGATGCGCGCAGCTGCCGTAAAAAAACTTCTGCCAGGCGCGGAAATCGCTGTTGGCGACTCGCTTCAGATGGAAATGCCGCGATGCGATTTTGTCGTTGCCAATCCGCCTTTCGGCGGCCTCGAAATACCAGTATCGATAGCAGGAATGCGTGTCAGTCGTATCGACCATCACATGCTGATGCAGGCGCTGGCTGCCCGTAGCGATGAAGGTCACGCCATATTCATCATCGGTGCCGACAAAACTCCCCGCAAGGAAATGGCGAAAGTTGCCGGTAGCTCGCGCTATTTGTTTAACTGGCTTGCCGATAACTATGATGTGGAGGCCATTGCCACGGTCGATGGTGCGCTCTACAGCGGACAGGGTGCTGGCTATCCGGTCAGGATCGTTGTCATTGGCAAGCGCGGCAAAGAGTTTGCCCACAAGCAGGTTCCTGGCGAAATTCCGGTCATTCGCACTTACGAAGACTTGTTTAATTGGACAGATGCGGTACTTGCGGCCCGCCCAATGGCAGCAAAGCGGTTACCTGGGAGCACGCCAGAAACCGAGATGGGACCTCGCCAGAGAGCCTCCGCTGAAAATCAATATCAATCTCCTTATAAGGCGCGATCAAAGCTAGGCGAGTCGTCAACCATGCTTCCGCGCAATCTGTTGGGTCCCATGAACGCAGCCTTTGCGGGGCTGGAAGAAAAGTTGTCCGCTATCCATGGGAATGAAATTGACTTTGATCGCTATGTTGCCATGAAGCTGGGGGTCAAGACTGAAGAACTGGGCCAATATTTCTCACCCGAGCAAGCCGATGTTCTGGCTCTGGGAATTTCCAAAATTGAGGAGGATCGCGCCCTAATTATCGGTGATGAGACCGGAATCGGTAAGGGGCGCACGCTTGCAGGGTTCTGTCGATGGGCGCTACACAATGGCGTGCCCATTGTATTCATTACCGAAAAAGCAAATCTGTTTACTGATTTTTACCGCGATCTTGCAGATACGGGAATCGACAAAAAACTAAAGCCCTTGATCGTGAACGATGGCGTGACCATCTTCGATACTCATTTCAAACGGCTGCACACATCGTCCCCGCGCGTCCTGCTTAACCGGTTTATCAAGAGCGGTCTGTCACCCATCGACGAAGGCTACAACATCACATTAGCCACCTATTCGCAATTTAATCGTTCTGCTGCGCAAAGCGAAAAATCGTCCTGGCTCAGCATGATTTGCAAGGATGCCCTCGTTATCGTCGACGAATCACACAACGCAGCTGGCGAGTCGAATGTAGGGGCGAATCTCACCAGCGCGCTGGCTGAAGCAAGGGGAGTTGTTTATTCGTCGGCCACCTTTGCCAAGAAAGCGGCAAACATGGGAGTGTACGCAAGCGCATTCCCGGAGTCGGTGGATACCAATTCGCTCCCCGCCACGCTCAAGCATGGCGGCGAGCCGTTATTGGAGGTTTTGTCGGCGGCGCTGTGTGAGGACGGCGTATTTATCCGGCGCGAACATGATCTGTCAGAGCTTACGGTGCGGACAAAACTTCCAAGCGCCAGCCGGATCACCCGCAACGAGGCATTTGCCGACAAGCTCTCGGATATCCTGGCGCTCATGGCCTTCTATGCCGGTGATACCGAAAAAGTCATTACCGCGCGTCAGTCCGCAATCAAGAGAGAAGTTGAAAAGCTTCCAGAGGAAGTGCGAAAAGGTTCGCGAATGGGGGTAAGCAGTATGAATTTTGGCTCCCGCCTTTATAACATCACGTCGCAATTCCTCCTGGCGCTCAAAACCGACGATGCGATAGATGCAGCGCTGGAAGCGCTGGAGGAAGGACGCAAGCCGGTCATCATGACCGAAACCACCCAGGAAGCATTGCTGAAAGATTTTCTGGCGCAGCAAGATGATGAGGATGTGCAAAACGACAAACCTGTGAGCGGGCTGGTTGAGCAAAATGGCATCGTCCTTGATTCGCCGATCACCTTTCGTGATGTGCTTCGACGCACCCTCACCAAACTTCATACGGTAATCGAGCGTGATCGCTATGGCAACCCGACACGGCGAAATGTCTGGGAAATGGTCGACGACCCTGGCCGCATTAGCGCTCTGCAAATCGGTATTGGTCAAATCGATATGCTGATCAACACCTTTCCTGATCTTCCTGTTTCTCCACTGGATTGCATTCGTGAAGCTCTCGAAAAAAAGGGTTATTCCTGCCGCGAAATTTCCGGGCGCGAAACAGGAGTCATCACCCGTGCCGATGGCAAGATGGTGATTGTCAAACGTGATGATTCGAAGCACCGTGTTCGTACGAACTATGACTTTAATAACGGCAATCTGGACGCCGTTATCATAACCACCGCTGGAGCCACCGGGCTATCCTTGCACGCGCTCGCGCCGACCGCGCGCAATCCGTCGCTTGATCCGCGTCAACGTGAATACATCGAACTCAAAATTCCCAATAATGTCGCCACTCGCAAGCAAGGCTTCGGTCGGGTCAATCGGAAGGGACAGGTAAGCTATCCCATTATTACCACCCTAGGATCGGGATTGCCCGCCGAAATGCGCGTCATGTCGATGCAGAACCAAAAGCTGCGCGCTATGTCTGCCAATACGACAGGAAGCCGGGAAAACATCGCCGAAGTTAAGGACATACCAGACATCCTGAATTCGGTCGGTAACGAGATCTGCCGTCGCTATTTGGAGAGTCACCCTTCAATGCTGGATCGTCTTGGCATTAAGCAATCAGAGCTGAATGGTGAAGACGGAGCATCGGAAGATGAAGCCTATTTTGCCAATCGCGTTACCTCGCGCATCGGTATTTTGCACGTGCATGAACAGCGGCAGGCGCTTGACGAGCTCACGACAGAATTTACTGAAACCGTGAGAGAAATGACCCAGCGCGGCGAGAACCCATTCAAATTACAGGAATTGGATTGGCGCGCTTCGATCACGGAACGAACCCTGCTGGAAGGACAGGAGGTTAACCGCTACCAGTCAGTATTTGATAAGCCGGTTTATTTGTCGACGATTACCTATTGCAAAGTTGTCGAGCCGATCCCATTCGAGGAAATCAAGCGCCGTGCAACGGAAGGCCTCGCCAGGCTCCTGGCCGACGATCGCGCAGTCGTGCCTGTGGAAGCTACGGATTCTTATTGGTACGGCAATCTTGTGATTGCGCCATTCATCAAACTGGCAGAACTCCATGGCAATGCGCTGATGGAAATGAGTCTGGCAATTTCAGGAAAGTTCGCCTCTATCGACGAGGCACTAAAGGATACCGACAATAATCCCGTCAAAGGCATACGCTCGCGACTTGACTTTCTGGGGCCTACATTAAGCCAACTTCTGCCTGGTGCAGTCGTGGTGGTACCCGATAAGTTTGAAGGGGACAAGATATGTGTGGTCACGTCAATTGTACCGCCCCTCGCAGGCAAGGAACATTATTTAGGACAGTGGGAAATTGATATGGTACCTATCGGGGATAACCGTCCAATTCAAATGACGCTCAATATGTTTAACAATATGGAATCTGACAGTTCCCGCTTTAAGGGAAACATGCTGCTAAATAAAAACAGTGAACAAGCCATAAAAAAACTTGTTGCCAGCAGCGGCACAAAAAAGAAAACAATTTCTTTCTCCCGTCATGTACTCGACGGAAACCTTTTTCGTGCCGCGCAGATGGCGGTCGAACGACAGCTTGGGGATGTGGTGGTCTACACACAGGCCGACGGCAGTCGCCATAGTGCGGTGCTGGTTCGGTCGACTCTCAATGCGGCGGCGCTGAGAGAATTACCGGTCAAGCTTTATAGTAGCGCGGTCGCGGCAGAATTTCTGCGTGACAAGGCGCATCAGCACCTACTCTCCACCTATTCGCTAGGCAATAATGGCGATCGTGACGATGCCATTACTCTGCGCCGCCTTCATGACGGCCATATGATGCTTCAGGTTCCCGGCACCCGAAGCAAGGGTGGGCACGTCTTTCTCGACGCCGAGATACGCGATGTTGCGGGTGAATTTTCAGGAAACCGCGCACACATGCGCGCAACTTTTCATCATACGAAGCTGGAGAAGGTGCTCGATATTTTGAACAGACGGCTACGGATTTCATTTTTTGCTTCCTATGCTTATCGGGAACAAATCGATGCTATCAGCGCTGGTTTGCGCTCGAACAGTGACGGCGAGAATGAAAATCCGCAGGCGAGAGCTGCATGATTGACAACCATTTGCGATATGAAAATACTTTCTATAATTACCTTTATGGGGTTCTTCTATGGCGATTCAAATGAAATTGTCAGAATTCTTTTCCGCGCTTTCTATACCACCATTGATACCAGGCGAATCGGTCAATTTTTGGCCAGACGAGCTGGCTCAACATCACTTTGCTTCGCGTCTGGCTACTGTATCTATAGTACGGGGCGACGAAGGCGCCGCCGACATGATCGAAGCAGTCGCTTATACCAGCGGAGACGCCAGTGAAGAGATGGTTCATGCAGTATTTGAAATCTTAGGTGATGATCTGATCGAAACGCGCGCCTTGGAGGTAAAAACGCTGTCGTCCGACGAGGAGCGTACAGAGCGGAATCGCCTCGCAGCCTTCATACGCGAGTTTCGCGGCTTTACCGAAGGGCTCAATCAGGAAAGAGTGGCCGCATCATGAATTTAACACCTGTGTTGCCGGCAGCAGAATACAATTGGGAGACGTTTGCCACAAAAATTCAGCAAATGACCAATTCAGTTTGCAATGCTTCACTGCCGGAGATTATGGCTATTTCAGAACCTGTTGTCCCGCCACAGGCAACAAAAGTGCAATGCGAAACGGGGCGCAGTCTGCAACAGATTCCAGGAAACGGTGTATTAAAGGATTGAGCTACTTGGGGAACAACGACGGGTCAAGTTTTACCTTCGTTGTTGCTTTCCAGAACCATAAAAAATTCATTTCCTTGATCGCGTTTTTCTGCAACACAGTCAAAAAATTTGCCCGCACCTTGCCATAATTGCCTATCCAGGAAAATGCCTTCAAATGGGCAAACTCAAGGGTCGTCGACAATCGAGGGATGAGGTCCGGTCGAAGCGCGATATAGGCTTGATTACGCCAGTCCATAAGCGCAAGTTCCCGTTCTGTGTAGCCATCTTCTTTAAGCCAAGTGCGCCAGTATCCAACCAGAAGGTCCTCGACAGGCATCGCAATATAGTTAGATCGTATCAGTCCGGTCGAAGGAAGTAGCGGTAGCGATACATCGGACGCAAGAATGGTGCCGCAATCGATCGTAACCGCTATGGGTAGTGCTACTTTTTGTTGGCGCACAAGGGTTTTAGCATATTCGCCTCGTGCCACATTGCCTCCGCGGCCGTAAAATAGGGTAAGTCCGGGAACACCCCATGTGATTTTGCTAGTCGGCGGATGCGGGATGTTGCTGATTATGACGGAGGACGGTCCGGGGTTGCGTGAGGCAACGATATCGGCTGCATATACGCCATGACCAATAATTTCGCCACCCTTCCGGCGGCGCGACTTAATCAGAGCATCCGAAAATGCTTTGGCATCTATTGTCATTGACAGCTTTTTTGATACAGAATAGGTGATGCATCGGGATAAAAATAGATAGAATGACCTATAATGCCGATAAGAATTTAGTATACCACATTACAATAACTCCTTAGGACGCCCTGATGTTTTCCAATTCTGTCCCGATCACTCTGGAAGATCTGGATGCGTTTCGAGACACGCATCAAATGCGGGTGATCGACGCCTGTTATTTATTTGGACTACATCCGGGGCATTGGCGCCATCGTATTAACTCGGACGGACTGGAACCGGTTCCCGATGTAACGGTGGCAATCCTGGTAAGAATTCTCGCGCAGTACCCTTGCCTTGCTCAGCTATGTTGCGTCACCCGGCATACGCATATCGATACGGCGCTCAATCTGCTCTCCACTCACAACAAGGAAAAGATGAGTGACTACAGTTTGGCGATATTCCTTGGCAAAGAGGGCTCGACAGTGGGGCGCTACCGCTTGGGCACAACACCTACAGTACCGGTACAACGGATGCTCGATTTGATCGAGCTTGTATTCACTGAGCAATTTAATGCCGGAATGACCGCTATTTGGGGTCAATCCGTCACGCCGAACGCATTTTTACAGTCCTGGCAAAGTGCTGCCAATGCCGAGGCAACCGCGCGGGGTTTCGGCAGCGTTGAAATGGTCGCAAGAGCACGAGGCTGGTCGGTTGGTGCCCTTGAGCGATTGCAGTTAAATAAGCCATCAAAATCCGTAAACAAGCGCACGCTCGTCAAGACAGCAAATAAGCGCACCTAACGGCATATCTTGCAGATCACCAACGACGCCCCCTAATTTTCTGAGCAATGCCGTATATGTTTGCTTTCGTCGAAATTTGGATTATTATATATAATATAATCTTTTATATACAAGCCCATGAAGGACAAAATCGGCGCGATCATGTTTATTCAGATGTCTCGGAAACCCAAGTGGCTACAGTGGCTCACTTCAGCAAAGGGGTACCTGGTGTGCTTTTCCGGGGCTGCGCCCGCGCGGGCCGAGTTCATCAATCCCTCCATGATTCGATCCATATACATTGTCGAAGTTGAGGAACGTTTTCATGTCCTATGTGAGGGTGACGCACCGAATCCAACCTGCATAGGTGTTTTCGTTTCCCAGGATCAGGCTTCTCTTGCTGTTCATCGATTGATCGCACTCCTTGCTCAGCAACATCGAAAGCACTTGTGGCGATCGTGGGCTGGATATGGATGCGTTACCTTGTTTGTAGCCCTAATAGGCCTTGGATTAGGGCCGCCAGCCCGCACGCCCGGGACATCGGCCATGGCGGAATCTCATGGGGCCGCCACCCTTCTACCCTCTAATAGCGCACAGCAAGCAGGTCCCGCTATAGGTGCGACGGGCCACATCGACATCCCTGTAGAGATCGTTAATGCTCTCAAATAGTGCAATTTCGATGTCGCTACTAGATCAATGCATTCCCACGCAACATGCAAGACGGCTGCCTGCATTGACATTTCCCTGCTCAATTGAGGGCTACGGGGACAAATTTTTCGTAAGCATTGTTGCAAATGCGGAGTCGCTGTACATACAGGCTTCGGATGAGCAGGCGAACATCATAAAGTTCATTTTGCCGGCAATCCGAGATTCGACGGTGATGCCCGATTACGTGCCGCCAGCGGAATGTTTCGACGCTGGTACATTTGAACAATACGTCCTGCAGGAAGCGCATGACCTTCTTGCACGGTGCCACTCGCTGACTTACATCGACGCATATACGACCTTTGAGGAAGATGATGTTCTATCCTTTGAAGAGGCGAATTTGCACCATGCGTAAACGCTGGCCCAATCTCTCTCGTTTTGGCGCATCCCTCCAATGTGCATTTGGTATTTCCGTTAACGCGTCCCCGCATTCCGCGCTGGTCATCAAGGATGAAGATCTGCGGCACGATCACCTGTTGCAATTCGGTTTCGAACGTCGCGGCCATGTCCTGGTACGTCTTGGTGAAACAAAATTCAATATTGCAGATTTGAAATCATGGTTTCCGGGATTTTCAAATGACGACATTTTTGAAGCCGAACCTCAGCAGGTATTGTTTCAAGAACGCCTCCCTGAAAAAGTCCTTGCACCTCCTGCCATTACCGCCAGCATCGTTGGATTCACCGCAAATAGCGAGACGAACGAGCAAAAAACCACCCCCATACGCATTGAGGATGTCGGAGAAAAAATCGGCGGTGCGCGCAAAGACTTCCACCGTCGTACCTTAGCCATCGCCGATCTCGCTGCCATGAACGATATCGAACGGCGCGAGATGGTGGAGCGGAAAAATATTTGGCCTGCACTTGATATGAAGGCAATGCAAAGCGCCGGCGTTCCCTTTGAGGTCGCCGGTGCGATTGGGCATTTGCGTCGATTACTTGAAAACAAACCTAAAAACGATGTGACCGATGCTGAATACATCTCCGCGATTTCGTCCGTCCGGGATGCGTTTGTGGGCGTGAACTCAATCGCCACCTTTAATGATGCGTGTATCAAGCTGCACGAGCTCCATGGTCATGTGCAACGAAACGAAAAGGGCGAAATTCAATGGCGTAGATGGCTAAACAGCGATCCGTTCGCAAACGCGATTGGCAATAAAGCCGCTTCGCGGCTGGCGTGGCCGGAACTTCAAATTTCAGCTTTCTGTACACGGGGTACCAGTTACGAGGATTACTTTAGCCGGCAGGTGCGTGGTGTCAAATCGAAGCCGCGAGATCTGATTGAAACCCGTCCGCACTTAAAAAATATCAACCAAAGCGGCATACCGGATTACGCCAATGGCCGTGTAATTACGGGCGATGATTTTCTTGCAGATTTCGGTTTTCGTGCGGTCGAATTCGGCAATTGGGTAGATCAAAAAGAGCGGGCGGTGATCGTACGAATGGCCTATAACTCGCTACACAATCTTGCATCCGTACTCGACTTGCCATCAAAGGCGATAGGGTTGGGCGGGAAGCTAGCGCTGGCGTTCGGTGCTCGCGGCCGGGGTGGGTCGCGTGCTCCTTCTGCTCACTATGAGCCCACACGCCAGGTGATGAACCTGACGCGAACGAAGGGCGCAGGAAGCCTCGCCCACGAATGGTTCCACGCGCTGGACGATCACTTAAGCCGTCTCGTCGCAAATAACCATGGATACGACCCTCTTCTCAGAAAAAGGTCAACGTACTATCTTTCGGAAAACATATGCGATGTAGTCAAAGAAGCCTATGGTACGTCCGAGTCTGGGCAGATTGAACAGTTTTTTAATCGCCACGTAAATGTTATTGGTGATCGCAGCGGGATGGACAAGACATTTTTAAGTATTAGCCTATGTCTAGGCAGGGCCATATTTTTGCGTACGCAAAACGAAGAACGCGCAACGCAATCGGCTAACAATGCTGCTAGGGGCACGCACTATGCCGCCGCCTGGTTAATTGAAGCCGCTCGGGCAGCCTCCTTTAATTTACCGACAGCCCAAGAGTTGCAAAAGCAGTTTGTCGATCCATTCATGATGAAGTATGAAGAAAGCGGTACGGGGGACATTACCTTTTTTGCGCAAAAGATTACGCGCGACCTGTCATATGGAAAATTGCCCCCGCGCAAAGCCGATAGAATTGCACTAAAAGTTGCAAAGAATCTCAGATACGCAACACAGTGCCAAGACCTCGCCAATAATCTGCGATGTGGGCGAACTGATCATTTCGTTCCAACCACGTTTGCTGACAATGCTGCCAAGCTCGATTCCAAACGTGCCAAACCGTATTATGGATTGGCTTGCGAGATGAGCGCACGCTCCTTTGAATGTTTTGTATTCGACCATATGGCCGTAAGCGGTATTAGCGACGACTATTTGGTACATGGTGTTGAGGAATCGCGCTATGCAGCGCGAGAATCTGGAAACCCTTATCCGCAGGGCAACGAGCGCAAAAGCATCAATGGCGCAATGTGCGCTTACTTCGCAGAAATCAAACGGGTGTATGGGCACGAATTGCTCGCACCGCCAGAACCGAACATTGATGACACTGTTGTCGCCCAGGTGCCTGTGAGCGGGGGGTAGCAGAATCCATGTTATCGCCGCAATCATCGAACGAAAACACAGCGCTTGCCGAACGAGAGGCTGCACGTGCGCATTTTCAGTCACAGCATGCCTGGGCCGAATTCCGGTTTGCCGAGCGGAAAGAAAATTGGACTGTCTTCACCACCAGGATTGCCGTACGGCTTGTGAAACTACGCGAGCAACTCGCGCTAGCGCCTCGATTATCGAACAAAACCCTTACCGGTCTGGTGACAATTTCAGCTTTCCTGCCTTTATCGATCGCGATTCACACCCTGAATAGACTCGATTATGACGGCTCGTTGCTTGAACAAGCGCTCTCGCTTCCAGACAATATTTTTACCCGCGTCTTGCATTCACGAATTCGCTTTCTATGGCGAATGCAAGTGCTATCGCGCATTTTTGCGCCAGAACGCCGGGAGTTAGTTCTGGCGGTTCTCAAAAATCGACCGGATAAAGGAAATCACGATTGAACGCCAATAAAAAACAGCGCGGATCAATTACACGTACCTTGATATGGATGTTGCCGCGCCCGCTGACCTGGTTTGGAACGAGCCAAATAAAAGGGCTTGGGCAAATTATCGTACGCAGCATCAATAACGGGCTCCCTACCCGCAAACGTGTACAGCAAACATGGGGTGACGCCATACAACAAGCTGCCAATCGGTTGCAGTTTCGCACACAAGCTGACATCGATGCACATCTTGCTGTGGTAAGGCAAGCCATGGCGACAAAAGCATGGGTTTGTTATCTCTTTTGCCTGGTGTCTGGAGGATTTTCGATTTATGGGTACATCAGCAATAACTGGATGTATTTCGCGTCGCTTTTGGCCGTGATGGGTGTCCTCTTTATTAATGGTCTCGCCTCGGCGTTCCGGGTCTGGCAGATCGATCACCGCCAGTTAGGAGGGAACATGACATTCTTGCGTACGATTACCAACTGGTTTCCACGATGAACTATCATCGTTTTATTCGCCTCGGGTTGTTGGCGACCCTGTTGCTACTTTTATCGGCAGGCGCATTTGCCGCCACATCGGAAGACATGCTTACAGCATTATTTGGCACCGCCCCGATGAAAGCTGTTGCATCCGGTGAGGCCTCACCGGCGTATGGTTTGGGTAATGTCGGGGCATTGATGCTTCGTTTCAATTCGGCGGTACTGTTTGTTGGTGCGCTGATTTTCGGCTACGTCTTAGGCTCAGCAGCAATCCAGACTGCAGATGATGGAGAATTCTTAGGGCGGCGATATTCCAGCATCTGGATGCCGGTCCGCGTGGTATTTGGCTTCGTAGCCGCCTTTCCGACCCCCATAGGCTATTGCGTTGCCCAACTCGTTATTCTTTGGATGGCCGTCATGGGAATCGGCATCGCAAACGCCGTATGGTCGCTCGGCAAATCCACGGGTGTGGCTGCTGCACTACTCAACCCGGCAAGACTGATTGCCACGCCTCGTGTAGTTAATCGCCAGCAGATTGCTGACGTAACATCAAACATGGTCCGTTCGTTCCTGTCCGCCGAAACCTATAACCAAAGGATGGAAATCCTCCAGGCAGATGTCAATCGCCGCGCCATAGCAGATTACTATTTGTACGACGGTCAAAGTCGTGGAGAAATTTTGACTGCAAACAGGAACTACGAGTATGCAGGCGTAGAAATAAATCTTGAATTTCCTCCGCTTTCCGATGGCCCCAAAATTGAAGACACTTCTCTCACGAGAACGTTTGTGGTTCGCTTCGGCGAGCCACAATATGGACAAGATGGCCAATTTAGCGGGGTCAATGACAAATTCGGGCGTTTTATCTTTATTACTGCTTCCCAAGATCCCGCAGATTTGACACGGCAAAAAAATGCTATTCAAACACTTATCAACGATGCCAGTGTAGCCGCACAAATGGTTCGCGACGGACAAGCCACTCTTGACGATAGCCTTGTTAAAACTAGCACGACAAATGCCGCGAATAAATACAGCGCAGCATTATTGAAAGCCGGGCAATGCGAGCAATACCGTGCAGTTATGTCGATCACGCGTGACATCGATTTTGCTCCTCAATCGATTGTAGGGTATCCAGAGTGGGCCGGTTGCGCCCTCCCCTTATCCGTGCAAAAGCCAATCGATAAATCGGGACGCGATTGGACATCTATCGGGATTACCTTCCTCGCGGCAGCCCGCGGGGGCGCCAAGCCCACCGAGATAGCGAATCAATCCGCGCGCGAACTCGCTCCTGAATTGAAAAAAACTTTCCAGGTAAACGCCGGGCGAGATGCGCAATCGACAATGGAATGCATTCCTGCCGGGGCTAATTGCACCGCCACTTTTTCGGGAAACTCGGAATCACCTTGGGAAATGATTGCCCGCACCAAGGCTCAGCTGGCAAATTTTTCCTGGGACAGAATGATGAGGGACGTTGTGTCTAATGGCTTTAAACAAACTTTTAATTACGAACCTTCTCCGGGTACGGCCAATCCGATCGCCCATATGAAAAACATTGGCGACACCATGATTACCACTGTCGTCGCAATGTATGCGGTCGCGGTTACAGGAAAAATGATTGTCGATACCGCCAATACGTTGGTCGCTAACTTATCAAACCAACCCGTTGTCGGCGCAGGAGCAGCGGCATTAGGACTAATTACAGCGCCGTTGGCCTCAATCGGGATGAGCATTCTAGCGACCGTAAATACTTTCATGACAATTCTGCTGACGCTAGGCGCGACGTTAGCAATATATCTTCCCCTATTGCCCTATTTTCTGTGGGTTGTAGCCATCATTGGCTGGCTCGTTACAGTAGTCGAAGGAGTGGTTGCAGCGCCGATCATGGCTATCTTGCACTTGTCACCGGAGGGTGACGGTATTGCCACTAATCGGGTCGAAGGTTGGTACATCCTGGCAATGGCATTGTTAATGCGGCCAGTGTTGCTGACGCTCGGTTTCTTTTTCTCGGTTGCCCTATTGGAAATCGTCGGAGGATTTGCCAATGCCGGCTTTTTCCTGATCGCAAAGTCGATGATTGACTCCGCATCCTGGATCACCATGCTCGTAGTTGTTTGCGGGTTGGCTGGCGCATATTGCGGAATGATGACGATGATCATCTACAAATGCTTCGAGGTCATCCAAATGTTGCCAGATCGCGTATTCCGTTTGATTGGTGCCTCCGAACCACATGGGGGTGGCGAAGAACGTGCGGCAAGTTCGTTTTCACAGGGCATTCAACCCCTTGCATCAATGGCAGCCGGAGCGCTCGGGGGTAGTCGCGGTTCCCGTAGTGGCAATGGCCGGAGCAGCAAACCACCGTCACCGTCACCGTCACCATCACCGTCACCGTCACCATCGGCTGAGAACAACAGCCCGTATCGCACCGGTTCGTTCACCATTGGTTCAGCATCTGCCAATGCATCTGCCAATACCAGCAATGCCGGTCAAAGTACGCTCCCCTCCAATAGCGTCACGGGGTCATCGGCCTACAACTCATCGACAAATAGCCAAGGGCAATCGGCAAACAGTGAGACTAAAACCAAGTCGTCACCAACCTTGTCCGCCATGGGGCCAGGGAATGCCGCACAGAACCCGCCAACCAAAAAATAGGCCAACGAATATGAATAAACAACTTATCATCGCCGAGAAGCCCTCAGTAGCAAGCGATATCGCCAAAGCACTCGGTGGCTTCAAAAAAGTTGGTAGCGAAAAAGAGTCGTGGTATGAGAGCGATACCGCCGTTCTAAGTTGCGCACGCGGCCATCTGGTTGAACTTAATGTTCCAGAAGCTCAAGCGGCAGGCTATGGTCTTGATGCGCTCCCCATTCTTCCAGAACAGTTTGGACTTGAAGTAATTGAAGGCGCAGGCAAGCAATTCGCGCTTCTCAAAAAATTGATGGGACGAGCGGATGTATCGAGTCTTGTCAATGCATGCGACGCGGGCCGCGAAGGGGAGCTCATCTTCCGCTATATCTATTTAAAGGCCGGTTCGCGGAAACCGATGCAACGAATGTGGTTGCAATCCATGACGCTCGATGCCATTCAGACCGCATATAAATGTATGAAGCCAGGACATCATTATGACTCCCTTTACCACGCCGCCATCTGCCGTTCTGAGGCTGATTGGCTCATTGGAATTAATAGCTCGCGAGCGACTGCCGGATTGCGAGAGCGGCAAATAGGAGTGCGGGAATCAATGTCTGCCGGCCGGGTACAAACACCCACCTTGGCAATCATCGTTCACCGGGAAATTGAAATACTTAATTTTAAGCCGCAGGATTATTGGGAAGTTCATGGCACCTTTAGCGCCGTGCAGGGCAGTTATACCGGTCGCTGGGTTCGAACCAGCAAAAATACGGAAGACGAAGCAGATCACCTACATAGGCTCACGGATGCTGCGCAGGCCCAGTCAATCGTGCAACGCTGCCAAGGGGTTGCGCCAACATCGGTTAAGGATGAATCCAAGCCGGTTATTTCTCCACCGCCGAAACTTTTTGATCTTACAACTCTTCAGCGTGAAGCCAATACCAAGTTTGGGTTATCGGCAGCAACTACGCTCGAAATTGCGCAGGCGCTTTACGAGAAGTATAAGTCATTGACGTATCCGCGTACGGATGCATCTGTGTTGCCTGAAGACTATGTTGAAACCGCTAAGGCAACCCTGCGAACGTTTAGCGACACTCATTATGGTGAATATGCAAAAACAGTGCTTGACAACGCGTGGGTGAAATCTGAAAAGCGGATTTTTGATAATAGTAAAATCAGCGATCACTTTGCGATTATCCCGACCGGTACAATTCCTGATGGAATAACTGGTGAAGAAGCCAAAATCTACGATTTAGTGGTGAGACGTTTCTTGGCAGTATTTTATCCTTCTGCCGAATATCGCCAAACGGTTCGGACAACCGAAGTAGCAGGGGAATGCTTCAGATCCAGCGAACGCGTGCTGGTGAAAGAAGGCTGGCTTTCAGTTTATGGTAAAGATGCCGCAGATAATAAATCTCCACCGCTCTGTGCCATTGCGTCTGATGAAAAGGTAACGACCGATAAAGTTGAGTCTGTTGCCCTAAAAACCAGGCCGCCACTTCGGTTTAGCGAGGCGACGCTACTGTCTGCAATGGAACATGCAGGTACCCTGGTCGATGACGACAATTTACGCGATGCGATGAAAGAGCGTGGGCTGGGAACCCCGGCCACTCGCGCAGCCACTATCGAGAGACTTTTGCATCCCAAAATAAACTACATTGACAGGCAGGGGAAATATCTGGTGCCGACCCCAAAGGGTCTAAACCTCATTACCTTTTTGGAGGCCAACGGTGTAGGCATGCTTACCTCGCCCAAGATGACTGGCGAGTGGGAACACAAACTTCATGAAATGGAGATAGGAAAATATAACCGTTCTGTATTTATGGATGAGATTGCAGCGATGGCCCATCAAATCGTCGATACCATACGCGGAAAAGCGGCGGCGATGCCCAGTATCGAAATCAAACACCTCAATGCATCGTGCCCAAAATGCGGGGGAAAGGTCGCTTCGCAAGGGCGTACATTTAATTGCTCCGCTTGCGATTTCAAATTATGGAAGGAAATTGCAAATCGTCCACTATCCGAGGCCGAAGTGAATCATCTTCTACGCGATCATGAACTGCCAGTAGCTAACGGTTTTCTGAGCAAAACAGGTAAGAAATTTTCAGCCGGACTTAAACTCAACTCAGAGTTCAAGATCGAATTCATTTTTGAGAACGACAAACAAGAGTCGTCCGCAACCGCTCCAGGACTGGAGGCCAAATGTCCCCATTGCGGCGATATTGTGCGGGATAGAGGCAAGACCTATGCATGCGATAAGGGCGATTTTAAACTCTGGAAAGAAATCGCAGGCCGGTCACTTTCGGTAAGTGAGGCATCCGTGTTGATCGTTGAAAAAGAACATCCAAAAATAACTGGCTTTGTGAGCAGCAAAGGGAAATCGTTTTCGGCAGGATTAAGACTTTCACATGATTACTCTAAGGTTGAATTCGTATTTGAGCAAAGAGTCTGATAATGAGCCTGCCTATGTTGTTCGGCGTACATTCTTCCCGGATTGTAAGTCGGCTTGATAGTGTACTAATTGAGGCTGCGATCCATGGTGATGATCGGTCAGTTCTATCGGTATTAGAAAAAGGTGCCAGCGTCCATGCCAAAAACGACCAGGCATTGCGTTCGGCGTCACAAGCCGGATTCATTCGAATCGTCTCATTATTGCTCGATCATGGAGCGAATTTGCACGCTGAATACGACGAAGCGCTACGCTCGTCGGCGCGGGAAGGTCACATTGGCACTACTCGTATTTTGTTGCGCCGTGGCGCTGATCCACATGCGCTTGACGATGCAGCACTCAAAGTTTCGGCATTGCGTGGTCATATCGAAGTAGTAAGGCTGCTCATAGCAGCTACACCTTTTCGTCGATCATCGGTTGAGGCGGCAATTCGTGAGGCGGCACACTATTCCTTCAAGACAACAATCGAGATATTAATGTCTGCACGGATTGCACCTGGCTAATCAAACTAAGTTTAATAGTTTGGCCTGCTTGCCTCCTGCTAAATCTCAAAAAATTTGCATTAAATCTTTGATTCGTCATAACATTGGCTAACGACATCACCCGATAACACTATCGGGCCGTGTTTTTCTCGCAGCATTGATTTCTGGGCAGCATATGACTTCACCCATACCCGATCTGGTTACGCAACTAGAACACTCGCTATTCGGATCTGCTCCGAATAATGATCTCTGGCCTACATTGACGCAAGCTGGCCAGCTTAAATCGGCGGGGGAAGTAAATCATTTTATTGATGGTTCATTGGGTATTTGCAGACGCCTTTATGAAGGTGGGCGTTCCTTCGAGGCAATTCCAATCGCCCGCATGTGTCGCTATTTAACGGATACGCGCGCCGAACTGTCTATGAAACTGCGCACCGCAACTGCCTATGGAATTGTTTTAGCAGAAAATGGCAACTATGCGGGTGCAATCGAACAATATAGTCAGGCATTGAAACTTGCCGAAAATTCCTCTAACAATGGCGGTATGGCACGCACGTGGGTCAACATCGGCACCGCATTTTTTTATGCTGCTAATTACCCGCTCGCAATTGAAGCTTATTTGCAGGCTGTTTCATATCGACGGCACTTGCCCCTGGACACCTTTCCGCTCTACGCTGCTTACGTAAGTATGGCGCAATGCTACTTTCATGTTTCGAAGATAGAGTATGGACTACGGGCGGCCAAAAAAGCCTTAGCCCTCGAAACCGACGATATCCTGAAGCAGGATCCTGTCAATCCAATCTTTCTGCGCCGTAATTATGTCCGGCTGCTCATTGCCGCAAATAAGATAAACGAAGCGAAACATTTCGCCGATGAGACAATTCGGTTGAGCGAAACAAGCCAATCAGGTCGTGCAGTGATTGCGGCGATGGTCACCAGAGGTCTTTATGAAATTGGTTGCGGCGAAACAGATATTGGTTTAACCCGGGTGCAACAAGCACTTGAGGCAGCCAGGTCATTACCCGCTGCACTACGCGACACACTGGCGTGCCTGGTGCAAGCGGAAAATCTTGCTGGGCGCCCAGACCGCGCTTGTTATTACCTGAATGAATTAGCCGATACTGTCTATCGGGACAGCGTTGAACAAGCACGTAAGCATATAAAAGTTTCAAGGCTCTTTGACGATTCAGTAAGCGATACGTTGGAAATAATTGATACTTCACGTCAAAAACTGAATTCAGAAGACCGTGTTTATCGTTCGGTCACTGAATGGCAAATGTTCGAGACCCTGGCCATCAATGCTAATTTCAAGTTTGACAGTAGCGGGCTACACGGAATTCGCGTGGGCAACCTGACTGAATTGCTGGCGGTTGAATATGGTTATCCCCTGCAAATGGCAGCAGAAATTGGCTATGCTGCTCGTTTTCATGATATAGGCATGAATGCGTTGCCTGATACATTGCTGGAAAAACGCACCCCGCTGACCTCATCAGAGCGATGTTTGCTTGAAAAACATTGTCATGCCGGAGCGGAGCTATTCAGTAGCAGCGATTATTCCCGCGCCATAATGGTAATGGATATTGCAAAATATCATCACGAATGGTGGAATGGTCAGGGATATCCGAATAGAATTGCGGGTGAAGCTATTCCCAGGCCCGCACGCCTTTGTGCCGTTGCAGATGTGTTTGATGCGCTAGTATCAGAACGTAGCTATCGCGCAAGAATTTCAATAGATGATGCTGCAAACATGCTGCAAACAATGGCAGGAAACCAACTCGATCCCCAATTGGTAGCATGTTTTTTGAAATCTTTGCAGCAGGGCACTATCCGTCAGCACCTTACCGGCCACAAACAGCACTCATCTTTGCCAGGATTGGATGATCTAGTAGCATCACTTTCCCATGGATTGAACTGATGATTGACAAGTTAAAACCGCGAGAAGTTGAAATGTTGCAGATGCTGAAAGATGGCGCTTGCAGCAAGGAGATTGCCCGCCGGTTCGACGTGTCGCCAGGATCTGCGCGCCAATACTTGTGCAAGCTTTATGAAAAATTGAAAGTAAAAAATAGAGTTGACGCAGTCGTCTGGTTTATCAATAACCGTGTCGGGGAAGAGTCTCTGCAACGCGTTCGCTACACTGAGGAAGTGTTTGGAAAAACCGCATTAGAACATGGGTTACTCGAGGCGCTTGGGCCAATGGGCACCTATATTGGTGAAGCACCTTTTCGTAATCCGCTGCTTTGGGAATGGCTTTTGGCCGCCGACTTTAAAGCGGCGGCTGAATATTACCGAAACAACCATCATCGTTTCACATCGGAAGCCACGCCAACCGACATTTCCGTTATGGCGACATTATTGTTGATGGGTACTGAGACCGATAGTGGTACACACTTGACGCAATGTTTGGATAAAATTAATGCTCGCTATGAGTTCGAAGTCGTCGATTCGTTGCGTGCACAGATTTGCGATAAAAGCACCAATGCACGTTTAAGGCTATTCCATCTAACTACTACCGTTGCGGTATGTCACCCAACTAAACATCTGGCTATGGTGGCGCTATTTTATTTATACCGGCAAGAGGGGGAATTTGAGTTGGCCTGCTCGACCGCGAAGGAAATTCTTGAAGAAGCGCATACATTTCGGAATTATCTCAAAGCCCCAAGAACAACAACTACTACCTCAATCCAAGTAATTTCCACTCCACCAAAAACAGAACAAAGCTCCTAATGGCGATTGGCATCGTTTCACGAACTCTGATCCGCCAGATATTGCAACGCTTTTCGAATCATGATTCGAAAAATTTGCGCGTTTTTGCAACTTAGCAAAATGGAACCCGCATTAGGCGCGGGTTCCAGGAAACTAGCCAATGGCTCAGGCTTATTTTTTTGAAAGGTCAATGGTATTGGCGCTTACTGTAGAGGAAACATTCCAACAAACGCATTCTCCGCCGCTTACTTTCAGTAACAAGTGATTATCAAGCAATAGAGGGCATTCCTGAGCGGCTAATTGAGCAACTTTTGCTTGATTCTTCAATTGCGTATACATAGTGTGTCTCCTTGACATGATTAAGATTAAACAGAATATGGGCATATGCGGAAGTCCCGCATTCCCGGATTGAATTATTTCACCGCAAATTGTTGTTTGGAACCCCGCACAGGATTTGTGTAGGACAAAGCACTGTTACGTTACTTTTGTGACGCTGCCACAGTATGCAAAACCCAACGCGAATCCGTGTACCCTGACACAAATGTGCATACCAAGCTTTTAAAAACGACTTGAAATTAGATAGGACCAGCCAATGAAACATACTGCGATTGGGATTTTCCAGGGGGATGCGGACTGGAGCGTGAAGGTAAAAGTCGCTGGCTTTGCTTCCCTGCAGGAAGCGGAGGGCTACGCCAACGATTTCCGCATCCTGCTTCGTGAGGGAAGATTGTTTCGGGATTACGCCGATGGCGCCTCTACGGATGACAAAGAGTGGATTGAATTGAAGGACGCGGAGGTATATTTAACCCGCCTCAAACCGCAGGCCCGTGAAAGACTTGAGCGCGCGCGTCAGCGATACCAACAAATGGGAATGGATCAGACTGCCATTGCAACTCACAGCATGAATGAATTCCTCGAAGGTGGCAACAATGATCTGTTCACATGTAGTAGTTTCGACTTGATCTGACAGATACCCGATTTGAAGAAGTGACTGT
>CAZRAL010000005.1:0-82515 GCA_964598005.1 uncultured Burkholderiales bacterium
TTGTGTCATTGGCTTTCTTAGCGTTACTGCTACGAAGATTATGAACACGTTCTAAAAACTCAAAACGATGGCGAACATTCGAATAATCTACTCAGCTTGCCAGAGTGTCCATAACGATCTGTGCCGGGTAGGCGGTAGCTTCTGCCCGGCACAATCGAAAGAGTTATGCACCTTTTTACTTTGCACATTTGCATGTTTTATCTTGAAACAAGAAATCATTTATCCACGCGCCTTTCGAGCCAAAAATGCCTATAAATGCGCACCAATAAACGACTTTTAATCCGTCCAATTCTTGTCTAAACCAAAAGAAGTAATTTGAGTAAAACGACCTGCTGATCCGCCGAAGCCGCGCAGCTATCGTCAACTTTGTGAGCGGCTTTATTTTTTCTGATTATGTTTTTGGCTACGCAAGCTACGCTTTGCCAACCGTTTCGCAGGTTGATGTTGTTCCAGCCAGGCAAACACTTCACCGTACCACTGCCGCGCATTGGGGGCTTTCAAAATCCAGTGGTTTTCATCGGGGAACCAGACCAGTCTGGCGGGCACGCCGCGTGCCTGAAGGGTGTTGTAGTAGGCCAGCCCGTTGTGGTCGGGTACGCGATAGTCGAGCGCGCCATGGGTAATCAGCGTCGGGGTATGCATATGGGCGGCGAACGTAATCGGGCTTTGCGCGGCCACCTTGGCCGGGTCCTCCCAATAGGTGGCGTGCAGATCGCGAAAGCGTTGGGTATACGAATCCGCGCTCCAGGTCGCGGTACGGTCATACACACCGGCATGACAAATGTAGGCCCGGTAACGCGAAGGAGCGACGTGACCATTCATCCACGCGACCAGGAATCCCCCGTAGCTGCCGCCGCTTGCATAGATGCGGGTGCGATCCACCCAGGGCTGGGCCAGCAGCCAGTCGGTACCCGCCTCAATATCGATGAGTTCAAGCTGGCCCATGCGACCCATGATGCTGTCGCGAAAGGCGTGACCAAAGCCGCTTGAGCCGTGGTAATTGACCAGGGCCACCACATGCCCGCGCGAAGCCAGCAGGTGCGGATTCCAGCGATAGCTAAAGGTATCGCCCGCTGCCGCATACGGGCCGCCGTGAATCACCTGCAGCACCGGATGTTTTTTGCCGTGTTTGAAGTGCGGCGGAAAGACCAGCCACATCTGCACGGCATCGCCCAGCGCCCCGCGCAGGGTGACTTCTTCGGCCCGCCCGAATTGCAGACGTGCCAGCAAGGCATTGTTGAACCGCTCGATGCGTTGCGCCTTAATGCCCGAAGCGTCTTTCTCTTCTGCCAGATGCGCGGCATGGATCTGCACCGGATGGTGGAGACTGTCGGTTGCGGTGACCAGGACGGGGCGATCAGCGGAACCCGCCACATCGAAGCCCTGCACCCAGCCGCCTTGGCACACCAACGCGGGCAGTGATCCGCCAAAGTGGCGTCGCCACACATGGCGGCGGCCGCGTGCTTCAGCGGTAAAGTAAACGGCATCGCCCGCAGTGGACCAGCGCAAGGGCCCGCTGACGTCATGATCCCAGTCCGCATCCAGCGCCTGCATGCGCCCTGCACGATCAATAACGGCCAATTGGCCCAGCATGGTGTGCCGCGGTGTTTGTGGCGTGGCAATCGCCGCGATGCTTTTTCCATCCGGGCTAAACCGTGGGAACGCCATGCTCCATTGCGCATCATCAAATAAGGGCCTGATCTCGCGCCGGGCGAACGTCAACTCCGCCAGTGCATACCGGTTGCTCGCACATTTTTTGGCCGCAGGATCGTGCATGAACACCAGACGCCGCCCGTCGGGGCTGATATCAAACATTTCCGCGCTGAGGTCCGCGCGCGGTAATTCGTAACCGGTGCCTTCGAGCAGATCGGTCGTTTGACCGGTTTCAATGTTCATGCGCAGCAAATGCGCCACACGGCCCATCGGCAGATTATGATCCCAATACCGGTAGTAACCTTCGCTGGTGGCATAGCCGCTTTCCTGACGCTTGCTGAACGCCATGTAGCGTTTGTTTTGCGCCTTGAAGCCTTTCAATTCCGGCCACACCCAGGCGACAGCGATGAGGTGCTTGCCGTCCGGCATCCACCTGAAAACCTCGACGCCCATCGCGATATCGCTTACGCGCCGTGCCTCACCCCCATCAACCGGGATCACATACAGTTGCGGCGTTTCATCCCGCCCCTGATCGTGATGGCGGTTGGCGATAAAGGCGATGCGCTTTCCTTCAGGCGACCATGCAGGCTGGACATCCTTATCACCGCCGGTGGTGAGCGATCGGGGAGTGCCGCCCGCGGTCGACAGCAGCCACAATTGCGTGGAGGTTTTATTGGTCGATTTATCGTAACGGGTTCGCGCACAAACAGCCCGACTGCCATCGGGTGCCAATGCAAGGCTCGACAGGCGCTCTATTTCCCATAGGGTATCGACGCAAAGGCGGGAGGGTGAAGGTGAGGAAGATGATGATGGTTTTGTGGCTGGCATTGAATATCAAAGAAGAAAAAAGCGCATAAACGCTGCTCGAAGTTTGCATTAGATACCAAAGTTGCACATCGCGAAACACCCCTGTTTCCGTTAAGATGTTTATTCATTCATAACATTGAGGAGAACAACAATGGCCAAATATGTAGATGGGTTTGTATTGCCGGTGCCCAGGAAAAATCTCGACGCCTATCGCCGCATGGCACGCAAGGCCAGCAAGGTGTGGCGCGATCACGGTGCACTGGAATATGTGGAATGCGTCGCCGACGATGTAAAGCCGGGCAAATACACCTCATTCCCGCAAAGCGTAAAACTGAAAGCCGATGAGGTGGTGGTGTTTGCCTATATCGTTTACAAGTCGCGCGCGCAGCGCGACAAGGTGAACAAGCTGGTCATGGCCGACCCGCGCCTGAATGAAATGATGGACCCGAAGTCGATGCCCTTCGACGGCAAACGCATGTTCTGGGGCGGCTTCAAATCGATCGTGGAAGCGTAAGCAAGTCTCGCCCGTATAAGCGAAAGCACGCTGGCTTTACCGCAGCGTAGCCTCATAACGTTCATGAATATCAACGCGCGTGATGCGAATGATCGGCAACCGCATGCGCGCTGTGCTCGTGCGGCCGCGAGAGCAGCGAGCCGCCCACCATGCCGGCCAGCGCCATGAGTATGCCGGCCAGTTGCGCCGGAAAATCCTCGGCCAGCGGGGTCAGCAAAAACAGTAGCCAGGTGGTAATGCCCAGCACAATCGAACCAATGGCGCCGTAACGGGTGGCACGCTTCCAGTACAGTCCGCAGACTAGCGGAATGAAGGCACCGACCAGTGTGACCTGATAAGCGCTGGAAACCATTTCGTAAATCGGCGTGCCTTTCATCTTGATGGCATAGGCCAGCACACAGGCAGTGAAGATCACCAGCGTCACGCGAAAGGCAAACAACTCCTGTTTGTCGGTGAGGCCGGGGCGCAAATGCTTGTAAATGTTTTCGACAAAACTGGTCGAGGGCGCCAGCAGGGTGGCTGATGAAGTGGATTTAATGGCCGAGAGCAACGCGCCGAAAAAGAACACCTGCGCCACGAACGGCATATGATTCATGATCAGGGTTGGCAGTATTTTTTGCGGATCGTTGGCGAGAAATTCCTTGGTCTGATCGGGCATGACAATTACCGCGCACGCCACGATAAACATCGGTACGAAGGCAAAGGCCAGGTAGCACAGGCCGCCAATCACCGCACCGCGCGAGGCGGTCTTGGCATCCTTGGCCGCCATCACGCGCTGAAAAACGTCCTGCTGCGGAATCGAGCCCAGCATCATGGTGATGCCCGCAGCGAAAAAGAACAGCAAATCCTTGAGCTTTGGTTCCGGAAAAAAACGGAACCAGTCGTTGCTCTGCGCCAGCGCCAGCACCTTGTCCGGGCCGCCGGCCAGATCGCTGGCCATCACCGCAATCGCACCCAGCCCTAAAATCAAAACGATCATCTGGATAAAATCGGTCCACGCCACCGCCAGCATGCCGCCAAAGATCACATAAATCAGTACCGAGAGCGTGCCGATAATCATGCCGGTTTCCGCGCTGATGGCGCCACCACTCACCAGGCTGAACACCAGGCCCAGCGCGGTGATCTGCGCGGCTACCCAGCCCAGATAGCTGAGAATAATGGCCAGCGAACAAAAAATTTCAACGCTCTTGCCGTAGCGTTTGCGGTAAAAATCACCGATGGTCAGCAGATTCATCCGGTACAGTTTTGCGGCAAAAAACAGCCCCACGAAAACCAGACACATCGAGGCCCCGAACGGGTCTTCGACCACGCTGTTCAGCCCGCCCTGTACAAACTTGGCGCTGATGCCCAGCACTGTTTCGGCGCCGAACCAGGTGGCAAACGTGGTGGTGATAATCATAATCAAAGGCAGGCTGCGCCCGGCAAGCGCAAAATCGGTAGAGGTTTTGATGCGGGTGCCCGCATACATCCCGATCGCCAGTGTTCCCACCAGATAAAGCACGACAAATCCGAGTAAGCTCATGATGAAATCCTCAAATGCTATTGATAGAAATCGCCGACCGGCAGTCTAACAGAGCAGGCTAACTATTGGGGAACTGGTAAAGCAGATATATGTACGCACTGGCGATCAAGGCCAGCACCACGACCAGCGCCACCAATACATTCGATTGCCGGCGCTGGGTCTGCTCCAGCCGGTCGATGGCTTTTTCCAGTCGCTCCACGGGGTCGCTGGTCAGTGCCTTGTGCACCAGGCGCGGCAACTGCGGCAGGGTTGCCATCCACTGCGGGCCCTCGCGACGCAACTGGTTGATGAAGCCACGCCAACCGATTTGCTCGTTCATCCAGCGCTCTAGAATCGGCTGGGCCACCGGGCGCAGATCGAGCTCGGGGTAAAGCTGCCGCCCTAAGCCTTCGACCTGCAGCAGCGTTTTTTGCAGTAACACCAGCTGCGGCTGAATTTCCATGCGAAAGCGGCGCGAAACCTCGAACAGGCGCAGCAGCACATTGCCAAAATAAATTTCCTTCAACGGCTTATCGAAAATCGGCTCGCACACGCTGCGAATGGCGCTCTCGAATTCGTCCACCCGCGTATCGGCGGGCACCCAGCCTGCATCCAGATGCGCCACCGCGACGGCCTTGTAATCGCGCTGGAAAAAAGCCGCGAAATTGCGCGCCAGATAATGTTTATCCGCCTCGGAGAGCGTACCCATGATGCCGAAATCGACACCTGAATAAATACCGTCGCGGCGCACGAAAATATTGCCGGGGTGCATATCGGCGTGAAAAAAACCATCGCGGAAAACCTGGGTAAAAAAGATTTTCACGCCATCAGCGGCCAGCCGTGCAATGTCGATGTGGTGCGCTTTTAACTGCGCAATATCGTTGACCGGAATGGCGTCGATCTTTTCCATCACCATCACCTCATGGTGGCAATAATCGAAATACACCTCGGGCACATAAAGCAGGCGGCCATCGGCAAAATTGCGCCGCAGGCAGGAGGCATTGGCGGCCTCGCGGATCAAATCCAGCTCGTCGCACAGTGTCGAGGCGAACTCCTTCACCACGGCGCGTGGGCGCAGGCGCGGGCCATCCTCAAAGGCGCTCTCAACAAAATCCGCCACCACATAAAGCAACTGAATATCTTTTTCGATGGTTTCCGCGATATGCGGGCGCAATATTTTTACCGCCACCTCGCGCCTGGCCAGCTTGCCGCTGCCCAAGGTCGCAAAATGCACCTGCGCCACCGAGGCGCTGGCAACGGGGGTCAAATCGAAGGCGCTGAAGATTTCGCCATACGGCCTGCCGTACGTGCGGTTCAGCACCGCCACCACATCGGTTGCGGGAAATGGCGGCACCTGATCCTGCAACCGGGCCAGCTCCTGCGCAATATCGGTAGGCACCAGATCGGGACGGGTGGAAAGGATTTGCCCGAACTTGACAAAAATCGGCCCCAAACTTTCCAGCGCCTGACGCAACCGCACGGCGCGTGGCGCGCTGAAGCGGCGCCAGAAAAACAACACCGCAAATAAACGCGCCAACAGGTGTGAACGCTGGTGACCAGCGAGGAACTCATCGAGGCCATAACGGACCACGACAGAAAATATTTTCAAAAAACGGAAGAGGCGCATGAAGCGGCGATTTTACCCGGTCTAGCGCATGGCAAGCCAGAAAAGTCTTACTGTTCATCTCTGTCTATTTTTAGAGGGGCTTACGAAAGTGTCTTACCTAATCCCACATAATCGTTAAACCAGTAGCAGATCAACGCGTACGCATGCCCAGAATGGCGGCGCCCACGATCAACGCCGTTGCCAGCACCATGCTGAAATCGAGCGTGCAGCCGCTGACCCACACGAGCAGCAGGGTGCTGGCGCAGGGAGTGAGGTAGCTCAGGATGCCGATCTGTCGCGCATCGCCCAGCTTAAGTGCCTTGTCCCAAAGATAAAACGCGATGCCCAGCGGCCCGAAACCAATCAGCCCTATCAGCCCCCAATCGTGGGCGGACAGCATGAATACTGCGGGCGGCTCGAACAATGCATGACACAACAGCGCCAGCAGGCCGGACACCAGACAAAACAATCCGACGGCAGCCGTGGGGAAGGGTGCAATGCGTTTGGTGCCCAGCGAATAAGTGGCCCAGATAAATGCCGCCCCCAGCGCCGCCAGATAGCCGCCGATGTATTCGCTTCTTAGCGCATGAACTTTTTCACCACCGCCCAGAATTGCAATCGCCGCGCCGGAAAACCCCATGCACGCGGCAAGGGCGTGCTTCCACGTCAGCCGGGCGTCGCGTAGGATCAGCGGTGAAAGCACCACGATCAATAGCGGCCACAAATAGTTGATGAGATTGGCTTCCACGGGCGGGGCATGGCGTAATGCAATGAACAGCAACAGGTGATAACCGAACAGGCCGTAGACGCCCAGCGCCAGTGTGGCGAGCGGGAGCTTCCATTCGCGTATGCGAAACCACCCCGGCACGCTGCCGATGGTCAATGCCAGACCGGTCAACAAAAACGGCGGCAGATGTTTGAGCGCCACGCCCATGGCCGCCAATGTGGCCCACAAGGCGATGGTGCCCAGCGCATAGAAAGTGGCGACTGATTTGGCAGACATAAGCAGGTGATTATCCGGCATCGTGTCGGGTTTTCCTATTGGCCTACCCATCTACAGGTGGGCCAGGGAACAGATGATAAGGGTGCCATCGCCTCAATCTAATCGCGCCCACGCCACAATTTCGACATAATCGATGCACTGCCCCCACAATTCTCCCTCAATCGCCTGTTATGCTGGCTCTCATTCGTCATTTTTGGCGTGGTGCATTGTTGTATAAAAGGAGGAAGTCATGAAGCTCATCACCAATATGTGCTGTCTTGCCGGCAAGGCGGGACGCGGGTTTGCACGGCTGCTGGGGCGTTTACTTTCGCCCGTATTGGGCAATGTGGCCTGGAGTGCGCCACCCTGGGGACGATGGGTCGGCCGGCAAATCGGCGCGGCAGGGCGCTGGTGTACCACTCATCCCAAACACACGGGTGCGATGCTCCTGCTATTGGCGATACTTTCTGCAGGCGGTGTGTATGGATACAAATGGTGGCAAGCGCGGCCCAAGCCGATTGAAGTCAAGCTCACGATACAAAATCCGGCGCGTACACCGATCGAAAATGAAGATGAAAATGACCGCGGCCCACGGCCTTTAATCGTGCAATTCGAACAATCCGTGGCGCCGCTTTCAATGGCCGGCAAGGACGTGCCCAGCGGTATCAATATCTCGCCGCCACTTGAAGGAAAATGGAAATGGATAAACGACAAGGAAATTGAATTCCAGCCCAAGGAAGACTGGCCGGTTGGCGCGACGCACGAAATCGAATTCGACCAATCGGCGCTGGCTCCACACATCCGTCTCGCGACGTATAAACCAAAATTCCAGACGCCTGCGTTTATCGCCAAAGTATCGCGTTCGCAGTTCTATCAGGATCCAACCAATGCGATGCTGAAAAAAGCGGTATTCGATATCAACTTCACGCATCCCGTAAACGCTGCAGAACTGGAGAAACGGATCGAGCTCAATCTCGCCGGGCAAGCCGAAGGCATCTGGGGCGTGGGACGGGAACGCAGCAAATTTACCGTCAGTTACGACAAGCTCAAGCTGAATGCCTATATCCACTCCGAAAATCTTGCAACGCCACAGGAAGACAGCAGCATCGAATTGAAAATAGAGAAAGGCATGATGGCAGCCCGTGCCGGCCAGCCGTTCGATAAAGCACTTTCACAGAAGATACGTGTCCCTGGATTGGCAAGTCTCAGCGTGCGTGAGCTCGCGGTGAATGTGGCGCAAAGCGCCAAAAGCGAGCCCGAGCAAATCGTGACGGTCGGCCTTTCGGCCAGCACGCTGGAAAAAGATATCAAGGGCGCCACCTCGGCCTGGCTGCTGCCGGTCTACAACCCCAGGACAAAAAAAGAAGAACGCAACGGGCCGTATGACTGGAGTAACCCGAAAGAAATTACCGAAGAATTGTTGAAGGAATCGACCAAGGTCGACCTCGCGCTCATCGCTGCCGAGAAAGAGCACGGCGAGAACCATGTTTTCAAATTCAATGCGCCGATTGGCCGCTACATGTACCTGCAGGTCGAGCGCGGCATGAAATCGTTCGGCGGCTATGTGCTGGCCAAACGTGCGCAAAGCGTGATGCGGATTCCACCATTCCCGGCGCAGCTCAATATTCTCGGGCAAGGCGCACTGCTGGCCATGAGCGGCGAGAAAAAAGTTGCGATTCTGGTGCGCGATCTGCCGGGGGTGAAGATGGATATTGGACGCATCCTTCCGGCGCAGCTGCAGCACCTGGTGACGCAATCGGAAGGCAATTTTGACAAACCGCAATTCATCCACGCCTTCGGCATTGACAACCTGTCCGAGCGCTTCGAGAAGAAAATTCCGCTGCCCCGCCTGAAACAGGGCAAGGCGCATTACGAGGCACTTAACCTCGGTGATTACCTCAAGAAAGACGGAGCAGAAAAACGCGGCATTTTCCTGCTGCGCGTGCAGGGCTACGATCCGAAGCTGGATCAGAAAACGATCAAGAAAGACGACGACGAGCCAGCCGACCCGGATGAGCCAGACGCGAACACAGCACAAGCGCGCGAAGATCAAATCGAACCGTCCGAGCGCGAGGATTTCCGCCTGCTGCTGGTGACCGATCTCGGCATTCTGGTGAAACGCTCGCTCGACGGTACGCAGGATGTATTCGTGCAATCCATCGCCACCGGCCTTCCCGTCGCTGGCGCGGAAGTGGAAGTGGTCGGCAAAAACGGACTGACGCTAGTCTCGCAAACTACGGATGCCACGGGCCGCGCGCAATTCAACAAACTCGAAAATCTCTCGCGTGAGCGGTCACCGTTGATGTATCTGGTGAAAAAGGCAGGCGACATGAGCTTCCTGCCGCTTAACCGTGCCGATCGAGGATTGGATTTTTCGCGCTTTGATGTCGGCGGTATTCGCAATACGCTGCAGCCGGGAACCTTGTCGGCCTATCTGTTTTCGGATCGCGGCATTTACCGGCCGGGCGACGCGATCAATATTGGCATGATCGTTAAAGCGGCGAGCTGGGCCAAGTCGGTCGCGGGCATTCCGCTTGAAGTCGAGGTCACCGACCCACGCGGGCTTTCGGTCAAGCGCGAAAAAATCAAGCTCGGTGTGGGTGGCTTCAATGAACTTAACTACACCACACAGGAGACTTCACCCACGGGCAACTACACCGTCAATCTCTACACGGTGAAGGACGGCCAGGCTTATACCCTACTCGGCTCGGTAACGGTACGGGTGCAGGAATTTCTGCCGGATCGCATGAAGGTGGTGGCCAAGCTTTCCACCGAAGTGGCTGAAGGCTGGGTCTCGCCAAGTGAGTTAAAGGGCAAGGTCAATGTGCAAAATCTCTTCGGCACGCCGGCCACCAACCGGCGCGTTGAAGGTACGCTGACGTTGCAGCCCGCGTACCCGGCGTTCCGCAGTTATCCTGACCATCGTTTCTACGATCCGCTGCGGGCCAAAGAGGGCTATTCGGATAAATTGGCCGATGACACCACGGATGATGAAGGCAATGCGGTATTTGAATTTGGCCTGGACCGCTATGCGCGTGCCACCTATCGCCTGCACTTTCTGGCCCGCGCTTTCGAGCCGGAGGGCGGCCGCAGTGTCGCGGCGGATACGGCGATGCTGGTGTCAGAGTTGCCGTACCTGGTCGGGTTCAAGCCGGATGGTGAGTTGAGTTACGTTTCGCGTGGCTCGGTACGCACCGTCAATCTGGTTGTCATCGATTCGAAAGCGAAAAAGATTGCCGTCAACGATCTCAAGCTGGAACTGGTTGAGCGCCGCTTCGTTTCGATGTTGTTGAAGCAACCCAACGGCACCTACAAGTACGAATCCAGGCCAAAAGAAATTTCAATCAAGGAAAGCGTGTTGGCAATTCCGACGGGCGGTTTGAATCTGCCGCTGGACAGCAGTGCGCCGGGTACATTCTTCTACCGTATCCGCAATGCCGAAGGCGTGGAGCAGAACCGCATCGAATTCAGCGTCGCAGGTGCCGGTAACGTCACGCGTTCGCTGGATCGCAATGCCGAACTGCAATTGATGCTCAAGAACCGGGATGTCAACGCAGGCGAAGACATCGAGGTCAGCATCCGCGCGCCCTATGCCGGTTCTGGCCTCATCACCATCGAGCGCGACAAAGTCTATGCCCATCAATGGTTCAAGGCGGGCACGCAGGCATCGGTACAGAAAATAAAAGTGCCAGCCGATTTTGAGGGAAATGGCTACGTGACCGTGCAGTTCATCCGCGACCTGGGTTCGGACGAAATCTTCATGAGTCCGCTCTCATATGGCACGGTGCCTTTCTCGGTCAACCTGGCCAAGCGCACCAACAAGCTATCGTTCGCCGCACCAGCCAAAGTCAAGCCGGGCGAGGTGCTGAAGATCAAGCTCAGCGCGGCACAGCCTACACGTGCGGTCGTGTTCGCGGTCGACGAAGGCATCCTGCAAGTCGCGCGTTACAAGGAGGCCGACCCGCTGGCGCACTTCTTCCAGAAGCGCTCGCTCGATGTGCGTACCTCGCAGATCCTTGACTTGATTCTGCCGGAGTTTAAGAAACTCATGCAGGCGGCCGCACCGGGCGGTGATGCCGAGGCCACGCTGGGTAAAAATCTTAATCCGTTCAAACGCAAGCGCGACAAGCCGGCGGTGTACTGGTCCGGCATTGTCGATGTGAATGGCGAGCAGGAGTTCAGCTACACGGTGCCGGAAACATTCAATGGCACGCTGCGCTTAATGGCTGTTGCCGTGAGCGAATCCACCATCGGCACGCTGAGCAGCAAGGCCATCGTGCAGGGCGATTTTGTGCTCTCGCCGAATGCGCCGCTGGCCGTCGCGCCCGGCGACGAGTTCGAAGTTTCAGTCGGTGTTGCCAACAATGTGGCGGGCTCCGGCAAGGATGCGCAAGTGGCGGTGTCGCTGAAGACGTCCGCGCATCTGGAAGTGATTGGCAGTGAAACGCAGACGCTGAAAATCGGCGAGAAGAAAGAAGGTGTTGCCATCTACAGGCTGAAAGCGAGGAGCGGTATGGCGGTGAAACTAGGCTCGGCGACCATGACGTTCGCTGCAACGCTGAGTGGACAGCCCGACAAGTCGGCCAAACTCGGCACCGATGTCAGCGTGCGTCCGGCTGGGCCGTACTACACGCAACTGACGGTGGGGAGCTTCACCGGCTCGCAGGAAGTGCCGGTCAAGCGCGATGTATTCGCCGAGTACCGCAAAGCCGAAGCTGCAGTTTCGCCACTGCCGCTGGTGATTGCCAATGGTCTCATGGCGTATCTGGATAGCTTTCCGCATCTTTGTACCGAGCAGATCACCAGCCGCGCCTTCCCGGCGGTGGTGTTGGGCCAGCGTCCGGAGTTTGGCAATTCAAACCAGAAGGACGGTGCTGCCAAGGCGCAGCAGGCATTCAATTCTGCAGTCGCTGTGTTGCGCTCGCGGCAGAATGCCGAAGGTGGGTTTGGTTTGTGGACGGCATCAGTGGAAGCAGATGAATATGCATCGGTGTACGCGATCCATATGCTGATCGAAGCCCGCGAACGCGGCTACAACGTGCCGCCGGATATTGCCTCCAAGGGCAGTGCCTTCCTCGAGCAACTTGCAGCCAGCCCGGCGAAGGACATTCACGATGTGCGCACGCGCGCCTATGCTGCTTACCTGCTGACACGTCAGGGAACGGTGACCTCGACCTACCTTGCGGCGTTGCGCGAGACGTTGGACAAGAAATATCCGACCACGAACGCAACATCCTGGCAGAAGGATTCGATCGCTGTCTTCCTCGCCGCCAGTTACAAGCTGATGAAGGACGAGAAGCAGGCAGCCAAGCTGATGGACGAGCCGCTGGCACAGTTGCAGAAGCGCGGCGAAGCCTATCGCTACGAGCGGTACTACGACCCGACCATCCGCGATGCGCAGACGCTTTACATCGCCTCGAAGCACTTCCCAGATCGTGCCAAGAAGCTGGACTTCGCCACGCTGGGTGCTATGGTGAAGTCGATTCAGGATGGTCGTTTCAACACGCACTCTGCCGCCTACGTGGTGCTGGCGCTCGATGCCTATGCCACACAGATCGAAGGCACGATGGCAGGAAAACTGAGCATCGCCGAGATCGGCAAGGACGGAAAATCGATCGCGTTGACCCTGCCGCAGAATCTGATTCCGCGCGTGCCGTTCTCACCGAACGCGACAAAACTAAAATTCGGCAATGAAGGCAATCTGACGACCTACTTCGCCGTGGCCGAATCCGGCTTCGACAAGGCGCCGCCGATGAGCGAACTGAAATCCGGCATGGAAATCATCCGCGAATATGTCGATGCTGAAGGCAAGCCCATAACTGCCGTGAAAGTCGGGCAGGAGTTGACGGTGCGCCTGAAGTTCCGCACCATTGGTCGCGACCTGGTGCCGAACGTGGCGCTGGTGGATCTGCTGCCTGGCGGTTTTGAGCCCGTGCTGAATCCCATCGATGCGCCTGAAGTGCAGCCGGCCAAGAAGGGTGCGTTCGTGAATCGCCTTGGCAATGTGGGCGGATGGAATGTCGAGTACGCCGATGTTCGCGAAGAGCGCGTTGTACTGTACGGCACCGTAAATGCCAATGTGTCCGAATATCGTTACCGCATTCGTGCAACCAATGTAGGGACGTTTATTGTGCCACCGGCATACGGGGAGTCGATGTACGAGCGGGATGTGCAGGCGAGATCGCTGCCCGGAAAGATTGTGGTTGAGCGGGCCGGAAAATAACGGATCGTTCGATGAAGTTATCCGCAGTTTTGGCAATCGTCGCGAAACGAGTCCTTCCCTCCCGCCGAGGGAAGGCGCTGCGTTTCCTTGCTTTGGCGATGGCCTCAATTGCGCTGGCACTAATCTGCCTTCGCCTGCTCCCCAAGCCCCCACTCCGCGATTTCGCCCCCTACTCCAGCGCCGTCTACGCTGAAGACGGCTCGCTCTTGCGCCTGACCACCGCCAGTGACGAACAATACCGTCTGTGGACACCGCTGGAAGCGATCTCACCCAAGGTGACCGAAGCCGTCATGCGCTACGAGGACCGCTGGTTTCATTGGCACCCCGGCGTGAACCCTGCCGCGATGGTGCGCAGTGCCTACGCCACCTTTACGGGCGAACGTCGTCAAGGCGGCTCCACACTCAGCATGCAGCTGGCACGTAAACGCTACGCCATTGACAGCCGCACATTCACCGGAAAAATGCAGCAGATGTTGGCTGCTTTCTGGCTCGAAGCGCGCTACAGCAAGCGCGAAATACTCGAGGCCTATCTGAATTTCGCGCCATACGGCGGCAATATCGAAGGCGTGGGTGCAGCCAGCCTGGTGTACTTTCAAAAACGCGCCGTCGATCTCACGCTGCCCGAGGCGTTCACGCTGGCGGTGATCCCGCAAAACCCCGCGATGCGCGGGGGCAACAAGGTTCTGTCGCCTGCGACGGCGGAGGCGCGTGCGCGCATGGCGGCGATATGGCTGGCGGCATATCCTGACGATGAGCGTCTCGGCGCCAAACACGTCATCGCGCCGAAAGTGGCCGCGGCGCTGCCGTTCCGCGCTCCGCACGTCGTTACCCAACTGTTGAAGGAACATCAGGGGGAAGTGTTCTCCAGTATCGACGTGAAAATGCAGAATACGGTCGAGCGCGCCATCGCACAACGCATCGCGCAACATCGCGACAGCGGAATGCGCAATGCCACTGCCATTTTGCTCGACACCGAAACCATGCAAGTGAAGGCGCTGGTCGGCTCGGCCAATTTCAATGACGATGATATTGACGGGCAGGTGAATGGCGTGCTGGCCAAGCGCTCGCCGGGTTCGACACTCAAGCCGTTTATTTACGCCTTGGCATTCGATCAGGGGGTGCTGCATCCGATGACCGTGTTGAAAGATGCGCCGACAGCGTTCGGCCCGTTCAGCCCGGAGAATTTCGATGGTCGTTTTGTCGGACCGATCACGGCACAGGAAGCACTGACGCGCAGCCGCAATATTCCCGCCGTCTCCGTCGCCGCCAAACTCACCCGGCCGAGCCTGTATGACCTGATGAAGACGTCCGGCGTTGCCAATCTGGCCAGTGAGAAACACTACGGATTGGCGTTGACGCTGGGTGGTGGCGAAGTGACCATGGAGGAGCTCGCGCGCATGTATGCGATGCTGTCCAATGGCGGCGAACTTAGGCCAATCAGCTATCTTCAACCCAGGAAAATGTCGAGCATCAGTCTCCATTCCCGTATGCAGCAGGAGTTGGCCGAAAGGCAGGACGAGCAAACGGCCCGCCTGCTCTCCGAAGAGGCTGCCTACGTCACCCTGGACATGCTCAAAACCAATCCGCGACCAGACACCGGCCTGCCTGCGCAACCGGCGGTCGCCTGGAAGACCGGTACTTCGTGGGGCTTCCGCGACGCCTGGACCGCTGGCATTTTCGGGCGCTATGTGCTCGTCGTCTGGGTGGGTAATTTCGATGGCAGCAGTAACCAGTCGTTCATCGGCATCTCAGCCGCGGCCCCGCTGTTTTTCAACATCGTCGATAGCCTGCGCAACGAAGGCGTGCTGGCGCAGGAAACCAATCCGCGCCTGCCGCCGCGAAAATTGACACGTGTCGAGGTGTGCGCCGCGACAGGCGATTTGCCCAATGCGTATTGCAGCACCCGCGTATCGAGCTGGTTCATGCCCGGTAAATCGCCGATCCGCGTTTCCAATCTGCATCGCCGCGTGCTGCTCGACCGCCGCACCGGTAAGGCCGTGTGCGAGGAGGGGCCGAACACACACTGGGAGGTGATCGAGTACTGGCCCTCGGATATGCAAAAGATATTCCGCGATGCGGGCATGCCGCGCCGCGAAGCGCCGCGGCTGGCGGATTGTGCGCGGAACGCCGGTGACAACAATATCGCCGGCAACCCGCAGATTGTTTCCCCACAGAAAGCGGTTACGTACATGTCGCGTCTTTCTGGCATGGTGCCCATTCCGCTGCGTGCGGAGGGTAACAGCGGCGGCAATCGCGGCAAGTTGTTCTGGTTTTCCAATGATGCCTTTGTGGGCGCAGCCCGCGCCGGCGAATCGCTGGCGTGGAATCCGCCTCGCGCCGGCCGTTATGTGTTGCGGGTGGTGGATGAGGCCGGTCGCGCGGATAGTCGCGATGTCGCCGTCGATATGGTGCCGTGAGACATACTGGCATCAACCCTGTCAATGATTAGACTTCTTTCAAAACTTACTGCGCTTGACATAACGGCGTTGCACGGTGGCTCAAAATCCTCATTTACTTCCTTGTAAACTCCGGTTTTTCGCCGCCATGCGCCTTGTTTTGTCTTCGCTCGCGACAGTTTCGAAAGAAGTCTATTGAGAAATAAGCTGCGGCCTTTGCTCAGGCCGAATACACCAGCCGGCCATTAACCAAAGTGTGCATTACCCGGCCTTGTAGTTCGCGCCCGATATAGGGGCTATTCTTGCCCTGACTGCGCAGGGTTTTACCCGTTACCGCCCAGTACGCGCCCGGATCGAAGATGCAAATATCTGCCGGCGCATCGACAGCCAATTCGCCCGCCTGCACACCCAGTACACGCGCGGGTTCGCAGGTGATGCGTGCAAGCGCTGTAGCGAGCGGCTGCGCGGCGGCCTCCGCCCATTTCAGCGTCAGCGAGAGCAGCATTTCGACACCGCTGGCGCCGGGCGCAGCCTCGCCGAACGGCACCTGTTTTTCATCGTCATCGACGGGGGTATGGTCGGAGCAGATGGCGTCGATCACCCCTTCCGCTACGCCGTGGCGCAGGGCGTCGCGGTCACGCGGATCGCGCAAGGGCGGGGTGAAGCGGTATTGTGAATCGAAGTAGCCCAAGTCGCGGTCGCTCAGTAGCAGGTGATGGATGCCCACATCGCAGGTCAGCGGTAATCCTGCAGCTTTCGCGTCGCGCACCATGTCGACCGCCGCTGCGCTGGAAAGCCGCGCCAGATGGACGCGAGCGCCGGTTTCACGCATCAAGATGAGAATGGTGGCAATGGCCACGGTTTCTGCGCTGACCGGAATGCCCTGCAGGCCGAGGCGGGTAGCCATTTCGCCCTCATGAGCCAAGCCCCCTGCGGCCAGCGCAGCATCCTGCGGCCGTAACCAGACGGGGTAATCAAAGGTGGCGGCATATTGCATGGCCCGATATAGCACCATGTTGTTGGCAATGGGCTGATCGGCATGGAAAAATGCTATGCAACCCGCTTCGGCCAGCTCGGCCATTTCGGCCAGTTGTTCACCCCGCAAGCCGACGGTGAGCGCGCCCAGCGGGTAGACTTTGGCCTGATGCAAGGCTTGCGCGCGCCGGGTGAGCATTTCCACCAGTCCCGGTTCATCGAGCACCGGCTCGGTATCAGGCGGACAAACAAGGGTGGTGATGCCCCCTGCAACAGCAGCGAGCAGCTCGCTTTCCAATGTCGCTTTGTGCTCTGCGCCGGGTTCGCGCAAGCGCGCGCACAAGTCGACCAGACCGGGGCAGACGATTTTTCCGCGCGCATCAATGGTTTTTTCGGCCACAAATTCGGCAGGTGGCTGACCCAGCGCCAGAATTTTTCCAGCGCCGATAAATATCGACTGGATGGTGTCGACGCCATTGGCGGGATCGATAACGCGGCCATTACGAATTTCTGTTTTCATTTCAGTTTCCCGCCACTATTGCCATGACTGCCATGCGCACCGCGATGCCAAAGGTAACTTGCGGGAGGATGACGCTTTGCCCACCATCGGCAATCGGCGAATCGATTTCCACGCCGCGATTCATCGGGCCGGGGTGCATGACAATGGCATCCGGTTTGGCGCGCGCCAGTTTTTCCGCAGTAAGCCCATAGTGCTTGAAAAATTCGTGCGCGCTCGGCAGCAGCGCCCCACTCATGCGCTCATTTTGCAGCCGCAGCATGAGCACCACATCCACCCCTTCCAGCCCACGCGCCATGTCGTGAAAAACGGTCACACCCAAATTTTCGATACAGGCGGGGAGCAGGGTTTTCGGGCCGATCACCCGCACATCGGGGCAGCCGAGTGTGGTCATGGCATGAATGTTGGAACGGGCCACCCGGGAATGCAGTACATCGCCGACAATGGCGACCGAGAGGTTATGAAACGATCGTTTGTAGTGGCGGATGGTGTACATGTCGAGCAGGCCCTGCGTCGGATGTGCATGGCGGCCATCGCCGGCATTGATAACCGAGATGCCCGATTTGACGGGCGCGGCAGCAAGATGGGACGCGATGAGGTGGGCGGCGCCGGATTGGGCGTGGCGGACAATAAACATGTCCGCATTCATGGCAGCCAGGTTATCGATGGTGTCGAGCAGTGACTCTCCTTTGCTGGTGGAAGAGGCACCGATATTGAGGTTGATGACGTCCGCCGAGAGGCGTTTGGCGGCAATTTCAAAGGTGGTGCGCGTGCGCGTTGAATTTTCGAAGAACAGGTTAAAGATTGATTTGCCGCGCAGGATCGGCACTTTCTTCACTTCGCGGTCGCCCACGCCGACAAATTGGTCGGCCGTATCAAGAATTTGTTCGATGATGTTTTTGGGCAACCCCTCGGTGGTGAGGAGGTGCTTCAATTTGCCATCAGCGGTGAGTTGCGGGTGATGGGCCATGTTATGTTCGCTCCTGTACCCGCAATTTCAGCGTTTCGCCCTGTTTGTCCAGCACCAGTTCCTGAGTGGCTGGCAAGGTGATCTGCGCGCCGCAATAATCGGCGGCAATCGGCAATTCACGACCGCCGCGATCCACGAGGCACGCCAGTTTTACTGTGGCGGGACGGCCAAAATCAAATAGTTCATTCAGCGCCGCTCGGATGGTGCGCCCGGTATACAGCACGTCGTCGATCAGGATGATGTGGCAGCCCTCTACGTCGAAAGGGATGTGCGTGGCGCGCGTTTGCGCATGCAGCCCGATTTTTTCAAAATCGTCTCGATGCAGCGTAACCGCCAGTGTGCCAAGGGGATGCTCGATGCCCAGCGCGGTATGCAATCGCTCTGCCACCCAGACGCCTCCGGTATGAATGCCGACCAATGCGGTGTTCTCGGTTACCGCACCGATACGCTTCACCAATTCGCTGATTAATGAGTCGACGTCAGGAAGATGCGGCATGTTTTGTTCTTTCATCGAAATAGGCTTGCAGGATGACTTGAGCGGCAAGCTGGTCAATATGGGCTTTTCCCTCTAATCCGCTCATACCCTGTTCGCGTAGCCGCCGCGCAGCCTCATCTGAACTCAGGCTTTCGTCGATGTATTCGACCGCGATGCCAAAGCGCTCTTTCAGGCGATTACCGAATTTTTTCGCCAGATGCGCGACCGGATGTTCGCTACCATCGGCGTGCTGCGGCTGGCCGATGACGAGTCGAATGGGCTGCCATTCTTTGATCAACATTTCAACCGCCGCCATGCGATCGACATTCGATTCTACCTGCAAGGTTGTCAAGGGATGCGCCAGCGCCAAGCGGGATTCTCCTACCGCCACGCCAATACGTTTTTCGCCGAAATCGAAAGCCAGTACTGCGCCTGCTGTGTTGATCGGCTCAGCCTTGAGATACTCTTTTGCCCCGCTTTTCGTAGCAATCACTAGGCGTGCCCCGCCGAGTCGGAAAAATTGGCGAAATTAAGCCCCAGCATTCCCATCGCTGCGGTCATACGATCGGCAGGCGGAGAATCGAATATTACGTTGGGGTCAGCCCTTACCGTTAGCCAGCCATTGCGCTGAATTTCGTCTTCGAGCTGCCCGGCGCCCCAGCCGGCATAACCGAGCGTTACCATGGCCCGCTCGGGGCCTGCGCCACGCGCCATGGCCTCCAGCACATCCTTCGATGCCGTCAACGCGATGTCGCTATTGATGGCCAGACTGGCATTCCATGTTCCCGCAGGTTGGTGTAATACAAAACCGTGATCGGTTTGCACCGGCCCCCCGAAGTAGACAGGTTGCCTGGCCTGCGCGCTCGATGTGGGGTCGTCAAATGGAATTTCGACTTGCTGGAAGAGCTGCGCCAGCGTCAGGTTAATCGGTTTATTGACCACCACCCCCAGCGCGCCTTGATCGGTATGCTCGCAGATATAGGTCAACGATCTGGAAAAATGCGGATCGGCCATGTTGGGCATGGCGATGAGAAAATGGTGGGTAAGGTTGACGATTTGCATCTCGAATAGAATGGCATTTTACCTTTCCGCGCCCTCGGGCACAAATACAGCCTGTCCATGAGCCTTTATTCCCGTGCATTATTCTGGTTTCGGCGCGATTTGCGTCTGGATGATAACGCCGCGCTCTACCGTGCGCTTCAATCGGCGAAACAGGTTTTTTGTGTTTTTGTTTTTGATCGCGACATTCTCGATACACTCCCCAGCCGCACCGACCGACGTGTGGAATTTATCTGGGAAAGTATCGCCGAATTAAAAGCGGAGTTGCAACGGCATGGTGGCGATTTGATCGTAAGGCATGACCATGCGGATCGAATCATTCCCGCACTGGCTCAAGAATTGGGTGTAGAGGCGGTATTCGCCAACGAAGATTACGAGCCGATGGCGGTGGATCGCGATGCACGAGTCAACTTAGCTTTGGGCAAAGAAGGAATCGCCTTTTGCACGTTCAAGGACACGACGATCTTCGCGAAAGATGAAGTGCTCACCCAGACAGGACAGCCCTTCAGCGTATTTACGCCCTACAAAAAAGCATGGCTGAAAAAGCTGAATGATTTCTATCTGCGACCCTACCCTGTGGAGAAGTATCTTTCTCGTCTAGCCACGCCCGCTTTACCGGTAGGTCTGGCAACGCTGGAAGAATTGGGGTTCGCCCGCACCAATTTGCGAACCTTGGGTATTCCAACTGGAATATCGGGGGCGCAAGTTTTATTTGCAGATTTTGTATCGCGGATAGGGCAGTATCAAATGGCACGTGATTTTCCCGCACGAAAAGGAGTGTCGTATCTCTCAATTCATAACCGGTTCGGCACCATTTCCATCAGGCAACTGGCCGCAACGGCGTATGCAGAGACGCTGTTAGGTGCAAACCCGGGCGCGGAAACCTGGCTCTCAGAGCTTATTTGGCGCGACTTTTATTTCCAGATTCTTTACCATGCCCCTTATGCCGTACATTCGGCATTTCGCCGCGAATACAATGCAATTTGCTGGTCAAACGACAAAGCATTATTCCAGGCGTGGTGCGAAGCCTGTACCGGCTATCCGCTGGTCGACGCAGCCATGCGGCAACTCAATCTGACCGGTTATATGCATAACCGTTTGCGTATGGTTGCAGCCAGTTTTCTCGTTAAGGATTTGCTGATTGATTGGCGGTGGGGCGAAAAATATTTCGCCGACAATCTCAACGATTTCGATCTTGCCGCCAATAACGGCGGCTGGCAATGGGCAGCTTCCACAGGTTGCGATGCGCAACCGTACTTTCGTATTTTTAATCCGGTGACACAGTCGGAGCGCTTCGATCCACACGGCAAATTTATCCGCCGTTACCTACCCGAATTGGCCAACGTACCGGATAAGTTCATTCATGCACCGTGGACATTGCCTGCCGTAGATCAACATGCTTTGGGTATGGTCATTGGTACCGATTATCCGGCGCCGATTGTTGATCATGCCGTGCAGCGGGAACGGGCATTGGCGTTATATAAATCCGTCAAAACCCAATAGAAAAGACCTGCCTTGCAGATTGCTGGTTAACGTATCAAAAAACAAACGAGATTGGTAAAATGTTTACTTACAGGGGACGTAGCTCAGCTGGGAGAGCGTCGCGTTCGCAATGCGAAGGTCGGGAGTTCGATCCTCCTCGTCTCCACCATTCTTACCAGGGATGGTTATTCTTTTAGACTGAAAACGAAGAACCACAGCCACAGGTGCTGCTGGCATTGGGGTTTTTGATGACGAACTGCGCGCCTTCAAGGCCCTCGGTGTAATCGATTTCCGCACCAACCAGATATTGATAACTCATTGGATCAATGAGCAGTTTAACGCCGTTTTTTTCCATCACCGTATCGTCTTCATTCGACAATTCGTCGAAAGTAAAGCCGTACTGCAAACCGGAACACCCGCCCCCGGTCACAAATACTCGCAACTTGAGCTCCTGATTGCCCTCTTCTTCGATAAGCGCTTTCACTTTATCGGCGGCACTATCCGAAAACACCAGCGGATCCGGCATCATCGACATATCGTTCATTTGAATTCTCCTCTTTCGTTTACCTGCTACTGGACAATTTTAATTGCCAGCAGCAGATTTAAATTCGATTACTTTATCGTCCATTTTGAGATGCCCCTGATAGGTCATACGCCCTATAACAACAGCACCCACGTGGATTTCAATCGATTTATAACTGATATCTCCTGTGACATGTGCTTTAGGCATGAGTTCGATATATTCCCCAGCACGTACAGGCCCTATCACACTGCCATTGATTACGACGTGCGCAACCTCGATTTCCCCTTCCACTTTGGCCAGTTCGGAGAGCACCAGTGTTCCTGGCTTGTCCCCGGCTGATTTGATATTTCCTTTGATATGCCCATCGATACGCAAACCACCGGTGAAGATGATATCCCCCGAAATAGTAGTTCCTGCCCCAATCAAACTATCTATCGGGCTGGGTTTTGTAGCTGATTTATTAAACATAAGAGCTCCTCTTTATAAGTTTAAGGTCTTGGTACTGCGAACGTCATACCCCGGTAAGCCAAGCACCCTTATTTGTATGCTTTTTAGTTGTGTGCCAAGTGGAATTTTAATCCTGCCATCCACCTTTCGGTAATATTTGAATTCAATTTCGTTGCCGGGCATTTTGAGGGCGGCATCGTCTGGAAAACTCAATGTGTTTACTTGTGTGCCATTGATCGCTCGTGCGATGACTTGTACCTTACCCTTAAAATCTTGCCTGCGTTGCCCGCCCATGGTCAACAACATTCGGTAGCGATACTCGTTCGGCTGTGCATCCGCCTCTACTTTCAGATTGGTAATGACTAACCCTTCGGGCACACTTCCTGCAGACATGATGTTACGTAAAAACCCCAGATCTTCTTTTATCCCCGCATTTTCTTCCTGCAGCTGGGAAACGTTTTTCGCCAATTCCTGTTGAGCTGCTTTTTCAACATTTAATTGCCCCTCACGTTCATTCAAATGGCTTTTAAAGGTAATGACCTCTTGACGCAAACGTTCGTTTTCCTGGGTTAATTTGGTAATTTGTGCAGCAGCTTCTTTACGATTAAAGCCGGTAATGCGATAGCTGTTGTCGACTAGCCACCAGGCTACGGCACCAGCTACGCCCATCATCAGTCCCCAGCCTGCAAATCGTATGTACCAAGGCAATTGATGCCGAATCGCCACCCTCGAGGAGCGGATGCCCACTTTGCTGCGAATACGCCGCCAAAGACCACGCAGTTTCATTTCGCTTAGCATGATGCCTCCCGCTCGACCAATATGTATTTCTTTCTAAAAAAAGAGTGCTAGCCATAAGGAAAAAAGCCGCACAAGGCGGCCTTTTTCAAACCATGCAATCGATTGGTTTTTAACGCTTCGAAAATTGCTTGCGGCGGCGGGCTTTATGTAGCCCCACCTTTTTACGCTCAACTTCCCGAGCATCTCGTGTAACCAAGCCCGCTTTTGACAAAACGGGTTTCAGATTGGCATCAAAATCAATCAAAGCGCGCGTAATGCCATGGCGTACTGCACCAGCTTGACCCGATTCTCCACCACCCAGAACATTAATCTTGATATCAAATTGATCGTTGCGCCCCACCAATTCCAGAGGCTGACGAACAATCATGCGTCCTGTCTCACGGGAAAAATAAACATCCAAAGGCTTGTCGTTTACAACAATCGCACCTTTACCGGGTTTGATAAACACACGCGCCACTGCATTTTTGCGTCGTCCCGTTCCGTAATAATATTTACCAACCATGATAATCCTTAAACGTTAAGTATTTTGGGTTGCTGGGCAGTATGAGGATGAGTTGTGCCAGTATAGACTTTAAGTTTCTTGATCATGGCATATCCAAGCGGCCCTTTTGGAAGCATGCCTTTTACTGCTTTTTCCAAAACACGTTCCGGGTGTTTTTGTTGAAGTTTATTAAAATTCGTTTCATAAATTCCACCGGGGAACCCTGAATGGCGAAAATATTTTTTTTGTTCCCCTTTGTTGCCGGTTACGCGCAGCTTTTCAACGTTGGTAACCACGATAAAATCACCTGTATCCACGTGAGGCGTAAATTCAGGTTTGTGCTTGCCGCGTAGGCGACGCGCGACCTCGCACGCTAGACGGCCCAACACCTTATCTGTTGCATCGACAACAAACCACTCATGAACAACTTCTTGCGGTTTGGCTGAAAAGGTTTTCATATTCCCATTACCTTTGTTGAAAATTGTTGCAAAAAGCCATAATAGAACAGGAAAGTATAATAAATTCAATAACCAGCTGTCAAATTTTCCCTTGATATGACTGGATTAATAAACAGGAATAACCTATGAAAGCAAAAATAAAGTGGATCGACAAAGTGGCGTTTTTAGGGGAAACTGAAAGCGGTCACGCCGTAGTGATGGGTGGCAGCCCGCAGGCTGGCGGTCGAAACATTGGGCCACGTCCCATGGAAATGGTATTAATCGGCACCGGAGCATGTAGTGCCTTCGATGTAGTCCATATTTTGAAAAAGGCTCGTCAGCCCATAACAGATTGTGAGGTTTTGCTTGAAGCAGAGCGCGCTGATACAGAACCAAAAGTATTCACGCGGATTCATTTCCATTATGTGGTCACAGGCTTAAACTTGAATCCTGTTCAGATCGAGCGTGCGATCAAGCTATCGGCTGAAAAGTATTGCTCTGCATCGGCAATGCTTGCCAAAACAGCTACGATTTCCTACGACTTTTCTATTAAGGATACGTAATCGAAGCCTATTCCGAACTATACCCAGTATGTCGTACGAGTCATTAATTTCGATGCAAGACGCATCATTTGCTTCACAAAGGCTGGTAGATCGATAGCGTTTTGCTGTTTGCCGGTTTCACCATGCCTGATTTCGTCTTCTCGCATTTTTTCAAGCACCTTGCGGCTGAGGTTATCCGTCGCGGGTAATTGCAGGAGATGGTTATCCAAATGTTTTTCAACTTGTCTTTCGGTTTCGACTAGGAAACCCATGCTCCAGCGATCCCCGGCAAGTCCGCTGAGCACCCCTAACCCATATGACCCTGCATACCATAAAGGATTGAGTATGCTTTTAGCGCCGCCCAATTCATTGAGACGGTTTTCACACCATGCCAAATGATCATGCTCCTCCTGCGCTGCATTTTGCAAAAGCTGCCTGATAGTTTCATCGCGAGCAACCAATGCCTGCCCTTGATAAAGGGCTTGGGCACAGATTTCACCACAGTGGTTGATACGCATCAGACGTACCGACTGATCCTTCTCGGCTGAAGAAAGTGGAACCGGGTTTTCATTTACCCGCTCTTCACCAGCCCAAGATCGATGCGAATGTGCAGGGGAAAATAGGGTTTTTAGTCCCGCATCAAATTCACAAATAAATTTATCAATAAGGTGCATGGTTTTAAAGAAACAAAACGGGCAGCGTTTTTACACGCTGCCCGTTGCTTTGCCACATGAAATGAAAGCCAGGTCAGAATACGTGCTTGACACCAACGCCAAAGCCACGGGGATCGCTATCCGCACCTACACCACCCAACGGGTTCATGCCGAAGTTATAAGAAGCGGCGCTATTATTGCGGATGCCCGTATACAACGCATATAGATTGCTACGCTTGGACAACCAATAATTAGCACCCAACGTTAGCGCCTTTCCAGAAGCGCCTGTTGTGGCTCCCCCGTCTTTCGCATAACCATAGCTCAGATAGGGGTTCCATGCACCAGAAGTTGTTTGAACAGAAAGCATATAGGCTTTTTTGGTGGTAAACCCGGTTTTCTTGATGCGTTCAATCATTCCACCAAACTTGAAAGTGCCGACCGTTAGCAAAGCGCTAAGCTCATTGCCAGTTTCTTTAACACCACCGGTAGGCGTAGAACCAGCCTGGTTACTATGACGTTCAAACGCGTAACCCAGCGAAAAGGGGCCTGATGCATACATCAGGCTCGCTGCATAGGTGTAGGGATTTGCTGAGCTTGTTTTTGCTTCATTGGCTGAGTAATGAAACTTCGCCTGAAAACCATTCATGTTCGGCGTCCAATACTGGATGGCGTTGTTTTCGCGGCGGTCAAAATTGCCTGAATCGTGCATCACCGTGGTGTAGGCACCGATAGTCACATTACTAGTGGGGTCTACGCCGATTGAAGACACTTTGTAAGGGGTATCCCAGCGTCCAATCAGGAGCGAACCAAAATCGCCTTCAAGACCGACTGCAGAATTGCGGCTGGCTAACCCTTTACCGCCATTACCCGAAATACTGCAACCTCCATTGGGGGTGGTGCCCGTTGAGGGATTGCCGCCAGCGCCACAAGCATCGTCAGGATTAACTTGTGATTCAAGCTGGAACCATGCCCTCAACCCACCACCCAAATCTTCGGTGCCGCGTACGCCTAAACGAGATGTCTGGTTCGCCACCCTGGTACGGCTTGCCACTGGCCCATAGCCCCCACTAGCTTTTACGTTTTCAACTGTTACATCGAGCAGGCCATACAAAGTGACCGGGTTTGAAGATTGCGCCATGGCCGCAGGCACGGAAACCGCACTAGCGACGGCGAGAGCGATCATCTTTTTATTCATCAAAAATCTCCTTTGGTTAAGTTGAGGCTTTCTAATTCTTTACAGATTACGAAATTTGTATGAAGAGAGTTGAAAATACTAACGATTTTCAGCCAAGTTCAAACTACATCAAATATACGATTTTTTAAATACAATTTGATGATAGATAACTAATAACCCACACTATATTAGTCAATATAGCCTTGCTTGCTCAAGCGCTATCTACAAATTCGCTACAAATTGCCGATGTATTAATCATTATGTTGCGCGAATGCAACAAATTTAATGGTTTTTATCGGCAAAAAGCATAGCTAGCGCCTGCCCGGGATCTGAATACTGCATGAAGGCGCCCCCAATCAGGTAAGTATTCACTCCTGCATCTGATAATTTTTTGACAATTTCGGGAGAGGTCACACCGCTTTCAGCAACAACGATGCGGTCTGCGGTGATTCTGGACTTCAACTCAAGCGTAATGGATATATCGACAATAAATCGTTTGAGATCGCGGTTATTGATCCCAATCAATGGGGTTTGTAACTTGAGTGCGTCGTCTAATTCTGCTGCATGATGGGATTCGACTAATACGGCCATTCCCAGTTCATGGGCCGTGCCTTCCAGTTCCTGCATCAGGTTTAAAGAGATGGCGCCAGAAATCAGCAGAATGCAATCTGCCCCCATGTCCCGTGCTTCAAAGATTTGATAAGGGTCAACGATAAAATCCTTGCGTAATACGGGCAACTGACAAGCGGCACGCGCAACTCTTAAATCTTCTGGTTTGCCCTGAAAGTATTGGCTGTCAGTCAGTACAGACAAGCATGCTGCGCCATGTTGTTCATAACTGGCTGCAAAAGCAGCAGGATCAAAGTTATTGCGAAATACTCCAGCGCTGGGGCTGGCTTTTTTGATTTCCGCGATTATCGCGGGCTGCTTTTTTTCGTGTTTGGCACGAAGGGCGCCGATAAAATCGCGTGGTTTAGCCTGGTCTCGTGCCAACGCCCGGAGTTCGGCAAGCGAACGAACCAACTTTGCCGCTGCCACTTCCTCATGCTTGGTGGCAAGAATTCTTTGCAGAATATCCGGCGCACTCACAGCCTTAATTTTTAAATACAAAGTTATTGGTAAAAGTCACCAATTCATCGAGCTTATGGCGCGCTTTACCAGACTCGATCACCTCTCTCGCCAGCGTCACACCACCCCATAAATCAGCCGCCCGTTTAGCGACATAAATCGCCGCCCCTGCATTCAAAATGACGATGTCCCGGGCCGGGCCGGGCTTATTATCAAGTACATCCAGCAGCATCGTTTTCGAAACTTCTCCATTTGCAGCACGAATTGCGTCCAGCGGAGCTTTATCGAGCCCAAATTGCTTGGGTTCAATTTTGTATTCCGTCACAAACCCGTGCTTTAGTTCGGCAACATACGTGGGGCCAGAGAGCGAAATTTCATCGAGTCCGTCCTCGCCGTGCACCACCATCACGTGTTTGCTGCCCAATTGTTTCAACACCCGTGCCTGTATTCCCACTAAATCGCCATGAAATACGCCCATGAGCTGATTGGGGGAACCGGCAGGATTGGTTAATGGGCCCAGAATATTGAGAATAGTGCGCATGCCCAATTCCTTGCGCACCGGGGCCGCAAATTTCATGGCCGGATGATGATTCGGCGCAAACATAAAGCCCAGCCCGACCGTGGCAATCGATTGCGCGACCTGCTGCGGGGTAAGACTCAGATTGACGCCAAGGGATTCCAGCACATCTGCACTGCCGGACTGTGAGGAAACCGAACGCCCGCCGTGTTTGGCGACTTTGGCGCCAGCCGCTGCGGCTACAAACGCTGCCGTGGTGGAAATATTGAAGGTATGCGCTTTATCTCCCCCTGTTCCACAGGTGTCCACCAAATGCTCGGTATCTGGGACGTCGACCCGGGTGGCAAATTCGCGCATCACGTATGCACTGGCAGCGATTTCCGAGACCGATTCCGTTTTTACATGCAGCCCCATCAGAATAGCGGCAAGTTGCACTTGCGAAACCTTGCCTTGCAGAATTTGCCGCATCAAATCGACCATTTCGTCGTAAAAAATTTCGCGTTTATCTGAAAGGCGGCTGATGGCTTCTTGGGGTGTAAACATGATCAGCCCGCTAAAGCAAGAAAATTGCTTAACAACGCATGCCCATGTTGGGTCATGATCGATTCAGGATGAAATTGCACACCTTCTACGGCTAACGACCGGTGACGAATACCCATGATGTCGCCATCTTCTGACCACGCCGTAATTTCCAGGCTATCAGGGCAACTATCGCGCTCAATCACCAGTGAGTGATAGCGTGTAGCAATGTAGGGAGAGGGCAAACCCGAAAATATTCCCTGATTGTTATGGCTGATCGAAGAGGTTTTCCCGTGCATAAGGGTTTTCGCATGAACAATACGGCCACCGAATGCCTGCCCAATGCTTTGATGCCCAAGACACACCCCAAGAATGGGAATCCGCCCGGCAAATTTTTCGATACAGGGAACAGAAATCCCCGCTTCAGCGGGTGAACAGGGGCCGGGCGAGATAACGATCCGATCCGGTTTTAAAGCCTCGATGTCAGCAAGGGTCACATCATCATTACGTTTAACGATGACCTTTTCACCCAATTCTCCAAAATACTGCACCAGGTTATAGGTAAACGAATCGTAATTGTCGATCATGAGAAGCATGTCTGTCTCCTCAAGCCGGATTGGTGTCGATACCGTCTGCCACCATCTCGGCGGCGCGCAACAAGGCCCGTGCTTTATTGCGGGTTTCCTGCCACTCGAGTTCGGCCACGGAATCGGCCACAATGCCCGCAGCGGCTTGAATGTAGAGTGTGCCGTCCTTGATCACACCCGTGCGGATCGAAATGGCAAGATCGACATTGTCGTTGAAGCCGATATAACCCGCCGTTCCCGCATAAACACCACGCTTGGATGGTTCGAGCGCTTCGATAATTTCCATAGCGCGGACTTTTGGTGTGCCCGTTACCGTCCCCGCCGGGAATGTTGCGCGCAATAAATCGGCAACACCCACTCCATCCTGTATGGTTCCTTCGACATTGGAAACGAGGTGCATGACGTGAGAGTAACGCTCTACCTGCATCTGCTCGGTCACTTTCACACTGCCGATTTTGGCAATGCGCCCTACATCGTTGCGCCCCAGGTCGATCAACATCAAATGTTCGGCCAGCTCTTTCGGGTCGCTACGCAATTCGGCTTCCAGTTCGGCATCGCGTTCAGGCGACTCCCCCCGTTTACGCGTCCCTGCAATAGGGCGTACCGTCACCTTATTATTTTCCTTGCGCACCATGATTTCCGGCGAAGCGCCCACGATGTGAAAATCACCCATATCGAAGTAAAACATGTAAGGCGAAGGGTTAATCGATCGCAAGGCACGATAAAGATTGATTGGCGGGGCATCGAAGGGTTGTGAAAGCCGTTGCGAAATCTGCACTTGCATGATGTCGCCATCGACGATGTAACGCTTGCACTTTTCCACCGCTTTCAGAAATGGCTCTTCGCCAATCTCGGATTGTGGCTCAGTTTTTCCATCATGTGGAACGTAAACCGGAAGCGCGGCAGGCTGACGCAGGCCCAAGCGTAACGCGGTCAACCGCCGCTGGGCTTGTTGCAGGGCTTGGGGCTGGGCAGGGTCGGCGTAGACCACAAAGTAGAGCTTCCCCGACAAATTGTCGATCACCGCCACTTCTTCAGAGACCACCAGCAAAATATCGGGTACGCCCAAGGGATCGACTTTGATTTTTCCGGTTTGTATTTGCTCCAGCCGCGGCTCAATATAGCGTACGGCATCGTACGCCAGATAACCTGCCAATCCCCCGCCGAAACGTAACGGCCCGTTTAATGGGGCCGCCTTGATACGAGCGCGGTATTTTTCGATAAATGCCAAAGGGTCTTTGACAAACACATGTTCGACTATTTCGGTACCCGCAGCCAGATTGCCATTTTTTGCGCGCATGACCGCAACTTCCTGTCCGCTTACCCGTATCCACTCGCGCGCGGGCAGGCCAATAATCGAGTAGCGCCCAGATCGTTCGCCACCGATTACTGATTCAAGCAAGTAGGAATAGGGTTTATTACCCAGCTTGAGATAGATGGAAAGGGGGGTATCGAGATCAGCAAAAGTCTCGAGAATGACGGGGATTCGGTTATAGCCTTGCGCGGCAAGCGCCGCAAATTCCTGTTCGGTCATGATGATTCCGGTAAATGAAGTTGAAAACGAAAAACCTGAAAAACGGATTAACGCCAATCAGGCCATCGCCACGTCCATTTTTGTTTACCGGTTAGCATCATCGAGATTAAGGCTTAGATTTAGATGTCAGCTTGCCATTTTAATCAATTTCAGTGCGGCTGGGAGCGAATCGATATACGCATCACAATCCAGACCGCGAATTTCATCGTGGCCGCTATATCCATAGGGAACAATGAAAACGGGCGACCCTGCGGCGCGCGCGGCCTCGGCATCACTGACCGAATCCCCAATCAATAACAATTTTTCAGCTGAAATATCAAACTTTTTGGCAATATGTAACATCGGCAGGGGATGTGGTTTTTTGTGTTCCAGGGTATCGCCGCAAACAACCATCTCAAAATAATCTTTTAAACCTGTTTTTTGCAACATGGCATGAGTAAACCGTTCGGGTTTATTGGTAATGCACGCCAAACGAAACCCCGCTTGCTGAATGGCATTCAGCCCATCGATCACACCGGGGAATACCCGAGGCGCATTCGTACAGCATTCCGTGTAGTACTTTTCAAATACCTCCAACGCCACTTTATGCGCAGTGGGACCGAGCTGGCCAACCGCATCGGCCAGTGCACGATCGACCAAATGTGCAATTCCCTTGCCCACAAACGTTTTAACCAGGCTCGTGGCCAGTGGTGCAAACCCCAATACATTTCGCATGCGATTGACTGCCTCCGTCAAATCATCAATGCTATCGACCAAAGTGCCATCAAAATCAAAGGCAACGGCCATCACCGGTATCGGAAAAGCGTATTTTGGTTTTGCCCGCAGGCGGGGTTTTTTGGTTACCCCTTCCACGCCGGTCTCCGGCGTGGCTCCCGTATTGATTTCCACGCGCCCTTCCTCGCACACGCGATTTTCGTTATCCTCTGCAATAACAGCCGATGGGCGGGCCTCTTTGTGCATACTCATGTTCCTGCTTTTGCCCATTTCGCCAATTCGGCGCGCATCGCAGCAATGGTATCGAGGTAATTTTTCTGACCGAAAATCGCCGATCCTGCCACGAATGTATCGGCGCCCGCTTGGGCGATTTGCCCGATATTATCGACTTTCACGCCGCCATCCACTTCAAGCCAGATATCGCGCCCGCTCACTTTAATACGCTGCTTTGCTTCGGCAATTTTTTTCAGACTGGCGGGAATGAAAGATTGCCCGCCAAAACCCGGGTTGACTGACATGATTAAAATCAAATCCACCTTGTCCATCACATAATCGAGATAATCAAGCGGCGTCGCAGGATTAAATACTAGACCCGCCTTGCAACCCTGATCGCGAATCAGGCTCAAGGTCCGGTCTACGTGGCGACTGGCCTCGGGGTGAAAGCTGATGATATGCGCCCCTGCCTTGGCAAATTCCGGCACCAGGCGATCCACCGGCTCCACCATCAAATGAACATCAATCGGCACATTATGGCCATCTGCTCGCCGGGCATAAGGGCGCACCGCCTCACAAACCATCGGCCCAATGGTCAGATTGGGGACGTAATGATTATCCATCACATCAAAATGAATAACATCCGCGCCACCCGCGATAACCTGGCGAACTTCTTCACCCAAACGGGCAAAGTCAGCGGAAAGAATACTGGGAGCAATACGAAACATGGATTAAGGAACCTCTGATTAAGTCCCACATGGACGCGCGCTCGGTTTTCCGGGATGGGATGCAAGGCGTGGTGCGCCGCGAATGGTCGGCCCCCTTCGCAAGCACCACAACACAGCAGATCACCCGGAAAACCAGCGCCCATGCGGGTTTTGACAAGAATAGCCCATCTTCGACGTTATGCTCCTTGGCTTCGTATCAACAGATACGACCTACGTCGCATGCCTTGAATCTAGACTATTCTTGTCAAAACGCGGCTCATGGAGGACTTAATCAGAGGTTCCTTGAGTTGTAAACAAAAGTTTGCATTTTACGCGATGCAATTCAAAACCTGCGTGATAGGATACTATCAAGTCAATTTTTATCATTCGATAAAAATTTGCATTGGTAAAGGCAAAAAATACCGTTGATTGTCAGTGCAGTGATGAACAGGGGTTTTTAAGATGGAAAGTGAAAAGAAATACGATGTGGAAGTTATTGCCCAATCACTTTTCTTTGCCGATCAATCGGATGAAGAAAGCGATAACTACGTCTTCACCTACGCCATTAAAATCACCAACAAGGGCACGCTCCCAGCCCAATTGTTAAGCCGTCACTGGATCATCACCGACGCGACGGGTGAAGTGCAGGAGGTGCGTGGCATAGGTGTAATCGGCAAACAACCGGCTTTGAAACCGGGTGAAAGCTTCGAATATTCAAGCGGCACCTCTATCCCCACTCCAGCAGGAACAATGCGGGGGACGTACAAAATGGTAGCGATAGATGGCACGAAATTCGACGCGCAAATCCCGGAATTTACCCTCTCAATGCCGCGTATTTTGCATTAAAGGTTTTTCATTAAAGCTATTTATTTATCGTCAGAATTTTTTTTCTTCGGGATCGTCCACCAGACAATAAAAACTGCCAGTCCCAACGCCAGCAATACTTCCAGCACCACCCAAATCATAATCACTCCAACCGGTTTAAATTCCATTTCCAAATTAAATTATAGCGAGCAGGTCATCAAGCAAGTTTGGTTATACTCATTTTTTGCATGCTTAATCAGATTTCTCCCATGAGAAGATTTAAACGCTTTACTCTTGTTGTTTTTTTATTGCTTGCAAGCTGCGTGACAGAGCAATCATCCATACCCGCGCCAGCATGCGCACCTTGCCATTGCGCAATTTGTCCTCCCCCCATTTCCTCACTGACCCCGGAGTCCACAGAAGATATTCCCTTGCCACGCGATCCCGCAGAGCCAGAACCACCACGCGGGCGACTGGTAAAAAGTGACTGGACTGCCCTGCCTGACTGGGGCCGCGATGATCCTGCTGCAGCTCTGGCGGCCTTTGTTCAGAGTTGCTTGGTGATCCGTACGCAAATTGCCTGGCAGGACGCCTGCAAAGAAGCAGACCAAACGGCCAAGGCATCCATCCAGTCTCCCGAAAACATGACCGCTTTTTTTCAGAATGTATTCGAGCCTTATCAAGTTCTAAATGCCAATGAAACCGCAACCGGGCTGGTAACGGGCTACTACGAGCCACTGCTGTACGGGAGTCGCAAACGCAGCAAGCGCTACTCCTTTCCCATTTACGCTCCGCCACAGGATTTGCTGACGATTGATCTGTCAGAGGTTTATCCTGATCTCAAACGCCGCAGTTTGCGTGGCAGACTGGTGGGCAACAAAGTTGTGCCCTATCTGGAACGCAGCGATATCGAAAGCAAACAAGAACCTTTACGCGGCCTGGAGATTTTGTATGTCGATAACGCCGTTGAATTATTTTTTTTGCAAATCCAGGGATCAGGCCAGGTGGTGCTGGAAGATGGCAGCCGCGTGCGGGTAGGCTATGCGGACCAGAACGGTCACCCTTTCCGGTCATTGGCCGGTTTATTGATTCGGCGCGGGGAGATCAAGCCAGAGCGGGCTTCCATGCAGGGCATTAAAGAATGGGCGCAACGTCATCCTCGCAAAGTACAGCAATACATGAATGCGAATCCCAGTTTCGTTTTTTTCAAAGAGTTGCCTAACGATCTCTCCGGCCCTATTGGCACACTGGGCGTTCCCTTGACCGCGGAACGTTCGATTGCAGTCGATCCGCGCGTGATCCCCCTTGGTGTACCCGTCTATCTCTCAACCACCGCGCCAAACAGCAAGCAGGAGCTAAACCGTATTATGGTGGCTCAGGATACAGGTGGGGCAATCAATGGCGGTGTGCGCGCCGATTTTTACTGGGGGTTTGGCGATGCCGCCGGGGTGCAAGCTGGAAAAATGAAACAACAAGGACGCATGTGGGTGTTGCTTCCTCGAAATTACGACCCCCATGCCATTACTGCATCGACTTTGGCAACACAATAATTCTGACCCCTGCTATTTGGAGAACAAATAATGACTTTTGCCTACTGGTGTGTATTGATTGCAGGTCTTCTCCCTTACTTCAGCGTTGTGTTGGCAAAATGGGGGCGGGGTTATGACAACCATAATCCGCGCGACTGGTTGGCGCGGCAAGAAGGGCGAAAAAAACGTGCCTACCATGCCCACCTGAACGCATTTGAGGCGTTTCCGTTCTTTGCGGCCGGGGTAATTATCGCCCAGCAATGTCAGTCATCCCAGTCCATCGTTGATGGACTGGCGGGTATTTTCATTGTGATGCGAATTGTTTATTTGTGGTGCTACATCAGCGATTGGGCATCGTTGCGCAGCTTGATCTGGATGATCGGTTTTGCCAGCACCATTGGCCTTTTTATTGCAGCAGGGCTGGCGCGCTAATTTGTTGGCGGCTTTTTAGCCGTGGCAGTAGCAGCCGCAGCCAGCTTTTCTTCAATCGTAGCTTTGGAGATGGTGCCCGGAACACGTTCGCCATTTTCAAACACGGTTGCGGGGGTGCCATTAATGCGCAAACGATGGCCTAACTCCACAATTTTTTCAATCGGGTTATCGCATTTTCCCTCTCCCGTAAGAGGTTTTGCGCGAATCATGAAATCTTGCCAAGCTTTGGTTCGATCTTCTGCACACCATATTTGGCGTGACTTGGCCGTGGAGTCCGGTGACAGTATTGGATACAGAAAGGTGTAAATGGTGACATCTTTCAATTCCAGCAAATCGGTCTCAAATCGTTTGCAATAGCCGCAATTGGGGTCGGCAAAAACCGCCATGCGGCGTGATCCATTGCCGCGCACGGTCTTGAACGCCATATCCAATGGCAAATCATCAAAGCGAATGGCGGTCAGTTTTTGTAACCGTACTTCCGACACATTTTCACGTGTTTTGGTGTCTATCAAATTGCCAAGCAGAAAAAAACTGGCCTTTTCATCGGTATACAGCAACTCATTGCCGGCGAATACTTCATACAGTCCGCCATAGGCGGTTTTGGTTATTTTTTCGATCTTGATTTCGGGAAACTTTTTTTCGATTTCTTTTTTGATCAATTCTGGATTGGCCCATGCACCAAAGGAAAGAGCAGCGCTAGCGACGCAACTTGCGATACGTACGGGGAAAAAATTTGATATCACGACAAAATCCTTTAAAGAAAAGAAAAAGAATGATCCGACCAGAAAAAATTGAAGGGGTTTAATGTTCTTAAAAAACCTTGATTCAATACTTTATAAGCGTTGGCCTGACTTTTTAACATGGGTTGAACCATCAGCAAGCTGATCGAGACACCCTCTAATTTGTCGTCGCTTTTTTAGCTTCTGTATTAGTTGAATTAGCCGATACAGCCGCCAACTTTGCTTCAAGCATTGCCTTTGGAAGTGCGCCGGGAACCCGTTCGCCATTTTCAAATACCGTGGCGGGCGTTGAGTTAATACGCAAGCGATTGCCTAGTTCCACGATCTTTTCGATTGGAGCATCGCACTTTCCATCGCTGCCGGGAAGCATTCCACGAATCATCAGATCTTGCCAGGCTTTTGTACGATCTTCTGAACACCAAACCTGACGTGATTTTGGCATCGAATCAGGCGCAAGAATCGGATAAAGAAACGTATAAATAGTGACGTCTTTCAATTCCAATAAATCGGTCTCAAAGCGTTTGCAATAACCGCAATTGGGATCGGAAAAAACCGCCATGCGGCGTGATCCATTGCCGCGCACGGTCTTGAACGCCATATCCAATGGCAAATCATCAAAGCGAATGGCGGTCAGTTTTTGTAACCGTACTTCCGACACATTTTCACGCGTTTTGGTGTCTATCAGATTACCAAGCAGGAAGAAGCTGGCCTTTTTATCGGTATAAAGCAACTCATTACCCGCAAATATTTCATAAAGCCCGTCATAGGCAGTCTTGGTTATTTTGTCGACCTTGATTTCGGGGAAATTTTTTTCGATTTCTTTTTTGATCAAGTCAGGATTGGCCAAAGCGGAAAAAGAAACAACGAGGCTGGTTAGGCTTGCCGCAATACGGATGGACATAAAAAATGATTTCACAAGAATATCCTTGAAAGAAAGATAAGGAATCGGACAAAAGGAATTGTAACGGGTTCAATACGTTTGGGGCGTTTTGGGCGCTTTTGCTCAAGCCCTGGCGTAGTCCATCATCATTTTTTTAACAACGGATTGGCGATTTAACAGTTTCAATCCCTGATTGCGCGCCCAGCCCGCCACTGCAGAGGGATGCTGAAACAGGCGACGCAATTCGTGGCCCATGGTTGCCATAGCCCATACCTGTTCCTGTCGGGATCGTTCATAACGCCGCAATACAGCATAATCTCCGGGCAATGAAAATCGGCTTCGTTCGCGTAACGTCTTGGCCAAGGCACATGCATCGGCGAAACCAAGATTGGCCCCTTGCCCAGCCAAAGGGTGAACCGAATGCGCCGCATCTCCAATCAAGGCTAACCCTGGCTGTATCCATGTTTCAGCCATTGCACGACGCAGTGGAAATTTGACTGCCGGTGAACTCGCGGAGAGTCGGCCCAGTACATGGCGCCCTGCTGCGGCTACCTGTAGCGATAGTTCCTCCGGCGTCAATTGGCAAAGCCGGTCACCTTCATGCTGTGTTACGGACCAGACCATCGAAATGCAACGTCCCGGCAAAGGCAGGTAAGCAAGAATGCTGTCGTCTTTAAACCACTGGTACGCCACACCGGCATGCGCCACCTCGCAATCGAAATTGGCTACTACGCCAAAACTTTCATAATCTTTTACCCGGCTGGTAATCCCGGCCTGCTGGCGTATCCATGAGTGGGGCCCATCGGCGCCTACCAGCAAATCAGCGTTTAATTCGAGTCCGCTGCGGGTGACGAGCGTACGGCGCTGCCCGGATGCGCTGCATGAAACTGGCTCCTGCCCGATATGGGAAATCACGTTCTCGACCCCTTCCAGCGCATGCCAAATGGCGGCAATCAATGCTTGATGCTCCACCACATAGGCTAGAGGTTGCCTCGCGTTAAAATCCAGCCGGCTATCGGCGCGATCGCCGAAGATTTGCATGGCGCGTATCGGCTCGATACGTGCAGCAGGCAGGTGTTGCCAAACACCAATGCGTGCCAGGAATTTTTGTGTCCCCAGCGATAGCGCAAATACCCGATGATCCAGCGGACCCATGAGTGGAGCACGACTAGGTACCGTTTTTTCGACCACGGCAATGGTCAGTCGCTTGTCGGTCGAAATGTCTTTGGCAAAAGCCAAACCAACTGGGCCACCGCCAGCAATAACCACGCGTTCGTTCACGATGACGCGCCAAACACCATACGTTCAGCCAAACGGCGGCGCGCGAATGGCAGCAAATCCAGCGCAGCCAGTCCCAAACCGCGCGGGATACGCCAATGCGGCGCATCATTGGAAAATAATTCCACCAACATATCGGTAAATCGCACGCCAGCTTGCGTATCCGGCTGGCGCTGGGATGCGAAGCGTTGCAACAGGCTGGCGGCTTCCTGCTTAACGCCGTGATTCAGCAAAGCAGCAAGATCATAGGCATCGCGCAAGCCCAGATTAAAGCCTTGCCCTGCCACAGGGTGCAAAGCCTGGGCTGCATTCCCCACTACGACTACGCGACCCGCCACACGCGGATGGGCAAGCCGCAATTTCAATGGGTAACTGCGCCGCCCGGAAATGCTCAAAAATTTTCCTGCCCGGTCACCAAACCAGTGCTGAAGTTCGGCGAGAAAAGCCGGCTCATCCAGATCAACAAGGCGCTGAATGCAGGCAGGATCATCGATCCACACCAGCGAATAATGATCGTCAAAAGGCAACAACGCCAATGGCCCGCGCCCGGTAAAACGCTCATAGGCCATTTGTGCAGACCCCCGGTCACAAACCACATGGCCAAGCAAGGCGCTTTGCCGATAATCCTTTTCAGTGACGCGGATGGCAGGAACTTTGCCGAGGTTTGCGCCGCCATCGGCCAGCACCAGTATTTTGGCGGCAATACGTCGTGCTTCGCCAAGATGCGTGTAATGGACGATCACTTCCTCATCCACCTGCTCTATACGCTCCACGCCAGCGCCACGCCGCACATCGATATTTTGTTCAGTGAGCCGTGCATCAAACTCATTTTGCAGCAGCGCATAAGGGACTACATAGCCCAGAGCGGGCAAATGAACATCATGGGCTGAAATGCAAGTGCAGCCAAAACCGCCGCGATGCGAGACATGGATAGTTTGAATCGCATTTCGCGTAAAAACAGGTACCCATGCTCCCGCTTCTTCAAGCAGCAGGCGGCTGCCGTAGGAAAGCGCCAGCGACCGTTGCTCGGTAACGGGGCGATCACGCGCTTCGAGTAGTGCAAAACGATTATTGCCATGCTTCAGCAACAGCCCCAATGCGGCGCCAACTGGGCCAGCACCAATGATTAATACATCGAGCGCATCAGGAGAAGGCTTCACTATCGCCCCATCAGTTTGCGGCATTCACGGCTGCTTCTACATCCTTGACCGTCTTTGGACAACTTGCCGTCAACACCTCATTGCCTTTTTTGGTTACCAGCACATCATCCTCGATGCGCACGCCGATATTCCAAAAGGCTTTGGGTACGTTTTTTGCCGGCCGGATATACAAACCAGGTTCTACAGTGACCACCATGCCGGGCTGCAATTTGACCCACTTGCCGCCCTGTTTATAATCGCCAGCGTCATGCACATCCAGACCGAGCCAATGCCCGGCGCGATGCATATAGAACTGGCGGAAAGCGCCCGACTCAATCACGCCATCAACACTTCCCTTGCATAACTTCAAATCGATCAGGCCGCGGACCAGCACGCGGGTTGCCACATCGTGATAATCGGCAAATGCGGCCCCCGGTTTTACCGCTTTGGTCGAAGCCAGTTGCGAAGCCAGCACCAATTCATAAACATCTTTTTGCGGGCCGCTGAATTTGCCGCCTACCGGAAAAGTGCGGGTAATGTCAGCTGCGTAACTCTCCAACTCGCACCCCGCATCGATCAGCATCAAATCGCCCTTTTTGATTTGGGCGTTATTTTCGCGATAGTGCAAAATGCAGGCATTGGCTCCCGTCCCGACAATCGAACCATAAGCGGGCTGCCGTGCACCGTTCTTCACGAATTCGTGCAAAAGTTCAGCCTCCACTTCAAATTCATACATGCCCGGCCGGGCGACCCGCATGGCGCGCCGGTGTGCATCGGATGAAATTTTTGCGGCGCGGCGCATGATGTCGATCTCGCGCTCATCCTTGATCAACCGCATATTGGCAATGATGGCGCGCACATCGCGAATTTCCGTCGGTGCAGAAACGCCAGTACGCACCTTGGCGCGTACCGCGTTCAGCCATGAGGACACCCGGCGATCCCAGCTGCTATCGGTACCCATCGGGGTGTAGATGACGGGTTGATCCGCCATCAATTCGGGTAGGCATGCATCGAGTTCGGCATAGGTATGCGCTGCGTCAAAAGCAAAGGCTTCCCGAGCCAGTGCGGGGCCAAAACGGTAGCCATCCCAAATTTCCCGTTCCAGATTTTTTTCCCGGCAAAACAGAATCTGTTTGGGTTTCTTGCCCAGCGTCATCACCAGCACGGCTTCGGGTTCGCGAAAGCCCGTCAAATAATAAAAAAAACTGTCCCAACGGTACTCGTAATGGGAATCAGCATTGCGAATGCACTCCGCTGCAGTAGGCAAAATAACGATACCTTCCTTCAGCGTTTTAACCAGCGCGGCGCGGCGTTTACTGTGAACCTTGATATTGGGTGTGGAAAAGGGGGTTTCGAGTTTCATGGCAGATAGGGAAGAGTGGGCCGAACAGGCATTTTACGCTTTAGATGCTGTTTGGAAAAATGTGGCACCTATGTAAGCAGTGTTGTAGCGAGTCTTGTTCAAGCAAAGATATATTGCAATTACTGCCTCGCCCCCAGGGGTTGTGCGAAAATAGCGCAAACTGTTTTTAATCATCCCGTTTCAAGCAGGTCCGGCTGGCTATGCTGTGGTTTGAAGTGTTATTCCTTTCGTTTGGCCGCGATGTATTCTCCAGTGAAACGATTAATTCACTTTACCTGCATTTATAACTCTTAAAATCTCACCGCGATCCATTTTTCATACGTGCACGCTGTCCGTTTTTTTTATGTTGCTTCTTTCCTGCTCTGGCTGTCCGCGGCTGGTGTCTATGGGCAGTCAGGTACGCCGGAAATCGTACCGCCAAAATCGGGGCAATCCTCGCCATCAGGGAAATCCGGCAAAAAAGACAAAACGAGTCCGCGTTTCATTGAAGCCGATCGCGTTGAAGGCATTGTAGAAAAACGGATTACTGCAGAGGGCAATGTGGTTATTCATCAATCCGATATGAAGCTGACTGCTGATCAGATTGATTATGAGGTTTCCACCGACACGGCACGCGCAACCGGCGATGTCCAGCTGGAAAGTGGCAGCGATGTGGCCAGTGGCACCGAGCTTCAATTAAAGCTCGACAGCGAAGTTGGTTTTCTGGATCAGCCGCAATTTCTTTTTTCCAAACAGGCTGGGCGACGCCATGAAGCGCATGGATCGGCGCGACGCATGGAGTTCGAAGGCGCGCAAAAAAAGCGTTTGTTTAACGCGGAATACACCACCTGCAAGCCCGGCGAAAATGAATGGTTTTTGCGTATGGGTGAATTGGCGCTGGATCACGAACGTTCGGTCGGCACAGGTTATAACGGTGTAGTCGAATTCAAGGGCGTGCCCATCATTTATGTTCCCTACATGACTTTTCCGCTTGACAATAATCGCAAGTCAGGTTTCCTTCCGCCTTTGTTCGGTTCGTCCTCGCAAAGCGGGCTTGATCTGGCGCTGCCTTATTATTTCAATCTGGCGCCGAACCGCGATTGGACGTTGACTCCAAAAATCTTTACGCGTCGCGGCCTGCAACTGGGCAGCGAATTTCGCTATCTGGAACCGCACTATCTGGGACAGTGGGACGCAGAATATCTGCCGAGTGATCGCATCGCCAGTCGCGACCGCCATTTTGTCCGCGTGGTTCATGCGCATAACCTCGATAGCCTGATCGCGCCGGGCTGGACGGCATCGATTAATGCCCAGCGGGTTTCTGATGATGCCTATTTCCGAGAACTATCAACCCGCATCACCAATACGGCGCAAATTAATCTGCCGCGTGACGTGGCATTGAATTATTCCAGCGAATGGGGTGGATTGAATCTGCGCCATCTGAGCTACCAGACTTTGCAGGATCCATTGGCGCCGGTCATTACCCCTTACCGGCTGGCTCCGCAAATTTCCTTTATCGTCACGCCGCAACACTGGCAGGGTTTTGAATTCAGTGGCGTGGGTGAATTTACCGATTTTCGCCATCCCGCGCTGGTCAATGGACAAAGATTATTGATTTATCCCTCTGCGGCGTATAAATTCAATCGTCCCTATGGTTACTTGTTGCCCAAACTGGGCTACCACATCACGCACTACAAGCTGGGCGAAAACAGTGTGGGATATGAAAACAAAACACGTACCCTGCCGATTGCCAGCCTGGATAGCGGCGTGGCATTTGAAAAACCATTAACGTTCAATAGGCAAAGTTATACGCAAACCCTGGAGCCGCGACTGTTTTATTTGTATGTGCCTTACCGTGACCAAAGTAAATTACCGGTTTTTTCCACCGCACAAACTGATTTCAATTTCTCGCAAATTTTTAATGAGAACCTGTTTATCGGCGGCGACCGCATCTCCGATGCTAAGCAGGTTACTGCAGCGCTAACCACCCGCTTTATCGAGAACGCAACCGGCATCGAACGCCTGCGTGGCGCCATTGCCCAGCGTTATTACTACAGTGCGCCGCGGGTTGCGTTGGCCGAGGGGCTACCGAGCAATAACGATGGCGCCAGCGGCAAAGAGGGCAGCCGCTCCGACTTGCTAGCTGGGCTATCGGGGCAGATATCAGACGCATGGAATCTCGATTCGCTGTTTCAGTATTCCACGTCGCACAGGCAATTCGAAAAATCGAACCTTGCCTTGCGCTATAACCCGCAAGGCGGAAAAATCGTCAATTTCAGCTATCGCTTTACCCGGGATACGCTGAAGCAAGTTGACGTTTCCACACAGTGGCCATTCGGTCGTATCGCCCCGGGCTGGACATTGCTGGCGCGCGCCAATCACTCGTTGCGCCACGGCCGCCTTCTCGAGGGGCTGCTAGGGGTGGAGTATAATCAAGGCTGCTGGGAATTGCGTATGGTTGCCCATCGCTTCACGACATCCACCAACGTTTATTCCAATTCCATCCAGATTCAATTGGAGCTTAAAGGCCTCTCCAAAATTGGCATCAATCCGCTGGAAACCTTGCGGCAGAATATTTCAGGATATCGCCAATCCGATGAACTTCTCTCACGGTAAGATATTGTTTTTCCGTTACACCTGTCGATCTGGAAACCTACTGATGAATGTATTCAAATCCTTCGTTTTAGCTGCAACCATTTTGAGTAGTGCGGTGTGGGCTCAAAGCAACCCGCAAGCCTCGCCCAAACTGGATACTCGCTTGACTGCACCGGTCAAGCCTTCGGGCATTATTGTGGTGGACCGCATTGTTGCCGTGGTAAATAACGAGGTCATTACCCAGAATGATCTCAACGAACGACTGGGCACCGTAGTCAAACAACTGCAAAAACAGGGAACGCCACTCCCTCCCCAGGATGCGCTCGGCAAACAATTGCTCGAACGCATGATTAACGACCTGATCCAGGTACAGGAGGCCAGGGAAAGCGGAATCCGCATCGATGACCTCACGCTCGATAAAACGCTGCAACGCATCGCTGAAGAAAACAATCTTTCCACGACAGATTTTCGGGCTTTGCTCGAACGCGACGGACTGAGCTGGAACAAATTCCGCGAGGAAATCCGCAGCGAAATAATCGTTTCACGTTTGCGTGAGCGCGAGGTGGAAAGCGGTATCAACGTCACCGATGCAGAAGTCGAAACCGAGCTTGCACTGGAATCGCGCGAAGCCACCACCGATGGCGAATACCGGCTAGCCCATATCCTCGTACTGGTGCCGGAGCAAGCCACCAGCCAGCAGATTGAAGCCCGGCGTAAACGTGCATTGCTGGCACTTTCCGAGTTGCGTCGAGGTGTTGAATTCGCGCAGATTTCAGCACAGTTTTCCGATGCGCCTGATGCTCTTCAGGGCGGCAATCTGGGCTGGCGCCCGATTGGCAGACTACCCACCATCTTTTTGGATGCGCTAAGCAAACTAAAACCGGGGGAAATCACCGATATTTTGCGCAGCGCAAATGGGTTTCACATCGTCAAGCTGCTCGACAAGCGCGGGCGCAGCGCAACCCCAACCGTGACACAAACGCGCGCCCGGCACATCCTGATCCGCGCCAAGGAATCGTTGACCGACGACGAAGCCCGCGAGCGCCTGTCGCGTTTGCGTGAACGCATTACGGCAGGCGCCGATTTCGCCGAATTGGCGAAAGTCCATTCCGACGATCCCACTGCCACTAAAGGCGGTGATTTGGGTTGGATCAATCCCGGTGATACGGTGCCTGAATTTGAGCGGGTACTGAATCAGTTACGTGATAATGAAGTCAGCCAACCGGTGCAATCTCCTTTCGGCTGGCACCTGGTGCAGGTGCTTGAACGTAGAAGCGAAGGCCTTACTGACGACCGCCGCCGTCAAATGGCGCGCAATGTCGTTCGCCAGCGTAAGGCCGACGAAGCCTATCAGGACTGGTTGCGACAAATACGCGACCGGGCCTTTGTCGAATACCGGCTCGACGAAAAATAATGCCTTGATCCACGCGTGAATCTTTCCGCAACAGTTCGCGCCACACCGCCTGTCATAGCCATTACTTCCGGCGAACCTGCCGGCATCGGGCCCGATCTATGCGTGCTGATGGCAGACCAGCTGACCCGCGAGACGCGCTGTCGCTTCGTTTTGTTCGGCGATGCCCTCCTGCTTGCTGTGCGTGCCCGACTACGCAATTTGAAATGGCCACCCGAATCGACGCAGATGCGTATCGAACATATTCCATTGACTACACAAGCCCGCCCTGGTTATCTTGATCCGACAAATAGCTCCTATGTATTGACCCTGCTCGATCATGCCTTGCAAGCCTGTATGTCAGGTCGCTGTTGTGCGATGGTCACCGCCCCGGTACACAAGGGAGTAATCAACGATGCCGGAATCGCCTTTACCGGTCACACGGAATATCTGGCCGTGCATACCCAGACCCCGCATGTCGTCATGATGCTGGTAGGCGGCACGCCGCCATTGCGGGTGGCCTTGGCGACGACGCACCTTGCACTCAGCGCCGTGCCCGCCGCCATTTCCTGGGAAAACCTTGAGGCGACATTGCGCATTCTCCATCACGATTTGCGTACGAAATTTGGTTTTGCCGCGCCGCGCATACTCGTTGCCGGACTCAACCCGCATGCTGGAGAATCCGGCCATCTTGGTCATGAAGAAATTGAAATCATCGCGCCCGTTATCGAAAAACTGAAAAACGAAGGCATGCAACTTACCGGCCCTTTACCCGCCGATACCTTATTCACCCCACGTCACCTTGCCAACGCCGATGCGGTATTGGCGATGTATCACGATCAGGGCCTGACCGTGCTCAAATACGCCAGCTTTGGCACGGGGGTAAATGTAACCTTGGGCCTGCCCATCGTTCGCACCTCGGTCGATCATGGCACGGCGCTGGATCTCGCCGGCACGGGAACTATCGATAGCGGCAGCATGCAAGCCGCCATTGACCTCGCTATCGACCTCGCCCTCTCTAACCCTAACCGACTGCCACACTGAACACTGAGCCCCGCTCTTGTTGCCTTGCCAACGTGATGCTGCCACCCGCCAAAAAAAGATTCGGCCAACACTTTCTGACTGATCGCCACTATATTGCTCGTATCGTTAATGCCATTGCACCCGCAATGGACGATACGATGGTAGAGATCGGTCCCGGACCGGGCGCCCTGACCCTTCCGCTGCTCGCAAAATTGAAGCATCTACAGGCCATCGAAATCGATCGGGACCTTGCCGCATTCTTGCGGGCAAAATTTCCTGCGGAAAAACTCACGCTGCACGAAAGCGATGTACTGGAATTCGATTTTTCAAAAATGGGGCCGCGCTTCCGCGCCATCGGCAACCTGCCTTACAACATTTCCACGCCATTTTTATTTCATCTGGCAAAATTTGCCGACTGTTTGGTCGATGCGACCTTCATGCTACAAAAAGAAGTGGTTGAGCGTATGGTCGCCCAGCCCAATAGCGTAGCTTACGGACGATTATCGGTCATGCTGCAATACCGTTTTGAAATGGCCCACCTTTTTAATGTACCCCCAGGCGCATTTACCCCGCCACCGCAGGTCGATTCGGCCATCGTCCGTCTCGTGCCGTTGCCCGACAAGCGCCCCCGCGCCCAGAGCGACGCGCGCTTTGCAGCCATGGTGATGGCAGGGTTTGGTCAGCGGCGCAAGACCCTGGCCAATACACTCAAACCCTTTATGGCTACGAAAGACATTGAAGCGCTAGGCATCGATCCAAAGCGGCGAGCCGAAACGCTGGCGGTTGCTGAGTTCATCAAATTGGCGGATGCCCCTATGTCTTGCGTATTCAAGTGATCCGGTACCCCCGAAACATAGATATTGTGATTGGCACGTAATTAACGCATCGGTGAAAAATAAACCACCGTGTCGTATTCGAAAGTGACACGATCATCGATCGCATATCGATCAAATAAGGCGGTCAGCTTTTTTATCACCGCTGGAAATTCGACAGAATCGCGAGGCGGGCAATAAGAACTGGAGGCCACGCGACCGATGAATCCCTCCAGGTCGAAGTATTGAAAATTATCGAATTGCGCCTGTTCAAAATCGCCACCGAAAAAAGCGCTAAGCGTGGCCTGGTTTTGCACGTTTTTATGCGAGACTTCCTGGTAATCGGTACCGAGGTTTTTAAGGAATTTTTCGTATTCGCGTAGAAAGGAGCTGCTTTCGGTGCGACGATCATTCCACAGCAATACGCACCAGCCTTCGGGTTTAAGGATGCGGATGAATTCCTCCCGAGTCCGCTCGCGATCGAACCAGTGAAAAGCCTGCGCTGCCAACACAAAATCCATCGCATGCCCAGGCAATCGTGTGGCTTCCGCTGTGCCGTCTAGACTTTTGAAGCGGCTATATTCGGCCAGCAGTTTTTCTGCTGCTTCGCGCATATCGCGATTGGGTTCCACGCCGATTACCGGGTTACCGTTATCCAGAAACAGCTGGCTGACAATGCCGGTTCCCGAGCCGATATCGGCGATGATGCTATCGGGCGTAAGGTCACAGCGGGCAGCGAGCAAATCGAGAATTTCTTGCGGATATCGCGGCCGGTATTGGATGTAGTCTGTTATCCGGTTGGAAAAGCGTGCAGTGGCCGGTATAGGCGTAGCGGGCATGGGTGGCAAGTCAGGGTTGTTGAGTGCCGCGCGGTTTGCGTGGCATACGGGTAAAGACGGCGTCGTAAAGAAAATTGGGCGCTATGCGCAATAAACGGGCAGCAATGCCCATCGTCCAAGGAATAACGGTAAAGCTGGTTTTGGCGTCGATGGCGCGCGCGAAGCGTACGACCGCATCATCCACATCGATCAAAAAAGGCATTTTGAACCGGTTTACCGCTGTCATGGGTGTGCGGATATAACCGGGACAAATTGTGACCACCGAGATGCCACTTCCGCGCAGTTCCACACGCAGCGCTTCACAGTATTTGATGGTCGCGGCTTTTGAAGCTGAATACGCCCCCCCTCCAGGTATGCCGCGAAATCCCGCCACGCTGGCAATGCCGACCAGCGTTCCCTTTTTTGCGGCACGCATCGGCTCAATAAAAGGCTGGAACGTTTTGACCATGCCCATGACGTTGATATCGAAAATTTCCTGGAAGGCTTGCAGATCGTCCTCGATTTCGGTCAAGGTTCCGCGCGAAATGCCGGCATTGGCGATAACGATGTCCGGTACACCAAAACGCAAAGTGAAATCCGCTGCGGCGGTTTTAAGCGCAGTCGTATCGCGCACATCACAGATATAAATGGCTGGTTTTGGGGAAAGTGTCTCTGCCATCTGGGTGAGCATATTGCCGCGGCGCGCAACCAGGCCGAGTTGATAGCCCTGTTGGGCGTAATGCCGTGCAAGCGATGCACCGATGCCACTGGAAGCACCGGTGATAAAAATGGTTTTCATGGGGGTCTTCTTTAGGGATATCAATGGATTTTAACGCTGGAACAAGCGACGGAGAGAAATAAAAACGCCGGGGCGAACCCGGCGCTTTTGGTTTTTTATATGTGTACTTATTTTTTGGAGCGGGTAGCAGAAACAGGAGCTGGCGTTGCCTTGAGCGTTGCACGCGCTTCATTGATCAACCTGTCTACATTCCCAAATAGACGTTCCGCTCCATCAAGTTGCTCGAGTTTGTGTTTGCCCATGATAACGAGCATGGGGGTTGCGGTGATTTTATAATCCTCGGACATTTTGCGCGCGCGCTGGATCTTTGTTTGTACCGAAAAAGATTTCTGCACCTCTTCGTATTTTTTGGGATCAACGCCTTGCTTGGTCAACCACTGGTTTAGTGTGGCCGGATTGCCCAAAATTATATTTTCAGTATTGATGGCCTCGAAAACCTTATAGTGCAATTTGTCGAGCAGCGCCATTGCTTCCAGTGTATAAAAAATCTGGATGCTATCCACACCACGAATAGCAAAGGCTGCCGGTACACGGCGCACTTTCACATCAGCAGGCTGGCGTTTGATCCATTCCTCGAACTTCGGTTCGAGGTTAAAGCAGTGAATGCAGCCGTAGGCGAAAAACTCCAGCACTTCGATTTTGCCGTCGTTTTCCACCGGTTGCGGCGGATTGAGAGGGACGACATCGCGTGAATTCTGGGCCGAAACGGCAATGGCCATCGATAACATGACAAACGAAAAAACAAGAGATTTTAAAAGGCGCATGACTTTTCCTCTAGGTCTGGGTAAGTTGTTATGGCAAAGCGATCAGTTTCCATCGCTCGATTTGACAATCGATGCATCAATACCATTTTGAGACAAGACTACTTTTATTTTGTTCACCTCGTCCTGACTGCTATAAGGACCCAAGCGTACCCGATATAACGTGCCCTTGGGCTGTACGTTGACAGACTTGATGTGAGCCTCCAAACCGGCGAAGGCAATTTTGGCTTTCAGGTTCTCCGCGTCGGATTCATTATGAAAGGCGCCAGCTTGCAACATAAAGGTTTCTTTCGGGATAGCAACTGGGGGAGGAGAGGCAGTCGCAACAGATGCCGAAACATCTGGAACTTTTTTCTCGGGTAACGTTGTGGCAGGAGCGGTCTTAGCAGATGTCTTTGAAGCATTGTCCTTCCCTACTTTATCGCCCTGAAGGAGGTCATAGAACTCAAAGCGCGGTTTATCCGGGGTAGCCGCTGACTTGGCTTGGCCAATATCGGGCGTGGTTGATTCGAGCTTGGGCGGCGTAGTGGGTTGGTTTTTGGAAAGCGATTCGACCGGTTTTGTTTTTTCGACGAAGGGATTGGAGGATCGGTTCAGCCATAATGCAACGCCCAAAGCTATGCAGATGCCCAGCAGCATGCCGATCATGATGCCGATAAACATCGGGTTCATACGGTTGCTGCTGTTTCGAGGTGGAGAAGATCTGTTTTCTCTGGACATATTCACATTTTCTCCGGCGCATGGACACCAAGCAAGGTAAGGCCCGTCTGTAATACTTGACGGGTCGCGGTAATCAACCCAAGGCGGGCGAGTTTAAGGCTTTCGTCGTCCACCAGGAATTTCTCGGCATTGTAATAGCTATGCAGGCTTGCGGCCAGATCGCCAAGATAATTGCATAACAAGTGTGGACTCAATTCTCGCGCTGCTGTTTCCAGACGCTCAGGAAAATCAGCCAGCAGCCGTAATAATTCGGATTCATGTTTATTCACCAGCGCCTCCAATGAAGCAGTGACCAGCGTGGCAGGATTACCGCCCCACTGTGCCAATACGCTGCAAATCCGCGCGTGAGCATACTGCACATAATAAACAGGGTTGTCTTCAGAGCGGCTTTTGGCCAGGTCGATATCGAAGGTGAGTTGTGAATCCGCCTTGCGCATGACGAAAAAATAACGGGTCGCATCGCAACCCACTTCATCGATCAGATCGCGGAGCGTGACATAACCCCCAGCACGCTTGGAGATTTTTACTTCCTCGCCGCCACGCATGACGGTAATCATCTGGTGCAATACATAATCCGGATAACCCGTGGGCACACCGATTTCCATCGCCTGTAATCCCGCACGTACTCGCGCCAGCGAACCGTGATGGTCGGCGCCTAACTCGGTGATAGCGCGGGTGAAGCCGCGTTCCCATTTGGTAACGTGATAGGCCACATCGGGCACAAAATAGGTACAGGCACCATCCGATTTACGCATAACGCGATCTTTGTCGTCGCCATAATCAGTGGTCTTCAACCACAAGGCGCCCTCTTTTTCGTAGGTTTTACCGCGGCTCACCAGATGCTGAATGGTTTTTTCAACCAGCCCGTCGCTATACAACGATGACTCGAGAAAATAGACGTCAAACTGAACTTTAAAGGCTTTAAGGTCGAGATCCTGTTCGTTGCGCAGTTCCGCGACTGCAAACTGGCGTATCGCCTCCAGGTCGTCGCCTGCTTTATCCTGCGAATGCACAAGCGCATAACGTGTCGCGATTTCACGGATGTATTCGCCGCGGTAGCCGTCTTCCGGAAAGGAGGCTTCAATCCCCATGCTTTCGCGCAAGCGTGCTTGCACCGAAAGTGCAAGATTGACGATTTGTGCGCCAGCATCGTTGTAATAGAATTCGCGGCTCACCGCAAAACCCTGTGCCTCGAGCAATCGGGCAAGCGTATCGCCAATCGCTGCGCCGCGCCCATGACCAACATGCAGTGGGCCAGTCGGATTGGCCGATACAAACTCAACCATAACTTTCTGGCCGGTGCCGGCCGCACTGCGGCCAAAATTTTCTCCCGCTGAAAAAATAGCCTTTACCACACGGGTTTCCGCTGCCTGCGACAGTCTTATATTGATAAAGCCCGGCCCGGCGATTTCCGGCGCGGCGGCCAGTAAATCCGAGGGGGGCAAGGCGGCTACCAGCGTGGCAGCAATATCGCGGGGCTTTTTGCCCAGCTTTTTAGCCAGTTGCAGGGCACTGTTTACGGCAAAGTGGCCATGCTCGGGATTTTTCGGTTTTTCGATTTCGATTTCGAAGTCCGCGCATTCCGGAAATGCCTCGCACATAGCTTGGCGAAACAATTGTGCGACTGCGGCTTTATTATCGGTAAAAAATGCACTCATGGAGAATTCTTTATTCAGCCGATCATTATAATGGACAGCTCAGGCCAGAAACGGGTATAAGACGGACATAAAAAGGACAACAATTTTCATCGCATCATTAGATTTCGAGTGGATCGACATCGATTGACCAGCGTACCCGAGCCGGTATTTCGGCAGCCAGTTTTTCATGCCAGCGCGGCAGGAAGGCGTGCAGCGTCTGTCGTGAAGAGGCCTGTACCAGGACTTGTAATCGGGTAAACCCGGCCTTGCGTTGCAGCGGTGCAGGTACCGGGTCATATACCACGACCGCTTCATTCAGCGCACGGCCTGCTTCGACCGCGTAAGCGCAATATTTTTTTACGGTCGCTTCTTGCTGGGCTTCGGCGCGCAGCAAAACGAGAAATGAATAAGGGGGTAGCGCTGCTTGTTGGCGCTCGGCAAGCTGAAGCGCGGCGAATTCGGCGTAATTTTGGGTGGCGATGCTCGCGTAGAGCGGATGGCTGGGGAAGCGGGTCTGAATTAATACTTCTCCGGGCCGGCCAGCGCGCCCGGCGCGTCCCGCGACCTGCACCAATTGTGAAAACAAACGTTCAGCTGCGCGAAAATCGGCAGAGAACAAGGCGCTGTCCGCATTCAAGATTCCGACCAGGCTTAGCGACGGAAAATCGTGTCCTTTGGCAAGCATCTGCGTGCCAATCAGAATATCGAGGTCGCCCCGTATCGCACGATCGAATATCGCCTCGGCGGAACCCCTTGGACGGGTGCTGTCGCGATCAATACGCGCGATTCGGGCATCGGCAAACAATGTTTCAATGGCATTTTCGATTCGTTGTGTGCCCTGGCCGGCCGGCTTCAGATCAGGATTTCCGCACGACGTACAAAAGGCAGGCACTGGCTCAACATGCCCGCAATGATGGCACTCTAGACGGGTACGGGATTGTGTGTGGCGCGGTTCGCCACGATGAAAAACCAGTCTGGCGCTGCAGCGCCGGCATTCCGGCATCCACGTACACTGCGTGCATACCAGCGCAGGCGCAAATCCGCGCCGATTGATAAACAGCAACGATTGTTCGCCGCGTGCAATGCGCTGCTTGATTGCGTTGATTAAACTTGTGGAAAGGCCTTCGTGCACTGTTTCTCGTGTGGTGTCGATGGTTCTAACTTGGGGCAATGCTGCTCCCGTAACCGCACGATTGGGCAAGGAAAGCAATTGATAGCGCCCGTTTTGCGCGTTGTACCAGCTTTCCAGCGAGGGGGTGGCAGAGCCCAGCACCACCGGGCAGTTGGCGAGCCTGGCGCGAAAAACCGCCACATCGCGTGCCGAATAGCGTAAACCCTCCTGCTGCTTAAAAGAAACATCGTGTTCTTCGTCAACAATGATCAATGCAAGCTGCGGCATCGGCGTGAATACCGCGAGGCGGGTGCCGAGCACGATGCGCGCATGGCCGCTTTCCGCCTCCTGCCAGGCGCGCGCGCGGACATTCGGCGCGAGATTGCTATGCAGGATCACCAGCGGCACGCCGGCAAAGCGGCTGCGGAATACCCGTTCTGTTTGCGGCGTAAGATTGATTTCCGGAATCAGCACCAGCACCTGTTTGCCCTGAGCAGTCAGCGGCGCGATGGCCTGTAGGTAGACTTCGGTTTTGCCGCTGCCGGTTATTCCCGCCAGCAATAGGGATTGGTAGCGACCTTGCGCTTCATTAATAGCGGAAACGGCAGCCTGCTGGGAAGGGTTGAGCGTTGCTGAAGGAAATGCAGGCTGTTGGATTGCGGCAGCCTGTTGCGCGAGAGCCCGGCGTATCCAGCCTTTTTCCATTAGTGTACGCAGCGCTGGCCATGCTTGGGGCCAGGCTTTTAAAATCTCGACTTCGGCCTGTGCGCCTTGTTGAATAAGCGTCAGTAAACGGCGCTGAACGATTGCGCGGGCAGGTAGTTGATCAACGGGGATGGCCCTGCCAGCGTTGGTAACGACCCAGACAACATCTGCAAGCGTTTTTATCGCCCGCGGTGCGCGTAAATGTGGAGGCAACGCATTGAAAATGGTTTGGCCGATTGAATATTGATAGTAATCTGCGCAAAAACGGAACAGTGCCATATCGATGGGTTGTATGGCTGGCAGATCGCGATAAATATGCAGCACATAACGTAACTTTTCTGGCGCGATCGCGCTTTTCGAGCCGATTTCTACGATAACCCCGATTTGTTTGCGCGGGCCAAAGGGCACATCGACCAATCGACCGATATCGGCTGGTTCGACATCGCTGGACAAAAAATCAAAAAGATTGCGACGGGGAACATCCAAAGCTACCCGCAAATAGCAGATAAAAGGCGGTTCGGCAGGAAAAACCCTCGTATTCACGGGTGTTTCCAGGCTAAATCACGCTGGAAACCGCGCCATTATTTGAGGTAGGACACGTTACAGCCAGACTGTGGATAATTTTGTGTATAGTTCGCATTTTTTTAGAACACTTAAAAAAGCTAGCGGACAACGAACTAGGAATACCGCTTTGCAGCATAAATAAAAACCTTTAAAAACATAATATTAGAATCATTTATGCCTGAAGCTATCGAAATCCTGTGAAAGATCGAGATGAGCAGAAATTCTGTGTATAAGCAAGCTACTTTTCTAAATTTTTTTGCCGAAAAAGCCTTGACAGTGGGGATTTTTTTCAGCTTCTAACGCTGGCACGGCGTACGCTGTTAACAAGCAATAACACTTTATCGGGATCAGTGAATTGTGAAATGCCATGCCCCAAGTTGAAAACATGCCCCGCCCCTGTTCCATAGGCATCAAGTACCGCACGGGCTTCACGCTCAATGGTCGCGGCATCGCCAAAAAGAACGTGCGGATCGAGATTGCCCTGTAACGCCACTTTATGGCCGACACGCCGTCTGGCCTCGCCAATATCCACGGTCCAATCGAGGCCCAACGCATCGGCGCCAATTTCGGCCATTGCCTCCAGCCATAAACCACCGCCCTTGGTGAAAAAAATTCGTGGAACGATGCGCCCTTCATGCGACCGCATTAACTCTGCCATCACACGTTGTGCATAGTGCAGCGAAAATTCCCGATACGCCGCAGCCGCCAGGGTGCCGCCCCAAGTATCGAAAAGCATGACCGTTTGCGCGCCAGCGGCAATCTGTGCATTGAGGTAACTAATGATGCTTTGGGTATTTTTTTCCAGAATCTCATGCAGCAAATCGGGCCGCTGGTAAAGCATGCTTTTAATCAGCCGGAAATCGTCCGAGCCGCCGCCTTCGATCATGTAACACGCCAGCGTGAATGGGCTACCGGAAAACCCGATCAATGGCACGCGACCGTTCAGCGCCCCGCGAATCTGCCGCGTCGCATCGAATACATATTGCAATTGCTGCAAGTCAACAACGGGCAGGCGCTTTACATCGGCTTCGGTACGAAGCGGTCGCTCAAACTTCGGCCCTTCGCCCTCAACGAAATAAAGCCCCAGTCCCATCGCGTCGGGAATCGTCAGGATGTCCGAAAACAAAATCGCTGCATCGAGCGGAAAACGCTCCAGTGGCTGTAGCGTCACCTCGGTGCAGTAATCGGGATTCTTCGCCAACCCCAGAAAACTGCCGGCTCTTTTACGGGTCGCGTTATATTCCGGCAAATAGCGGCCGGCCTGGCGCATGATCCAGATCGGCGTATAGGGTGTGGGTTCGCGCATCAACGCGCGCAGGAGGGTGTCGTTCTGAAGCGGCGGGGTAGTGGATAACATGGCTGGATTTTATCAGCACCACACCATTTCTGAGAGAGGTTGAGATAACAACCAAGAAAAATAAAAACTAATGATGCAAGACACCAATTTATTTGTATGACTATCTGCCGATGAAATTATCAATTACCTATTGCTAGGGCGTTATTGGCAAAGTAAGTTTAAGTTCTTTCTCGTCCAATTCGCACATTGCAGGAAGTTGAATCGCGTCAAACAAAATATCGGGAAAAGCATTGTATTTATCAAAACATGCAAAAACTTCTTTTATTTTATCCGGGTCGCTAGGCAGATTTTTCATCAAAGAAAAATAGAGTGGCAACTGAACGTATGCCTGTATAAAAGCGCTTCGAACTTTTGGTTCCAAATATACACAATTATTTACCAGCCAATTTTGGCACTTATTAGCGGCCTCATCTCTTTCTTCATCGGATCGACTCCATCCCAACTCGCGCCAATGTGTATATGCCTCTTGGTGGGTTTGCAAACGGCGATCAATTGAAGCCATTCTTAATTGATGGCGAGCTTTAAATTCTTCGACAAGCGTTGTGTACTGTATGCGAATTTCCTCAACTTTTTTTGTGATTGCTGCAATATCCTCTTTATCAGCAAGATTATTACCTTTCTTGGCAAAATATGAGGAAAAGCAACCCACACAAAAAGAGATTGCCATTAATACAATATATGCAAGTGCATTTTCTAAAGTTATCAAATTTATCTCCCAATTTAACTTGAAGGTTTTATGGACAGAATTCCAATCAACCACTAACGATTATTGATCGACCAGTCGTAATCGAGGTAGGTAATCGGTGTTTTTTGCGCGATAATTTTCTGCCGATCTTCAGGGCTATCAGCCAGCAGAGCTGCATAGCGGGCAAAATATTCCTCGCGCGAGTTGACCGGTGCAGTCTTGCCGTCGAATCCCGTATAGCCCTTTTCCCAATCGTCGGCAAACCATTTATAGATCATCGATACTTCCAGTTTGCCATTGGCATAGCGGTTACGCGAGCGGTCGGAAATAAAGCGTACGGCCTGCTCTTCCAATTGCTTATCAAGGCGGTCGGCGATAAAGGCCTCCTCGCGCAGTACCGGGCAGCCGATTGAGGCGCAGTTCACCGCGTAATGCACGCGCGGCTCGTTATAAACCCCCGGTTTGCGTAAGGTGTCGTGCTCGATGCGGTCGAGAAAATATTCTTCACCAAACAGTTTGAAGAATTTACGCTTCCAGCGATTATCGAATACGCCGCCGATGTCCTTGATCGATTTCACTGGATAGTGTTGCAAAATGAGATCCAGCGTAAAACCGTTATACGCATTAATGAGAAAGGCCATTTGCTGGGCTTTGCTCCAGCCGTTGAATTCGGCTGAGGAAACCCTGGACAAACTATTTAGATAGTTCTTTAACGCCCCACGGTCTTTCTGCAATTCGGCGTAGCTTACTTTCGTCGTTTTACCACCATCAATGACCACAACGTGCTTTTTCAGCAGCGTCGTCAATGCGGCGTGGGTATGATCGAACGATTGGGCCCATGTACTGAGCGATAACAGCCAGACCGTGCTGAGCAGCAGTAGTTTTTTCATGAAAATCTCCCGTTGTTTAATGCAAGGGTTGTTTTGGATAAGCTGGCGTGTTGTCGGGCGAGACAGCGAGCGCAACGGCGGCCGACAATACCTTGCTAAAGCTGCCATCGCCGCGCGTCCAGTCGTTCAGCGCGCGCGCCACGGCGAGTTTGCCAACCGTTGCGGTGGAGCGCTTGTAGGCGCCTGCTGCATATTTGTTGGCTTCACCCATGGTTGGGTAGGTGTGAATAGTGCCGAGAATGCCTTTCAGCCCAAAGCCGTGTTTCATGGCGGCCACAAATTCGATCAGTAAATCCCCCGCATGTTCGCCAACGATGGTGGCGCCGAGAATTTTGTCCGAGCCTTTGGGCGTGATAACTTTCACAAAACCATGCGCTTCGCCGTCGGCAATGGCGCGGTCGAGGTCGTCGATGCCGTAGGTGTGCACATCGTGCGCGATGTTTTTTTCTTTGGCCTCCTGTTCGTTCAGCCCCACCCGCGCCACTTCTGGATCGGTAAAGGTCGCCCAGGGCACCACCGCATAATCGACTTTGAACTTCTTGAATCTGCCGAACAAGGCGTTTACCGCGGCATACCACGCCATGTGTGCAGCGGTATGGGTAAATTGGTACGGCCCGGCCACGTCGCCGCAGGCGAAGATATTGGGATAGATCGTTTGCAGATATTCGTTGGTTTCAACGACGCGGCTGGCAGGGATGCCGAGTTCTTCTAAACCGTAACCCTGGGTATTGGCGATGCGGCCCACCGCGCATAAAATTTCGTCAAATGGAATGCGCTTATCTTGGCCTTCGTTTTCTATCAGCAGAAACTTTTCGCCATTTTCGACTAATACCTGCTTCGCTTTGTGATTGACCAGCACGGTAACGCCTTCGGCTTCGAACTTGCACTTGATCATTTCCGAAACTTCCGCGTCCTCACGGATCAGGATGCGCGGCGCCATTTCGACTTGCGTCACCTGCGAGCCGAAGCGGGCGAAGCATTGCGTCAATTCCGAGCCGATGGGGCCGCCGCCCAGCACGATCAGGCGCTTCGGCAGAGTGCGAAGCGCCCAAAGGTTGTCCGACGTTAGCGGATGAATGTCGGCCAGCCCCGGAATCGGCGGCACCAACGGGCGCGCGCCTGCGGCGATGACAATAGTTTTGGTGGTGAGCGTTTGTTTGCTGCCATCGGCGCGGGTGATTTCCACTTCCCAAGGCGTAATGATTTTGGCCTGCCCCGCAATACAATCCACACCCAGACTGGTATAGCGTTCGACCGAATCGTGCGGCTCAATATCGGTGACGATTTTTTTCACGCGCTGCATCACCTCTGCAAAATCCCATTGCGCCGTGGCCGAGGAAATACCAAATTCTTTGGCACGCGAAATATGGTTCAACAATTTGGCGGAGCGAATCAGCGCCTTCGAGGGCACGCAGCCGGTATTCAGACAATCGCCGCCCATCTGGTGTTTTTCCACCAGCGTTACTTTGGCTTTTACGGCGGCGGCGATATAACTGGTGACTAACCCGGCTGAACCAGCGCCGATCACCACCACATTGCGGTCAAAACGCGCCGGTTTTTTACCGGCCCACTTTGCATAGACCTTGCGGCTTTTGATGCCGTCGATAATTTTCTTGGCGACAATGGGGAAGAGGCCTAGCAATACAAAGGCGCCCGCTAGTCCCGGCGAGAGAATGCCTTTCAGCGAGCTGATCTTGGCCAGCTCGGTGCCCGCATTCACGTACACGACCGTGCCCAGCAACATACCGACCTGCGAAACCCAAAAGAAGGTCCAGGCTTTCATCGGCGTCAGCCCCATTAAGATATTGATCATGAAAAACGGGAAGGCAGGGACTAAGCGCAAGGTAAAAAGATAAAAAGCGCCGTCCTTTTTTACCCCGGCATTGAACGCTTTCAATTTATCGCCAAACTTGGCCTGGATGCTGTTGCGCAACAAAAAACGCGCGGTCAAAAATGCCAGCGTCGCACCGATGGTCGAAGCAAACGAGACGATGACCACACCCCACAGCAGGCCAAAGATGGCCCCGGCCACCAGCGTCATAATCAGCGCGCCCGGCAGCGAAAGCGCCGTCACGGCAATATAGATCAAAAAGAAAAGCGCTGCCGCCTGTAAAGGATTAGCTTGATAACTGGCCGTGAAGTCTGCCTGCTTACTCTTGAAATATTCCAGATCGATAAAGCGGCCTAGATCGAAAATAAAAAAAGCGGCAATCAATGCAACGATGGCGAGAAGAACGAGAAGTTTGCTTTTTGTCATGATGATCGCCCTTTAAATGGGAGCTGTTTCGTAACGTTGGTGAGTACAAAGCCCAATATACCGCTGATATCGATACAGCCACTCCCAAAGGAGCAAGTCTACGCGCATACGGAAGAGGCCCTCGCCAATCCAAGCGCGTGCGGCGCCGCATAATCGGGGCCGTTAACGATGCGTGCGAAATACGATCGATGAGCAGGTGAGCCGAGCGGCCAATTGGCTAGAAACCGTTGCTGAAATTGCGCGCCGTCGTAGTGAATGGGCAACGCGTCGACATACACACCGCCGACCGCCTCACCGTATTGCGCCAACCCTTCGCGCACGGGATAAATCGACAAGCGCGATAGCAGACCGTAGCACGTATGCGAAAAATTCGGCATGCCTGCTGCGCCATTGTTGATGACGACATGTCTCTTCACGCCGTCATTCAAACAACGAAAAGCGGGCAGGCACGTATGGCTGGAAGCAAAACCAGTCAGGTCAGTCTCGTTACAGATGCGATGTAGCCACACAATGTTTTCCGGCTCGTGCAAAAAATTGTGCGCAAAACGCCAGCCTGCCAGCGATTCCGCGTCACCATGCACAATGCCGAAACGCTGCCCGCCCACCTCAGCCACAGCATGCATGGGCAGCGCACCGAGCATTGCAATGATCTCTGGAAAACCCGTCGCCGTATGTTGCAATATCTGCATGATGCGGTTCGAACGCGCCACCTCGGCATCATTCACATCATCGGGGTATGCGCAACCGCAGTCTGCGGTGTCGCCATTGGCCACCAGCTCGGTCTCCACATTGCCGCGCAGGGCAATGTGTTTCAGCACATTGCGATTGATCGCTTCAAACGACTGCGCATCGATGTTGAACCAGTTGAAATCGCCATTAAAGACCAGCCGTGGCGCAACGGGTTCACCCGCAGCCAGTTCGAAAATGGCCTGCATTGCAAATTCGTTACCATATAGCCCCCCGATAACATAAATCGTTTCGGCGCGAATTTCTGCCGGGCGAGCGAAGACCGTAGGCGAGTAACGATAGTGAAGCGGACAGGTACGGCCGGCGGTCATGAGTAATCCATTTGAAATGTGAATTACAGCTATCTGGGCTATTTGGGCAGCGGGCACACCAGCAAAATTATAGTTTCACGCCGCCTTTGCGATGAAAATATATCAACTCAGCGGCCCGCCGCATGGCGGCGGTGCGGAGAAGCTGATTGAATACCCAATCATTTTGAAAACGGTCAAATAACCAGCGCAGTGCACGCTTGGACCGAAATTGCGGGTACTGCTGCACCAGCCATTGCGCCGGGTCTGGTTTTTGTCCTCCCAAAAAATCAGCGATAGCATAACCTGCCTGTTCACCATGACGCAGCGCGGTATGAATGCCGCCAGCCGTGACTGGCGATACCATGCCCGCCGCATCCCCCACCAACAATGCGCCAGGGCATGAAACATGACGCAGCAATCCGCCGCAGGGAATCATGCCGGCGCGTACCGCTACAGGTTGGCTTAATCCCTCAACCACACCGGAAATCTTTTCCAGAAAGGCGTGAATAGGCACTTGCCGCGAGCCAGGTTGTGCATTAGCACTGGGCAGCCGTCGGGCCAGCCCGACTTGCTGGATACCCACACCGGCCAAGGCCCAGCCGATATAGCCCGGCGCCAACTGGCGATCGATAAAACAGTGCAGCAAATTTTCTTCCATTCTTGCCTGCTGGTATTCGTGCTCGACACCAAACAAAAAGTGCTCGTTACGCGACAATCCCAGTACCCTGGCTACAGTCGAGTGCGGCCCATCAGCACCAACGAGATAGGCAGCTTCGATGCACTCCCCATTACCAAGAAAAATGCGCCAACCATTGGCATGGCGTTCAGCATTGACAAATGACCGGCCCAGCCTAACTTCAGCGCCAGCTTTTTGTACCGACTGCACCATCCAGTCCAGCAGTGCGACGGTATCGGTTGCCCAGAAATAATAGCCGGGCGCAAACAGGTCTACATATCGCATATTGGGGGCATAAAGCCGCACACCCTCGATACGGCGCACCAAAGCAGAAGGGACTTCGCCCAGCCAGTTAATGGAATCAACGGCATCTTTGACCACGATGCCGGTGGTGTGAAGTTTTTGCCCGGCTGAGCTTTTTTTCTCCAGCACAATAACCCGGTGGCCTGCTTTTGTCGCTGCACGTGCGCAGGCTAAACCGGCAAAACTTGCGCCCACAATGACAAGATCGGTTTTCAAAATTTTATTTATCGCTGAGGAAGATGCGCTTATAGCCAACCATTTTAATGGTCAGGGCATTTCTCCACTTTAAACATGGGTAAAACATGCATCTATATTTACGAGAGAAGCGCATCCAAAGAAAAACAGCAGATTTCTCGACTTCGCTACACTTCGCTCGAAATGACAAATTTAAGGAACCTCTGAATAAGTCCTCCATGAGCCGCGTATTGACAAGAATAGTCCATAAACAAGGTCTTACAAATGGCAGGTCGAATCCATTGATACGAAGCCAAGGAGGCCCCGGCGTAGCGAAAGCCTCGCGCAGCACAGGCCGCGAAGTCGGGGCAATCGCCTTGCCTTTCGGGTCGCATCCAAAGGCACTGAGCCCTCAGCGCCTTTGGAACCTGCTCCGCCTGTGGCAAGGCACGCCGAAGATGGGCTATTCTTGTCAAAACCCGCATGGGGTACCACAAGCCTCTGGCTTGCCGTGGGCCGAAGGCTGGCGTAATTGCCAAATGCGCGGGCGGTCTGCTGTGTTGCAGTGCTTGCGAAGGGGGTCGACCATTCACTGCGCACCGCGCCTTGCATCCCATCCCGGAAAACCGAGCGCACGGCCATGTGGGACTTAATCAGAGGTTCCCTAAGAGTCGCGATGTGAAATGGATCAGCGACCGTCACTAAAATTTGCCACTCCGAACAACGTGAGGAGTCTGCTCTACCCCCACCAATTCCATTTCCAAACGGAATAATCCTTTATGGACCAATCACGGCGCAATATCGATCCTTAACGGTGTAACCCAGCTCTTGTCGGTATCGTTGTAGTAGAGATACGCCGATGAGGCAGGCCCCGTGTAGCGGCCGGGTACGGTTGCCACGAGGTCCAGTCCCAGCGTCTTGACTTCGCCCGGCTTCAAATCACGGAAGTACAGGATCACTTCGCGCGCGCGCGTTTCGAAGAAGGCAATCTGGCCTTTCTCACGCAGTTCCTTGAGTTGCCAATTCTGGAACGTGAGGCCGCCGGGCAGGCCGAGTCGGGCCAATGTCATCGGCTGGCCGGTTTGGGTTTTGTTGCTGACTATGGCGGTGAGCCGCACGGTCTCGCCCATCTTCAGTTCAGTCTTCGCCAGCGTGGCATCGAGTTGCACCACAGCGGCTTTGCTGGAGGCAGGCTCGGTGCTGCGGTACTCGATCGCCATCGAGTAGGGTAATGGGTTGCTAGTTTTCGAGCCCAAGGTCAGGGTGTGTTTACCGCTTTGCAGTTTGTCCTCAAAGCCGGTAAATAAAATCGGCTCGCGCTGACCAGCTTCATAATATTGCTCACCGACCACGACACCATCTACCAGCAAGACCACTGATCCAGCGCTGGGGGCGACGCGGGTGGCGTTGTCAAATGCGATCATGGCTTTAAGCGCCAGTACGGTCGCCTGGGTCGCGCCCCATTGGCCAAATCCGCTGCGGTTGGCTTGCAGCCATGCAATGCCCTTGCGTGCGGCCTCCAAATGGCCGGGCGCTTTGAGTAGCGCCAGTACGGCCAGCGAGGTGGTCTCGATGTGCAAATTGCTGCCGCCGCTGCGGGTGATGGAGTGATTGGCATTGGTCCAGGCGCCGTTGCTGGCTTGCATGGCGGCCAGTTTTTTTGCTGCGGTCAAGCCTGTGGGTGAGGGCGGGGAACCTGCAGCGCGCTCCAGCAAGGTGCCTGCAGCCAGTGCCAGTTGGTAAGCATCCTGCGTGCTTTCGGCCAGCTTCGCTGATTTGGCGATTTCCTTGTCCAGTCCCGTCTCACCAGCCGATACCAGCGCCCAGGTGATGTAGGCGTCGGTGACTTCGGGTGCGGCACGGCCAAAGCTGTCGAGCGCTTTGGCGTCGCGCAGGTAGCCGCCGTTTCCATCCCGGCGTGATTTCAGCCAGGCGCCGGTGCGCGCCAGCATGGCGGTATCTACCGATCCATAGATGTCCTTCATATCGGCAAATTCCAGCAGACCGTAAGCCGTTAGCGCTTCATGACCGGGGTCGCCGCCAAACCATTCGTAGCCTTTTTTGGGCGACTCGAAGCCGGTGAGTTTGCGGTAACCGCTATTGAGCAACTTGTTGGTGCGCTCCAGCAACGCAGGATCAACCACATTGTGTTGTTTGAGGTGTTGCATGATCATCACGTTGGGGTAGTTGGTCGACGAGGTTTGCTCAAAACAGCCGTTAGGCTCGCGCAGCATGCCTTCCAGGCCCGAGATCATGGTGGAGAGCGGCGAGGTGTAAATTTTCACCGTGGCCTGTACGCTGCCCGGATTGGCTTTGCCGAGATCGATGTCATGCGAGACTTCGCCCTTGATCTGGCCTGATTTTTCGAACAACTGCGGAAAGCCCAGCGGCGCGACGGGGATGCTGCGCACTACGTCGTCCTTGAATCCGCCCGCCGAGGCCGAGAGGTTGACTTGCGACTGTCCCCGCACACCCGTCACATCCAGCGCCACGAATAGACTCTTGCGCTGACCAGCGGCCAGGGCGCCGCCCTTTGCGGCATCTCCAACTGGTTTAATCAAGGCGCCAAAGCTGCTGTCCAACGCAACATCGAGGGCCTGTTCGCTTTCATTGGTGAGGGTAATCGGGATGATCGGATTGTCCCCGGCCGACACTTCCAACGGCAACTTGGCGGACAACGAAAACGGCAACGAGGATTTGAATACCGTTTCAGCGTGACCAGCCGCGCCGCCGCCCACGCCTTCGGAGAACACGCGGAAAGAAGTGACGGCATCGGACAGTGTAAATTTCACCGTAGCACGGCCCTGGTTGTCGGTCTTGACCGAAGGCGCCCAGAATACCGTGTCACGGTAATCATCACGCGGCCCGGTATAGTTGGGGTTGAAGGCGGGCACCGGGAATACGCGCACAGGCGCATAGGCCAATTGCTCTCGCATCGGCTGTCTCGTCTTGGTCAGCGCCTCGGCAAAGTCCCTGTCTTCGCCCACCGGTGCTGCCTCGTCAGCATGTACTCTATTGGCAGGCCGTTCAATCAATACCGGCGCGGCCGGTGGTTCGGCTGCGCGTTTGGCATCGATGCCGACTTTTGCTCCGACTTCTGAGCGTGGAGGGGCATCCAGTTTGGCATTTTTCTGTTCTTTATCACGTAAACGCAGCGCACCATCTTTGGGTGGTGGTAGTGCCGGCGCTGGATTCCTATTGAATTCATTTTGAGCTGGTTTCGGACGTGGTTCCACTGGAGTCGTATTGGGAGGCTGTGCACCTTGAAATCTTACTGCCGCACCCGTATAGACAGGGCGCGGATTCAGCACGGGCACCCAATCAAAGCGCCGATAGCCGCGTGTACCCATCAACAAATCCAGCGCCAGCGCGCTTTTGGCTTCAGTCAGGTCGCTGTAAAAATTGGGCTCTTCGATTTTGCCCGGCAGCTCCGGCTCGAGCAGCAACTTGGAAAGCAGGTGGCCCGTTTTATCGTCGGCAAACGAGATCACGGTGTCGTCGACTACCGACAAAGCCAGGTCGGCTGGCACCAGTTTGCCCGCTGCATCGCGGGTGGTGATGGAGAGCGCCACCTGACCGCGTGGCGTATAACCTTTGCGATCCGGCTCGACCTTCACATCCAGCCGCGCACGACGGTTGCGAAACACCAGCCGTTCCGCCAAGGGTTGCAGCTTGGCGTCAAATACGGTCACGCGTGTTACCCCGGCTGCACGTTGAGTAGTGGCATTCTTGGCACGCAGGTAAATCACCGCTGGTGCATCGACCCCGGCCTCAATGCTGCCCACATCCAGCACATTGTCACGCACCGTGGCGGCTACCACTACCTTTTGCTTCTCGCTGCATTGCACCGCCACGCGTAATGCTTGCTCTTGCCCGTCCAGGTCGTCGAAATGGCGCAATACGCAACCCTTGTCCTCAGCCAGCGGCAGCGTATATTTTTCAGTCACGCTGCTGGGGCGGCTGATATGTGCTTTGTAGGTTCGACCGGTCGCGGGAGTGAACTCGATGCGCCCCAAACCATTCTTGTAAGTGCTGAATTTGGCTACGGTGTGACCCAAGTCGTCGACCAACTGGCCGTCCACATCGGCAGGCTTGCCCAACGGAGTCTGGGCCTCAAAATACAGACGCGTGGGCAAGCCGGCGACCATCTTGCCGCCTTCGGGGAAGAAGGCCAGCGACAGCCTCTTTTGCACGATGGGAATTGATTTGGAAATGGACTCGGTTATGCCGCCATCCTCGACCAGAATGGTCAGAAGACCATCGCCCACTGCGATGGCGGTGGGCAGATCGAACTTGACCAGCGCGCCACCATGCACATTAGTCGTGAATTTGATTCGTGGGAGTTCCACACCATCGACAGTAATCACCGCCGTCAACATTTTCTCGCTCAAGGCTTCGCCGGTGGGGCGCTTGACTTCCACCGTGGCGCTGACCGCATCCCCAGCACCATAAATCTTTTTCATGAACTCGAGCTTTTTCTTCATGCGCGGCGCTTCATAGGCCGAGACGATCACCGCCCGTTCAATACGCTGCCCGTCCGCAGCCGTGGCGCGCAATGTGTATTCGCCACCCTGTGCCTCGTTCGGAAGTTCAAAATCGTTGCTGGCCACGCCTGCGCTCACTTGCAAGCGCTTTTTCAGTACCGTGGCCCCTTTAGGGGAAACCAGCTCGACGGTGGTTTGATTAGTGTTGGCGCCAGCAAAATCACGCGCTTTCAAATCCCAGGTTTTGAACCAAATCGTTTCACCCGGCTTGTACAACGGCTTATCGACCTGAATGTAGAGGCGTCGCCCGACGTTTCCCTCAAAGTGGCTGGCAATCAGTTTAGGCAAATCTTTGACTAAGGTGGAGTCATCGCGTAGCGAGGCCGCCGGGGCGGATTCGGCCGGCAGTGGCGGCAATACCTGTTTTTGGGCGGGTGCCTGATCGTCATCGGCGTCGCCACGCGCTGAAACAGCTTGAGCAGATGCAGCCGAAATTTCAGACGATGCCAGTTCGGCGATGGAGCCGGACTGGCAGGCGCTGATCATCAGCGCCGCCATGAACGTAATAAAGATACTGGATTGCTTGATTGCCGCAAAGCGGCCTCTGAGGTGTGACAAAGACATGGCGTTCTCCCTTTATTTGTTTCCTGCCGCACTCATCATGATGAGCTTGGTTCGTTCCCGTAACAGATGCTTGATACCCCTTAAACGGCCAGATTTTGCAAAGGGGTTAAGCCGGTGCAAATATTTTTTGGTTGAGTTTGTTGATTTCAAAATTGCTATTTATGAAAGAAGTACCTCTTTTTGATAATCCTCCTGAGTGATGACCCTATCTGCGTGCGCAGAGACAAACTCTACAAATCCAGGAGATTGAACATGAACGGCGACAACCTTGTGGCCTGCTGCAGATTTTTTTAACTCATCTATTACGGTATTGGTATCTTCATAATAAGTGAGGATACCGTTGTGCATTTTTTCTAAAATGGCAGATAAAACCCAAACCTTTCCAAATTTTCCGTGTTTCTGTGTGGTAATGATCAAGTAACGGTAGCCCGATAAATGAGCCACTCTGGCCATTTCGACCCCTTCTGTTTCCACTCGTTTCTTGGGAGTAAAAGAAAAGATGGTGGCAGCCGGTCGAGTTCGTGGCGGATCGGGAAGATATTCCTTACCTCGGCAGAGAAATGTTTGGCAGACGCCGCCAAAATCATCGATGCGGGAAATATGTGAATCACTAAGTAACCGCGCAAGGGTGGCACCTACTTCTTCTTGCGCCCCGTTGAGCAACATCCAGCATGCTGAATCATCGTGAACCCATCTGGCTAAATCGCAGACCAGCACACAAGCGTGACTGATTTCCAGCGCCTTAAAAGAATAAAGTGCCATCAACATCCTTCGTTTCGCCCGATATTTGCTTAGACACATCGATCATAGGCATTTCACCAGTCTAATGTGTGAAAGCCTGACACAGGGTTATTCGTAGCTTTGCCCGTACCAGATAAAATCCGAAAATAAATCCCAGGTCACGTTGGCGATCTCACGAGGGGGTTGATCGAGCTCCCTGGGGTCGCAGGAGGTCAACTTTCCATCAGGGCCCAAACAAGCGACTGGCCCGGGAACATACGATCTTCCGGTTTCATCGCCTTCCTCCCAGCCGCCGAGTGAACCTGCCATGCCGCACTCGATATAGGTGCAAGAATCGAAGTTGTACCAATATCTGCCGCTCGGTGCACTTATGCCGAAGTAGCGGTGCTCGTTTTCGAGCTGCCCCTGCTGGGCCATTTCTCGTAAATCCTGAATTTGGTGGGCAAGTCTAGCTTTCCATTTCTCGAATTCCGGGATAGTACTCACGTTTACCGTATTATCGATGGGGCCAGCATTTTCAAATGCATCGCGCAGTACGGCGAAGAATTCCTCAAGACTCAACGCCTCTTTCTGGGCAAAACGACTCGCCAAATTCATTAAATTCGACAGATAAATTTCCAAAGAGGGCACAGGAACGTTCGCTTTTTCTTTGAGCAGTTGCTCAATAGCTTTGTAAAGATCGCGATTGGTTTTCATTTTGCCCATATTGGTACAAATCAATTCCTGCCAGAGGTTCAACGCGTTTAAGGCAGTCAGGACATGGCTCAGCTATCCAGCGCTCCGCCACAGCTTGACCCTTGTCCAGCGGTACAACCGTAGCAATGATCTTTGACCACAATAGGATTGCCGAGTAAATCCACCGCCAATAAATCCTTGAGGTGGGTTTTCGGTCGTTCTGCATATTTCAAGGGCAGCTCCAGCATCTGGTTGAAATCGCAGTCATACACAAAACCCTGATAATCAACCGATAGCAAGGTGCGGCACATGACGTTCTCCAGGTTATGCGCCTGAAACGAGGACACCAGCAAGTCCATGTATCCCTCGAACTCACCGCGAGAAACCAGCGTCGAACCAAATCGCTGGATCGGCATGTTGGTAATGGTGAACAGGCGATTAAAAACGATGCCGAAATTTTCTTTCAACAACCGATGATAATCGGCCTCCAATGCTTCCTGTGCGGGAGGCAATTTCGGCCCTTGCGGATTAAATACCAGATTCAGAGTAAGACCGGTATCGGGTTCACCATAACCCAAAGCGTTCAATTGCTTCAGGCCTGAAATGGATTTATCGAATACCCCTTCGCCGCGCTGTTTATCCACATTGGCCTGTGAGTAACAAGGTAACGACGCGATAATTTCCACACCATGCCCGGCCAAAAATGCAGCCAGCGTTTCTTGCCCGGGTTCTTCGAGAATGGTGAGATTGCAGCGATCGATGACGCGGATGTTCATCTCACGTGCACGGCTCACCAGATCACGGAAGTGAGGATTCAATTCGGGTGCACCGCCGGTGAGATCAAGTGTACTCACACGAGCGGTTTGCATAAAGGTCAGCACGTCAGCAATAGTTTCTGCCGACATCATTTCCTTGCGGTCCGGGCCAGCATTAACGTGGCAGTGAAAGCAGGCTTGATTACACCGGTAACCCAGGTTGACCTGCAAGGTATCGAGCGCCCTGCGGCGGATATGCGGAAAGCCGCGTGATTTCAGTAATGACAGGGTTTGGTGCATACAGCCTCCGCAAGGATGTGGTGTAAATTTGGGGCGGTTTCGGGGGAATATTTTTGCATCGTTACGACAGATTTATTGATCTTTTTAATCCTCCTCCCCATGTAATTTTTCCTCTTATTGCAAGCGCTTGATTTGCGCCACCACATTCTCCACCGTAATTCCAAAATGTTGGTACAAGACGCCTGCGGGCGCTGATTCGCCAAAGCTGTCGATGCCGACCACCGCCCCTTCGAGACCTACGTATTTGCGCCAATAATCGGTAACCCCTGCTTCGATGGCAAGGCGTGGCACACCTTTCGGCAATACCCCGGCTTTATACGCTGAATCCTGTTTGTCGAATACAAAAGTTGAAGGCATGGATACCACGCGAACGTGAATACCTTCACCAGCCAGCAATTTTTGTGCGCTTATGGCCAGTGGCACTTCGGAACCCGTGGCGATCAGCACTGCGTGCAGTGGCCCCGCTTCAGGTGACAGCACATAGCCGCCTCGCGCCACATGGGCCAATGCGTCCGCATCGCGCTTTTGAAATGCCACATTCTGGCGCGAAAAAATCAGTGCTGTGGGGCCATCTTTGCGCTCCAGTGCGTGCCGCCAGGCGACTGCAGCCTCAACCGTATCGCACGGGCGCCACACATCCATATTGGGGATGAGGCGCAATGCAGAAATATGTTCAATAGACTGGTGTGTCGGCCCGTCCTCGCCCAGCCCGATCGAGTCATGGGTAAAGACGGATATATTGCGCAGTTTCATCAGCGCCGCCATGCGCAGCGCATTGCGCGAGTAATCGCTGAAGGTGAGAAAGGTGCCTGTGTAGGGAATAAATCCGCCGTGCAACGCCAAGCCGTTGGCAATGGCGGTCATGCCAAATTCGCGCACGCCGTAATAGAGATAGTTCCCGCCTGAAGCCGGTGTCAGCGCTTTACTTCTGCTCCAGTTGGTGAGGTTGGATCCCGTCAGGTCAGCCGAGCCGCCGATCAATTCAGGCAATACCGGCGCTAAACCCTCAATAGCCATTTGCGAGGCTTTCCGGGTGGCTACCGTTTCAGCTTGGTTGTTGACCTTGGCAAGCAAGGCATTGGCCGCCTCAGTAAAGGCAGGCGGCAAATCACCTGCCATGCGGCGTTTGAATTCGGCGGCCAATTCAGGGAATTGTTTTTCATAGGCCGCAAAGGTTGCACTCCACCGTGCTTCCAATGCAGCGCCCTTTTGCGTGCCATCCCACGCATCACGAATTTGCTGCGGCACTTCAAAAGGCAGGTGGTTCCAACCTAGTGTTTCGCGCGTTGCGGTGACTTCTTTTTCACCGAGCGGCGCGCCGTGTACTTTATCGGTGCCCGCCATGTTTGGGGCACCTTTGCCGATGACCGTTTTGCAACAAATCAACGTTGGTTTATCCGTCACCCCTTTGGCTTCGTCGAGTGCAGCTTCGAGCGCTGCAAAATCATGGCCGTCGACATGAGGAATAACATGCCAGCCGTAGGCAGCAAAACGCATAGGGGTATTATCTTTGAACCAGCCCTCGACCTTGCCATCGATGGAGATGCCGTTATCGTCGTAAAATGCAATCAATTTGCCCAAGCCCAATGTGCCTGCCAGCGAGCACGCCTCGTGTGAAATGCCTTCCATCAGGCAACCATCGCCCATAAAAACATAGGTGTAGTGATCGACAATGCAAAAGCCGGGCTTGTTGAAAGCAAAGCGCAGTTCGCGCTCGGCAATGGCCATGCCTACTGCGTTGGCAAGCCCCTGACCCAGCGGCCCGGTGGTTGTTTCCACACCGGGGGTGACGCCCACTTCGGGGTGCCCCGGTGTTTTGGAGTGCAATTGGCGAAAATTGCGCAGCTCATCCATCGGCAGGTCGTAACCGGTGAGATGCAGCAGCGCGTAGAGCAACATCGATCCATGACCATTGGATAGTACAAAGCGGTCACGATCCGGCCAGTGCGGGTTTTTCGGGTTGTGTTTGAGATGATGCCGCCATAGCACTTCAGCTATTTCTGCCATGCCCATGGGCGCGCCAGGGTGTCCGGAATTGGCTTTTTGAACGGCATCCATTGCAAGGGCGCGTATGGCGTGGGCAAGCAGGGAACGGGAAACGGCTGGGGATGGGGTCATGACAAGTCTCGACAGGGCTGGAAAGGGTAGGAAATTTGTGGGCAGGAAGTGGCGTGACGATGAGAAAGAATCGGGATTATAATTCAGCAGTCCATTTCCCCGGCTTTCCGTTTCCGGAACAGCAAAATAACAGGAGTAGCCATGCAGGGCCTGCACATCATTGCAGATCTTTATCACTGCCTGTCTGGCCAGCTCCTCGTTTCCGCTGAAAAATTGCGCCATGTTTGCATCGAGAATTGCCAGGCGGCAGGATTATCGGTATTGGGTGAACACTTTTATCAATTCAGCGGATTCGATGCCACGCAGGACGGTGGCGCAACCGGTGCGGTCGTATTAGCCGAATCCCATCTGGCCATCCACACCTGGCCGGAACGAAATGAAGTATCGCTAGATGTCTACGTTTGTAACGTTACCGAGGATAATAGCGAAAGGGCAGAAAAACTTTACCGGCTCATGGTTGCCGCGCTGCAACCGGGAGAGGTTGCGGTTGAACGAATCAGCCGGGGCAAAGATCGGCCCGTGCAGGTCAATGTCAAAACCGTTCGGGTCGCCTAACCCATGCGCCTGTATGAACCGCTCACCACCGGGTCGGGGGTCTACTTTGAAGGCACATTGATCGATTCGTTAAAAACAGCGTATCAACTGATCGAGATTTTCGATACGCCTGATCTAGGCAAATTGATGCGCATCGATGGCGTCAACATGACCAGTGAGCGCGATGAATTTTTTTATCATGAAAATCTGATTCACCCGGCTGCGATGAGCCATCCGGCTCCCAAACAAGTGCTGATTGTCGGCGGAGGCGATGGGGGCGCATGCAAAGAAATATTGAAACACGCCGGTATCGAACGCGTGGTACTGGCCGAGCTTGATGCGGGGGTGATCGACATGGCCAAAAAACATCTTTACGCCATACATCGTGGCGCATTGGACGATGAACGCGTCGATATTCGCATTGGCGATGGTTTGGAATATGTGCGGCAAAACACAAGACGGTTTGATTTGATCTACCTCGATCTCACTGACCCTATAGGTATTGCAGAAGCGCTTTACGCCCCTGATTTTTATGCAGACTGCAAGCAAGCCCTGCGAAAGGGCGGTGCATTGGTGCCGCATATCGGCTCGCCATTTTCACATTCGACCCGTGTGCACCGTAGCGTAAGTGATTTGCGGACAATTTTTTCCAAGGTTGCAGCGTATTTTGTGCACATCCCCAGCTATGGCGCGGTGTGGGGCTTTGCCTGTGCCTCGGATACATGGTCACTGGCTGATATGGAGAGCGCAGAAATCGAGGCGCGTTTTGCAATGCGTGGGGTCGCCGACTGCCAGTATTACAATGGCGCAATACATCATGCGATGCAGGCATTGCCTGAATATATCAGCAAGCTAATCCGTTACAATCCGTTAAGTCGGGAGCACAAGCTCTGAAGTCATGAAAGGAAAATCGATGCTGAAACGGTTGAAAAAATCGAGTCGGCGCGTAACCCTGGTGCTGATCGGGAGCGCAGCTCTAGCCGGGATGGCGGGTTGCGAAGATGAAGAAGTACGTCGGGATCTTTATGCCAGCAAGGAAGATTGTCTTGCAGACTGGGGAAATTCTCCAAAGGATTGCGAGCCAGCCTATGATCGGCCAACCGGGAATGCTGCCACGACCCGTTATTATGGCCGCCCTTATACGTACCGGTCGAGCTCTTCCTCGTCAAGCCGTTCTACTTCCAGTCGCTCCAGCCGTTCCATCAGCTCATCAACGGTGAGCCGCGGTGGTTTCGGCTCTAGTGGCCGTTCGTCTGCGGGCTGAAGCCAATTATGCAACGCGAACATCTTATTCCCCGGCCCGACTGGCCGAAAAAAATGGAAGATCTGGGATTTTCTTATCATTCGATCGATGGCATTTATTGGGATGAGCGGGTCTGCTATCGCTTTTCAGCTGAACAGATCGATTTGCTGGAAAGGGCAACAGCGGAACTGCACCAATTGTGTATCGAAGCGGCAGGCCATGTGATCGAGCACAAACTGTACGATCGTTTCGCCATTCCAGAAAAATTTGTTCCCTTGATCGAAGAGTCATGGAACGATGATGCAGGAACTTTGTTTGGCCGCTTTGATTTATCGTGGAATGGCTCAATGGAAAAAAACGGAGCGCCGCGATTGCTCGAATACAACGCCGATACACCAACTTCATTGCTGGAAGCCAGCGTCGCACAATGGTATTGGTTGCAGGAGGTTAAACCACAGGCCGATCAATTCAACTCGCTGCATGAAAAACTGATCGAGCGCTGGAAGCTGCTGAAAAAAGATTTCGAAGGAAAAATCGTGCACTTTACCTGCGTGGGCGACAGCGAAGAAGACGTCGGCAACCTCGACTATATGCGCGATGTGGCAACACAGGCCGGGATCGATGCCCGGTTTATCGATATTACGCATATTGGCTGGGCCGCGGTCGAAAAATGCTTTGTCGATGAAAGAAATGAGCCCATCCATACCTTGTTCAAACTCTATCCGTGGGAATGGATGATTCACGAGGCCTTTGGCATGAATTTGCTCACCGCTGAAATGATCACCATCGAACCCGCCTGGAAAATGTTGCTTTCCAACAAGGCTATTTTGCCCGTGTTATGGGAAATGTTTCCTGACCACCCTAATTTGTTACCGGCCTATTTCGAACGTCAGCGTTTTGCAACGGACTACGTGAAAAAACCAATCCTCTCTCGCGAGGGCGCGAACGTGACCATTCGTACTGCCGTCGGCGAATTATCGGTGCCCGGTGAATATGGGCAGGAGGGGTTCATCTACCAAGCCTACCACCCCCTTCCTCAATATGAGGATGGCAGCCATACGGTGATCGGTTCCTGGATCGTCGGCGATGAGCCCGCTGGTATGGGCATACGCGAAGATGAATCGCCCGTCACCAAAAACACCAGCCGTTTTGTACCGCATTATTTCGTGTGAGGAAAAAATGAAAATCAATACTTATCAGATGATGGAATCGTTCGGCAGTTTTGACGATTTTTTACTTTATCTTGCGATATCCAGCGTATTGCTCGCGGTATTCATCGCCATTTATGTCCGTATCACCCCCTATCGGGAAATCAGTTTGATTCGCGAGGGCAATATGGCAGCGGCATTCAGTCTTTCCGGCACATTGCTCGGGATGGTGGTACCGCTTGCCAATGCTGTCGAGTACAGTGTAGGGCCCGTAGATTTGGTGATATGGGGCAGCATTGCATTGATTGTGCAATTGCTGGTATTCATCATCATCCGTATTACCCTGCCCAATATTGCGCACGATATTCCCGCAGGAAAGCAGGCCTCCGGTTTTTTCCTGGGTGTCATCTCACTTGCAGCAGGATTACTCAATGCCGCCTGTATGACCTATTAAAACCGTAAGGTAGTCGATACTTGGAAAATATAATCTGTGCCAAGCCATGAAAGCCAAAGGCCAGCGCAAGCCATGAGCCGCGAGGAAAAAGATACCTTTGGCACGATAGAAGTATCCGATGAGCACTTGTGGGGCGCGCAAACCCAGCGTTCGCTGCAACATTTTCATATTTCCACCGAATGCATGCCTGTCGAGTTGATTATGGCGCTGGCCTGTGTCAAACGGGCGTGCGCCGTAGTGAATCGCGATCTTGGTTTACTGCCGCCGAATAAAACGGATGCCCTTATCAAGGCGGCTGATGAAGTATTGGCCCACCAACATATCGGAGAATTTCCCCTCTCCGTATGGCAAACCGGATCGGGTACACAAACCAATATGAACATGAACGAAGTGCTGGCCAATCGCGCGTCTGAATTGCTGGGTGGTGCGCGCGGCATGAAGCGCATCGTGCACTCGAATGATGATGTGAATCTGGGGCAATCCTCGAATGATATTTTTCCAACGGCCATGCACGTTGCAGCGGCAAGCGGACTCTTCAATCGATTGCTGCCTGCACTGCGTATACTCAGGAAAACGCTAGCGCAAAAATCAGCTGCCTTTGCCGAGGTAATCAAAATTGGCCGCACCCACTTGCAGGATGCCACGCCCCTTACACTGGGCCAGGAATTTTCCGGCTACGTGGCGCAGCTTGATTATGCGGACACGATCATTACCCAGGCCCTGCCCGCCATTTGCCAACTAGCCGTTGGTGGCACAGCGGTGGGCACGGGGCTGAATACGCATCCCGAATTTGGTCAGCGCGTAGCTGAAGCGCTCAGCCGTCATACCGGCTTGCCCTTTCAAAGCGCACCCAACAAATTTGCCGCTCTGGCAGCACACGACACACTACTGGCGGCCCACGGCACATTAAAAACGCTTGCTGCAGCCCTCACAAAAATTGCCAACGATATTCGCTGGCTGGCATCCGGGCCGCGCGCCGGTCTGGGTGAAATCGCCATTCCTGAAAACGAGCCGGGCAGTTCGATTATGCCCGGCAAGGTCAACCCGACCCAATGCGAGGCACTTACCATGCTTTGCGCTCAGATTTTTGGTAACGATGTGGCGATCAATTTTGGCGGCGCCTCGGGAAATTTCGAACTGAATGTTTTCAAACCGCTTATCGCCCACAATTTTTTGCAAAGTGTGCGCCTGCTGGCGGATGGCATGAATAGTTTTGAGGAACATTGCGCGCGCGGAATAACCGTCAAACAGGCCCGGATCGCCGAGTTGGTGGAATCCTCGCTGATGCTGGTGACGGCCTTGACCCCGCATATTGGCTACGAACGTGCGGCCGATATCGCCAAACGCGCGCACGCGGAAGGCACCACGCTGAAAAGTGCAGCGCTTGCGCTCGGCTACGTGACAGCAGAAGAATTCGAGCGCTGGGTACATCCCGCAGCAATGATTGGCGTAGATCACCCGACCCAATAAAGTGGGGCGGGGTAATCCAATTTCTAACTGATGTACGCACTACTAAAGGAAAATTTCTTTGCCGGAAAAAATATCACGAAAAAATTGTTTTGCTTTGATATCACTTTAAACATCCACGATCAGACCTCCCCCTTTGAAAAAGGGGGATCGAGGGGGATTGAAAATATTTGGCGCTGAGGTTTGATGCTGCGGTTTGGTACTGTGACAACCACTCTCAATCTCCCCTCCGCCCCTCTTTTTCAAAGAGGGGAACCCAAGCGGAAATTTTTTCACAAATTTTCTATTTCATAGACAAGCTGCCTTGCTTCTGCATAACATCAGTTTCCAAATGGATAGGGCTTGCGCAAAATTGTTCCAGCAAGGCGCAGCGATGCAGGCAGTACAAGTTGTACGACCAGGCGCCGCAACGCAGATGGGGCGATTTTGTGTAGTCCTAATGGAATACGAAAAAATCCCCTTGCAGCACAAACTGCAAGGGGATTTCAAATACCAAACTTACACTTAAGGGAAAGCAAAGCCACGCTTCACGCCATTAGGAAAGCCTATTTGCTCATACATTCCTTCATGAAGGCTTTGCGTTCGGCACCTTTTTTGTCTTTTGCTTCTTCATTACAGGCTTTCATTTTTTCATTCTGCACTTTTTTCTTATCTTTCAGGCATTGCGACATAAAGGCTTTGCGTTCGGCACCTTTTTTATCGCCGGCTTCCTGATTACAGGCTTTCATACGGGCATGTTGTGGATTTTCCTTTTTTTCTTCGGCCAGTGCCGGTGTGGCGACAAGCGGTAGCGCGATAAGCATTGCAGCAAGTAGTTTGTTCATAATGGTTGTCCTCAAAAGTAAAAAATGTCGCGCAATAGCGCGCCCCCTGTTAACGGACGATGTACCCAGTCCGTTGACAGCGCAGCGTATCATTTATCCAACAGCCCGACAGAAATCGGGAAGGAACACCTCTCTTCTTTATAATAAGTCGTCACCATCAGACATTGCCGCTTTCCTTGCATCTTTCCCGATTTTATTCTTCTGCCCGGTTACCACGCCATTTCGAGGCTGGCTTTATCGCCGAATTGGCCGAAGCGGTAACCCATCATGCTATTCATGCCCTGCGCTTACGTGAGGGCGATTCGCTGGTGCTATTTGACGGTGAAGGCGGCGAATTCAGGGCGCGCATTCATGAAATAAAAAAGCAACGGTTAAAGGTTGAGCTATTGGCCTTTCAAGACATTTCCCGTGAATCTCCTTTGAAGATTACGCTGGCACAAGCGCTCACCACTGGAGACAAAATGGATTTCATTATCCAGAAAGCGGTCGAATTGGGTGTGGCATGCATACAACCGCTGCATACGGCGCGTTGTACGGCTCGCCTATCGGACGATCGTGCCGCCAAGCGTTTGGCGCACTGGCGTGCCATCGCAATCAACGCCTGCGAGCAATGCGGCAGAAATCGTCTTCCCATTATTGAGCCGATGCGGGATTTTCAGGAGTGGCTAGACATGCCCGTAAAAAGTCCACGTTACATGCTTTTGCCCGATGCATCGCATTCGTTTTCAACCCTTGTGACTGTGCCCGAACTTTGCCTATTGGTCGGTCCGGAAGGCGGCTTCGAGCCTCGTGAAGTAAATTGGGCGATAGAATACGATATTCAGCCAGTACGTTTGGGCCCGCGTATTTTGCGCACTGAAACAGCGGGGTTCGCGGCCGTAGCAGCACTTTCCGCCAGAGTCGGCGATTTTGTATAAAAGCTGATGGATGCGCGCACACTGGCTCCGGCACCGTTAAAATAGGGCCGAATTTTTCCTTCCCTGCTGAGTCCCCTTATGGCTAAAAGCGATTCCCGAAAACTCGAGGCCTTTGTGAAGTGGTTTCGCAGCGCCACGCCTTTCATTCATGAGTTCGGCGGGCGCACGATCGTGATCGCCTTTGGCGGCGAAGTGTTGAACGATGGCGAACTGATGCAGTTGACCCATGATATCAATGTGCTGGTGAGCCTGGAGATTCGTCTGGTACTGGTTCACGGCACCCGGCCACAGGTTGAAGACCAGCTACGCCAGCACGGGGTTACTCCTCAATATGCAGAAGGCAAGCGGGTGACTGATGCAGCAGCGTTAAAATGCGTAAAAGAAGCCAATGGCATCGTGAGGATGGAAATTGAGGCCATTCTCTCTACGGAGTTGGCCAATTCACCCATGGCTGGTGCAGATATCCGGGTGGCCAGCGGCAATTTCATCACCGCCAAACCTTTGGGTATACGCAATGGCGTGGATTTCATACATACCGGCGAAGTGCGCAAAGTCGATGTGGAAGGAATTACCCGCCGCCTGGATGATCATGAAGTGGTGCTGCTTTCCCCTATTGGTTTTTCGCCAACGGGCGATATTTTCAATTGCACATTGGAAGATGTGGCGACCGCTACAGCGATTGCGCTCAAGGCTGACAAACTTATTTTTTTGATGGAAACCATGGGCGCCACGGATAACAAAGGACGACTGATCACCGAGCTCACTGCCAAGGAAGGGGAAATCTTGTTGGCGGCTAATGGTACTTTGACGGAAGATGTGCGCTATTTTCTTCCCTGCGCCATTCGTGCGGTGCGTGAAGGCGTCAAGCGCGCGCACTTGATCAGCAGGCATGTTGATGGTGCGCTGCTCATGGAGCTTTTTACCCATCACGGGATCGGTACCCTGGTTGCGCTGGAGTCTTCAGACCGGTTACGCAGCGCAGTATTGGCCGATGCCGAGGGCATTCTGGCGATTATCGATCCGCTGGTTGCCCAGGGCGTCCTGGTGAAACGCGACCGTCAATTGATCGAAAAAGAAATCGATCGATTTATGGTGCTGGAACACGATCAGGAAATTATCGGCTGTGCCGCGCTTTATCCATTTCCCGGTGAAAAGGCAGCAGAATTGGCCTGTCTCGCAGTCAATCCCTTTTATCGCGATGGTGGGCGCGGCGAACGCATTTTGCAATTTGCAGAAAAGCGCGCGCGTGAACTGGGATTCAAGACCTTGTTTGTGCTTTCCACGCAAACCACGCACTGGTTCATCGAACGCGGCTTTGTGGAGAGTGATTTGACCAAGCTGCCGCAGGAAAAGCAGGCACTTTATAATTATCAACGGCGTTCTAAAGTTTTTACCAAAGCACTGTAATTCCATTTCCAATCAAAATAAGTTTTGATTTAGAAACGGAATAAACCGGAGATTGAAATGGCACGCATCATTCATTGCATCAAATTGCAGCGCGATGGGGAAGGGCTTGATTTTCCGCCCTATCCCGGGCCATTGGGCAAGCGCTTATGGGAAAGCGTTTCCAAAGAAGCCTGGAAGGCTTGGCTAGAACACCAGAAAATGTTGGTCAACGAGAATCGTCTTAATCTTTCTGATGCGCGTGCCCGAAAGTATCTGGAAGAACAAATGACGCGCCATTTTTTTGGGGAAGGCGCCGATGCGGCATCGGGATATGTGCCGCCATCCCCATAAGGGGGGGCATAATCAGAGGTTGCTTAACTTGGCGTTGAGGTCTCACGATCGAATTCTTCTGCGGAAATATGGCGTACATCCTTGCCTTTGACCAGATAAACCACGTATTCCGAAATATTTTTGGCGTGATCGCCAATGCGCTCGATGGCTTTGGCAATAAAAAGAATATCAATCGAAGCTGAAATGGTACGCGGATCCTCCATCATGAAGGTGACCAGCTGCCGCAGGATGGAGCGGAATTGTTCGTCGACGATTTGATCCTGCTTGACAACCTTAGCCGCGGCAGCAATATCCAGCCGGGCAAAAGCATCCAGTGAGGCTTTGAGCATTTCCAGCGCCACCCCGCTTGCATAGCGTACTTCGGTAAAACGGGTGGAAAGCAAACGATCTTGCTCATAGAACTGCTTGGCCATGCGGGCGATTTTTTCAGCTTCATCGCCGATGCGCTCCAGATCGGTGATGGTTTTCACCACGGCCATAACCATGCGCAAGTCCCCCGCCGTAGGCTGGCGTCTCGCGATGATGTGAGTACAGTCGTCATCGATACCGACTTCCAGGGCGTTGACCCGGTGATCGTCGGCAATCACCTGATCGGCAAGCGCCATGTCGCCTCGAACCAAGGCATCCACGGCATAGGCAATCTGTTTTTCGACCAGTCCCCCCATTTGCAATACACGGGAACGTATGGCTTCCAGTTCGGCATCGAATTTTTTTGAAATATGATCAGGCATGGCAATGGTGGCAAGTGAGATAGCGACAGACAGCTTATCTTTTTTGAATGACGGAAATATGACTTTATTTCAGAACCGTTTCTATCCCACCTTCCCCGGCGAGCAGTAATACATCAGCACCGCGGCGGGCGAACAAGCCATTACTGACCACGCCGGGAATGTGATCGATGGTGGACTCCAGTTCTACGGGGTTAAGAATGTCAAGCCCGCGAATATCGAGAATCCAGTTTCCATTGTCGGTTACCACCGCTTTACCGTCACGGATACGCCATTCAGGGTGGCCGCCCAGCTTGACCATCTCGCGGGCGACAAAACTGCGCGCCATGGGAATCACTTCGATGGGGAGTGGAAACTTTCCAAGCAAATCAACCATTTTTGACTGATCGGCAATACAGACAAATTTATCGCTGGCGCCGGCAACGACTTTTTCACGGGTCAGCGCTGCGCCGCCGCCTTTGATCATGTGCAGATGGCGCGTCACCTCGTCTGCGCCGTCGATATACACAGATAACGGTCCGCTATCGTTCAGATCCTGCACCTCGATGCCTGCCGCACGCAAGCGCTGAGCGCTGGCTTCCGAGCTGGCCACAGCCCCCTTGATGCGCAAGGTAACTTTTGCCAGCTCGGCAATGAAGCAGTTCACCGTCGACCCGGTACCGACGCCAATAATACTGTCATCGGGCACGTAATGAAGTGCCGCTTTGGCCACTTGTTGTTTTAGAGCATCCTGATTCATGCACAAATGAATAAAGTTAAGAAATCCTTGATTAGCATAGCGCAAATTCTGCTACATTGCTTCTCGATATTTCTCTATGCCCAGCCGATCAATGAAAGACGATTACCTTAAAAAAATCCTGACTGCCCGCGTTTACGATGTGGCAATCGAGAGCCCCCTCGAACGGGCAGCGGCACTTTCAGAATTCCTTGATAACGATCTACTGCTGAAACGCGAAGACCTGCAGCCGGTATTTTCATTCAAGCTGCGCGGTGCTTACAACAAAATGGCACACCTCACCCCGCGGCAGCTAAAACGCGGAGTGATCTGCGCCAGTGCGGGCAATCATGCGCAGGGGGTGGCGCTGGCCGCGCAGCGCCTGGGTTGCGCTGCATCGATTGTCATGCCCGTCACCACGCCGAAGATCAAGGTGGATGCCGTCGCGCGGCGTGGCGCGAAAGTCATATTGCAGGGCGACAGTTACCACGAGGCCAGCCTATATGCCAAGGCGCTGTCGCGCAAACTGAAGCTGACTTATGTTCACCCTTACGACGATCCACTGGTGATAGCGGGACAGGGAACCATCGGCATGGAAATCTTGCGCCAGTATCAGCATGCGATTGACGCAGTGTTTGTGCCCATCGGCGGTGGGGGACTGATTGCCGGCATTGCCGCGTATGTCAAGCAGTTATCGCCGGCGACCAAAATAATCGGAGTGGAGCCGGTAGACTCCAACGCAATGTATCAATCGCTTGCCAAAGGGCGGCGCGTTACGCTACAGCACGTCAACCTTTTTGCGGATGGGGTGGCCGTCAAACAGGTGGGCGTAGAAACTTTTCGCCTGGCGCGAAAACTGGTCGATGAAGTGGTGCTGGTCGATACCGACGAAATCTGCGCGGCCATCAAGGATATTTTTCAGGATACGCGCTCGATTATGGAGCCTTCTGGTGGGCTTGCGGTGGCTGGTATCAAGCGTTATGTTGCGCGCGAAAAAATTAAAGGCAAAACACTGGTGGCGATTTGTTGCGGCGCAAACATGAATTTCGACCGCCTGCGTTTCGTGGCGGAACGCGCCGAAGTGGGCGAGCATCATGAAGCGCTGCTTGCCGTGACGGTGCCCGAGGCGCGCGGCAGTTTCAGACATTTTTGCGAGTTACTGGGACCTCGGAATGTGACCGAATTCAACTATCGCATCGCTGATGCACAGGAGGCCCATTTGTTTGTCGGGGTGCAAATCCAGAATCGTAGCGAAACCGCCAAACTCGTACGGAATTTCAACCGGCATGGATTTAAGACTCTCGATTTGACCGATGATGAAATGGCCAAGTTGCATCTTCGGCACCTTGCCGGCGGGCGCTCACCTCTCGCTGAGGAAGAATTGGTCTATCGCTTTGAATTTCCCGAACGGTCGGGGGCGTTAATGAATTTTCTTTCCAACATGAACCCGAACTGGAATATCAGTTTGTTCCACTACCGTAATCACGGTGCGGATTACGCGCGGGTTCTGGTTGGTATGCAGGTACCTGTAAACGAGCGAACCGCATTGCGCAAATTTCTCAAGACCCTGGGTTATGCATACGTGGAAGAAACCCGCAATCCTGCCTACCGGCTGTTTCTGCGCTATAGATTAGACCTGCAAATAGATTGAACTTCACGCTAATATTCAGATCGGCAAACATACAGAAAAAAGCGATGCAGTATCTATCCCCACTCCCCTACGTAAAATACGCTGCTTGAAACTGTTTGAGGATCGAATTCCTGGCTTCCTACCTTAAAACTGGGGTAAGCCGATTATCTTCAGCACCACCAAATTTCTCCGAGCATTTTGTATCCCATTGGGCTTACCAATTCTGTAATGAATTGGGTTAAGGGGGAAATAGCAGGCAAGATTTTAGCGCAGGTTGATGTATGCGAGGTAAGTTATATTGATGCAGATGAGCTGTGGACATATGTGGGCAAAAAAATAATGTTACTGGCTGTGATGGGCTGTTGATCGTGCTACCCAAAGAATTGTCGGGGGGTGCTGGGCGATCGCAGTGCCGAAACAGCCGCACAACTGGGCGCGCAGATTCCTCAAGGCCCTGAAATTGCTTACGTCACCGACTTCTGGCATCCCTACAGGCAAATCTTCCCCCCCGACCGGCACCAAAAAGGCAAAGCATATACCTACACTATCGAAAGCATGAACAACAAACTGCGCTGCTACTTAGCGCGTCTGCATCGCAAAACCCACTGCTATTCAAAGTCAGTTGCCAATCTTAATGCTTCGCTTCTGTTTTGTTTTGTTCGAAAATTTGACGCCATTTTGATTATCAGTACCTAATGAGCAATCCCCGTTTGCTGAGACAAAAAATCCAATCTCTAAACCGGGGGCTGTAAGGAATTTTGTGTAAATTGAAAATTGTTAGGCTCTACATAACATCAATGTACAATCTTAGGAACCTCTGATTAAGCGATTCACAAGTGATCATCCCGCATGAATAGTAGCTTCTCGCCAATCTATTTACTTCAATTAG